>CAJTUI010000009.1 GCA_910579705.1 uncultured Christensenella sp.
GTTTATAACTATACCTTTTTGCCGAAGTAATGCCGTTATCCGTCTATATCCATAACGTTGTTTATTTAGCTCAAACAAGTTAAGTATTTCTTGTTTTTCTAATTTATACTTACCTTCGCCTTTATGATGACGGTAATAGTAATAAGTACTACGTGGCAGTTTAGATAATTTGAGTAATTCTTTGAGCGGATATTTCTGCCTTAGTTCAGACACAATTATTGCTTTTTGTTTTTCTCTTGCTCTTCTTTCCGAACTAAGGCATCCAATTTTTTTAAGTATTCTATCTCCATTCTAAGTCGTTGGTTTTCCGCTATTAAATCTTCTTCAACGCTTTTACTTAACGGTTTCTTTGGTCTGCCTGTACTTTTTCTCCCGCGACGTTCTGTCATAAATCCAACTTCACCTTCTTCCAAATATATGCGTTCCCACTTAATTACGCGATTTACATACTTCGAAGTTTCTCTTTCTGTTTTTAATCCCCAATACTTTCGCGTAACTTCTCTATAACCTAAATGGTTTTCTCGCATATCCATTATAACAGCTATCTTGAATTCTGGCGAATACTTTTTGTTCTTTCTTCCTTTTTCTTTCATAAAAATATGCACCTCCAAAAGTGTCTAACTTTTGGGGTGCATATCATTTGTGCCGTGCTTTATTTATACGCTTTCGAAATTCATTACAAGCTGTTTTCCGAGTATCGTCTTGGTAACGGTAAATTTTCCGTCCTTTACGACCGTGGTCTGGTTGAACCTGTAACCGAAAATACCTATGTCCGCGGAAAGTTCGCGAGTTTTCGCGTCGAATGTGTATTCGCTTTCTTTAACGCGCTTTTCGCCCATTTTCAGTTTATAGATAAGTTGCAGTTTGTTTTTGTCGACCAGAACGATTTTGATATAATCGAATTTTTCCAGTAAATCGTCGTTGCCGAGCTTTGCGTCCGTACACTCGTACTGTGCAATGTATGGCCGTGTAAGCGATTTCAGCGAGCCGGTATCGCGCGCGTCGCAAGCGGAAAGTAAGACGAAGAGGGAGCAAATAGCCGCTATAATAATCAGTTTGCGTTTCATGATAGTTATAGTTTCGGCAATTTAATAAAAATTAAACCTCCGCAATCCGCGGAGGTTTTTATCTTTTGTAAAATTATTTTACGCCTTGCCTATGCTACCGAAGATTTCCATCTTTTCCCTGACGGTCGCCTTGATAGCCTCGCAACCGGGCGCAAGCAGTTTTCTGGGGTCGAAACCCTTACCGACAAGGTCTTTACCTTCTTCGATATATTTTCTGGTAGCTTCCTGAAACGAAAGCTGGCATTCGGTGTTTACGTTGATTTTAGCAACGCCGAGCGAAATAGCCTTCTTAATCATATCCGTGGGAATACCCGTGCCGCCGTGGAGAACGAGGGGCATATCGCCTGTTTTCGCCTTTATCTGTTCGAGTACGTCAAAGCGGAGTCCGGGCCAGTTGGAGGGATATTTTCCGTGAATGTTGCCTATGCCCGCGGCCAGAATAGTCACGCCGAGGTCGGCAATCTTTTTGCATTCTTCGGGGTCAGCGCACTCGCCGAGCCCGACAACGCCGTCTTCCTCGCCGCCGATAGAGCCGACTTCTGCTTCAAGGCTCATACCCTTTTCCGCGCAGACCTTTACAAGCTCTTTCGTCTTTGCGATATTTTCTTCGATGGGGAAGTGGGACCCGTCGAACATAATCGAAGAGAAACCCGCCTCGATACACTTATAACAGCCCTCGTAAGAACCGTGGTCGAGGTGGAGCGCTACGGGAACGGTGATTTTAAGTTCTTCGATCATAGCCTTGACCATAGCCGAAACGGTCTTAAAGCCGGTCATATATTTTCCAGCGCCTTCCGAAACGCCGAGTATTACGGGCGATCTGAGTTCTTCCGCAGTCTGCAAAATGCACTTCGTCCATTCCAGATTATTGATATTGAACTGACCTACGGCGTACTTGCCGTCCCTCGCTTTTTCAAGCATATCCTTTGCCGAAACCAATGCCATAAACAACCTCCAAAACAAGTAAATTAAATGATATTTAAAGTATAATGCAAATCCGTTTAAAATTCAAGTCAATTTCCAAAATAATTGAAAATTTAACTGAAAAATACTTTTCAAAAGCGAGAATAAGGAGTATAATTAAATTGTTAAATAAGTATTTTTGTATCGGTTTGGCTAATTTGAAAAAGCGGTTGACTAAATTGGTATGTTTTGGTATACTTATTCTAGAAAATAAAAATTCGGAGGAATTTATTTATGGCAAATGTAAAAGTGGCAATTAACGGTTTCGGCCGTATCGGACGCCTTGCGTTCAGACAGATGTTTGACGCGGAAGGTTATGAAATCGTAGCAATCAACGACCTTACGAGTCCCAAGATGCTCGCTCATCTTTTGAAGTATGATTCGGCTCAGGGCAGATATAAGTACTGCGATTCCGTTGTTGCGGGCGAAGACAGCATCACCGTAAACGGCAAGACGATTAAAATTTACGCGGAAAAAGACGCGGCTAACCTTCCCTGGAAGGCGCACGACGTTGACGTAGTTCTCGAATGCACGGGTTTCTACTGCTCGAAAGACAAGGCGTCCGCGCACATTAAAGCTGGCGCAAAGAAGTGCGTTATCTCCGCACCCGCGGGCAACGACCTTCCCACGGTAGTTTACAGCGTAAACGAAAAGACCCTTAAAGCGGCCGACACCGTAATCTCCGCGGCAAGCTGCACGACCAACTGCCTTGCACCTATGGCAGACGCGCTCAACAAGCTTTGCAAAATCAAGAAAGGTTATATGACCACAATACACGCTTATACCGGCGACCAGATGGTTCTTGACGGCCCCCACAGAAAGGGCGATTTGAGAAGGGCGAGGGCTGCTGCCGTAAACATCGTTCCCAACTCCACCGGCGCGGCTAAGGCAATCGGCCTTGTTATCCCCGAGCTCAACGGTCTCCTCGACGGTTGCGCACAGCGCGTTCCCGTTCCCACCGGTTCGCTTACCCAGCTTATCGCGGTTTGCGAGGGCGAAGTTGACGCAAAGGCCGTAAACGACGCAATGAAACAGGCGGCTTCCGCATCTTACGGATACACCGAAGAAGAAATCGTTTCCAGCGACGTTGTCGGAATGACCTACGGCTCGTTGTTTGACGCTACCCAGACGAAGTGTATGCCTCTCGGCGACGGAACGACGCTTGTTAAAGTCGTTTCCTGGTATGACAACGAGAATTCGTATACTTCCCAGATGGTCAGAACTATCAAATATTTCTCCGAACTTAAATAATAGCGATAATAAAACCCCCGCTCCGAGAGGAGCGGGGGTTAATTTTTTTATTTAAACGTTGAAACGGAATAGTACGACGTCGCCGTCCTTTATTACGTATTCCTTGCCCTCGGAGCGCACTTTTCCTTTTTCCTTGGCGCCGACAAGTCCGTTGCAGTCCAGAAGGGTCTGCCAGTCGCAAATCTCTGCGCGGATAAATCCCTTTTCGAAATCGCTGTGAATTTTACCCGCCGCCTGCGGGGCCTTCGTGCCCTTGACAATCGTCCAGGCGCGCGTTTCTTTTTCGCCCGCCGTAAGATAGGATATAAGCCCTAAAAGCGCGTAACTCTTTTTAATAAGTCTGTTTAAACCGCTTTCGCTCAGCCCAAGCTCTTCGAGAAACATAGCCATTTCGTCGGGAGGCATAGTGGAAAGCTCTTCCTCGGTTTTTGCGCATATAACCAAAACTTCGCTGCCTTCTTTCGCCGCATAGTCCTTGACCGTGCAAACAAGCGGAATTTCGTCCTCGTTTTTACCCATATCGAACTCCGAAATATTAGCGGCGTAGATAACGGGTTTATTGGTGAGAAGGAAGAGGTTGTCTACAAGCGGTTTTTCTTCTTCGCTGCATTCGAAAAGCCTCGCGGGGTTTTCGCCGCTTAAAAACTTTTCAAGCCTCTCGAGAAGCGCAAACTCCGCGGCCGCCTCCTTGTTTGCGCCGCCGCGCGCCGAACTTCTTATTCTGTCCTGACGCTTGTTTACGGCCTCAATGTCGGAGAGGATAAGTTCCAGCGTGATTGTCCTTATATCCGCCACGGGGTCAATTTTATTGCTTACGTGGGTTATGTTTTCGTCCTCGAAACAGCGCACTACGTGCACAATCGCGTCGCACTCGCGCACGTGCGATAAGAACTTGTTTCCGAGACCTTCGCCCTTGGACGCGCCTTTGACAAGACCCGCAATGTCAACGAACTCGACGATGGCGGGGGTGACCTTTTTGCTGTCGTACAGCGCCGCCAGTTTATCCAGTCTTTCGTCGGGAACGGCCACCACGCCGACGTTTGGTTCTATCGTACAGAAAGGGTAATTAGCGGCCTCCGCACCCGCGTGCGTGATAGCGTTAAACAGCGTGGACTTGCCAACGTTGGGCAGTCCGACAACACCTAATTTCATTTGGTTCGTTTCCTTGATTGATAATTTGTATAAATTATAATATAAACGCCAAAAAAATCAAAACAAATAGGCGGTAAAGTTGATAATTTTTTTGTATTGTGTTAAAATTTACAACAACACGGACAAATCAGGAAAATATTATGGATTACAAAAAATACATTGCCGACAGAATAGAAATAGACGGAGTGAGCGCGGACGAAATTTATTCGTCGCTCGCATTCCCGCCCAATACCGAAACGGGTGACTATGCTTTGCCCTGTTTCAAATTCGCAAAAGCGTTGAGAAAGAGCCCTGTTATGATTGCGCAGGAGCTTAAAGACCGCTATAAGACGGACGGGGTAATAAGCGAAGTTTCGGCCGTAAACGGTTATCTCAACTTCAAGGTAAACAAAACGGCGCTTGCGGCGGAAGTTCTCGGCGCGGTTTTGTCGTCGGGCGAAAGATACGGCGCGTCCGACGCAGGGAACGGAAAAACCGTATGTATCGACTATTCGTCGGTAAACATAGCAAAACCGTTCCATATCGGGCATCTGTCGACAACGGTGCTCGGCAGCGCTTTGTACAAGCTGTTTAAATATCTGGGTTATAACGTGGTCGGAATAAACCACCTCGGCGATTACGGAACTCAGTTCGGCAAGCTTATTTGCGCATATAAACACTGGGGCGACAGGCAGGAAGTGGAGAAAGGCGGGATACACGCCATAAACGATTTATACGTTCGGTTCAATAACGAGGCGGACGAGGCGATGGAAAGCGAGGCAAGGGAGTATTTCAGGCTTATTGAGAGCGGGGATAAAGAGGCAAACGAAATTTTCGAGTGGTTCAAAAAGCTTACGCTCGATTATGTGCGCGGCATATACGATAAATTGGGCGTCAATTTCGACAGTTACGCGGGCGAAAGGTTTTATTCCGATAAAATGCAGCCCGTTATAGACGAGCTCAGGGATAAAAATTTGTTAAAAGAGAGCGAGGGCGCGCAGATTGTGGATTTGGAAGAGTACGGTATGCCTCCCTGCCTTATTTTGAGGTCGGACGGGGCCACGCTTTACGCTACGCGCGATCTGGCCGCAGCGTATTACAGAAAAAAGACGTATGATTTTCATAAATGTCTGTATGTTGTCGCGTATCAGCAGAACCTGCATTTCAGGCAGATTTTCAAAGTTCTGGAACTGATGGGCAACGAGTGGGCGAAAGATTTGGTGCACGTGTCTTATGGTATGGTATCGCTCGAAGACGGAGCTATGTCGACGAGAAAAGGAAAAGTCGTCTGGCTTGAAGACGTTATCAATAAATGTATAGAAAAAGCGCATTGCATTATCGAGGAAAAGAACCCGCAACTCGAAAATAAAAAAGAAATTGCGGAAAAAGTAGGCGTCGGGGCTGTAATTTTCGGCGCATTGTACAATAATAAAATAAAGGACATTGTTTTTTCTTACGACAAAGTACTGAGCTTTGAAGGCGAAACAAGCGTATACGTTCAATACACTTGCGCCCGCGCAAATTCTGTATTGTCCAAAAGCGGAGAGTTTTCGGGCGTTCCCGAAGGATACAGTCCCAACCCGCAGGAGTTTGAAGTAATAAAACAGCTTGCGGCGTTCCCCGAAACGCTGGCGGAATCGGCGGACAAGTACGAGCCGAGCTATATAGCAAGATACGCGGTCGATCTGGCGCAGAAGTTCAATAAATTTTATATCGACTGCAAAATCCTGACGGCGGAAGGGGACGCGAAGGCGTTCAGGCTCAATCTGACGAAAGCGACTTTGCTGACTTTGAAAAACGCATTGTCTTTATTGGGTATCGGCGTACCCGAAAAAATGTAAATATGAAAATATGGTAAAAATTGGAAAAAGGTATTGATATTTCATTTGAGGTATGCTATAATCCAATTACTGAATTTTAAAAAATTAGGAGTGTAAAAAAAATGAAAAGATGTGTAGTTTGCGGCGAAATCGTTGAAGACGACGTAGAAGTTTGCCCCGTTTGCAAAGCAACTAAATTCGAGCCGATAAGCGCGGAAAAGGCGGCTTACGCGTGCGAGCACGGCGTAGGCGACGGACAGGTTGAAGATAAGGAAATAATGGACGGACTTCGCGCCCATTTCAACGGCGAGTGCACCGAAGTCGGAATGTATCTTGCAATGTCGAGAGTTGCGGAGCGCGAGGGTTATCCCGAAATAGCGGAGGCTTACAAGCGTTACGCTTACGAAGAGGCGGAGCACGCGGCTAAGTTTGCGGAATTGCTCGGCGAAGTGGTAACGCCTTCGACGAAGAAAAATCTCGAACTTCGCGCGGCGGCGGAATCCGGCGCTTGCGAAGGAAAGTTCGCTATCGCAAAGCGCGCTAAACAGCTCGGTTACGACGCTATTCACGATACCGTGCACGAAATGGCCAAGGACGAGGCCAGACACGGCGCGGGATTTGCGGGAATGCTTAAAAGATATTTCGGCAAATAATTTAATAAATAGAAACGGCAGGCATAGCGCCTGTCGTTTTTTTATTCGGAAACAGAGCCGCGGCAGGCGCAAACCAGCCGCGGTTTTCATATAATGGAATATATAGGGCGAGGGGGAAAACCTTTGTCCTGTAACTTTAAGAGAAAAGGAAAGAAATACAAATGTGTAATAATTGTAATAACAATTGCTGCTGCGGCAGTCTTTTCAATTTACTTTTCGGTCGTAACTGCAATTCCTGCAACAGGTGCGGTTGCGGCTGTAATCGTTGCGGTTGCAATAACTGCCGGAACGGCTGCGGCTGTCACCGTTGCTACGACAACTGGCAGAATCGTAACTTCCGCGATGCTGCGGAGTCGTTCAGCGTTCTTAACAACGTATCGGGACACTGCAATCACTGCAACGGTTGCGGTTGCTATGACGCATACTACGCAACGCAGTACGGACTCTGGAACAACCGTTGCGGTTGCGCGTCCGTAAGGAGCGAGAGCTGCGGTTGCAACTCCTGTTGTAACAATTAACGGGCGACTTATCGGGTATCCGTAAAGGATACCCTTATTTTTTTTTAAATTGCAGAAAATAAAGTTATGCGTAAAGTTTTGCAACTGTTCAGATACTTTTCGGACAAGCGTTTTTCCACGATAGCCGGCACGCTAGTTTACTTTCTTCTAATGAGCATAGCGCCGTTTATTCTGTGGCTAACGCTCGTCTGCGGAAACGTGGATATAGAGCGCTTTATTTCTCACGAGCTGTTTGACAGCGTAAGTCCGTTTTTGCGGTATCTTAAATCTTCCGCGGAGAGCGCGGCGGGCGGGGCGGGAATTATTTTTCTGCTTACGACGCTTTATTCGTCTACGAATTTTTTCTATCATTTAAGGAGGAGCGGGGAGCTGATTTATAATTCTTCGCGCGTTAAGGGCGGACTGAAACTCCGTCTGGCCTCCGTGGTGCTCATTTTCGCGGCAATATTTCTTTTCGCGGTTCTGGGCGGCGTGCTTGTAGTCGGCTCGCGCATACTGGACCGGTTGTTGCCGTTCTATCTTTCAGACCTCGTTTTATGCACGTTTCTCACCGCCTCGGCTTTTGCGGTTATTCTTGTGCTGAATCTCTTTGCGTGCCCCTATAAACTGAAATTGTTTGACGCGGTTCCGGGCAGTTTGCTTACGACCGCGCTCTGGCTTGTATTTTTAATCGGCTTTTCGGTATACACGCAGTTTGCAAACCCCGAAAAGCTTTACGGCAGGATTGCGTCGCTGATAATTTTTCTCGTCTGGTGCTATGCTATGATGAGCTGTTTCGTCATAGGCATTATTTACAACGGTATGTTTAAAACGAAAAAAGAATATAAAACTTTATTGTAATCATTATAAAATCACGTTAAAATGAATTGACAATATATCTTATTTTAAATATAATAAACACGTTAGGCAAATATTGCTGCTGTGGCTCAGTCGGTAGAGCACATCCTTGGTAAGGATGAGGTCGGCGGTTCAAGTCCGCTCAGCAGCTCCAAAAAAACCGATAAATTTCTGTTGAAGTTTGTCGGTTTTATTTTTACCTAAAAGACAAAATCCGGTTAGTTGCGTATAATATTGGTATGGAAAACGAATTGAAAATTCAAAACGAAATGCAGAAAGTTGCGGTCAGGGTTTCCGTTATAACTATTCTGATAAACGCCGCGCTGTCGGTGTTTAAACTTCTTGCGGGTATATTCGGGAAATCGTACGCGCTGATTTCCGACGCGGTGCATTCCGCCTCCGACGTGTTTTCTACGGTAATAGTAATTATCGGCGTTAAGATTTCGGGTAAAAAGGCCGACAAAAATCACCCGTTCGGTCACGAGCGGTTCGAGTGCGTGGCCGCTATCCTTCTGGCCGTGGTGCTGTTTGCAACGGGCGTGGGAATAGGTTATTCGGGCGTTAAAAATATCGTAACGGGAGAATATAAAAATTTCGCCGTCCCCGGCGTGATTGCGCTTGTTGCGGCCGCCGTTTCGATAGTGGTTAAAGAGGGAATGTTTTGGTATACGTATCTTGCGGCTAAGAAAGTAAATTCTTCCGCGCTTAAAGCCGACGCGTGGCATCACCGTTCGGACGCGCTTTCGTCGATAGGAAGTCTGGTGGGCGTAATCGGCGGACTGTGCGGCGTGAAAATTCTCGATTCAATCGCTTGTATAGTAATTTGTCTTTTCATACTCAAAGCCGCTATACAGATATTTCTCGACGCCGTCAAAAAAATGACCGACGAGGCCTGCGACGAAAAGACGGAGAGCGATATAAGAACCTTTATAAACTCCTGCGAGGGCGTAAGGCGCGTCGATACCCTGCTTACCAGAATGTTTGGTAACAGGATATACGTTATCGCCGAGATTGCCTGCGACAGCGATTTACCTTTATATAAGGCGCACGAGATAGCGGAGAAGGTGCACAGCGGTATAGAGCAGAAGTTTCCGCTTGTTAAACACGTAACCGTGCACGTAAATCCTTACGACGAAGATGACGAGGAGCCGTCGTCCGCCCATCAATAACAGATAACGCCCGCCTTACAGGCGGGCGTTGATTTATCTTAAAGTCGCAATAAATTTTTTCATACATTCGCAGGGCTTGCCGTTTTTATCGTAACCTGTATCGTTACATTTTTTACAGGCGTAATTCGGAGTGAAATCGGCTTTTGAAAGTCCCAAAAGTTTCAACCTCTCGTCGCCTTGCGTTTCCAGCGCGCTTATGCGTTCGGAAATCTTTTCGGCGTCGGCTGCGTTCCTGATTTCGGCGAACGCCAACTGTATCGAAAGTTCGTTCAGTTCCTTGTGTATCTTGTCGTAAAGCTCGTCCGCAACGGCGGTTTTAAACGCTTTTTCGGCGGCGTCCTCGGCCTTGTGCCTAAGCTCCGCAAAATGCCTTTCCGTTTCCGCACGTTCCGCGCGGCTGTCCGCCGATTGATTTTTAACGGCGGGGGCGGATTGTCTGGCTATGTTTTCGGGCTTGAATATGCCTTCCGACTTCCAGGAAGAGAGCACTCCGTTTATGTAGGCCATAGGGTTTGACTTGCCCGCGGAAATTTTCGCAGCCTCCGTAATCATTTCGTCCGAAAAGTTCCAGCCGCGCCATCTTGCAAGGCTTTCCCTGTCCCAGGCGATAACCTTTCTCGTAAGTCCGCAACAAGCAATCAGCTTTTTAAGGAACTCGTCTTCGGAATAAAGTTTTTGTATATATTCCTCGACGGCCGCGTCGGACACAACGCCGTCCTTGTACAAAACGTCTATAAAATCCTGCATATCCTCAAACGATTTGCGGCCGTTTTTAAAGCAGTAGTCCGCGATACGTTTCATACACGCGAACGAATAGCCGTAGTCGCACCATACGTTTGTATAGTTCTCGATATACGGCGCGGTGTTTTGCATATAAACGCCAAGCGCCCTTGCAATTTCAAGCGTCGCGTCGTAAACGGAATTTTTGTTTTTGCAGTAATCTTCAATCTCTTTTACGTCGAACTTCTTATTTTTATAAAGTTCGGTAAGCGCGTCGTCAAGCTTTTCGGGCGTTTTGGCTTTGAAGTGCTTTGCGGCGGCGCATATCGCGTTTTCGTCGAAACCAAGTTCGATTGTCCATTTCTTATACAGCTTGTCGTCGTCGACGTCGGGCTGTTTCTTTATTCCGGCCGCGCCGAAAATTCTTATAAGCGCGGGAGTGGAAGAAGTGTATGCGGAAAGCTTTTCGTCTACTTTTTTCGCTGTCGTAACTCCGTCTTCCGCAAAACTTTTAGCGACTTTTTTTATGTATTGCAAACGGATGTTGTCGCCTTTGAGATTAACGCAGTAGTTGATAATCATAATCAACGCGTTCTGCTCGAACCCGTAGTCCTCCAAAAGCAGGAAATATTCCCTGAATTCGTTGGTGGAAATCATTCTGCCTTTGATTATGTTTTGCACGCTCTTTGTGAAATCGGCGTATTTTTCGGGCTTGAATTTCTTCGGCGTTCCGTACAGGTTGTCCGCTTCGAGTATCTTGACCTCGAACGGCGAAAGGGATAAAAGAGAAACCAGCTCGAACTCTTCGAGATACTCGAAGTAGTTTCTGGCCTCGTCCTCGGTTATGTTTAACTGTTTAGAAAAGTCCGCAAGCGTGTATGAAGTCAGTCCGCTCTGGTAAACATACAGCGCAAACAGGTAAATTTTGACCGCCAACGGTTCCAAAACCGGCAGATATTTGGTTATGAACTTGTTTTCCACGCTTGTAAACGACTTGTTTGCAAGGTCGGAAGAAACCGAAATAAAAGGCATTTTTCCAAACTCCGTTTCAACGCTTGATTTCTGCTATCAAAAGGACTATAATAGATAGGTAAATTATATTATAAGTGTATGTAAGCAAAAAATCAATTACATTTGTCGTAATTTGCCGCAAATTTTTTTGGAACACAGCGAATGAAAATATTGCACACGTCCGATTGGCATATCGGTAAAAAACTTATGGGAAGAGACCGTTACGACGAATTTCGCGCCGTGCTTTTTGAAATCAGCGATATATGCGAGCGTGAAAAAGTTCGGTTGGCGCTTGTCGCGGGTGATATTTTCGACACGTACACGCCGTCGGCCGAGGCGGAGCAGATTTTTTACGACGGGGTGAAGAGTATCGCTCGGCACTGCGCGGTTCTGATTATCAGCGGAAACCACGACGATTACGTTCGGCTTACCGCGGCCTCCGCTTTCGCGCAGGAGCTTAACGTATATATTGCGGGTAACAATTTAAAGAGCATAGAGTGCGGCGGGGACTTCCCCGTGCGCCCTGTAAAGTCCGATTGCGGATACGTCGTTTTCGAGGATGAAACGGGCGGAAAAGTTTATATAAATATACTGCCTTATCCCAACGAGGCGCGGTTTAAAGAGGGCAAGTCCGACGAGAGTTTCGGCGAAAAAATGACACGCTGGATAGAATACGGAGAGCGCGGAAAGAGTGAAAGGCTACCCTCGGTATTTCTTTCGCATATATTCGTTGCGGGCGGAACAGTCTGCGACGGCGAGAGGGAGATAGACCTGGGCGGCGCAAGGCTTGTTGCAACGGAGATTTTGCCCGATTGCGATTACTGTGCGCTCGGTCACTTGCACAGGCGACAGAAACTGGGAAAAAACGCGTATTACAGCGGCGCCATAATGCAGTTTTCGTTCGACGAGGCGGGGGCGGAGAAATCCGTAAACGTGTTTGATCTGGACGAAAATGGCGTAAGTAATTTTAAGCAAATAAAACTGACCTCGCCGAAGAATCTCATAAGATTGCAGGCCAATTGCGCGGCGGACGGCGTTAAACTTTTAAACGAAAACGGCGGGTGCTACGTCGAGCTGACTTTAAATCTCAAAGAACCGCTCACGCCCGCTGAAAGCGCGGCATTGCACTGCTCGGAAAACCTTGCGGCGTTGAAGGCCGACGTTGCGTTTAATCGGAGCGAGGTAAAGGTATCGAATAAAAATAAAAGCTCGTCGCAACTTTTTACCGAATTTTATAAATCAAGATACGACAGTCAGCCCTCTGACGATCTTTTGTCGCTGTTTCTCTCGTTGACGGAGGAAGAATGAAACCCGTAAAGTTACAATTTAAGGGAATAAACAGTTTTTCCGAGCAGACGGAAATAGATTTCGAAAAGCTTACAAAGAGCGGCATATTCGGTATATTCGGCGATACGGGCAGCGGCAAGAGCACCATACTTGACTGTATCAATTTCGCGCTGTACGGTAAAGTTGAAAGAAGTAAGGAAAAACTGGATATCATAAACTACCGTTGCGACGCGGCGGAAGTAAAATTCGAGTTCGACGTTATTAACGAGGGCAAGAGAAAGAGGTATATAGCGGAACGCGTTCTGAAAAAAAAGAGCGGACTGCATAAGGCCGCACTTTACGAGGACGGGGTGTGCGTTGCGGATAACGCCACTACGGTTAATAAAAAAGTTACGGCCGTTCTGGGTATCGACGCGGAAGATTTCAGAAAGTGCATAGCCCTGCCTCAGGGCGAATTTTCGCAGTTTGTAAAGTCGCAGCCTTCGGAGAGGATTGCGCTTATAGAGCGGCTGTTTTCCCTTTATAAATACGGCGACAGACTGAAAGAGCGGTTGAAAGCCCGCGAAAGTGCGGCAGAAACCGAATATCAGAAAATCAACGCTCAGCTCGTACTGTTTGCGGACGTTTCCGCCGAGATACTCAAAAATCTCGAAAACGGCATAGGCGAGGAAAAGAAGAGGCTGGAAACGCTGATAAAAGCCGACGCGGACGCAGAAAAGCGCTGTGCGGAGGTTAAAAGCCTTGCGGAGAAATTCAACGAGCTGAACGATATTAAGAATAAGCTTGCGGCGTTGACGGCAAGAAAAGCGCATATGGAAGAATTGCGCGCAGGTTTGAAAATTGCGCCCGTCTGTAAGTCCGTTGCGGAAACAGACGCCGAAATTTCCGAAAAAAAGAGCGCGCTGGAAAAGACCGAGCGGGATATTTTAAAGATAAATTCCGAGCTGGACGGCGAGGTTGATAAGCTTAAAAAACTTAAATTGCGTTTGACAGAAAGCCGTTTCGACGATAAAATCGCCGATTGCCTGACGCTTGCGGCGAAGTACGAGGCCTGCGCGGGTAAGCCCGAAAAGCTGAACGGGCTTGCAAAGGCTTTGGATAGTAAGCGCAACGAGTACAAGGATAAGGGAGCGGAGCTTTTAAAATACGAAAAGATTTGCGCCGATGCGGAGCGCAATTTTGCGGACGTTAAGAAAAAACTTGAAGAATGCGGCGCGGCCGACCTGAACAATCTCATTAACGTGTATTTCAGGGGAGCGGTATTAAAGGAGGAGTACGTTTGCGAGCTGGACTATTTCGTCGGGCTAAACGGACAAATCAAGTTTCATAAAGACAATTCCGAACTTTATAAATTTATGGAAAGCGAGCTTAAACAGCGAATAGATTTATATAAGGACAGGGTTTGTCAGGTTAAAGATTTCAATATTGCCGAGGCGAGGAAAAGACTTGAAAATTTCCGTTCGGCCTCGGAAGAAAAGGAAAAACTTGCCGCGGAACTCAACGTTAAATCAATGGCGTTGAAAGACGCGCAGGCGGCGGCCGAGAATTGCAGGCGCGAGCGTGAAATAATAAGGCGGGACGGTGACGAGCTAAGGAAACAGAAAGACGAATTGCAGGAGCAGTTAAGGGAAGTTTTCGGCGGCGAATCCGATTACGTTTCCGCGGAGAAAAAAAACGCCGCGGAACTTAAAAGTTTAAGGTTGCAAAAAGAGCGCTTGAATTCCGAAACCGAGCAATGCGCAGAGCTGATAACTCGCCTGACCGCGCAGGCGGCGGCGCTGAAATCCAACGCTGACAATTATAAGGCCGATATATCAAGGCTCGGCGACAAGCTCAAAGCATTGATTTCACAGTCGGGGCTTGACGGTTTGGAAAACTGTAAAAAAGTTGCGGGTGAATATTCAAAATATGCCGATGCGGAAAAGGCGTTGAGCGAGTTCGATACACAGTTACTGTCCTACGGCGAGCGATTGGAAAAATTGCGGGCCGTGCGCGGGATAGACGAATATAACGAGCAGACACTTAATAATTCCGTTGCCGTTAAGAAAAAGGCGGCGGCAGACCTTGCGGCGGCGCGGGAAAAGCTTGCCGTTATGCAGTCGAATTATACGAGCGGACTCAAACGCGCGGAAGACAAGAAAATACTCGAAAAGCAACTGGCGGCGGTTGAAAAGCAGCGCAATCTGATTGCGCAGTTAAAAGAATTGACCAAGGGCAATAAATTTATGGAGTTTATCGCAAACGAATATCTTTACGATATTTCCGCGCTTGCCTCGTCAACGCTTTTAAATTTGACCGACGGAAGATATTTTCTGACCTACGAAGACAATTTTTACGCGGGGGATAACTTCAATTGCGGCGACCTGCGCGGCGTAAACACGCTGTCGGGCGGAGAAACCTTTCTTGTGTCGCTGTCTTTGGCGCTCGCGCTTTCGCAGACGATTTGCGCGTCGCTTAAATCGATAGAGTTTTTCTTTCTCGACGAAGGGTTCGGCACGCTTGACGGAACGCTTGTGGATACGGTGCTCAACGCACTTGAAAAGCTTAAAGGCGAGCATTTTACTATCGGCGTAATCAGTCACGTTGAAGAGCTTAAACACAGAATAGACAACAAAATAACCGTAAATAAAGCAACTGAAAGCCGCGGCTCTTCCGTAAGCGTCAGTTGTTGAGGAGTAAAGATTTTGGCTACTATATTAACACCTACGATTTTATGGAACGGATTTGACGTTTCGCCCGAACTGAATGCGAAAGTGATAGACGTTAAAACCGTTGACGGCGTAAAATATGAAAGCGTTAATTTTTTGGGCAGGCAGACGGCGGCGGGCCGCGTGAAAATTTACGGCGTTTTCGCCTGTAACGAAATTACGCCCGCAACCGAAACCGTGCTTATTTTTCCCGACAGCTCGGACGGAATCGACGAGGATATTTTAAAACTTTTCGTCCAGCGCGGGTATTCGGCGTTTATGGTCGACTACCGCGGCGAGTGGGACGGCGCGCAACATTATACCCAATATCCCTCGGACGTGGAATACGCAAACACGGTAAAGTGCGGGCGGCATAAGGATTTCGTAGACGAGTCCGCCGCGCAAACAAGCTGGTATGAATGGGTGGCCGTGGGCATTTTTGCGCGCAAATATCTCGAAGAGAAAACGGGTACCAAATCCATTGCCGCGATAGGCATAAGAGACGGCGGCGAAATTGCCTGGAAACTTGCCGTCGCCGCGGAATTTTCCTGTATCGTTCCCGTATGCGCGGCGGGCTGGCTCGCATATGCGGGGATAAGCAAATTCAAGTCCGACGAGCAGAAACTCGACAGCGAGAGATACCGTTTTATTGCGGGTATAGACTCGCAGGCGTATGCGCCTTACGTAAGGTGCCCCGTGCTGTTGCTTTGCTCCACAAACGACTCCGCTTTCGACTACGACAGGGCGTACGATACGTTTTCGCGTATCAATCCCGAATTCATAAACGACAGCGTAATCACATACTCCGTGCAGTGCGGTTCGTCCATAGGAATCAACAGCACCGTAGATATGTTTATGTTTTTGGATAAACATCTTAAAAACAGGCAGGTGTTTATACCCCAGCCCGCGGATATTTCCGTTACGGTTGACGAGGAGCAAAACCTCGTCGCGACGGCCAAGTTCGATAATCAGGGCGTGGTGGAGGATTACGGGATATATTATGCCGAGAACTGTCTGGACCCCGCAACAAGGGACTGGACGCTTTGCAGAAACACCCTGAAGGTTTCCGAAAACGAGCGCAAGGCGTATCTCGATATATTCGAAGAAACTTCCACGCTTTTCGTGCTGTGCTATGCAAAGTATGCAAACGGATTTACTATCTGGTCCAAGATTGCGGTCAAGAAGATAAGCGGCAGGTTTAAAAACACGCGAGGCAGGTGCAGGGTAATATATTCGAGCAAGAACGGTGTGGACGGCTTTTACGTTGCCGAACCGCGCACGGTCGCCGTCGGCGGGATTTTCTTTACAGACGAAGTAATGCAGCCGCAGATTGTGACTAAAACCAAGGGCATTAAGGGAATATATTCCGAGAGAGGGCTTACGACTTACAGGATAAACAGCCCGTGCTATTCGCCCGCGAAGGATAACGTTCTGAAAGTGGACGTATTCAGCGACGAAACTACGGAAATAACTTTTACCATAGAGGACGACGGCGAGGGCGAAATTTACAAGTACACCCAGAGTATTTTGGGCGGGGTATGGCAGAGCCTTATTATTGAGAGCAAGCTGTTTAAAACGGTAAACGGGACACAGCTTGCGGATTATGAGCACAATTTAAGGCTGTGCATAAGCTGTGACGGAAAATACGCGATCAACAACATTATGTGGCTTTGATATATGGTGAAAGAACTTAACAGGAGTCTGTATTCCGCAAACGAAAAATCAAAACTTAATATTTTTCTTAACGTACTGATAGTTCTGATAATCGCCGCGCTTATCGCCGAGATTGCGTTCAGCGCGACCTATTCGGGTATATACGTGGTCGGCGCGTCAATGAACGACACGTTGCAGGGCGCGCACGAGTTCGAAAAGGACGGTATGATTATCGCGGATACAAGCGGCGACTATGTGTACGTCGACAGGCACAGAAGGCCGACGTACGGCGATATAGTCGTCGTAAGGAAAGCCGACAACACCAACATTATTAAGAGGGTTATCGCGCTGGGCGGGGACAGGGTCAAGCTCGACCACGGTATTTTAAAGATAAGTTATTCGAAAGACAGCGTAAAGTATGACGGTACAAACGATTTTGTTGTTGTGGAAGAGAGCTATGTTTCGGATGCAAACAAGTCTGAAAACATAAATTACTGTAACGACGATAAGGGGCATTACGTCAATTACGGCAGTTTCTTTCTGCTCGGCGACAACAGAAACAACAGTATCGACAGCAGAAACTACGGCAATTTCCCGCTTTCCAATCTATACGGGGTTGTAACGGAATGGTCGTTGAACGGTAAAAGCTTTTTTACGGCCGTTCATAAGTATTTTTCTTTTGATTTACCCGCCTGTTTCGGCATAGACAACAGGATTAAGCATCCCAAAACGTAAAGGAGAAGTTATGAGAGCGGTTTTAACGGTTATCGGTAAGGACAAGACGGGCATTATCGCAAAGGTAAGCGCAGTGCTTTCAGGGAAAGGAGTGAACATTCTCGACATAAGCCAGACGATATTGCAGGAGTATTTCGCAATGATTATGCTTGTCGATTTATCGGATTCGGAAATTCCCCTGTCCGTGCTTGCGGACGAGTGCAGGGCGCTGGGCGAAGAGATAGGTATGTCCATACACGTTCAGCACGAAGACATTTTCAACGCTATGCATAAGGTATAAAGAGCTATGTTTAATTACGGAGACGTACTGGAAACTATAAATATGGTCGAAAGGGAGCACCTTGACATCAGAACGGTCACTATGGGCATTTCCCTTTTACCTTGCATAAGCGGCTCGGCGGAGAGTACGGCAAGGAACGTATACGACACGGTTTGCGAAAAGGCCGAGAATATCGTAAAAGTTACGCAGGAGCTTTCGCGCGAGTACGGCATACCGATTGTAAACAAGCGCGTTTCGGTCACGCCAGCCGCGGTCGTTTGCGCGCCGTTTGCGGATAAGTCGCACCTAATCGGCAAGGCCTTGGACAACGCCGCAAAACAGCTGGGGATAGATTTCCTCGGCGGGTATTCCGCGCTCGTACACAAGGGAATGGCCGATTACGAAAGAACGTTTATTAACAGTATCCCCGAAGTTCTGGCGGATACCGAAAGGCTTTGCTCATCCGTAAATATAGGCTCCACCAAGTCGGGAATAAATATGGACGCAGTAAAACTGATGGGTGAAACCGTCAAGAAAACCGCGGCCCTTACAGCCGCGCGCGACGGATTCGGTTGCGCAAAGCTTGTTGTGTTTTGTAACGCGGTGGAGGACAACCCCTTTATGGCGGGCGCGTTCCACGGCATAGGCGAAAGCGGAGCAGTTATAAACGTGGGAGTTTCCGGCCCCGGAGTTGTGCGGCACGCGGTAGAGTGCGCGCATGGTGCGGATTTGTCGGAGCTTGCGGAAGTTATCAAGCGCACTGCGTTTAAGATTACAAGGGCGGGACAGCTGATTGCGCGCGAGGCGGCCAAACGGCTGAACGCCGAATTCGGCATTGTGGATTTATCGCTTGCGCCTACGCCGACCGTAGGGGATTCCGTTGCGGCGATACTGGAAGGAATAGGGCTGGAAAGCGTGGGAACGCACGGCACGACCGCCTGCCTTGCAATGCTTAACGACGCAGTGAAAAAGGGCGGTATAATGGCAAGCTCGCGCGTGGGCGGGCTGTCGGGCGCGTTCATACCCGTTTCGGAAGACGAGGGAATGATTAAAGCCGCCGAACGCGGGGATCTGAATATCGACAAGCTGGAGGCTATGACGGCCGTCTGCTCGGTTGGGCTGGATATGATTGCCGTTCCGGGCGAAACGTCGGCCTCGACCATAAGCGCGATTATTGCCGACGAGGCCGCGATAGGTATGATTAACAACAAGACGACTGCGGTCAGGATTATTCCCGTTCCAAATAAAACGGTGGGGGATTGCGTGGATTTCGGCGGACTTTTGGGAAGGGCGCCGATTATGCCCGTACATAAACTGTCGTCGGAAAAATTTATTTCGAGGGGCGGACTTATACCCGCGCCGATACATTCCAATAAAAATTAAGAGGTGATTAAAATGCAGAGAAACGAGGTCAAAGAACAGTATAAATGGAAGACGGAGGATTTGTTTGCGTCCGATAAGGACTGGGAGCAGAATTTTGATAAAACGGTTGCGGCGATAGGTTTGGCGCAATATTCGGGCAAGCTCGGCGACAGGAAACAGCTGTTGGAGCTTTTCAGGAAAAACGACGAGCTTCTGATTGCTATGGAAAGGCTTGCGATTTACGCGGGGCTTAAACACGACGAGGATTCAAGCATTTCCAAATATACCGCTTATGACGCCAAAATCGGCATTATGTTTGCTAAGTATTCGGCTGACGTCGCGTTTATCGAGCCCGAACTGGCTCAGGCGGACGACAAATATCTTCAATCGCTCATAGACGATAAAGACTTTTTCGCATACGATTACCAGATAAAGCGTATTATGCAGGGCAAGCCGCACATGCTTTCCGAGGAGAAAGAGCGGCTTATAGGTATGCTGGGCGAAACGTTTTCCACGTTCAACGAAACCTATTCTATGATTAACAACGTTGATTTTCCTTTCCCCGAGATAGAACTGGACGGCGAGCGCGTCAAGCTCACCCACGGCGTGTACGGCACGATTATGCACGGAAACGACAGAGAAAAGAGGAAAGAAGCGTACGAGAATTATTACGCCGCGTTCATAAGCCTTATAAATTCCATTACTTCCACTTATTACGGAAACGTTAAAAAAGACGTTTTTCTTGCCAAGACCTATAATTTCGGGTCCTGTCTGGAACGCGCGCTGTTTACCGAGGACGTGGACAGGAAAGTGTACGATAACTTACTTAAATCCGTAGATAAGAACCTGTCTTCAATGCACCGCTATGTCGCGGACAGAAAGAAGATAATGAACTGCGACAAGCTCTATTTTTACGATATGAACGCGCCTATGGTTAGCGGGGTTGAGTTCAAGCTCGGATACGACGAGGCTTACGATTACGTGATAAGAGGGCTTTCACCGCTTGGTAAAGAATATCAGGCGCTGTTGAAGAGAGGGCACGACGAACGCTGGATTGACGTTGAAGAAACGGACGGAAAGCGCAGCGGAGCGTACAGTACGGGTTGTTACGGAAGTCACCCTTACGTGTTGTTGAATTATCAGCCCACTTTAAACGAAGTGTTTACGATAGCGCACGAAATGGGACACTCGTTGCACACATATTTTTCTTCGGCCGCACAGCCCTATGCAAAGAGCAATTACAAGATATTCGTCGCGGAAGTTGCAAGCACGGTAAACGAAGTTCTGTTGCTGAAATTTATGGTTGACGAGGCGGAGGATATAAACTTAAAGAAATATCTTCTCAATCATTACCTCGATACTATCCGTGCGACGCTCCACCGCCAGACTATGTTTGCGGAATTCGAATACGAGGCGCACAGTATGGTCGAGCGTGACGAGCCGTTGACGAAGGAGAACTTGTGCAGTCTTTATGAAAAGCTTGGTAAAAAGTATTACGGAGAAGCGATAGAGCACGACTATGACATATCCTGCGAATGGACGAGAATACCGCATTTCTATTCGGCGTTCTACGTTTACAAATACGCGACGGGTATTATAAGCGCGATTAATATTGCAAACCGTATTCTCAAAGAAGGGGAAAGCGCCGTCAAAGATTACTTCAAATTCCTTTCGGGCGGCTCTTCCGCGGACCCCGTATCGCTTTTGAAACTTGCGGGCGTTGACTTAACCGAGCAGGCGCCCTACGACTTTGCAATGCGCGAATTTGATAAAACTCTTACGGAATTTGAAAAATTAATGGGAATATAAAGTACTATGTCAGACAAAACAAACATAATGCCCAATAATCTGGACGCCGAGCAGGCGCTTTTGGGGTGTATGATAATAGACAACGAAATTCTGGCGGAAGTTCTTGAACAGGTGGATAAAAACGATTTCTATCAGGAATCGCACCAGTATATACTTTCGGCGATGAAAATTATTTTCGGCGCGCGCAAACCCGTGGATATAGTAACGCTGTGCGACAGGCTTGACAGCGACGGTAATCTTGAAAAGGCGGGCGGCATTTCCTACGTTTCTGAGCTTGCCCAGATTACGCCTTCCGCGGCCAATTATAAGCACTATCTGGACATAGTCAAGCGTGACAGCGTAAACAGAAGTCTTATCCGCGCCGCGCGGGAAATCGCGGAGTTTTCCAAAAACAGCGACGACAGTTTAAAAAGCGTGCAGTTTGCGGAAGAGAAAATTTTCAATGTTTCGCGCACGAACGACACTTCGGTCGTAAAGGACATACGCGAGGGCAGCGGTATAAACGCCGTCCTCGACAAGTTCGAAAAGCTTGCAAAGGATAAGGACGCATACCGCGGAATTACTACGGGGTTTACCCGTCTGGACAGGCTTACGAACGGTTTACAGAAATCAGACCTGATAGTCATAGCCGCCCGTCCCGGTATGGGAAAAACTTCGCTTGCTATGAACATAATCGAGAGCGCGGCGTTGGGCGCAAACGCGGTGTGCGCGGTCTTTTCTCTGGAAATGCCCGAAGTGCAGATTATACAAAGGCTTTTGTGCGGCGCGGCGAACGTGAGTATGTCGGCCGCGCTATCTGGAAAGCTTACGACAAACGACTGGAAAAAGCTGTTTAAGGCCAGCGATAAGCTCAGGCAGAGCCATATAAACATAGACGACTCTTCAAGGGTTACGCCCGCGGAGATACTGTCAAAGTGCAGAAGAATAAAATCAAAAAACAACGGCAGGCTCGACCTTGTTATGATTGACTACATACAGCTTATGGGTGCGGACAAGGTAAGCGGCGGAGAGCAGAACAGAACGCAGGAAGTCGCGTCCATAACGCGCGAACTTAAAATTATGGCCAAGGAACTCAACGTTCCCGTAATCGCGCTGTCGCAGTTGAGGCGTATCCAGTCAGGCGAACCGCAGTTGTCGGATTTGAGGGAATCGGGCGCGATAGAGCAAGACGCGGATATAGTTATGTTTATTAACCGTCCCGACGTGAACGCTACCGATGAAGACATTGAAAAGAAAAAAATCGTAAAGGGAATGGCAGACCTGATAGTCGCAAAGCACAGAAACGGCGGGCTTGACAGAATAAAACTGCGCTTTAAGGGCGAGCTTACGAAATTCGTCAACCCAGAAACAAACGAGGATATGCAACCTCCTCCCGAAAACAACTATGCGCCCGCGCCCGACGAGGCGCCGCCTCTGGAAGAGGATGCGATACCGCCCGACGAGGAAATGCCTTTTTAATATGGACACGCAAATTTTACCTGTCGACGGGCGGTCGCTGGAATTATCGAAAAAAATTATATGCGAGGGTGGCGCGGTTGCTTTTCCTACCGAAACGGTTTACGGGCTGGGCGCGAACGCGCTCGATACAGCCGCGGTCGAAAATATCTTTAAAATAAAGGGACGGCCCAGCGACAATCCGCTCATAGTGCACGTTCACTCGGGGTTCGATATAAGTGCTCTGGTGGATTATGTTCCCGATTACGCGAAAAGGCTTGCGGAAAAGTTTTTACCCGGTCCGCTTACTATGGTATATAAAAGTAAGGGCAAGGTCAGTGCGGCTGTGTCCTGCGGACTTGAAACGCTTGCCGTGCGCGTTCCTTCGCACGATAGTGCGCAGAAGTTTTTAAAGTATGTCGGATTGCCGATTGCCGCGCCTTCGGCAAATATTTCAAAGCACGTAAGCCCCGTCACGGCCGAGCACGTGTTTGCGGACCTTAACGGCAGAATTTCCGTTATTCTGGACGGCGGCAAGTGCTCGGGCGGGATAGAAAGTACGGTTCTGGACTGTACGGGAGATATTCCCGTGGTTTTGAGGAGCGGGCTGATAACGCGCCGAATGATCGCCGAAACGGTCGGCGATTGCGGAGAGTACGTAATGAAAGAGGGCGAAAAAGCGCGTTCGCCGGGAATGAAGTACAAGCATTATTCGCCCGACTGCGACACGTTGCTTTTCAGTTTCGAGGAACGTGAAGAGGCCGTGGCGAAATACAGGGCTTTAAACGGGCAGGGAAACAATGCTTATATACTTTGCGACGACGAGACGTTTAGGCTTATCGGCGTTGAAAAGGTTCTGAATTTAGGCGAAAGCGCGGAAGAGATAGCGTCGAATTTATACCTTAAACTTCGCGAAGGCGAAAAAATTGCACAGACTATAATAGCGATAGCCCCGCGCGAGCAGAGCGGGATTATGGCGGGCGTGATGAACAGACTTGCAAAGGCGTGTAAAGGTCAATGAAAAGAAAAAAGATACTTTTTGTGTGCACGGGCAATACCTGCCGCAGTCCTATGGCGGAGGCGTTGTTGCGCGACATTATTAAGAAAAATAAAATAAAGTGGTGGGACGTGGCCTCTTGCGGAGTTTATGCGGAAGTTGGCGGCACGATAAGCCCTAACAGCAAAGCCGTTCTGAAAGAGGTAGGCATAACGGTGGATAAGTTTGCGCCGCGGCAGCTCACCCAGAAACTTATTGCGGCAAGTACGCTTGTCGTTTGTATGACCGAAAATCAAAAGCAGATGCTTGAAGACTGCGGCAACGTCCAATGCGTCAAGGATATTTGCGGCTATGATATTCCCGACCCGTACGGTTGCGATATTCAGGCGTATCGTATAACGCGCGAGGCTTTGGCGAAGGCGTGCAGACTTATAGTAGATAATTATATTTTACAGTATAAAGGAGAATAAAATGAAAATAGCTTTGGCGTGCGACCACGGCGGTCTTAATTTGAAAAAACAAATTATCAAGTATCTCGAAGAGCAGGGATACGAGTATATCGATTACGGCACGGACAGTTTGGAAAGTTGCGATTATCCCGACTTTGCTCTGCCTGCAGCGGAGGCCGTAGCCGCCGGCGAGTGCGAGCGCGGGATTTTAGTCTGCTCGACTGGGATAGGCGTGTCGATTGTCGCAAACAAAGTTCCGGGCGTCAGGTGTGCGCACTGTCACGACAGTTACTGTGCCGAGTTCACAAGACTGCATAACGACGCAAACGTTCTTGCATTGGGTGAAAAAGTAGTGGGGGTAGGTTACGCTATCAAAATAGTAGACACTTTTCTTAAAACTCAGTTCGAGGGGGGCAGACACCAGCGCAGAGTGGATAAAATTACCGCGGTAGAAAAGAAATATAACGGATAATTTATCGGAATGTGCACATATTAGTTGTACGGAGGTAAATTATGAGATTAAATTGCGGTGATACCTGCCCGAAGTCCGGTTCTTACAAAGTAATCGACGGCAAAGGCAACGTAATTAATTCTGTTTGGGTAGGACAGGGCGAAACTATGCCCCCTACGCAGTATTCGGATTGCCATTACGAATCCGAGTCCTAAGTTAAACGGATTACTTTCGAAAAATGCGCCCTCTTACGATTTTGTTTGTAAGAGGGCGTTTAATTTTTTTGATACATAATATTGATTTTGAGCGCGAGTTATGATAATATATCCGTGTAAATTATATATGCGGAGAATAAAATATGCTTTATATTTGGATTATTACTGCGATTTTGCCTGTCCTTGTTATTCTGGGATTTGTCATTTTTGCGGTATACAGTAAACAGAAAGATAAAGAATTCAATAACGAAATGATGAAAAGATTGCCGGACGTTGAATACACGGAAATTGTTTCTTCTTCACACGGTTGCCACGGTTCTATAAGCGTTTTGAATTCAGACGGTGAAGGCGGATACGGTTCTTATCGTTCTTGTCTGACTACTAAGTTTTTGGTGGTTTATAAATCCGGCTATAAACAAATTATTAATCTGCGCGACGGAACGCCGCTCTTTAACGAATATGTAAACTTACTTAAAAAATAAATAGGAAAAATTATAGTATAGGCGCACTAAAACAGTGTTCCTATTTATAAAAATAACGTAAGTCAAACACTGTTCAACTTACGTTATTCTTGGTGCGGACGAAGGGACTTGAACCCCCACGGTTGCCCACAGGAACCTGAAACCTGCGCGTCTGCCAATTCCGCCACGTCCGCAAAACATTAGTTATTATAAATAAAATATAATCGCTTGTCAAGTATAAGTAAACGGTTTAATAAATTTTATAATTAAATTTACCGTGATTATTTTTAACTAATTTTTGAATTTTATAACAAATTACAAATTTATAAAAAATTTGTTTCATATCTTTGCAAATCTTATGCATATTTGATATAATTTTATCGATAAATAAATACCGATTAAAAATTGTCGGTGCTTATCACATACTATAATCTGTATTAAATTTTTTTGCATATAGGAGGACATATGGAATTTAGGCTTGACTACGGCGTATGCGACAGTGTGGAAAAGCTGGAACAGGAGCTGGGCAGAGTTAGGGCGGCACAGAGAATTTATGCGACCTATACTCAGGAGCAGGTTGACAAGATATTCTCGGCTTGCGCTATGGCTGCGAATAAGGCGAGGATTACGCTTGCGAAACTTGCTGTCGAAGAAACGGGTATGGGCATTGTTGAAGATAAGGTCATCAAAAACCATTATGCGGCGGAGTACATTTACAACGCTTATAAAAACGTTAAGACCTGCGGAGTCATAGAAGAAGACAAACAGTACGGGATAAAGAAAATAGTCGAACCTATCGGGGTTGTCGGTGCGGTTATTCCCACCACAAACCCCACGTCAACGGCGATTTTCAAGACTCTTATTTCACTCAAAACCAGAAACGGCTGTATAATAAGCCCGCACCCCCGCGCTAAAAACAGCACGATTGCGGCGGCTAAAATTATCTACGAGGCGGCTGTCGAAGCTGGCGCACCCGAAGGCATCATAAGCTGGATAGACGTTCCCACTCTGGATATGACTAATCTTTTAATGAAAGAGGTGGACATTATCCTTGCTACGGGCGGTCCCGGTATGGTTAGGGCGGCATATTCGAGCGGTAAACCCGCGATAGGCGTAGGCGCAGGCAATACCCCTGCGATAATTGACGAAAGCGCGGACATTCAGCTTGCGGTAAGCTCCGTTATTCATTCCAAGACTTTTGACAACGGTATGATATGCGCGTCGGAGCAGTCCGTTATAGTTTCGGATAAAATCTATGCCAAGGTCAAGAAAGAGTTCGTTTCCCGCGGTTGCTATATTCTTAAACCCGAAGAAATAGACAAAGTAAGAAAAACGATAATTATCAACGGTTCGTTAAACGCAAAAATCGTCGGACAGAGCGCAAAGAAAATTGCCGACCTTGCCGGCGTTAAGGTTCCCGCAACCACTAAGATTCTTATAGGTGAAGTGGAATCGGTTGACGTTTCCGAAGAATTCGCCCACGAAAAGCTTTCGCCCGTACTCGCAATGTATAAAGCGGAGAATTTCGATGACGCGCTGAATAAGGCCGACAGACTTATAGCAGACGGCGGTTACGGACACACCTCGTCGCTTTACGTAAACGTAACGACCTCTCAGGACAAAATTACCAAGTTCGGCGAAAGAATGAAGACCTGCCGCATACTTGTAAATACGCCCTCTTCGCACGGCGGAATAGGTGATTTGTACAACTTCAAACTTGCGCCTTCGCTGACGCTCGGTTGCGGTTCCTGGGGAGGAAACTCCGTTTCGGAAAACGTAGGTATCAAACATCTGTTAAACATAAAAACGGTAGCGGAGAGGAGAGAGAATATGCTGTGGTTCAGGGCGCCTGAAAAGGTGTATGTAAAGAAAGGTTGTTTACCCGTCGCTTTGGACGAATTGAGCAACGTTTTGGGCAAGAAGAAAGCGTTTATAGTAACAGACAATTTCCTTTACAGAAACGGATATACAAAGTGCATTACCGACAAGCTTGACAGCATAGGCGTAACGCACACGACGTTCTTTAACGTAGAGCCCGACCCCACTCTGGCGTGCGCTTTGGAAGGCGCAAAGCTTATGCGCGCTTTCGAGCCCGATACGATAATCGCGCTCGGCGGCGGCAGCGCAATGGACGCAGCCAAAATTATGTGGGTTATGTACGAGCACCCCGAGGCCGACTTTATGGATATGGCAATGCGCTTTATCGATATAAGAAAGAGGGTTTACACCTTCCCCAAAATGGGCGAAAAAGCGTACTTTATTGCAATCCCCACTTCGGCGGGAACGGGTTCCGAGGTTACTCCTTTCGCGGTAATTACAGACGAAAAGACGGGCGTTAAATATCCGCTTGCCGATTACGAGCTTTTACCTGATATGGCCGTTATAGACACGGATTTGCATATGTCTGCGCCCAAAGGTCTGACTGCGGCGTCCGGTATAGACGCGGTTACGCACGCTTTGGAGGCATACGCGTCTATGCTTGCGACCGATTACACCGACGGACTTGCTTTGCGCGCGCTTAAAATTATTTTCGAATATCTGCCTTCTGCATACGAAAACGGCGCGACAGACGTTCTTGCAAGAGAAAAGATGGCCAATGCGGCGACTATGGCGGGTATGGCGTTTGCGAACGCGTTCCTCGGCGTGTGCCACAGTATGGCGCATAAACTCGGTGCGTTCCATCACCTTCCCCACGGCGTGGCCAACGCGCTTATGATTGGCGAGGTTATCAAATTCAACAGTTCCGACGCGCCCGCAAAAATGGGCACGTTCAGCCAGTACGACCACCCGAAGACCAAGCGCAGATACGCCGAAATAGCCGAAAATCTTGGTCTGGACGGCAAAAACGACGACGAGAAGGTTAGCGCGCTCATTAAAGCTATCGACGAGCTTAAAGCAAAGATAGGCATTAAAAATACTATCAAAGATTACGGTATCGATGAAAAGGATTTCCTTGACCGCCTTGACGATATGGTAGAGCAGGCGTTCGACGACCAGTGCACTGGCGCAAATCCCAGATACCCGTTAATGAGCGAAATCAAGCAGATGTATCTCAATGCGTATTACGGTAAATAAAAGGAGGAAAATATGAAAACCGAAAATTTAATTTTTTCCAGAGAAGATAAAAAGATTTATAAGAGCGGCGACAAGCTTATCAAAGTTTTCGACGAACACTATTCCAAGGCCAACATTTTAAACGAGGCGTTGAACCACGCCAGAGTCGAAGAGACAGACCTTAACGTTCCGAAAATCCGCTCTATTGAAGTCGTCGACGGCAACTGGGCGATAGTGCTCGATTATATCGAGGGCGAAACGCTGCAATCGCTTATGAAAAAGCACCCCGAGAAAGAGGACGAATATCTCAATCTGTTTGTCGACTTACAGAGCACGGTGTTATCCAAAAACGTGCCTATGCTCAACAAGCTCAAAGACAAAATGAACGCTAAAATTTCACAGGCCAATCTCGACGCGACAACCAGATACGAGTTGCATACGAGGCTTGACTCTATGCCCAAGCACAAGCACCTTTGTCACGGAGATTTCAACCCGACCAACGTCATAATAACTTCGGACGGAACGCCTTATGTTATCGACTGGTCGCACGCGACTCAGGGCAACTCTTCCGCGGACGTTGCAAGAAGTTATCTTCTGTTTTATCTGGCGGGGCAGGAAAAGCTTGCCGATAAATATTTAAAGCTTTATTGCAAGAAGAGCGACACTGCCATACAGTACGTGCAGAGATGGATACCTATCGTTGCGGCGTCGAGGCTTGTCAAAGCCCAGAAAGAGGAAGAAGAGTTCCTCCGCGGCTGGATAGACGTAGTAGATTACGAATAATTAATTATGCGGCTCTCGGTCTTGCCGACCGAGAGCCGCTTTTTTTTCGCCGCGGTATTCTAATTTATTGATTTTGTGAATATATGCTGTTATAATAAATTGCGTAATAAAAATCAAGAGGAAGAAATGTACAGAATAGTTAAAAAAACGAGCCTGAACGATACCGTAACAATGATGGACATTTACGCTCCGTCCGTTGCGAAAAAGGCGCAGGCCGGACAGTTCATTATTTTGCGCGTCGACGGCGACGGCGAGCGTATTCCGCTCACGGTTGCGGGCTTTGACCGCGCGGCTGGAACGGTTAAGATTATTTTTCAGGTTGTAGGCGGAACGACAATGCGGCTCAACGCCAAAAACGAGGGCGAGTGCCTTTGCGATTTCGTTGGTCCCTTGGGTTGCGCGACTAAAACCGTAGGCTTGAAAAAAGTATGTATAGTCGGCGGAGGCGTGGGTTGCGCGATAGCTTTACCGGTTGCGCAGAAACTTTACAGTCTGGGCGCGGAAGTACATTCGGTAATAGGTTTCAGAACCAAAGAGCTTGTTATCCTTGAAAAAGAATTTGCGGACTGCTCCGACAAACTGACCGTAATGACGGACGACGGCAGTTACGGCAGGCAGGGCGTGGTTACCTTGCCGCTGAAAGAGGCGATTGATAGCGGCGAAAACTATGACGAAGTGATTGCAATCGGGCCGCTTATTATGATGAAATTCGTTGTTGCGACAACCAAACCGTATAATATTCCGACGACCGTTTCAATGAACCCGATTATGATAGACGGAACGGGAATGTGCGGCGGTTGCAGGCTGACGGTAGGCGGGCAGACTAAATTCGCGTGTATCGACGGGCCGGACTTTAACGGGTTCGAAGTGGACTTCGACGAGGCGATGGCGCGCTCCGATACATATCGCGCGTTCGAGCAGAAAGAAAGAGAAAATTGCAACCTCTTCAAAAAGGAGATTAAATAAATGACAGTATCCGAAAGACACGATATGCCCGTGCAGGATGCGAAAGTACGTGCGCGCAATTTCGAAGAGGTGGCGCTGGGTTACTCTCCCGATGTTGCAATCGCGGAGGCGCAAAGGTGTCTGAACTGCAAAAACGCGCCGTGCGTCAGCGGTTGCCCCGTCAATATTTCCATTCCTCGATTTATCGGAAAAATAAAACAAGGCGACTTTGAAGGCGCCTATTCGGTAATCTCCGAAAGTTCTTCACTTCCCGCGGTTTGCGGCAGAGTATGCCCGCAGGAAACGCAGTGCGAAAGCAAATGCGTGCGCGGTATAAAGTCGCAATCGGTTGCAATAGGCAGGCTTGAAAGGTTTGCGGCCGATTGGCACAATGCAAACGCCGAAACGGAAATTTGCGTTCCCGTATCCAACGGTCACGCAGTCGCGGTTGTCGGGTCGGGTCCGTCGGGGCTTGCGTGCGCGGGAGACTTGGCGAAAAAGGGATATAAGGTTACTATATTCGAGGCGTTGCATACGGCCGGCGGGGTGCTTGTATACGGTATTCCCGAATTCAGGTTGCCAAAAGCAATTGTCGAAAAAGAGGTTGAAACGCTTAAACGCTACGGTGTGGAAATAAAAACCAACACCGTTATAGGCAAGACTTTGACCGTTGACGAACTTTTCGAAGACGGTTACGAGGCGGTTTTTATCGGTTCGGGCGCGGGCCTGCCGAGGTTTATGGGCATTAAGGGCGAAAGTCTTAAAGGCGTGTATTCGGCGAACGAATATTTAACGCGCGTGAACTTAATGAAAGCATACGAGGCGAATTCCCAAACGCCCGTAATGCGCGCAAAGAACGTGGCTGTCGTCGGCGGGGGTAATGTTGCAATGGACGCCGCGAGAACGGCTATGCGGCTGGGCGCGGACAATGTGTACATAATTTACCGCCGTTCTATGGACGAACTTCCCGCGAGAAAAGAAGAGGTAGAGCACGCGCAGGAAGAGGGCGTAAAATTCGAAATTCTGCGCAACCCCGTGGAAATATTGGGTTATAACAACGCGGAAGACAGGCGCGACGTTAAAAACGGATTTGTAAGAGCTATAAATGTACGCCGTTGCGAACTCGGGGAGCCTGACGAGCGCGGCAGGCGCAAACCAGTAGAGGTTGCGGGCAGCGAGTACGATATAGAAGTCGATTGCGTGATAATGGCTATCGGCACAAGCCCCAATCCTTTAATAAAAAATTCGACGGAAGGTCTGGCGGTAAATGGCAGAGGCGGTATTGTCGTAGAGGAGCAAAGCGGAAAAACGTCAAAACAGGGCGTTTACGCGGGCGGCGACGCAGTTACTGGCGCGGCCACGGTTATACTTGCTATGGGCGCGGGAAAAACAGCGGCGACGGCAATCGACGAATATTTATCGTCCGAGGAATAATTTAACAAAAATAACAAAAAATAACGGTATGGTAATAAATATGGAACTTGAAGATGTATTCGATAATGCGGAAAAAATAACCGTTTACAACAACGGAGCGGTAAACGTTTACGGAAACGGCGAAAAGGCTTTCGACGAAATTCTTGTAGGCTGGAAAGCTATGATAGACGGCGCGCACGAAATGCCCGCGTTCGGAGTAAGTATCGACAGGCTTACAAGGCAGGAAATGCAAAATGGCATATGGACGGAATTCGTGTTTGACAGAGAATACGAGCATAACGGTATGCCTTTCGAAAAGCTGCTTATAAACGTAAAAAAAGATTATTACGGTTTCAATCTTGTAAGATATACGGCCGAGCACGGATATGAGGGAAGATGCTTCTATTACGACCTTGTAGGCAAGAATATGGGTGATTTCTATAATATTTTACTTGATTTATAAGATTTAGATAGTATTATGACAGACATAATATAATAAAAGTATTAAAAAAAGCGGGTTTTATGCCCGCTTTTGCTTTTTTATTTACTTGTTTTCCTGTAACGATTTTTTGTACGCGGCTATCGCTTTGCTTAACTGGTCGGGGCAGGAAGTGTTATTTTTGCATTTAATGCCCGCAAGCAGTTTTTCAACTTCGTCTATATTTTTCCCTTCGACAAGCCGGCCGACGCCTTGTAAATTTCCGCTGCAACCGCCTATGAATTTGACGCGGTGGAGGTTGTCGTTTTCGTCGACTTCGAAAATAATCTGCCTTGAACAGGTGCCCGAGGTGTAGTATACAAACATAAAATTTCTCCTAATCGCAAAGATTTTCGTAGATTACGGAATACAAATCGGCGGCTTTTTCTTCCCATTTTTTATAGATGGTTTTTGCAGTCTTTTTGTCGGGCACTACGAATTTTAACTCCAAAAGCGGTTGTACGGGTGCAAGAATTTTAAGGGCGACGGTAAACGTTCCGTCCATATTCTGGAAATAGTCCGAACGGCATTCCTGACGGTTGCGGTATCTCGCGCTGTTTTTCTTGACAAACTGGGAAATCTCTTCCCTGACGCTTTTGGGGATATTTATGTAGAAGTTGGCAAGCGATTCTCTGCCGTCGGGAGTGATGGTGTACAAAGTGTCTTCGTCCTCCGAAACTATGCAGATAAAGTTATCGTCGATAAGCTTATGGATTATATTCACGCAATCCATATAGCCCATCCAACTGTTGGAGGACGAGCACATATCCACAATCGTTCTTTCCGACAATGCGCTTTCCATTTTGTCAAAGACGAAAAGTATTATTAATTTGTTAATAGAAGTTTCGCCTGAGTTCAACATAAATACTGAAAAAATACAAAAGTTTTTATCATTATACACAATATTTAGCATAAAATCAAGATATTTGTCTGTAAAATAATTTAATTTTAAATTTAGATGTGATATAATCAATCTGAGAATTATATATTAAGGTGAAATATGAGTACAAAAGAGCAGGTTCTTACATTTCTGGAAAAATGTGACGAATTGAAAAAATGCAAATTCATTATGGCAACCACCAAAATCAAAGACCTTTTAAAATGTATCGTCAACAGCCCCGAACTTTACAAACTTTTCGATACTGTGACAAAGGACTTTAATTATCCCGACCAGAAGAAAATTTGTCTTATTACAGAAAACGACGGTATGCTCAACAGAAGCTATCTGTCGTTACCGCAAAAAGTTGGGCATCGGCTTGCGTTCATTTTCTGTCTTTTGGTGGAGTTTGACCGCGACACGCTCAATTTCAACGATTTTTTGCAAAAATATTTTCACGAGGACGGTAGCTATTTCGCAAGCTATCAGGCATTTTGCAACACCGTTATCGCGGGACTTGAAGATTTGTTGAGGCAGGTTTTCAAAGAGCAGCTTGACAACGCGGACGAGCGGAAGAGTGAGGCGTTTCCTTCGGTAGCGTCTGCGCGCGCGAAACTCATTTCCGAAATATCAATCGCGATTGAGGCAGAAAAACAGTTTATTGCGGGCGCGTCCGTTCCCGACGAAGAAAAAGCCAACGCCTATAAAATGCTGGGTGCGCTTTTAAACGCGGTAAAAGACGGCAACGAAGAGCTTATTGATGCGCTTATTTGCGGCTATAACTACTTTGTATTATTTTATAAATGCGTGAGCGACGGCATTGCCTCTCTTATCGAAATGCTTGCCGAATACGAAGAAACTTTATGAATTTAACCGAAAAAACATTAAAACGCAATACGGTCTACGAGGGGAGGATACTCCGTCTGAATGTGGACGAAGTGCAGTTGCCCGACGGCGCGAAGTCCGAACGCGAGTATATCAAGCACAGCGGCGGCGCCGCCGTATTGCTTGTCAAAGACGGCAAGGTTTTGCTTGTCAGACAGTACAGATACGCATACGGTAAGGTTCTGTACGAAATTCCTGCGGGGAAACTCAACGCGGGCGAGGACGCCGCCGTTGCGGCGGCAAGGGAACTCGAAGAAGAAACGGGATACAGGGCCGAGCTTTCGCACGCGCTGGACATTTTTCCCACGCCCGGATACACAAACGAGGTTATCCGTATTTATTTCGCCGATAAATTCGAGTACAAGGGCAGTAACCCCGACGACGGCGAATTTCTTGAATGTGAATTTATTGAACTTGAAAAAGTATTGCAAATGATAGAGTGCGGTCTGATTTGCGACGCAAAGACTGTCGCGGCCGTTTATAAATATTGTCTGGGCAGAAAATGAAAACAACGATAAGCGATAAAACTTTAAAAATTTTAGTCACGGCGGTAAGCGTATTTTTAGTAGTATCTCTATCAGTCGTATTGATTATTTTCTTTGCGGAAAAGTCGGCGGGCGGAGATTTATGGACCAATATGGGGCTGTTTTTTATCGCCATGTTTGTTGCCGTGCCGTCGCTTGCGCTGTTGCCTTTCTGGATAATGCTGCTCACGCGCGCCAATAAAAGCGTTTACGCTATAACGGCTTACGTCGTTTTGCTTGTACTGCTTGCAACCTGTATGCTGTTGGGTTGGTTTTATCCTTAATAATTTAAAAATATAATGTCACGCGCTTGACATTATATATTTTTAATGATAAAATAACAAGTGTTATTAATAATATATGTTATTTTACGGAGGTTTATGCCCGCAAAAAAACAAATTACAAAGCAGACGATATTGAACTCTGCGTACGAGCTGGTGCGGCGGGGCGGGGTGGACGCTTTGAATATGCGCGCGGTTGCGGATATGTGCAAGTGCTCTACTCAGCCAATATATCTTTCGTTCCGCGGCGCCGACGAACTGAGAGCCGCGGTTTTGCAAAAGACTTGCGAAACGTTCGACGCGTTTATAGAACGTGAGATAAGCGCGGGGAAATATCCAGAGTACAAGGCCGTCGGGATGGGTTATATTCGTTTTGCGGTGGAAGAGCCCGAACTGTTTAAATTTCTGTTTATGCGCAAGAGGGAGAGCGAAGAGGGGTTCGAAAAAAACAGTTTCGACAAATCGACCTTTTTGATTATGAAAAATTACGGTTTGTATAAGGACGACGCGTTTAAGTTGCACGCCGAAATGTGGATTTTCGTTCACGGAATTGCGACGATGTTCGCAACGGGTTATCTTGACTGGGACTGGGATACCGTGAGCGATATGGTTACCGATGTGTATCAGGGACTGATGTGGAGAAGAAAACAAGGAGAACACAATGATAATAAGCATTGAAAATCTTAAAAAATCGTTTAAAAACGTCAACGCCGTAAACGATATATCGTTCGGAGTTAAGGAGGGGGAGCTTTTTGCTTTCCTCGGAATTAACGGCGCGGGGAAATCCACTACCATAAATATAATGAGCGGAGTTCTCGGAAAAGACGAAGGTAAAGTGAACGTTTGCGGATACGACATAGACCGTGACGCGGATAAAATCAAGAACTGTCTCGGAATAGTGTTTCAGAATTCCGTGCTGGATAAGAAACTGAACGTATACGAAAACCTGAAATACCGTGCAAATCTGTACGGGATTTACGGTAAGGAGTTTAAAAACCGACTTGACGAGCTTTGCGAACTGCTCGATTTGGGTGAAATATTGAAACGGCCGCTACACAAACTTTCGGGCGGTCAGAAGAGGCGTATAGATATAGCGCGCGCGCTCGTACATAGGCCCAGACTGCTTATTCTGGACGAACCGACTACGGGGCTTGACCCGAAGACGAGAATTACGGTCTGGAAGGTCATAGAAAGGATGCGTAAGGAAAACGGGCTTACGGTATTTCTGACTACGCATTATATGGAAGAGGCGGCGGACTCCGACTACGTGGTTATTTTGGATACGGGTAAAATCGTTGCGGAGGGAACGCCGCACGACCTTAAAAATAAGTATGCGCACGACTACATCAAGTTTTATAACCATAGGGATGAGGCCGCAAAATATTTCGGCGAGCTGGGTTATGCAATCAGGAACGAGCGGGACTTCACCGAAATCGAGCTTGACGGCACGTCGGTAGCTGCAAAGTTGTTAAAAGAAAAGAGCGAGCTTTTCGACGATTTCGAGGTTCTGAAAGGCAATATGGATAACGTGTTTCTTAAAGTTACGGGAAAGGATTTAAAGGGTGAATGAAATGGGCGAGTGCAGAAAGTTGGTATCCTTGGTAAAAAGAAATACAAAATGTTATTTTAAGGACAAAGTAAGTTTCTTTATGTCGCTTATAACTCCGCTTATATTGCTGATACTGTTTGTTACTTTCCTGCGGAATGTGTATATCGAAAGTTTCACTTCCGCTTTCCCCGAAGGGTTCACGGTAGATACAAAGCTTACGGAAGGCATTGCGGGGGCGTGGCTGATGTCGTCTATATTGAGCGTAAGTTCGGTCACGGTTGCGTTCTGCTCGAACCTTGTATTGGTCGACGATAAAATAAACGGAAACATAAACGATTTTAACGTATCGCCCGTAAAGCCGACGACTATCTCGCTTTCGTATTTTGTTTCGAATTTTTTCGTTACGTTCACTGTTTTGATGGTCGCAATGTGCATAGGGCATATCTATCTCGGCATAATGGGGTGGGAGATTTCCGCAGGCAATTTCTTTATGATAATTGTCGACTGCGTATGCGGAATACTTTTCGGAACGTTGCTTGCGGGGATAGTGGAAAGTTTCATCTCCACTCAGGGCGGGCTTTCGGCCGTCGCTACGCTTGTTTCGTCAATGTACGGTTTCCTTTGCGGCGCGTATATGCCCATTTCCAGTTTTTCGAAAGGTCTGCAAAGCGTGCTCGGGCTTTTGCCGGGCACGTATAGCGTGGGAATTTTGCGCAACCACTATATGGCGGGTTATCTGGACGCGTTGAGTTACGCGGGATTACCCGAAGAGGGGTTGAACGCAATCCGCGACGGGTTTGACGTGAACTTGTACGTCTTCGGGAATAAAATTCCGCTCGGCGCAATGTACGGGATACTGCTCGGCGCGTGCGCGGTTCTTATTTCCGTATACGTAACCATAGTTATATTGAAAAATAAAAAGAAATAAGGGTTTTGATATGAAAAAGTACGAGTTTGTAACAATAAAAGTAAAAAACAACGTTGTTAAGGACGCCGTGTTGAGCGAGCACAGAACGGTTATAAACGAATACGCGTCAAAAGGGTATTCGTATGCGGGATATATCCCTGTAAGACTCGGGCCGAGCGGAAAAGTTATTGAATTGGACTTGATTTTTCAAACAGAGGCGTAATTTTCTTGCGCAGGCGCGGGCGTAAATGCTATAATCAAATAAAAAAGGATTGAATTATGCAAATCGAAAGACTGAAAAAGTATGCCGAGCTTATCGTTAAGTGCGGCCTGAACGTTAGAAAAGGACAGGAAGTTATAATAAGGTGCGACCTCGACCAGCCCGATTTCGTAGCGATGTGCGTTGAAGAGTGCTATAAGTGCGGCGCGGAAAGAGTTAAGGTGGAATGGTCGTATATGCCGATAACCAAAATTCACTACGATTACAGAACACTCGAATCGCTTTCCGAAGTAACAGAAGTGGAGAAGGCCGAATGGCAGCGCAAAGTGGATAAGCTGACTTGTCTGTTATGGCTCGATTCCGACGATCCCGACGGTCTGAACGGGACGGACAGCGAAAAGATTTCAAAAGCAAATATAGCAAGGTATCCGACGATTAAGCCTTACCGTGATTTGCTTGAAAACAAATACCAGTGGTGCATTGCCGCCATACCCGGTAAGGAGTGGGCGAAGAAAATTTATCCCGACCTGCCTGTCGAGGCGGCCGTGGAGGAGTTATGGGAAAATATTCTCAACTGCTCGCGCGTGGACGAAAATCCTATAAAGGCCTGGGAAAAGCACAACGAAAACCTTGCAAAGCGCTGTAAATTCTTAAACGATTATAAATTCGAAAAACTTGAATATAAGAGTGAAAACGGAACGGACTTCACCGTCGGGCTTAACCCTTTGGGTATTTTTATGGGCGGTGGCGAATACACGCTCGGCAGCAAAATATATTTCAACCCCAATATCCCGAGCGAGGAAGTATTCACAACGCCTATGCGCGGAATTGCGGACGGAAAAGTAGTTGCGACGAAACCGCTTTCCTATCAGGGCAAGCTGATTGAAAACTTCTGGGTCAGGTTCGAGCACGGAAAAGCGGTGGAAGTTTACGCAGAGAAAAATCAGGACCTGCTTGAAAAGATGGTATCTATGGACGAGGGCGCGGCCTATCTCGGGGAATGCGCGCTGATTGCATATGATTCTCCCATAAACAATACGGGCGTGCTGTTTTACAATACGCTTTTCGACGAAAACGCAAGCTGTCATCTGGCACTTGGCAGAGGCTTTAACAACTGTCTGGAAAATTACGAGAAGTATTCCGTGGAGCAGTGCGAAAAGCTGGGTGTAAACAGCTCTATGATACACGTTGACTTTATGATAGGTAGTGCGGATATGGATATAACGGGAATAACCAAGGACGGTAAGCGTGTTCCCATATTCAAACAGGGTAACTGGGTAATTTAATAAAAATTAAGCAAAATAGCGGCTGAAAGGCCGCTATTTTATTGTTTATTAAGTACTACGTCACACATAATCGATTAAATTATCTGTAAAACGAAGAATTTCAGGTATTGCGTTTCCTCGGCGCAAAGTAACGACGGATGGTCGGGAGCCTGAGTTTTTATTTCAACGCTTCTTACAATCCGTCCGCTTTCGCGTGCGGACTCTATCAGCATTTTTTCAAACAGAGTCGCGGTCATATAATGCGAGCAGGAGCAGGTTATTAAAAAGCCGCCGCTTCTTACGATTTTCATTGCCGTCAGATTTACGTCCTTGTAACCGCGGTAAGCGTCTTTCACTTCATCGGCGCTTTTGCAGAAGGCGGGCGGGTCGAGGATTACGGTATCGAACTTTCGTTTTTCTTTTCTGAAATTGCGAAGAACCTCGAACGCATCGCCGCAGAGCGTGGTGATATTTTTGAACCCGTTCAAATCGGCGTTGTCGCGCACGTTTTTAAGCGCAAGCCGGGAAATATCGCAGGCGGTCACCTTGTCGGCCGCGGTTGCGGCGTTGAGAGAGAAGCCGCCGCTGTTGCAGAAACAGTCTAAAACCTCGCCGCCGCAGTATTTTCTTGCCGAAAGCCTGTTTTCTTTCTGGTCCAGAAAATAGCCTGTTTTTTGTCCGTTTTTAACGTCCACAAGCATTTTTATGCCGTTTTCGTCTATTTGCACATAGTCGGGAACTTCGCCGTACAAGACCTGTTTTATTTCGGGAAGACCTTCTTTTTTTCTTACCGAAACGTCGCTACGCTCGTAAATGCCTTTGGGTGAAAACAGTTTTACGAGGCAGTCGCAAATTAATTTTTTACGCATATCTATGCCTAGCGACAGGCACTGGATAACAAGTACGTCGGCGTATTTGTCTACGATAAGGGCGGGCAGGTTGTCCGCCTCTGCAAAGACCATACGGTAACAGTTTTTATAGCCCAGTTTCAGGCGGTAATCGTTTGCGGCTTTCAGTCGGGCGAGGTAAAATTCTTCGTCGTCGGTTTCGTCGTTTCGGATAAAAATTCTGACGAGGATTTTGGAGGCGTGGTTGATGTAACCTTTACCGATAAATCTTCCGTCGTACGAATAGACGGCGGCGAGAGAGCCGTTTTTGTCCTTATTTTCGATTTTCGACACTTCGTTTGCGTAAACCCAGCTGTGTCCGTTGATTATGCGTTTTTCTTCGTTCTTTTTGAGATATATTTCGTATGCCATATAAATTTCCTTTCATTTACTATAACAAATACTCAGAATAATTGCAAATAAATTGCTTTTTATTTCTTTAAATGGTAAAATTTAAAGGTATGCGTAAATTACTTAAATATTTAAGACATTATAGAGCGCAGAGTGTGCTTGCGCCGCTTTTCAAGCTTTTGGAAGCGGGGTTCGAGCTGTTTGTCCCGCTTGTAGTTTCCGCAATAATAGACAACGCGGTAAACGGAGCCGCGGGCTGGCATTACGTTGTTTATGCCTGTCTGATACTGGTCGGACTGGGCGTGGTGGGGCTGATATGCGCTGTTGCCGCCCAGTATTTCGCGGCGCGCGCCGCGGTCGGCTTTTCTCAGGAGCTGAGGCACGACTTATTCGATAAAATGCAGTCGCTCTCTTACAGCGAAATCGATACGATAGGCACGTCAAAAATGATAACGCGTATGACGAGCGACGTCAACCAGATACAGTCGGGAGTGAACCTTGTGCTGCGCCTTTTTATGCGTTCGCCTTTTATCGTGTTCGGCGCGATGCTTATGGCGTTTCTGATAGACAAAACCTCGGGCGGGATTTTCGCAGGTTCTATCGCGGTCTTGTGCGTTGTGGTGTTCGGTATTATGCTGGCAAGCATTCCGCTTTATAAAAAAGTGCAAGGCAAGCTCGAAAAAGTGACGACTTCGACCCGCGAAACGCTTACCGGCGCAAGAGTTTTAAGGGCGTTCTGTAAAGAAGAGGACGAAATACAAAAATATAACCGAAGAAACGAGGAGCTGACAAAATCGCAGAAATTCGTAGGAAAGATTTCCGCGCTTATGAACCCTTTAACCTATTCGGTAATAAACGCGGCGATTATATTATTGCTTTACGTGGGGGCCGTCAAGGTCGACGGCGGAACGCTTTCGCAGGGCAACGTAATTGCGCTTTACAACTATATGAGCCAGATACTGGTCGAGCTTATCAAGCTTGCAAACCTGATAATTACGGTGACAAAATCTTTCGCCTGCGCGGGCAGAGTGAACGAAATTCTCGATATGCACGCGGAAAAAGGTGCCGAAATCATTGCGGAGAAGAAAGAAAATCTTCCTTTTATCAGTTTCAATAACGTGTGCGTGAACTATGCCGGTGCCGGTATGGACGCGCTCAGCGATATTTCTTTCACGGTAGAAAAGGGGCAGACAGTCGGAATTATCGGCGGCACGGGCGCGGGCAAGACCACGCTTGTAAATATGATACCGCATTTTTACGACGTGAAATCGGGCGAGGTGCTGGTTGACGGCGAAAATGTAAATTCGGTCGGCGACGAAAAGCTGAGGGATATGTGCGGAATTGTGCCGCAACGCGCAGTGCTTTTCAAGGGCAGCATACGCGAAAATATGCAGTGGGGCAATAAGACGGCAGACGACGGCGAGATAATGTCCGCTGTAACCGCCGCACAGGCCGCGGACGTTATAAATTCCAAGGAAAACGGACTGGATGAACTTGTGGAGCAGGGCGGTAAAAATTTCTCGGGCGGTCAAAGACAGCGGCTTACGATAGCGCGCGCGCTTGTCAGGAAACCCGAAATTCTCATACTCGACGACAGCGCGTCCGCGCTGGATTACGCAACGGACGCGAATCTCAGGAAATCGCTCAAAGAGCTGGAATACAAACCTACCGTGTTTATCGTTTCGCAACGCACTTCGTCAATCCGTCACGCCGATAAAATCATAGTGCTTGACGGCGGTAAGACTGTGGGGATAGGCACGCACGAGCAACTATTGAAGAGTTGCGAGGTGTACAGAGAAATACATTATTCGCAATACGCCAAGGAGGAGGCTTGATATGGCTATCCGTAACAAAAGCGTATTCAAACGCGTTTTAAAACAGCTGAAAAGATATAAGTTTTTACTTGTTGCAACGATATTTTTCGCGCTTGTGTCCGTTGTCGGAACGCTTGCCGTTCCCGTATTCTTCGGGCAGATTGTCAATTGCATTGTCAAAAAAGGCGAAGTTTATTTCGACGAAATATTCGTTAAATTTATTATTATCGGCGGCTGTATCGCCATAACCGCGGTAGCGCAGTGGTTGATGAATATTATAAATAACCACATAGCGTACAACGTGATTAAGGACGTGCGCGAAGAGGCGTTTTCCAACATACAGAAACTGCCGCTTAAATTTATCGACGCGCATTCTTACGGCGATATCGTCAGCAGAAATATAGCGGACGTGGACCAGTTCGCGGACGGCTTGTTAATGGGCTTTACACAGCTTTTTACGGGAGTTCTGACCATTATCGGAACACTTGGTCTTATGCTGGTAATCAACTGGATTATCGCGCTGGTGGTGTTTGTCATTACGCCGCTTTCGCTGTTTGTGGCCAAATTTATCGCGTCAAGAACATATTCGCTTTTCAAGAAGACTTCGGAGATACGCGGGGAGCAGACTGCGTTTATCGACGAAATGATAGGCAATCTCAAAGTCGTGCAGGCGTTTAACCGCGAGGACGAGAATATGGAAAAGTTCGACGAGATTAACGCGCGCCTGACAAAGGCCTCGTTGAAGTCCATATTTTATTCTTCGCTGACGAACCCGAGCACAAGGTTTGTAAATGCAATCGTTTACGCCGCCGTTGCGCTTTCGGGCGCGCTGATGCTTATATTCGCAACGCCGCTGCCCGTAGTTTTCAACGTGGGACTTTTAACAAGCTTGCTTGCGTATGCGAACCAGTATACCAAGCCGTTCAACGAAATTTCCGGCGTTGTAACGGAATTGCAGAACGCAATCGCCTGCGCGGACAGAATTTACCGTCTTATAGACGAGCCTGCCGAAATACCCGACAGCGCGGACGCTTATGTATTGGAGCGCGCGACTGGCGAGGTTGAATTCAAGGACGTGGAATTTTCTTATTCTGAAGACAGGAAACTTATTGAAAATCTCAACCTGAAAGCGAAAGCGGGGCAGAGAATAGCTATCGTAGGGCCGACGGGGTGCGGTAAAACCACGCTTATAAATCTGCTTATGCGTTTTTATGACGTAAACTCCGGCGAGGTCGCGGTGGACGGCGCAGACATCAGAAAGATTACGCGTAAATCGCTCAGACGCAATTACGGAATGGTGTTGCAGGACACCTGGCTTAAAAGCGGAACGATACGGGAAAATATCGTTATGGGTAAACCCGAGGCCACGGAAGAAGAAATTATAAACGCGGCCAAGGCCGCGCGGGCGCACAATTTCATAATGCAAATGCCGAACGGTTACGATACGGTCATAACCGAGGACGGGGGGAACCTGTCGCAGGGTCAGAAACAGCTTTTGTGTATTACGAGAATTATGCTTTGTCTGCCGCCGATGCTCATACTTGACGAGGCGACGTCGTCAATCGACACGCGAACCGAAATTAAAATTCAGCAGGCGTTCGCAAAGCTTATGGAAGGCAGGACGAGTTTTATAGTGGCGCACAGGCTTTCGACGATAAAAGAGGCGGACATTATACTTGTTATGAACAACGGAAACATTATCGAGCAGGGTAATCACGCGGAACTTCTTGCAAAGGGCGGCTTTTATTCCAAATTATATAATAGCCAGTTTGCGGTTTAAAAATAAAGTTAATAAAATAATAGAGCAACGGAGAAATTATGTTACAGGTAAACAACGTATCTCTTCAATACGGCAGTAAAAAGCTGTTTGAAGAAGTTAATCTCAAATTCACAAAAGGCAATTGCTACGGCATTATAGGCGCAAACGGAGCGGGAAAATCCACGTTCTTAAAGGTTTTAAGCGGCGAAGTGGAGCCAAACAAGGGCGACGTGACTATGGATAAGACCGAAAGAATGTCGGTCTTACAGCAGAACCAGAACGCTTACGACCACGTTACGGTATTGCGAGCGGTAATGCTCGGGCATAAGCGCCTTGTCGATATAATGGACGAAAAGGACGCGCTTTACGCAAAAGAAGATTTTACGGAAGAGGACGGCGTGCGCGCGAGCGAGCTGGAAAGCGAGTTTGCGGAACTCGGCGGCTGGGAGGCAGAGTACGAGGCGCAGACGCTTTTGAACGCGCTGGACGTAACGGACGAATATTACGATAAACCGATGTCGGAAATGGACGCAAAGCGCAAAGTCAAGATATTGCTTGCACAGGCGCTTTTCGGCAATCCCGATATTTTACTTCTGGACGAGCCTACAAACAACCTCGATATAAAGACGGTCAGGTGGCTTGAAAATTATCTGCTGGATTTCGAAAATACCATAATTATCGTTTCGCATAACAGACACTTTTTAAATAAAGTCTGCACGCACATTTGCGACGTAGATTACGGTAAAATCAATATGATGCTCGGTAACTATGATTTCTGGTATGAAACCAGTCAGTTGCTTGCACGCCAGCAGAAAGACCAAAATAAAAAGAACGAGCAGAGGGCCAAGGAATTGCAGGAATTCATTGCAAGGTTTGCTGCCAACGCCTCCAAATCGCGTCAGGCGACTTCGAGGAAAAAGGAGCTGGAAAAGCTTACTATTTCCGATTTCAAGCCTTCGCTCAGGAAATATCCTTATATCGATTTCAAGTACGAAAAGGATATCGGTAACGATATATTAATGGTCGAGGGGCTGACCAAGAATGGTTATTTCGAGAACCTTTCGTTCACGGTGCAGAAGGACGAGAAAATCGGTATCATAAGCGATAAGAGCACTACCGTTTCTATGCTTTACGATATTCTTGTCGGTAAAGTACAGCCCGACGCGGGCACGGTTAAGTGGGGAAAGACAATTTCAACCTCTTATTTTCCCGAAAATAACAACGAGTATTTTCAGGGCTGTGATTATTCGCTCGTAGACTGGTTGAGCCAGTATTCGAAAGACCATTACGAAGAGTATCTCCGCGGTTGGTTAGGCAGAATGCTGTTTTCCGGCGAAGAGGCTTTAAAGCAGGCCAAGGTATTGAGCGGCGGCGAGAAAGTGCGCTGTATGCTTGCAAAAATGATGCTTGAAGGTAGTAATTTCCTTATCTTCGACGAGCCGACTAACCATCTCGATTTGGAGTCGATTACCGCGCTTAACAACGGTATGAAAAACTTCAAAGGTTGTATGCTTTTCACTTCGCACGACCAGGAGCTTATGAACACCGTTGCAAACAGGATTATTGAGGTTAACGGAACGAAAAAATTCGATAAAAAAGTCACTTATGACGAGTATATCGATATCGTTACGCAGCAATAAATAATTTTGTACAGAATTAGACAAAATTCGACAATAAATTTAAATAATATAGTGGATATTTTTACAAAAATAACTTTACATCTGCAAAATTTTGCTGTATAATTTTTTTACTGACAATTCAGGGAGGTAAAAATATATGAAAACCGCAAATATTGCAATATTTCAAAGAAACGAAGAATTTTTAAACGAACTAAAAAACTTTTTTGACTCGGCAGGCGAATTCAACGTTTGCGCGGCGGCTACTACGGGCGACGGAGCACTCGAAGCGTTGAAGTCCGTTAGTCCCGACGTAGCTTTAATCGACCCTGCGTTGAGAGGGATTGACGGAATTAAGCTTCTGGATTACGTAAAGAACGCAAATCCGTCCTGTTGCTCGATGATGGTGTCCGAGTTCGATAACGATAAGATAGTTAATTCGGCGATTAATCACGGTGCGATTTATTATTTCATAAAACCTGTTTCGCCTCAAGCGATTTCAGAGAGAATTAACGATATACTGAACGATAAAAGCACTGCCTATAAAGTTTCCGCAGAAATAAGAGATAAGCGCAAGATTGCCTCTTTGGACGAAAAAATCAGTAATATATTTATTACCATAGGTATCCCGCCGCACATAAAGGGATTTGTCTATCTGCGCGAAGGTATTAAAATGGCGGTGCAGGACCCTGCTATTATCAATAAAGTTACGAAAGAACTTTATCCTAAGATAGGAGAAAAGTATGCCACTTCCGCAAGCAAAGTCGAGCGCGCTATCCGTCACGCAATCGAGGTTGCCTGGAACAGGGGCAGGACGGACGCGATAAGCTCGATTTTCGGTGCGCGCGTGTACATAGGCAACGAACGGCCCACCAACAGCGAATTTATTGCTCTGGTCGCGGACAAGCTTATACTTGAAAACTTCATATAAAATTAATTAAAGCCCTGCCGTGAATAATGTAAACGCGGCGGGCTTTTGTTTATAATTGTTTCAAAAAACGCTTGATTTTTATATGACGATATAATATAATAAGTTAGCTGTACGCCGCTGTGGTGGAATTGGCAGACGCGCTGGACTCAAAATCCAGTGGTAGCGATACCGTGTCGGTTCGACCCCGACCAGCGGCACCAGAAGATATAATCCGAATTATTTGCTTGTCATAAGCATAATATGGTTCGGATTTATTTTTTTATAATTCTATTGATTTCTGCCTTGATTTATGGTAAGATACGGGTATGAAAGTTACAGTAATTAACGGGACGGAGAAACGCGGCGTTACCTATAAATTGAAAGAACTTTTTCTGAAAAGGTTTGGGTCGGCAGAGGTAACCGAGTTTTATCTGCCGAAAGACTGTCCTGCTTTTTGCGCGGGCTGTGCAAGTTGTTTTTTGCGCGGAGAAGACGCCTGTAAGGATTATTCCTACATAAACGCCATAGAAAAACAGATATTGCAGGCGGATTTGATTGTATTTACTTCGCCCGCGTATGTTATGCACGCGACAGGCGCAATGAAAGCGCTGTTAGACCATTTCGGGTATCGTTGGATGCCGCACAGACCGGCCGCGGAAATGTTTGGGAAACGTGCCGTAATTATCACGCAATGTATCGGCTCGGGCGCGAAATCCACAGCAAAAGATATAAAACACAGTCTGTCGTGGTGGGGTATTTCAAAAATCGGAGTATTTTCAAGCGCGCTTATGAGCGATATAGTCTGGAATAATTTACCCGAAAAGAAACGAAAAAGTTTAACGAATAAAATTGATAGGCTTGCACGCAAATTCGCAGGAATAGAATATTCCAAGCCTGCGCATACGAAATTAATAACAAAAATTAAGTTTAAAATTTGTCGTCTTTTACAAAAGCGGTTGCGCAAAAAAGGCAATATCGGTATCGATAACGAATATTGGAACGAAAAAGGTTGGCTTGACGGTTGTCGGCCGTGGCATAGAAAGCGCAAGTGCTGACTTGTATTATTATAATAGGAATAATTTGCGCAAGCGACGACGAGCTTGCGCCTTTTCTTAAACATATCGAAAACGATAAAACGCAGAAGTTTTCTATGCGGAATTTCACTGCGGCGAAATTTTGGGAACGAAGGTTGTAGTCGTTTTCAGCGGAGTCGGAAAAATCAACGCGGCAATCGCGGCGCAGATTTTGGCGTGCAGATACCGTCCTTTCATATTCTTGTGTACGATAACGGACACGCAGGCGGAGTGCGGCGTTGAAAACTTCGGAATAAACTGTGCGAAAGCTTTCGAAATTGCAAAAAACAAGGCGCAGGAACTGATAAAAAATTGAGCGATAAAAAGAAATTATAAGCGGTGCAAACTATTGATTTCGGATATAAAAAGTGGTAAAATTAACGTATGGAAAAACTTGTATTAATTGACGGAAACAGTTTACTTAACAGGGCGTATTATGCAACGCCCGTGTTTACCACGCGCAGCGGCGCGCCGACCAACGCGATATTCGGTTTTGTTAAATTATTGTTTAAATTGCTCGACGACGAGAAACCTAAGTATATTATTGTCGCGTTCGACTTAAAGGCGCCCACTTTCAGGCATAAAATGTATGAAGAATACAAGGCGACGCGTAAAGGTATGCCCGACGACCTTGCCGCACAGGTTGAGCCGTTGAAAAATCTCTTATCCGCAATGAACGTTGCCGTGTGCTCGAAGGAAGGTTTCGAGGCCGACGACGTTATCGGAACGCTTTCGAAGAAATTCGACGTGCACTCGTACATTTATACGGGCGACAGGGACAGTTTTCAGCTTGTCGACGAAAAGACGGACGTGTATTACACCAAGCGCGGCGTATCCGATTTGTTGAAACTCAGCACTGTCAACTTTAAAGAAGAAACAGGCATTACGCCTTCGCAAATAGTCGATTTGAAAGCGCTTATGGGCGACAAATCGGACAATATCCCCGGCGTTCCCGGTATAGGCGAAAAGACCGCTTACGAGTTGTTGGCGCGTTTCGGCACGCTTGACGAGATTTACGAGAATATCGGCTATATTAAAGGTTCGACCAGAGAAAAGCTTATGAACAACAGGGAGCTTGCTTATCTTTCGTATAAGCTTGCGACCATTGACAGAAATTGCGAGCTGGATATCGAACTGGAAAATTGTCTTGCGCCCGAAAAGTATAATGCGGAAGTGCGGAAGATGTTTGCGGATTTCGAGTTTAAGAGTTTCTTAAATCTTGACATATTCGACGGAGTAGCGCAGGCGGACGACGAAAGCATTGTTTATCCCGAAATAGTGGAGTGCAAATCTTATGCCCAGATTCAGGGCGCGCTAAACGACAATAACCTTTTCAGTATCGTAACGGACGGACGTTACGCACGGATATACGTAGATAAAAAGCAGTACAACATAACTATCTCCGCCGACCTTATCAACGAGGGCGTGAGCGCGGACGATTTTAAGCGAATTTTAAGGGAAGTATTTTCTAACGCAAACAACAGAGTTATTACTTTCGGCTGTAAAGAAGTCAGGCATATTCTCAAAAATCTGGGAGTGGAGTTCAAATGCGCGTTTGACGACGTTTCGCTTGCGAAATACTTATGCGACTACAATGCGGCGACCTTAGACTTAAAAGAGCTTTGCGAATATTATCTGTACGAATACGACTATTCGGCTTTTGCTGTTTACGAATTTTTCGACAAATATAAGGCAAGGCTTGAAGCGGAAAATATGACTCATCTTTACGAGAATATAGAAAAGCCGCTTTTAAACATCTTGTTTGAAATGGAAGAAACGGGCGTAAACGTGAGCTATGAAATGCTGGAAACGCTCGGTAAACGATACGAGGGACTAATTGCCGAATACAAGACAAAGATTTGCGCGTCCTGCGGTTGCGAGTTCAACGTCAATTCGCCCGTCCAGCTCGGCGACGTGCTGTATAACAAGCTCGGTATTACCGCTGTAAAGAAAAAGAAAACGGGTAAATACTCCACGGCGGCGGATGTTCTCGAAAAGATCAAGGACGAGCACCCCGTAGTCGCCGATATTTTGAAATACAGGCTTTATCAAAAACTGTATTCCACATATATAGAAGGGTTCAAACCGCTGATTAAAAACGAGCGAATTATCCGTACGACCTTTAACCAGACGACAACGACGACGGGACGGCTGTCAAGCGCAAACCCTAATCTTCAAAACATTCCCATACGCGAGGACGAGGGCAGAGAGCTAAGAAAAATATTCGTGCCTTCGAAGGGCAACGTATTGATTGACGCCGACTATTCCCAGATAGAGCTTAGACTGCTTGCTCATTTTTCGGGCTGTAAAGAGCTTATTGACGCTTACAATAACGGAATTGACATACACGCGGTAACGGCCTCTCAGGTGTTTGGCGTGAATATCGAAAACGTTACGCCCAAAATGCGCAGAGAAGCAAAGGCGGTTAACTTCGGAATTATTTACGGAATAAGCGATTTCGGGTTATCCAGAAATCTGGATATTCCGCTTGCAACCGCAAAGGAATATATAGAAAAGTATTTCGCCACTTACAGCGCAGTCAAAGATTATATGAATGCAAACGTGGAATTTGCAAGGGCGAACGGCTACGTTTCCACGCTTACAGGCAGAAAACGAGTTATTCCCGAAATAAACTCGTCAAATTTCAACCTCAGACAGTTCGGCGAGCGCGCCGCAATGAATATGCCTTTGCAGGGTTCCAGCGCGGACATCATTAAAATTGCTATGATTAACGTCTGTAACGCGCTGAAAAAGGAAGGGCTCAAAACGAAACTAATTTTACAGGTTCACGACGAACTTGTACTTGACGCACCCGAGGGCGAGGCGGACAGGGCGGCTGAAATTTTGAAGTATGAAATGGAGAACGCTTTCAAACTTTCCGTTCCGCTTACCGTAGAAGTTCACGTCGGGAAGAATTGGTATGACGCAAAATAATATTAAGGTGGCCGTAACCGGCGGTATAGGCAGCGGTAAATCAACGGTAGCGGAAATAATTGCGCGGCAGGGTTATAAGGTTGTATCCTGCGATAAGATATATTCCGGACTTTTATCCGAAGGAATTTTCAACGCAGCTTATACCGCCGAGTTCGGCGCGGTTTTGGATGAAAACGGAAAGGTAGACAGAAAAAAACTTGCCGCCGCGGTGTTTGGCGACGAAGGTAAACTCAGGCGGTTAAACGAAATTACGCATACGAAAATTATCAAAAAGGCGCTTGAAGAAACGGCGGGAGAACGGATTGCTTTTTGCGAGGTGCCTTTGTTGTTTGAAGGCGGATACGAAAATCTTTTCGATAGCGTTATCGTTGTTTTAAGGGACAGGCAGCAACGCGTAAATTCCGTTATGTCAAGGGACAATATTTCAAGGCTTGAAGTCGAGAAACGCCTGAAATATCAGGTAAATTACGATAATCTTGATTTTGAAAAGTATTATGTCATACATAATGACGGTGATTTTGATAATCTGAGGGGTAAAACGTTTGAAATTATAGACAAAATTATAAAATAAATTTAATTAAAAAAATTTAAATTATAATAGATTTTGGCTTGACAATACGTTCAAAATAATATAAAATTACTATGCTTTTAAGGCAAGCACTCGTGGCGGAATTGGCAGACGCGCAAGACTAAGGATCTTGTGGTAACTCCATGCAGGTTCAACCCCTGTCGAGTGCACCAGTATTTAAAACAGCCCCGACTTCGAAGTCGGGGCTGTTTTGATTTTGATATAGAGGGGAGTTTCAATGATTGACAGTAATAAAGAAATTTTTAAAACCGCAATAAAGCAGTCGGCTATCGACGCAAACTGCCGCGAAGAAGATTTTTTCAGCGAAAACAACGTGATAGTCAAATCGGGTTGCAACGGCGGCGCAAGAAAGTATCTCGAACTGCCGTTTGACTGCAACTTGATTTATTACGGCAATAACATAGTCGCGTCCGTCAACGAAAAGTATATGGATACCGTGCAAAAGTTTCTTGACAGGTTTTCCCGCGTGCACTGTTTCGAAACGCCGAACCTGCACGCACTCGACGGCGAATTGAATAAGTACGGCTTGCAAAGCTGTTTTATGGCAGAATATTTTCTGCCCGATATTGACAGGCTTAGAGCGCTCGAATGCGGTTATCGGTTAAAACTTCTCGGCCCCGAAGACTTTCAAAGCCTGTATTTACCGCAGTGGAGCAACGCATTATGCGAAAGACGCAAGCAGCTTGACGTACTGGGAATAGGCGCTTATAACGAAGACGGGTTGATTGGGCTTGCGGCGTGCTCGGCCGATTGCGAAACAATGTGGCAGATAGGCGTGGACGTTCTTCCTCAGTACAGGCGCCAAGGGCTTGCGGCCGCGCTGACAAGCAATCTTGCAATCGAAATTTTAAAAAGAGATAAAGTTCCGTTCTATTGCGCGGCCTGGTCGAATATCGGCTCCGTAAGGAACGCGATAAAGTGCGGTTTTATGCCCGCCTGGGTGGAACTGACTTTCAAAAGCATAGAATTTATCAATAAAACAAACGGAGCGCCGTAATTTATCGACGCTCCGTTTGTTGCGGCGTGTATTCCGCCGTAATCTCTATATCCCGTAATCCAAGCTCGTATTCACGCCATTTAGCGGTGAAACCGTTCTTGGGCGGAACTTCGGGTTCTTTTATGCGCATATTTTCAACCGTGAAATATTCGGTCGCGACAACTTCGCCGTCGGCGATAAAAACCGCCTTGTATCGTACAAGCGTGTAAACCGCGTTGACGGTAAGTTCCTGTTTGGAAAACTCTTCGAATTCTTCCCAACTGCCCTTATAGCCCGCGCGCTCCGTTATTTCGGGTAACGACAATTCGTCTTCGACAGTGTATCTAACGGTTTTTAATAAAACGCCGCCGATAACGAAATTAATCTTATATTCGATTGGCGTGTATTCGGCGTTTATTGTAAAGTCGCCGAATGCAGGGAGTTGCGGCCATTTACCCGTATAGCCTTGTTTATCGGGAACGGAAGGAAGCGCAATACTGTCTTCTACCGTGTATTTGATTTGCTTATAAATATTTCCGTCCGCTTTGAACGTTGCGGTATAGATAACGGGTGTATACACGGCCTCGATAACCAAGTCGCCGTAAGTCAAGTCGAACTGTTTCCAGCTTGCAATATAGTGCTCTTTTTCGGGCGGTTTCGGAATGGTTACGTTCTTGTTTTCTACGGTGTATTCGCTTTCGCCGATAATTTGACCGTCTGCCACAAATTTAACGGTATAGGTTACGGCCGTCCAACGCGCGTAAAGCTTTAAATCACGAGCGACGGGTAACCCGAAGTCGTAGTTTTCACCGTCAAGAAACCAACCGTCGAAGTTGTATCCGTTTCGCGGGTTAAGAACCTGCGGTTCGGCACAATCGCCCGCTTTTACCTTTTGACTTGTAATAAGCGTTTCTCCGTTGTAGAATAGCACGCGGTGAAAATCTTCGTCGGCTTTTACCCAAGTCCCGTAAAGTTTCATATCGCCGAGCAGAACGTCGTTTGCAAAATTCCATTTTTCGGCGTAAGCGTCGGAAATAAACCAGCCCTTGAAAACGTAATTATCGCGTTCATTAATATCGGGTTCTTCGATTTTTGAATTGAGGTAATAGTAAGACGTTAAAAACTTTTCGCCGTCAACGATAAATTCGACAGAAAATTCGGGCTTATTCCTTTCGTCGTTACAACTGCGGCAGCTTTGGCAACCGCCGAAAACCAGCGCAAGACAGCCCATAATCACAATCGCCGCCAATACAAGTTTTTTCATATATTTCTCCTATGTATAGCGACATTATAACATAAAGTAAGCGCTAATGCAACGCCCGATTTCAAGAACGTTTTTATAAAGCGTTCTTTTTTTTATGCCGCCGAAATAGATTAAAGTATGAGTTTGTCCTTTTTACCGAGAGAAATAAAAAATGCGGTCGATAATCTCAACCATAATTTTATTTCAGAAATCAGAATAAGACAGGGACAACCCGTCATTATCGAATACAAGGGCGAATATAAATATCTGAGCGGTTGCGGCGTGACTTCGGACAAGCGCGGGGCAATAGCCGTCGACGACGTGGAAAAAATAATTATGTCCGCGACTAACGGCTGTATCTACAATTATGTGGAGCAGATGAAAAGCGGGTTCATAACGGTAGGACACGGCGTGAGAATAGGCATTGCGGGCGAATACGTGACCCAGAGCGGAGAAGTGCAGGCTATTAAAAACGTTACTTCTCTGAACATAAGAATACCGCACGTTATTTCAGGTTGCGCCGACGCGGTTATGAACCATATTCTTTCAGAAGACTTGCACAGCACGCTGTTATTCTCGCGGCCGGGCTTGGGTAAAACGACGATGCTCAGGGATATTGCCGTCAGTCTGAGTCGCCGCCGCAAATACAATATTCTGGTATTCGACGAAAGAAACGAAATTTCAGCGATAGACGGCGAAGGCAACGGTTTCGATTTGGGCGACAGAGTGGATATTGTGCGCTGTCACAACAAAAAGAGCGCGATAGCAAGCGCGATAAGGGCAATGAAACCGCAGGTAATTATTACGGACGAGCTTTACGGTAAAGAGGATATTGCGGCGGCGGAATATGCGGCGGATTGCGGCGTATGCCTGATAGCGTCCTCGCACGTATGCAACAGAAAATTACTCTCGCTTATGCCGTTCGAATATTACGTTCAGCTTGTCGGAATAGGGGTTACGCCTGTAATATATGATAAAAATTTTAATTCTTATAGCGGTGGTGGGACTGACCACATCGATAGGCACGTTTCTTGCGGCGAGTAAAAAAAAGCGAATGCAGATTTTCGCCGAGCTTTACGAATTCAACGAGCAGCTTATTCTTACCTTGAAATATTCGAGGGCGTCGATTGACAAAATCGCGGCGCCGTTCAAATATGTAAGTTCGATTTTAAAGGGAGAAAGCCTGCTCGGCGGCGGCGACGCGGACGTTATCAGGGACTATACCGAAAACCTCGGCAAGACCGACGCGCTGTCGCAGGTGGACTATTTGACCGAACGTAAAACAATTTTAAAAAAATATAAGGAAGACAGCTTTACCGATTACAAAAAATATAGCTCTTTATATGTGAAAATATTTTTTCTTATCGGCGTACTGGCTGCGATACTGCTTGCATAAATGGATATATCAATTATTTTTAAAATTGCCGCGGTAGGCATAATAGTTACAATCATATGTCAGGTTCTCAAAAAATCGGACAGGGACGATATCGCAACGCTTGTCAGTCTAGTCGGGCTTATCATAGTGCTGACAGTCGTAATATCTATGATTGCCGACCTGTTTTCGCAGATACGGCAACTATTCGATCTATTCTGATGTACATCTTACGTCTTTGCTGTATAGCCGTAATAACGGCCGTAAGCGCGCTTGTCTTAAAATCCCATAAATCGGAGCTTGTTCCGCTCTGCCTGACGGCCGGCGGAATACTTATGTTTCTATTCGCTTTCGACTACCTAACCGAAAGCGTGGAGTTTATCAAGTCCTTTACCGAGGGCGCGGGAATAGACAACGATATAATAAGAATTATTTTCAAAATTATAGGCATAGGTTTTCTGGTGGAACTCACCGCAAGTTCGATAAGCGATATGGGCTTTAACAGTATTGCGGACAAGCTTGTGCTTTGCGGTAAAATAATTATTTTCGTAGTATCGATACCTATCCTCAACGCAACATACAAAATTATCGTATCGCTTATCAATCTGGTATGAAAAAACGCCTGATTTTTCTGATTATTTTAATAGTCACCGCCGTTATACTTCTGGCCGCGGGCGGGATAGCCGCTTTTGCGGAGGACGGAAAGCAGGAAATAAACGACAGTATTTCCTCGCTTCTGGAAGATTTGGACCTTAGCGAACTCCAAAAATACCTTGACGAGCATTCTGACAGCTATCTTTTCAACTTCGGGGACACCGCGGTCGAAATAGTACAATATCTCATCCACGGCAATGTAAACACCGACTACGGCGGATACCTCAGCGAGCTGTTTTCCGTTATTTTCAAAAACGTTATCGCGCTTATTCCCGCGTTTGCCGAAATAACGGCCGTTGCTTTGCTTTCCGCGGTGGTAAGCTCGGCGGAGGGCAATCTCTTGGGTAAATCCACGTCCAAGATAGTACATCTGGCCTGTTACTGCCTGATAATTCTGATACTTGCGTCTATGCTTACGGGAATAGTTTCCGACTGCATAGGTTGCATAATAAACGTAAAACGCCAGATTGAAATTATAACGCCCATTCTCGCCACGCTGACCGTGCTGACGGGCGGAACGGGCACTGCCGCCATATACCAGCCCTCGGCGATATTTTTGTCGGGCGGGGCGGTGGAGATAATCAACGCGTTTATTTTCCCCGCGACGATAGCGGTTATAGTATTAAACTTTCTTTCCAAACTCAATCCGCAAATGTCGTTCTCGGGCGTCGCAATGCTAATAAAGAGCATAATGAAATGGGTCATCGGAATAACAGTGACCGTGTTCAGTATTTTCATTACTATGCAAAGCACCGCGTCCTCGCTATTCGACGGCATAATTTTCAAGGCAACAAAGTACGTTGTAAGCAATTCCGTGCCCATTGTAGGTAACTTTTTATCCAGCGGTTTCGATATGCTCACTTCCGCGGGCCTTTTGATAAAAAGTTCTGTCGGGCTGTGCGGACTTATATTGTTGCTGTTTGAGTTGATCGGGCCGATAATTCTGCTTATCGCGTTTTCGTTAATTTTGAAATTCGTCGGTGCGGTCGTTCAGCCGATAGGCGAAAACACTTTGTTTTCTATGCTGTCGGACTTATCCAAAGACATCGAATATTTTATTGCGGGGCTATTAACCGTCGCGTTTATGTACGCGCTTATAATAATGCTTATAATCAACTCCGCAAACAGTTTTATATGAAAACCTATCTGTTGACCGCCGCGGGCGTTATATTCCTTTCGGTAATCGTATCGCTTGTCATTCCCGAAGGTAAACTCAATAAAAGCATAGTGTTTGTAATGCGTATGGCCTGCATACTTGTACTGATACAGCCCATATCCGGCGTATTCAAACTCAAATCCGACCCGCTGGACGAGCCGCTGTTCGACTATGTATATATATGTAAAGTATATTCCGAGAACCAGAGCGAGCAATTGGAGAAAATACTTTCGGTAACATTCAAAGAAGAATGCGACTGCAAGGTCGATATTATATATAAAGAAGGGAATTTCCGTCTGAACTCCGTGGAAGTGGAGGTAAATACCCGAAACGAAAAAATAATTGAAGATATTTACGCATATTTGGACGGGCGCGGATATATAAATATAACAGTATATGCGAAAAGTAGTTAAATTATACTATATATTGGCTGTTTTGGTACTTAAAACACTATATATTGTGTTTAGTTTAACAATGTGTCCACATTTTGTCCACAACTATTCAGACTGTGTATCAAACAATCATCTATCGTGCTGACGGCGATGTCTGTCATTTTTTGAGTGTTGTGAGCATAAGTCTTCATAGTTGTTTCAGGACTTTTATGTCCGAGCCTCTGCTGAATAGCTTTAACTGGAACGCCGTTCTCATACAAAGTGGTTGTGTTGGAGTGTCGTAAGCAGTGGAAGGTGATATTCTTTCCGAGTTGCTTGCTAATCTTTCTACAAACCTGTTCTATATAAGCCCTGCAAATTATTCTTCCGTTGTCTGCTATGATTATCGGGTGAACAATTTTCTTACCTGTTAAATCTGGGCGCAGTTTTTTCTTAACCTGAATGATGGTGGCGTCATCTTTTATATAGGAGATATATCCTTCGTCGCCGGCAAGCGCTTCAGCTTTTTCCTGTCGTTGTTTTTCTCTTAGAAGTTCTTGTAGCAGGTTGTCACCGATACTTATCTTTCGTACAGAGTCGTACTTCGGCGGGCTACATTGGATTTCAACTATATCGCCTTTTAAGCGCGAAACCTCGTCTTGCCTTTCAACATTGATTACCTTATTTTTAAAATCGATGTCTTCCCAAACAAGACCAAAGACCTCGCCGTGTCGCATACCGTTATACCAACCCAAAAGCAATGGGATATGGAACTTGTTACCGAATGGGTACAGCTCCATAATCGTTCCGAACTCTTCCGGCGTAACAACTTCTCGTTCTTTAGGTTTCTTCTTTTGAGCCGATTTCGGTATCTTAATGTAGTCCGTAGGATTATTATTAATTATCCGAAGAGGGTGGATAGCGTAAGTGAAGACTGACCTAAGCACGCCCAATATTCGGTAGTATAATCTTGGACTTTTATTACCCTTGACGACTTCTGAGATGAACTCATTGACTATTATTGAAGTTATTTTTGTCAGATAGTACTTCCCAAGTGCTGGCTTGATATATTGGTTGATGACCTGTATATAAGCTTTCTGTGAATTGTACTTGAAGTTCGGGGTACAATATTGCTCAATCCAAATATCAATGAAATCACTGACACTTATCGAAGCGTACTTATTTTGTACGGTGATACCATTGTAATCGGCGAACGCTTTAGCACCAGCTTCTTCGGCTTCTTTCTTTGTTCGAAACCCTGACTCGGATGCCCATTGTCTTTTGCCATTCACTTTCGCTATCTCAAATCGATAGCCCCAGTTAGGCTTTCTTCCCGTGTTCTTGTTCCTATCTCGAACGCTGATTTTAGACATTGTAATCTAACTCCTTTACATTGAAAGGGTCTGTCAAGTCTTTCCCTTCATATTGTTCAAGGAAAATGTAGAGGCTTTCAGCACGAACTTTATACTGTCCAATTTTAAGGAAGGGTAGTAAACCGCTTTTCCTTAATTTGTGAACATAATCTACATTCGTCTTTAAGAGCTCTGCAACTTCCTTAACAGTGTATAAGATGTTCTGCCCTTTCATTTATGTATCCTCCCAAAATAAGGGAGTGAGATAGGTAGTAGTAAATCAAACCAAATCCACATAGCTAATACCGTACACAAGTGGCTTGTCGATTTCAAAAAAATATAAAGTAGTTAGCTTTATATTTCTTTCACGCTTTTTACCCAACTTGTGTATTCTTTTTTCAGATTAATTGTTAGGTTAGCATCTGAACCAAAATGCTTTGCAACTTTTTCGGTAAGACCTATATCCGCCTTATCATTATAAATTTCAGTGAATACTCGGTTCTTCCTTAAAGATACAAAAGATATATTGATGTTTCTTGGATTGTTATTATTAAACTTTTTAATTAAGGTTTTAATACTGAGGACGGTGGTAGAGTCCTTATTTGCATTGTCGCTTTTTAAGACCGGACGGAACAAGTAGTGAGTGTCTTTATAATAAACCAATTTACCTGTTGGATATCCTTGACAGCAGTCGGTAAGAGAGAAGCTTTTTAGCACTTGATACTCATTATATCCTAAGGGAATAAGGGTATCATTTCGCTTAATAAAATAACCGCCTTCGAATTGCTTTAAATCAGCTATGAGAAGCGAAACAATCTCTTCTTGCGAGAACCCATACCAACCAAGTATGCACAGCGACTTTAAATAAAGCATATCAGACGCTGGTCTATAATTGGGGATACGGGAGTTGCCGCTAAGGTCGATGTAACTCAGCAACTCTTCTAAGTCTTTGAAATAGTTTTTGTTGCCGAGAGTATCGAGGATGTCTTCACGGGAGGGAATAGCAATATTTACATCATAATAGTTGAGTAAATTTTGCAACCACGACTTAACCATAAAGTATTTTGTTCTGGCTACTTGTTGTCAACTGCCTGAGAGAACGATATGACTAAAACAATGAGTGCTACTATAAGAAATAATGTCATAAGCTACCTACAAGTCGAACGGGTCTGGCTCATCTAAACATTTGGCAAACCAACCTTGCTCGTTAAACATTTTGTCAAATATTTCGTTCAGACACTTAACAATCTTGTTCGCTTTTTTTTCTGTAATCATTAATACGGTTTTTTCTTCATCGCTTTCAGCTACTTTTATTACGTCAAAAGAGCGAGTTCTGTCATTCCTTCGTTGAAGAATAGTGTCTTGCTCAAGGTTTACGATGCTAAATCTTCGTAGAACCTTTTTCTTTCTTTTGAACAACATTATTTTCTACTTGCGTTTCCTCCTTATTTAATGTATCAAGTACATTGTACTTGCAAAGATTTATGTATGCGCCGCAGGTAAGAGTGAGGCAAGCGGCGGTGCTTTCATTTATAAATATGGTATAGCAGGTATAGTTACCTAAGCTTTTTGTATTCTGTACATAGTCGCAATCAGCTTTGTAATTTAGTTCTAAAAGTATCTGTTCAATCATAGATACAATTATGTCGAATGGCGCGAAGTCGAACTTTAATTCGGTTTCATTACCGTTGAGAAACTCTATTATCTTCGCTCTATATTCCTTTTTAAGTTGTTGTAAATTTATTGTTTCTGTGCGTTCCATTTTGACCTCATTTGTCCACAGTTTGTCCACGCTGTACAAGTGACAGCTAATGACGCTAAATGATAATAAGTGAATTTACCTTAGAAAATAAGGCAAAAAATGCTTAAAAATAGTGATATTTTCTATGAATATTTGGGATTTTTGTGAAATATAAATATAACAGTATATGCGAAAAGTTATTGATTACGTGAAAGAAAACAAAAAAATAATAATAGTAGTCCTGCTTATCGCGATACTTATCGGTACCGTTTATTTAATAGACAAAGGAAAAAAATCATCTTCGTCGATTTCCGCAAGCAAGGAAAAGACCGCAACCGAGGTCAAACTAACGGGTATCCTGTCAAGCATAGACGGGGTTGGGGCCACCGACGTAATGATAACGGAAAACGAAGGAAAAATACTCGGAGTGGTAATTGTCTGCGAAGGCGCAAACAATATTATGACGAGGAGCAACATTTTAAACGCCGTAGCAACGGCGCTGAATATCGACAAAAAAATTATTGCAATCTATTCAATGACTGTATAAGGAGAAATTTATGTCAAAAACCAAAAAAATTATCGTAATGTCATCACTCGTACTCTTGCTTGCCGTAACGGCAGTGCTCAACGTTCTGCTTGCCAAAAACAGAACCGCAAACGGCGACACGGCAATCACCACTTCGAACTACTTCTCAACCTACCGTTCCGAAAGGACGACGACCAGAAGCGAAGAACTGTTGCAGATTGACAGCGTTATAGCGCTCTATGAAGAGGGCAGCGAAAAGTACACCGAGGCCGTTAATCTCAAAATGAAGATAGTTGAGATAATGGAAAAAGAGCTTGTACTCGAAACTATGATCAAATCAAAAGGATTTTCCGACGCGGTAGTTTCTATCGGCGTTGATTCCGATAACGTAAACGTGTTTATCAACTCCAACGAACTTAAAACCGAAACCGCGCTTTCGATATATAATTGCCTTAAAGAAGAGGCGGGCGTTAATCCTCTCAACATAATTATAATGCCTGTTTACTCACAAATCTGATTTAGTAGTTGCAAAATCCGAAAAAAGGTGTTATACTAATGTCAAGGAGACTGGATATGGCACATTTCAGGCACGACCCTACGTCTACTCAGAAAGGTAAGGTGACTTATAACTCGGGCATAGTAAGCGGCATTGTCGCACTGGCCATCAATGAAGTGGAGGGCGTTACTTTACTCAATACGAAGAACAAGGGCGTAAAACTCAATTTCGAAAAACAAGGCATTATTGCTGATATAAGCGTTAAGGTGGACAGCAACTGCAACGTTTCCTCGCTCGCTTTCAGGATTCAGCAATCGATAAAACACAACGTCGAGTCGATGACGAAATATAAGGTTGCGAAGGTTGACGTCCACGTTCAGGACGTAAATTTCCCCGAAAATTCGGCATTGTAATATTACGTTTATTCCCTTAAATTTTTTAAGGGAATATTTGTATTTTTTAACGGAGGGTTATGAGAACCGCAGCCAGAGAAACATTATTCAAAATTATTTTCGCCTCGCAGTTTACGGAAGAAACCGACGGGGTTTTTAAACAGTCGCTTTACGCAAAAGAAAAGCTTGACGAAAAGGATACCGCGTACTGCGACGACGTGCTCGGTATTATCCGCGTACATAAAGACGAGTTCACGGAAATTTTAAACAGCCGTTCCAGACTGTTTCCCGAGGCCAGACTTTTCCCCGCCGACAGGAGCGTTTTGTTTATCGCGCTCGCGGAGATACTTTACCGCGACGATATTCCCGATACGGTATCGGTAAACGAGGCCGCAAACATCGCGTCGAAATTCTCTTCGGAAAAAAGCGCGTCGTTCGTAAGCGGAATACTCGCGGAGGTAATCAGGGAGAAAACCGGTGTATAAAATCATAGACGGAAAGAAGATTGCCGCAACCCTGCGCGAAAAGTTAAAGGACAACGTTTTAAAGTTCAGAACCGAACGCGGCAGGGAAATAGGGCTTGCCGTTGTGCTGGTCGGAAACAACCCCGCCTCACAGGTCTATGTCAGAAACAAGATTAAAGCCTGCGAGGAAGTAGGCATAAAATCTTTCGCATATTACCTACCCGAAAACACTTCCCAGTCGGCTTTGGAAGAGCTTATCGTCGGTCTGGCCGCCGACGACGGAGTTCACGGCATACTCTTGCAACTGCCTCTGCCAGACGGACTGGACAGCGCGAAAGCTTTGAAACTCATACCCGAAGAAAAGGACGTGGACGGTTTTTCCGCGTTCAATATCGGTAACCTGTGCCTCAACGCCACTGCCTCGGTCGCGTGCACGCCTTTGGGCGTTATGAAAATGCTCGAATACGAGGGGATAGAGGTAAACGGAAAAAGAGCGGTCGTTCTGGGCAGGTCCAATATTGTGGGCAAGCCTATGGCAATGTTACTTCTCAACGCCGACGCGACCGTTACCGTCTGTCACAGTAAGACGCATAACCTAGAAGAAGAGTGCCGCCGCGCGGATATACTTGTCGCCGCGGTAGGCAGGGCCAAGTTTGTTAAGCAAGAAATGGTCAAAGAGGGTGCGGTCGTGATAGACGTGGGTATGAACCGTGACGAAAACGGAAAGCTTTGCGGGGACGTCGATTTCGAGAACGTTAAAGATAAATGCTCGTACATAACGCCCGTGCCGGGCGGCGTCGGGCCTATGACAATCACTATGCTTTTATATAATACTTATTGCGCCGCGGTAAGGAGATAAACTTGACGGATTTCACAGCAAAATACAAACGTTATCAGGACGCGTTCGAGGACGTGTTAAACAGATTTTACGACAAACTGAACGTAACTCCCGAAATTCTCGCCGAAAGTCTTAAATACAGTCTGAAACTGGGCGGTAAAAGAATAAGGCCCGTTCTTATGTATGCGGTGGGGGATTTACTCGGTATTGAAAGCGACAAGCTGGACAATTTTGCGCTCGCACTCGAACTCATACACACGTATTCGCTTATCCACGACGATTTACCCGATATGGATAACGACGATTTCAGACGCGGCAAGCCGTCCAACCACAAGGTTTTCGGCGCGGATAACGCCATTCTCGCGGGCGACGGATTGCTTAACACGGCGTATTCCGTGCTTTTCGGCGAGTGTTTCAAGGGCGACGGATATATTTCTGCCGCAAAATATATATGCGACTGCGCGGGAATAGAGGGAATGATTGCGGGACAGTCCGCAGACCTGTTGCACGAAAACGACCGGACCGTGGATAAGGACGTGCTCGATTTTATTTACGAACACAAGACCGCAAAGCTTATTATGGCGGCGGTGATGACGCCGAGCATACTTTGCGGCGGGAAATATTATTCGGAGCTTAAAGCCTTTGCGCTTAACCTCGGTTTCCTGTTTCAGCTTACGGACGATATACTGGACGTTGAAGGCAGTTTCGAAAATCTGGGTAAGAGCATAGGCAAGGACAGCGCCGAGGGCAAGTACACTGGCGTGAGGCTTTACGGGCTTTCGGGAAGTAAGGTCAAGGCGGATTTGCTGGCCGAAAATTGCTTTAAGCTTTTGGAGGCGCCGGACGGAGATACGGCGTTTTTAAGAGATACCGTCAATTTCGTGCGCCAAAGAATTAACTGATTTTCTATTGACATTAATATAATATTGTGTTACAATAACCGTAACAGATATAGTGGTGCAGTATTCTAGTCAATTTCTGTTGATGCGAAGGCGGGGGTAAAATACCGTCAAAGGGCATATCGATGAAGTTTCTGGTGTTTGCTTGCTTTTGCCAAAAGTGGGTGAATGCTGGGAGTAAAGGTTTATGGGAGCTTGGTAACGGCATACCGCAGCCTAACCCATTTACCGTGGAGGCTGGCAAAAATAAATTTTGTCAGTATAAACCTGCTATCAGGCGAAAGCTTGGTACAGAGTAGCCTGCTTTGAGTGAAAACAGCGGATAGCGGATTTTACGACAATTTCCGTTCGGCCAAACGCAGTTGTCTATTGCCGCTTGAAATTGATTTTGCAAAAGAAGATAAGCTCAGCAGCCATTGTCAAGGAAAGCTTCTAGACTGTTTTTATATTAGAGATTACGGTGTGGACTAAGTGGTGATTCGGTTATGCCTGTGCGTTCAGGTTCTTAAAAGGAAACTGCTTCTTCGGCGACGGGGAGTGAACCTGAGGGAAATCCTACCGAACCTAAGCCGCAAAGTTTATTTAATATAAACCACTATATTACTTTTTTTTACGCACGATAAAGGAGTGCGTATTTTAAATTTAATTGGTATATGGATAAAGACGACAGTTTAAACAAGAACGAAAAAACAGCGAGAAACAAAAAGAAAAAACAAAAACAGAAGAAAAAGCGCGTTCCGGGTTGGCTTGCCTGGGGGCTTTCGGTGCTATTGATTTCATTCGTACTTACGATTGTATTCAGTTTCCTTACCGAAATTTCCATTAAGGGCAGTCCCGTCTATGTATGCGTTATCGCGCTCGTCGTTCTGCTTGCGCTCAATATCGGTTGCGACGTGCTCGCAAACGCGATAATGACTTGCAGTCCCGAAGCGTTCCACGCTATGGCCTCGAATAAAATCAAGGGCGCAAAGCGTTCGGTTTCGCTCTGTCGCAATGCGACCAAGCTCGGCAGTATTTTCGCCGACGTTATCGGCGACATCTGCGGTATCGTCAGCGGCGCCGCGGGCACGGCGCTTGTGGTATATATCGCCGCGAGCGGCGGCACTACTATGGAACTTATCGCCTCGATAGGGGTCAGCGCGGTTATCGGCGCGCTCACAGTCGGCGGCAAGGCCATTTTCAAACATTTTGCAGTGAAATTCAATAAACAGATAGTTTTCGGTTTTGCCAAATTCACGACGCTTTTCAAAAAGGAAAAATAATGCTTGATCAGATAAGCAGTAAAAATATAAAAGAACTTGATTTGCCGCAGCTTTCCGCGCTTTGCGAGGAGGCACGGCAAATTATTATTTCTACGGTCTTTAAAAACGGCGGACACCTTTCTTCCAATCTCGGCGCGGTCGAACTGACAGTTGCGTTACATAAGGTGTTTGACTTCCCCGAAGACAAACTCATTTTCGACGTTGGCCACCAATGCTATACACACAAGCTTATCACGGGCCGCGCGGCTCAGTTCGATAAGATACGTGTAAAGGGCGGACTTTCGGGCTTTCCCAAACGCGAAGAGAGCGAGTACGACTGTTATAATACGGGCCACGCGGGGACTTCCGTATCCGCGGCGCTGGGGATTGCGAAAGCCCGCGACGTGGAGGGGAAAGACTTCAACGTTATAGCGGTTATCGGCGACGGGTCGTTCAACAACGGGCTTGTCTACGAGGCGTTTAACAGTTTAAGGCTTTTAAACACGCGCGTTCTGGTGATACTCAACGACAACGGAATGTCAATCGCGCCCACGGTCGGAAGTATGCACGAATACCTTGAAATACTCAGCAGAGACAGCGAGCAGAAGTGCAAGCGCGAAAAACACGCGAATATCTTCGCACGGTTCGGGTTCAAATACGACGGAGTGTACGACGGCAACGACCTTGCCGCAATGATAGATAAACTGACGGAAATAAAGGAAGAGCTTAAAACCCGTTCGGTAATACTGCATATCGTTACCAAGAAAGGCAAGGGCTACGAATTTTGCGAAGAAAATCCCGAGGCGACGCACGGAATTTCCATTTCCAGCTCCGACAGGGTTTCGAAAGAGTATTCCGAGGTTTTGGGCGAAACGCTCTCGGCGCTTGCCGAAAAGGACGACAAAATCGTTGCGGTCACCGCGGCGATGACTTCGGGACTGGGCCTCGGCGAGTTCTTCAAAAAATATCCCGAGCGCGCAATCGACGTTGGTATCTGCGAGGAGCACGCGACTATTCTGTGCGCGGCCATGGCTACGCAGGGCCTGAAACCTTATTACGCCGTGTATTCGACTTTTTTGCAGCGTTCGTACGATGAAATTCTAATCGATATTTGCAGCCAGAACCTGCCCGTGACGCTCTGTGTTGACAGGGCGGGAATTTCGGGGGCCGACGGCGAAACGCATCAGGGCGTATTCGATTTGTCGTTTCTCAGTTCCGCGCCGAACCTGACGGTGGCAGTTCCCAAGGATATAAAAGAATTCGAGGAAATGCTTAAATTCAGCGTCGGATTCAACGGGCCGCTGGCCATACGCTACCCGAGAGAGGGCAAGCGAGTGTTTAAAAAACGTGCAAAAATAATCTGCGGCAAGTGGGAAGTTTTGAACGACGGCGACTGTGATTTTGCTGTTATCGCCTGCGGCGAACGCGCAATAACGCTTTCGCTTGCCGCTGCTCAACAGCTTGAAAAAGACGGACTTAACGTAAAAGTTATAAACGCGAGGTTTGTAAAACCTCTTGACGGCGAAATGCTCGACGGGCTGAAAGAGAAACATATTTTAACCGTAGAGGACAATATGCTTGTCGGCGGGTTCGGTTCGCTTGTAAACACGTACTTCGCCGCAGGCGGAAAAGTAATAAAGAACTTTGCTTACGGCGACGAATTTATCCCGCAGGGCGGCGTGGCGGACTTGATGTCCGAGCGCGGAGTCAGTTGCGAGGCGATTTACGACTATATAAAAAATGCGAATAGATAAATATCTCTCCGAAAAATTCGGGTCGCGCAATAAAGCGGCCGCCGCAATCGCCAAAGGGCTTGTATCGGTGAACGGTAAACGCGTCGACGCGGCTTACGATTTCAATGAAAACGACAAGCTGGAAATACTCCAAGCCGAAAGCTATGTGTCGGTAGGCGGGTATAAGCTTGCCAAGGCCATAAAGGATTTCGGGTATTCGCCGTTAAACAAGGTGTATGCGGATATAGGCGCAAGCACGGGCGGATTTACCGACTGCCTGCTTAAAAACGGCGCCGCAAAAGTTTATTGCATAGACGTTGGCGAAAGCCAGCTGGACAAAAGTCTATTGAACGGGAAAACGGTTGTCATAGACAATTTTAACGCCAGAAACCTAGATAAATCTCTGTTTTCCGAAAAGCTGGACGGCGTGGTTATAGACGTCAGTTTCATATCGCTGACTTATATCCTCGGCGCGGTAAGCGGCGTTCTCGACGACGGCGCGCAGGTGCTGGCGCTGATTAAACCGCAGTTCGAATGCGAGAGCAGGAAGGTGGGTAAAAACGGCATTGTGCGGGACGCGAAACTGCGTGAAAGCATTGTACGAAAGATTTTGGAGTTTTCCGAAAGTTGCGGTTTGGTTGCACAAAAAATTACCCTTGCGCCCATAGTCAAAGGTAAAAATATAGAGTATGTCGTCCTGCTTGAAAAAGGCGCAAAAATGAATAAAAATAAAGATTAATAAAGTCTATTAAAATTCTAATTTAATAGGCTTTTTTGTTTGCATATTTGTATAAAATGTTATACAATAAACGTGATGAGAGCGGGAATTTATTATAATAAAAATTACTTAACCGAAAATAAAACGTATCTGGAAAATATAAAAAAACAGCTTACGGACAAGGGTATCGATTGCGTTATAGTAAATTCTTACGAGGATATCGGAAATCTGGACGTGCTGTTAATTCTGGGCGGCGACGGAACAATTTTAAACGTAGCGGCTTGTTGTGCGAAGCGCGGCGTGAAAATTCTCGGCATCAACTACGGGCATCTCGGGTTTCTTACCGAATTTCAGCCCGATAACGCCGGTGAGGCGGTAGAACTTTTAAGCAAAGGAAAGTTCCCCACGGAGCGGCGTGCTATGCTTGAAATTACGTTCGGCAACGAGCATTACGTCGCTTTGAACGACTTGGTTATCCAGCGCAGTACTGGCGGGCAGGATTTCAGCAATACGGTTAATTTACGCGCCGTTATTGACGGCTCCACGGTCGACAATTATATTTCCGACGGGATAATCGTCAGTACTCCGACGGGTTCCACGGCGTATTCACTGTCGGCGGGCGGGTCGGTGCTCACGCCGGATTTGAACGCTTTCATTATGACGCCGATATGCGCGCATTCGTTGCATTCGCGGCCGGTGGTTTATAACGATAAATCGGTATTGGAAATTATTCCCGAGGGAATGAAATCGCCGCTTAACGTAATAGTCGACGGGAGAATAGTAAACGTTATTGACGACGAATTACCTATTACCGTCAAAAAATCGAAACTTGCGGTTGAATTTATTACCCGCGGGGATTCGGACTTCTTTAAAAAATTATTAATTAAACTTAATATATGGAGTAAATAAATGCTTAGGAACGTCAGACAACAGAAAATTTTGGAAATAATAGTGGCTAAGGAAATCGACACGCAGGAAGAACTGTGCGCCGAATTAAACAAGCTTAACTTCAACGTTACTCAGGCGACTATTTCGCGCGATATAAAAGAGTTGAAACTTTATAAAATTTCGGGAACGACAAAAAAATACAAATACGCCTGCCTTGAAAGCGACGACGATTCGGTCAGGGGTAAAATGAAAACGCTGTTTCGCGAGTGCGTGCAGACTATAAATTACGCCAATAACCTGATAGTCATAAAAACTATGCGCGGAAACGGTTCTACCGCGGGTATGTTTGTCGATTCTTTACAGATAAAAGAAATTATCGGCAGCGTTGCGGGCGACGACACGCTTATGATTGTTGTCGACAGTAACGACAACGCCTCCGTTATAGCGCAGAAACTTAAAGAGTATGTATACTGATGCTGAGCAGACTTTACGTTAAGAATATAGCTTTAATATCGGAAACGGACATAGAATTCGACAGCGGTCTGAATGTGTTGTCCGGTGAAACAGGGTCGGGAAAATCCGTAATTCTCGACTCTGTTAACTTTATTCTCGGAAGTAAGGCCGACAGGACGATGATAAGATACGGCGAAACCGAGGCGTTCGTCAAGGCCGAATTTAACGTGGATAATGACAGTAAGGCGTTGGAAGTTCTGAGAGAGTACGACATAGAAACCGACGGAGAAATAATAATCTCGCGTAAATTGACGACGGAAGGAAAAAACGCCATTAAAATAAACGGAAACGGCGTAACGGTTTCTATGCTTAAAAACGTTACGCAGCACCTTGTCGACGTGCACGGACAAAGCGAGCATTTTTTCCTTCTGGACGAGGACAATCAGTTAAAAGTAATCGACGGACTTACGGGGAAAAAAGCCGAGAATATCAAATCCGGACTTGCGGAGTTGATTTCCGAGAAAAAAACATATAAATCCAAAATTTCGGCGCTTGGCGGCGACGAGACGGAACGTGCGAGAAGGCTGGATTTACTTGAATACCAAATCAGGGAAATAGAGAACGCGGAACTCAAAGAAGGCGAGTTCGAGGAGCTGAAAGCAAAACAAAACAAGATTATCAACGTCGAAAAAATTCTTTCGGCGTTAAATACCGTCGTTTCAGCGCTCTCCGACGACGGGGGGTGTATCGACGGGATTGCGGCCTCTAGTCACGAAATGAACAGGATTTCGGGCATTGACGAGTGCTATTCGCAGGTTTGCGAAAGGCTTGAAGATATCAATACCGAAATTATCGATATTTCAGAAACCGTTGCGGATTTGGCCGATAATTTATCTTTCGACGCAGACGAGGCGCAACAGGTTGAAGAGCGGTTAAGTCTTATCAAGAATCTGAGAAAGAAATACGGCGGGACGGAAGAGGAAATTATCGCCTATAAGGACAGAGCGAAAGAAGAGTACGAGGCGATAACCGACGGAGCGCAGCTTATAGAAAAGTATACCGAAAAAATCGCGGCGTGCGACAAGAAGATATTCGCGTTATGCCGCGAGCTTACGGAAATGAGAAAAGCTACGGCCAAAATTTTTTGTCTGGACGTGGAAACGGAACTGAAAACTTTGAATATTCCGAACGCGAAGTTCGGTGTGCATTTCAACGATTACGATTTCGAAACCGCGAATTTAACGTCTTCCAACGGTTGCGATAAAATTTATTTCGAGTTTTCCGCAAACAAGGGCGAACCGCTGAAACCGCTTAGCAAAGTAATAAGCGGAGGAGAAATGAGTCGTTTTATGCTCGCGGTGAAGACGCGGCTTAAAAATGTAAACGGTATTTCAACTTATATATTCGACGAAATAGATTCGGGAATAAGCGGTTACACTGCGGACACCGTAGCTGGGAAATTTTTAAGCATATCGCAATCCACGCAGATACTGGCGGTTTCGCATCTGCCGCAGATATGCGCGGCGAGCGACGCGCAGTTCCTTATATATAAAACCGAAGAAAACGGAAAAACTCTTACAAGGGTTAAACGGTTAAGCCGTTCCGAGAAAGTAGACGAAATTATGAGGCTTACGGGCAGCGTATCTTCGGATACGGCAAGGCGCCACGCCGAGGAACTCATTAACAAAATAAAAAATAAATAGCGGAATTTTTTACCGCTATTTTTTTGTATATTCTGAACCGTCCTGCGCAAAATACTGTTATGCTTTTCAGAAAAAATATAGTCAGGACTTTTTTAATATTTGCGGCTGTAATATTATGCTCGTTAACTTTCTGCCCCTTGACGGCAAGCGCGGAAACGTCTTCCTTATATCTGGGCGGATTTCCCGCAGGGTTCACGCTTAATACTACGACAGTGGAAGTAATAGGAATTTGCGACGTCATAACGAAGGACGGTATGCGTTCGCCGGCCAGAGAAAGCGGCATTAAAACCGGAGATATAATAGAAAAAATCAACGGCACTGACGTAAACAGTGCAGACGACATAAATTCCATACTTGCAGAGAAAGATTATAAAAAATTCAACGTGGAAGTTTTACGCGGCGGCGAAATTTTCATTGTAGACATAAATCCCGCAACGGACTTGTCTACGGGCAGTAAGAGACTTGGTGTTCTCGTAAAAGACAGCTTGAACGGCGTCGGTACCGTAACTTATATCGACAAAGCCAATAAAAAGTTTGCGTCTTTGGGCCACCCCGTGGCGGATATAAACAACAATCTTATTCCAATAACCGGCGGAAACGTATTTAACTGCCTGATTTACGACGTTAAAAAGGGGGTCAGGGGAACGCCGGGAGAACTGCGCGGCGCGTTTGAAAACGGAAGTATGATAGGCAAGGCAACTTTGAACTGCGCTTGCGGAATATTCGGAGACCTTTCGGACGGTTTCGACACTTCCAAACTCACCAGAATAGAGAAGTGCCCGATTGAAGAGGTTAAGATAGGTAAAGCCTGTATTTACACTACGATACGCGGAAACGAACCCGCGAAATATGAAATCTCTATCGTAAAGACTGACAAACACAATAAAGATAACAGAAACTTTGTAATTAAAATCGACGACGAAAGACTTCTTCAAAAATCCGGCGGAATAGTGCAGGGAATGAGCGGAAGCCCCATCGTACAAAACGGAAAACTGGTAGGCGCCGTAACCCACGTGTTTATAAACGACCCGACGAGGGGATACGGAATAGCTATCGATAAAATGTTAAGTTCATATTAAAGACAAATTCCTCATATAATTGTATATGAGGAATTTGTCTTTTAAAGGATATAAATGGGATAAAAAGTATATTTTTGCCGTCTTATTGACGCTGATATGCTCAATTATATGTGGCATAGTACTTTACATATTTGTAAATATTAATATATACTTTGAATTATTCGCCGATAACTACGTCTATTACGTTTTCAACTTCAATAACGGCAGTCTGATATTTCCGCATTTACTGAGCGAGCTGATCTTCATTTATCTTGCTTTTCTGCTGGGATATTTTTGCAAATATAAGTACGTTACGCTTGTAATCTTTTTTATCCGCGGACTGTATTTTTCGGTTTATTCGGCAATACTAATCGGCCTTAATTCTTTCGGCGGAATAACGGTGGCGATAATTGTGTTTATTCCGACCTCGATTTGCGCGCTGTTGGGATACTGCTTTATTTGCGAAACTTGCAGGATAATCAACAAAAAGTACGTGTTTTGCATTCCCGCCGCACTGGCTGTTCTAAACACGCTAATTTTACTCACGCTGGTAAATATAATTTTCAGGGTAGTGATAGTTATAGTATAATTACTTTTTTAATCCGCATAATACTGATATGAAAAAAATTATATCGGTATTGTGTACCGCGTGTCTAATCGCCGGAAGTACGGCGACCGCGGGATTTAAAGTTCAATCTGTCGACGGCGATCTCGTAAAAAATTGCAAGTCGGCTTATCTTATGGATTATGATTCGGGCGAATGTGTTTATAAGCAGAACGAAACCGTCCGTATGCCTATTGCAAGCGTTTGCAAAGTAATGACTCTCACTCTGGCAATGGAAGCCATTCATAACGGTAAAATTTCGCTTGACGATACCGTTACCGCCAGCGAAAACGCCGCGGGAATGGGCGGGTCGCAGGTGTTTTTGGGCAGCGGCTGCAAATATTCGGTCGACCAGCTTTTAAAAAGCATAGTCGTCTGCTCAGCAAACGACAGCTGCGTTGCTATTTCCGAAGCGGTTGCAGGCAGCGAAGAAAGCTTTGTTGCGCAAATGAATAAAAAGGCAAGCGAACTCGGTTGCAGCGATACGCTGTTTGCAAACTGCACAGGCCTGCCTAAGGAACCGCAGTATTCCTGCGCGCACGACGTCGCTCTGATGTTTAAAAATCTGCTGTCGTATGAGAATTACTTTAATTACAGCAGAATATGGCTGGAAGATTTCGTTCACCCCGACAACAGAACTACGTCTATGACTAACACCAACAAGCTTATAAGACGCTATCAGTCCTGCGACGGCGGAAAGACGGGCTTTACGAACGAGGCAGGGTTCTGTCTTGCCGCAACGGCCAAGAAGGATAACCTCAGGTTTATATCCGTCGTACTCGGCGCGGAAAGCAGCGACGACAGGTTCGCCTCGACAGTGAATATGTTTAATTACGGTTTTGCGAACTATAAAAATAAAATAGTGCTTGACAAAGACGTTACCCTGAACGACGAATTCACCGTCAGCGGCGGTAAGAAACATTCCTTCGCGGTTTGTCCCGAGCGCAACAGTTACGTATTTTCGGCGGCAGATAAGTCGCCCGACGTGACGCACATCATTATCGCGTACGACGTTAAAGCGCCTGTGCAAAAGGGCCAGAACGTGGGTAAAATAGAAGTTTACAAGGACGGAGTTCTCTATGACACCGTAAACGTAGTTTCGGCGGAAGACGTCCAGAAAGCGGGTTTCGGAGATTATTTCAAGGATATATCGGAAAACTGGGCTATATAAAACACAAATTAAGTGCGGCATCCGCGTTTGAGGATGCCGCCATTTTTTACATTTATTTAATTGACTATTAAGCCCGATTTTGCTAAAATATATCTATATATTTTCGAGGCTTGGTATGAACGGAAGAAATACTTTGAAAATTAACGGTGCTGGACATCTTGAAATAGGCGGGGCGGATACGGTTGAACTGGCCGAAAAATTCGGCACGCCGTTGTATGTTTTAGACGAGAAACATATACGGGATATGATGCGCGCATATAAAAATACTATCGACGAATGCTACGGCGGCAACGGAACCGTGCTTTACGCGTCGAAAGCGTTTTCCTGCACGGCGGTCTATGCTATTGCCAAAAGCGAGAATATCGGAGTGGATACTGTGTCCGCAGGCGAGCTGTATACTGCATTGCAAGCGGGATTTCCTGCCGACAGAATATATTTGCACGGTAACAACAAGCTTTTTTCGGAGCTTGAACTTGCAGTCGATTGCGGTATCGGCGCCGTTGTGCTGGACTCGTTCGGCGAGGCCGATATATTGAACGCAATATGCGCGAAACGCGGTAAAATTCAAAACGTACTTATACGTATCAACCCCGGTATCGAGGCGCATACGCACGCTTTTGTACAGACGGCTAGGACCGACAGTAAATTCGGATTTTCAGTATCGGACGGAACAGCGGAAGAAATGGCGGCGTACGTTATTGACAAACAAAACTTGCGTTTAAAAGGCTTTCATTGCCATATCGGGTCCCAGATATTCGAAAAGAAGTCATTTGCGCTCGCCGCAGAAAAGGTTATGCGGTTTATGGCCGATATGAAAACCGAACTCGGTTATTCGGCGGAAGTTTTAAACCTCGGCGGCGGGTTCGGGATATGGTATAACGACGAAGACCCCGAACTTAAAATCGACGATTACAAAGACTATGTAAGGGTTATAATAGATACCGTCAAACAAAAAGCCCGCGAATATAAAATGAACGAGCCTTATCTGGTACTCGAACCCGGCCGTTCCATAGTCGGAGAGGCGGGGATTACGCTTTACACCGTCGGTGCGGTAAAGGAGATAAAGGGCGTTAAAAAGTACGTTGCCATTGACGGAGGAATGTTTGATAATCCCAGATACGCGCTTTACCAGTCCAAATATACGGTTATGCTCGCAAACAGAGCCAACGACGCGTGTACGGACAAAGTGTCCGTCGCGGGGAAGTGTTGCGAAAGCGGAGATATAATTGCCGTCGACGTGCCTCTGCCCGAAACAAGGCGCGGGGATATAATGGCTGTGCTTTCCACGGGTGCTTACAATTATTCTATGTCAAGCAACTACAACAGAAATTTTGTGCCGCCCGTAATTCTCGTTAACGAGGGAAAAGCCGAATATATAGTCAAGCCCCAGACTTTTGAAGATTTGGTCAGAAACGATATAATACCCGAAAGGTTGAAATAAATGAATTATTTTCTTGAAATTCTCGCGTCCGTAATCGCCGTGCTGTTTGTGTTCGTTCCGCACGAGTTTGCTCACGCATTTATAGCCTATAAAAACGGCGACGGAACAGCGAAGATGTACGGAAGGCTTACGCTGAACCCGATTAAGCATATAGAGCCGATGGGCATAGTTTTATGTATATTTACGGGTTTCGGCTGGGCCAAACCCGTTCCGATAAATCCATATAATTTCCGTAAGTTCAGAAAGGGCTTGTTTACGACCGCTATTGCGGGAGTAGTTACGAACTATATTATTGCATTTCTGGCGTATCCGTTATACCTTCTTATCGCAAAAGTAGTGATAACCTCAACTGCGCTTTATCATTTCATATATTTCGTTTCCTCGGTATTTTTTCTTATTTATCTTTATAGTCTGTCGGTGTTTGTATTTAATCTTTTACCGCTCTATCCGTTGGACGGGTTCAGGGTGGTGGAGTCGCTTACCAGAGAAATAAATCCGGTCAGAAGGTTTTTGAAAAATTACGGCTACTATATCCTTATTTTTCTCGTAGTGGAAAGCTTTTTGTGCGATTTACTCATAGAATACACAAATCTTCCGTACGTGATATATTTCGATATTTTAGGCTATGTGCAGTGGTTTGCCCAAAATATTATAGGGTTCCCGATTACGGCAATCTGGAACAGTATTTTCGGGCTACCTATCGGTTTTTAGAATATGATTGAAAGTAAATATATAGAAAATTTTGAATCGGTTGTCGATTACAATACCGTTCTCGACGATTTCGAAGGCCCGCTTGACCTGTTGCTGCATCTTATCAATATAGCGCAAATCAGGATTGAGGACGTGTTCGTATCCAAAGTAACCGAGCAGTTTCTCGATTATATCGAGTTTATGAAAACCCAGCCGCACCGCGACGTGGACAAGGAGAGCGAATATCTTGCGCTGGCCGCACAGATAATTTACATAAAATCCAAGAGTATGGTTCCCGTCGTCGAAATAAACGGCGAGGAAATAGGCGGGGCGGACGAAGAAGAGCAGGCGCTTATCGAGCAGCTGAAACAGCGCGAATACGAGCTTATCAAGGGCGAAACCCCCAAACTTAAAGACCTTGAAACGATAGGTTATTATTTCAAGCAGCCCGAGGCGCAGTTCAGCAACGTTAAGATAGTTTACAAAGATTTCAACGTGCACGCGCTTTTGGAGGCGTTTGCAAACCTTATGCTCAGAAACGAGAGCTTGCAACGCGAAAAGGAAAATATAAAAGAAATCCCCAAAGACGTTCATACGGTTGAAGAAAAGGTTGTCTTTATCCGCGACAGGCTGATAGAGCAAAAGGAAGTAACTTTCGACAGTCTGTTTGTAACTTTTTCGAGAAACGAGATTATCACCACGTTTCAGGCGCTTTTGGAGATGCTGAAACACCAGTTTATAACGGTTGTGCAGGAAATCTCGTTCGGAACAATAAATATTAAACTTCATCCCGATTGGGATTTAAAGGAAGTATCCAGTGGACAATTTGACGAATATAATTGAGGCAATAGTTTTCGCGTCGGGCGAGGCCGTGCCGGTAAAGTATATTATCGAAAAACTCGGTTGTACGCTTAAAGAGGTCAACGCCTGCGTCAGCGAGTTGAAAGAAAAACACAGCGGCGACAGCGGAATTCATCTTCTTACATTTAACGGGAAATTACAGTTTGCAACAAATCCCGCTTATAAAAATCCCGTTTCGGACGTATTGACCCCGATAAAGGAAAAAGAGTTTACGAAAACCATACTGGAATGCGCCGCGCTTATCGCGTATAAACAGCCGATTACAAAGCCGGAGCTGGAAGAAATACGTCAGGTAAGTTGCGACTACGCCATACATACCCTTCTCGAACTCGAAATGATTGTGCCGTGCGGCAGAAAGGACGCAGTGGGCAAGCCCATTCTTTACGCCACGACGGACAACTTCTTAAAGCGGTTCAAACTTAACTCCATCGACGAGCTGCCCGATTATGACGAGCTTATGAAACAGATTGCCGAACTCAACAGTTCGCTTTTGGCGGAAGACGAAGAGGACGCCAATTACCTGTATAAACGCGACGAGTATGTCGAGAACGAGCAGCAGACCGAAACACAGCAAAGCAGTAAGGATAAGGACAAAAAAGCGGAGGTCACGGAAGACGGGTTCGAACTGCCCGAGTTCATTTCCGATGACGACGACGTTATCAAAATCGACTGACAATAGAAAATATATCCGCCCCCGAAAGCGTTGTCTTTCGGGGGCGGATAATTATTATTTTGTTACAAATAATATAATTGTGAACCAGGCGATTATTTATATAGCCGCGGCATTGTTTCTCATTTCGGTGTTTCCTATACACGTGTTTAACTATATCTATGTAAATTCCGAAGACAAATTTGCAAGCGTAAACGTTACGATTTTCAGATTTATCAAGCTATACAATATAAACACGGTTAAAGACGTCCCGAACGAGATACAGATTAACGGCAAGAGCAAAAAGATGAGCCCCAACGGGTTCAGGCTGAACTTTTACAGAATCTTTAACAAGGTCTGCATTTATAAAGTTATTCAGCTTTCGGATTACGGAATGAGAAATCAAAGCAACGTCTACGCCGCGCTGGCGCAGAACGCTGTTACAACCGCCTTATATAAATTCATTCAGGTAAACGGGAACTATTCGAAATTGAGAAATTACACCGTTCTGAACGAAGAGCACTCATCAATCAGGTATTATGCCAAAGCGGTTACAATTATTAACCTGTTGGTATTATTGAAAATATTGTTTATTATATTAATGGAGAAAACAAATGCATTCGAAAATTAAAAAGAACAAAGAAAAAGATTTCAGCGAACCTACATTATCGATAGACAAGGTCGCAGACGCAAACACCGTTATCGGTAAGTCTATTATTACAGTCAGCGGTTCGGAAGTAATTCCTCTTTCTTCCGTCACGGTTGTCAATCTCAGCGGCGGCGGGGAGTACGGCGATATAAAGACCTTTAAAGAATCCGACGGATTTAAGCTTGCCGGCGGTAACGGCACTGTTATCACCGTCAAACCCAGAGGCTTTCTTGTAGACGACGGAAAAGGTTGCAGACTGCTTAAAATGGACGAGGGCGCTATCGATACGCTGATTGATAAGACGGGAGAACTGGTTCACAGAATTTCCGACAATGCGTAAACAATTCTTATGTCTTATGTGCGCGGTTCTGGCCGCGTTCACATTTTTCGGAGTATACAGAAACGAAAGCACGGCAAGTGCGGAGGCGCGGGCCGAGATAGCTATGGAGCTGACTACGGAAACCGTGCTTACGCAGAAAAATGCCGACGCTCGGCTGCCTATGGCCAGTACTACAAAAATACTTACGGCCATAATAATAGTGGAAGATTGCGACCTCGAAGAAGTAATAACCGTGCCCGATTGCGCGGTAGGAACGGAAGGTTCCAGTATTTATCTTAAAAAAGACGAGCAGATAAATATAATCGACCTACTTTACGGCCTTATGTTGCGCTCGGGCAACGACAGCGCGACCGCGCTTGCCGTACATCACAGCGGCAGCACGGAAAAATTTGCGCAGGTTATGACCGAACGCGCAAAAAAAATGGGCGCCGAAAATTCGAACTTCAAAAACCCCAGCGGGCTGCCCGACGACGAGCACTATACGACCGCGCGCGACTTATGTAAAATAGCTTGCCACGCAATGAGAAACGATACATTCAGAAAAATAGTTTCAACGACGGACTACCGCGGCTCATACAGAAGTTTTCACAACAAAAACAAAATGCTGTATTCCTGCGAAGGCGCAAACGGAGTAAAGACCGGTTACACCCTGAAAGCGGGAAGATGCTTGGTATCGTCGGCAGAGAGAAACGGAATGGACGTGGTGTGCGTAGTTTTGAACTGTCCCGATATGTACGAGCGCAGCTCAGTTATCTTCGATAACTGTTTTAATAATTACAAATTACTCAAACTTGACGAAAATAAGGTATTTATGTGTAACAAAGTACTTTGTAAAATTAAAAATTCCAAAAGTATAGTACTCAAAACTAACGAAAAAATGAAATACAGAGTTATACCCGTTAATAATCCCGAAGATAACGAAATCGCCCAGCTTGAAATTTACAGTGAAAATAACTTGATTTTTACAGAAAAATTATATAGTATAATAGATAAATAACTTTATCGGAATTATACTATGAGAATTAACAAATATCTGGCGGCATCGGGCGTTGCGTCAAGGCGCGAATGCGACAATCTTATACGCGACGGAAAAGTGACGGTCAACGGAAAAAAGGCGGTGCTGGGAACGGATATCGGCGACGGTGACGAAGTTTTTGTCAACGGAAATAAAATCACCGTTAAAAAGAACGAGTATTATATACTCAACAAACCCAAGGGCTATATTTGCAGTGTTTCGGACGACAAGGGCAGAAAGACCGTGCTCGATTTGATGCCGGAAAACGTGGGAAGAATTTATCCCGTCGGCAGACTCGATTACGACAGCGAAGGGCTTTTGATTCTCACAACCGACGGCGAGCTTGCTCAGCACTTAACTCACCCGTCCAACGCAGTGCCTAAGACCTATCTCGTAAAAATCGAGGGCACGCTCACGGAAACCGCGCTTAACCCTATAAGGAGCGGTATAGAGGTGGACGGATACGTTACAAAAAAGTGCAAGGCGCATATTGTCGAAACGAATAAAACGTATACGAAAATCCACATAACTCTGACAGAAGGAAAAAACAGGGAAATAAGAAAGATGTTTGCCGCTATCGGAAAAGAGGTTACGCTTTTAAAACGCATTAAAATAGGCGAACTCAATTTGCGCGGACTTGACAGAGGCTCGTACAGAAAACTCAATAAACAGGAAATTTCGTATCTGATGTCATTATAAAAAAAGGCGGGAACTTTCCCGCCTTTTTTTAAATGTTTCTTATAAGTCCGATAACTTTACCGAGAACGGTAACTTCGTCGAAAACGAAATCCTGCATATCGTCGTTTTCGGGGTGTAAGATAAATTTACCGTCGCGTTTGAAAAATCTTTTTACGGTCGCACCATCGTCGACCATAGCGACGACTATATCTCCATTATCGGCCGTTTCCTGACGCTTGACGATTATTTTATCGCCTTCGTACATTCCGATATTAATCATAGAATCGCCGTGCACGTTGAGCATAAATAAGTCTTCACCCGAAAAGAAATTACCGGGAATGGAGTAGAAACCCTCGTAATTTTCGGTAGCGAATATGGGCCTGCCCGCAGCAACGGTGCCGATTAACGGGACGGTTACAACATTCTGTTTTAACGAAACCGCTCGGTTTTTATTGTCCGCTTTGTTTATGAAGCCGCGTAGCGCCAGCTGGTTTACGTATGTAAAAGCGGTGGCGGTGGACTTGATATCGCACGCCTTGCAAATCTCTCTTACGGTGGGCGAATATCCGTTTTCCGCAATGAATTTCTGAATAAAGTCGAAAACTTCCTGACTTTTGTTGTTGCCGCGTCTCATATTTTTATCCTCCGTATAAATTATAACATTAAAAGTATAAAAAATCAAACGTTCGTTTTAATTAATTTACTTGTTTTTTTATATTTACTATGATATAATGCAGAAGAGAGGTAATAAAAATGGAAAAAGACTTAAAAGAAAAATGCGTTCTATACGACAGGGAATGCACGGGCTGTATGGAATGCGAAATCTGCGACCTTAATCCCGACAAAATTTGCGATAATTGCGGCCAATGTCTTGATATTAAAGATGACGCCGTAATTAAAATCGATAAAATCATAATATAGTGGATGCTATGAAAGTCAATGGTCGGGAATTTACGGTTATTAAGCTGCTCGGAAAGGGAAAGGGCGGTTATTCGTATTTAGTGACTGACGGAGCGGAAAACTTTGTTTTAAAGCAAATTCATCACGAGCTGTGCAGTTATTATCAATTCGGTAACAAAATCGAGGCAGAAATCAACGATCATAATAAACTGAGCGGTATCGGCATAAAAATGCCGAGAATGATAGACGTCGATATTGAAAACGAGCGGATACTGAAAGAGTACATTGAGGGCGATACGATTTACGAGCGTGTGCTAAGCGACAAAATGATCCCCGAGTACTTTAAGCAAATAAAAGCTATGTGCGATTTATTGTATCCCGCAAAAATTAATATCGATTATTTTCCGACCAATTTTGTTGTCTGTAACGATGAGCTAACATACATAGATTATGAATGTAACGAATATTCGGAAGAATGGAACTTTGAAAACTGGGGTATAAAGTACTGGTCAAAAACTCCGGAATTGTTGGATTACGTAAAAAAACACTCGGGCTCATAATTCGCTATTCGTTGCGTTTGAGCTTGACTTTTCCCGCAACCGAACGTCTGGTGTCTTCGCTTATCGCGGCATAGTGTTTACGCGTCGTATTTACGTCTTTATGGCCCAAAACGTCCGCAACGATATAAATATCGCCCGTAGCCTTATAAAGCTGTGTGCCGTAGGTAGAGCGCAATTTATGCGGCGTTATCTTTTTTAAAGGCGATACGAGTTTTGCGTATTTCTTTACCATATTTTCAACCGCCCGAACGGTAATACGGTTTTTACCGTTTGAAAGGAATAGGGCGTCGTCGTTTAAAATTTCCGCGTTCGAATCTTTGTATTCAAGATAACGTTTCAGCGCTTGGGCGACGTCGTCGTCAAAATATAATATCGATTTGCTGCCGCCTTTTCTGGTAACAACAAAGGAGTTATCGTTGAAATTCAAATCGTTGTTATTCAAACCGACAAGCTCGCTTATACGGATACCCGTGCCTAAAAAAAGCATAAGAATAGCGCCGTCACGCACCTTGTTTTTCTCGTGATAGGCCATTTGGTGAGAGGAGAGGCCGTTGCCGCTTTCCGCCGTGTCGATAATGTTAAACACTTCGTTTCCATCCAAACGAATGATAGGTTTTTCGTGCAATTTGGGGGTAAGAACCTTGGCCGAATTGTCGACGCTGATGTAACCCTTATTAAAAAAGAATTTAAACATCGCACGGACGGAGGAGAGCTTACGCGCCTTAGCGCGCTCGTTACAATTGTGTTCTTTTCCGTTATAACGGTAGTGGGAAAGAAAACTTAAAAAATACTCGATGTCGTTACTTGTGATTTGCTCCAAATCTTCGAGGGTAATTTCATTGCATTTCTTTTTACCGCGAAATTTCTTTTCTTCCAAAAAGTAAAAGAAAATTTTCAGGTCGTGCGCATAGTTCAGCCTTGTAAGCGAGCTTGTCTGACTGTCAATACCCAGAAAATAATCGCAACAAAACGAAGGCAATTGTTCAAGCAATTTATCGATTGTATCTAAATTTTTATTGTTCCTTTTTAAAAAATAATCTTCACTCATAGCAGTGGTATCCTCTTTTATTTAGTATCAAACACTTCGTAAAAGACAGGTTTTACGAAGTATTGAACTTCTGAAAGAATAATAACACAGTAAAAAAGATTTGTCAATGAAAAATTTCAAATAAACTGGAAAATTGTTTTATTTTAAGCACGGTTAATAATATATTGTTTTATTTTAAGCACGGTTAATAATATACGGTTAATAATATTATGTCAGACATAAATACGTAAATCGGGGTTAAACAACCCCGATTTACATTATAATGTTTATTTTTTGTTTTTAAAAGACTTTAATTTCCAGATATTTTTTGCATAATCCGCGATTGAACGGTCGGCAGCAAAAACTCCCGCAGCCGCAATATTTCTTAAAGACATCTTGTTCCATTTTTGCTTGTCGTTAACGTACAGCTTTGAAATTTTGTTCTGAGTGTTTCTGTATGCTCCGAAATCTGCCATACACATATACGGGTCGGCAACGGGCGTTTCGGTAAGCAGATAATTTGCAATATCCGCAAAAGACTGACCGTTAAACCCGACTATCAAGGCCTCGATAATTCTTCTCAATCTGGGCGACTTATTATAGTAATTGCTGGAACTGTAACCCGTGCGCCAGATGTCGTCAACCTCATTTGATTTCAAGCCGAAAATGAAAATATTATCCAATCCGACCGCCTCGGCCATTTCTACGTTTGCGCCGTCCATCGTTCCGATTGTGAGCGCGCCGTTAATCATAAACTTCATATTGCCCGTGCCGCTCGCCTCTTTACCCGCAAGCGAAATCTGCTCGGAAATTTCCGACGCGGGCATAAGCTTTTCGGACATAGTGACGTTGTAATCTTCCATATACACAACGTTGAGTTTGTCGTGAATTTTGGGATGCTTTTTGATATCTTCGGCAAGAAAATTGATAAGCTTTATTATCTTTTTTGCCATATCGTATCCGGGAGCCGCCTTCGCGCCGAAAATATAAGTTTTGGGAACGACGTCAAGTTCGGGATTGTCGAGTAAATCGAGATAATCGTCGATTATATGCAACACGTTTAAAAGCTGGCGCTTGTATTCGTGAAGTCTTTTCGCCTGAACGTCGAAAATCGTTTCGGGATTAACGATAATCCCCTGCTTCTTCTTTGCATATTCCGCAAACTGTCTCTTTTTAATTGACTTTATTTCGTCCAGACGGTTCAAAACCGTTTTGTCGTCTTCAAACTTCTTAAATTCACTGAGCTGCGCGGCGTTCAGTTCGAAACCATCGCCGATGCAGTCGGTCAAAAGCGCCGAAAGTTCGGGATTTGACTGATTGAGCCAACGCCTGTGCGCAATACCGTTTGTCACGTTCGTGAACTTTTCGGGCGAAAAATCATAGAAGTCTTTAAAGACGGATTTCTTGATAATTTCGCTATGCAAAGCCGAAACTCCGTTCACGCTGTGCCCGCCGTACAAGGACAGGTTCGCCATCTTAATCCTGTCGTGCTCGATTATCGACATACGCGATATTTTAGCCCATTCACCGGGGAACCTGTTCCACAGCTCTTCGCAAAGTCTTCTGTTGATTTCTTTGATAATCGAATGAATACGCGGCACAGTACGTTCTATAAGGTCCTCCGACCAGGTTTCCAGCGCCTCTGCCAATACGGTGTGATTTGTATAAGCGCAGGTTGCCGTTGTAATTGCCCAGGCCTGATTCCAGTCGTAAAAATATTCGTCAACGAGAATTCTCATAAGCTCTGGAACCGCCATTGCGGGGTGCGTATCGTTTAAATGAATTGCCGCAAGTTTGGGTAAATCCCTTAAATCCCCGTATCTGTGCTTGTGGTCTTTAATTATGTTCTGGATAGATGCCGAGCACAGGAAATACTGCTGTTTCAAACGCAAAGATTTACCGGCGGTATGATTATCCGCAGGATATAAAACTTTCGTAAGCAAATCCGCATCGTTATCGTCGGTCATAGCCTGATAATATTCGCCCTGCGAAAACAGTTTCATATTGAAGTCCTGCACAGGCTTAGCCTTCCAGAGCCTCAAAACGGAAACTGCATCGCTGTCCTTGCCAGAAATCATCATATCGTAAGCCACGGCCTCGATTTCTTTACAGTTTACGTAATTTGTTTCGAGCCCGTTTTCGGTCCACCGCTCTTCCACCTGTCCGTTGAATCTTACAATAAACGATTTATCCGAACGCTGCGTAAGCCACGCCTCGCCGCCGGGCAACCATGTATCGGGCAACTCCAACTGCCAGCCGTCAACGATTTTCTGTTTAAACAGGCCGTATTCGTAGCGCAGCGAATAGCCCATTGCGGGATAATCGCCCGTTGCAAGCGCGTCCATAAAACAGGCCGCCAACCTGCCCAGTCCTCCGTTACCCAGTCCCGCATCGGGCTCGAACTCATACATTTCGTCAAGCGAAATTCCGTACGAAGATAAAACTTTCTCGTAAACGGCCGTAGCGCTTAAATTATATAAACTGTTTTTAAGCGAGCGGCCGAGCAGAAACTCCATACAGAGATAGTAAACTCGTTTGGCGCGCTGAGCTTTGATTTTTTTATGAAACTGTTGCCTTTTTTGCAACAGAATATCCCTTACGGACATTACCACGGCCTTATAAATCTGGTCTTTGGTCGCTTCCTCAGGGCTCACGCCGAAATATCTGACAAGTTTACCCTTGATTAACTCCTTAACTTCTTTTTCGGAAATTGTGTTCATTTTGTTCTCCTTATAGTAAATTTATTTTAACATTTCAAGATACAACGATTCGTATTCCTTTGCGGAATGCCGCCAGCTGAAATCCGTTACGGCGGCTCTGTGCATAAGTTTTGACCATTCGTCCTTGTTTTTATAATCGTTTACGGCCTGCCTTAACACATACAACATATCGTGCGCGTTATAATTCGCGAACGTATATCCGTTCTGCAAAGGCTTGATACTGTCATACAGCCCTCCCGTTTCCCTTACGACGGGTATGGTTGCGTATCTGCAAGCAATCATCTGAGAAAGCCCGCACGGCTCCGATTTGGAAGGCATAAGGAAAATATCCGAACCCGAATAAATTTTTCTAGACAAATCACCGTTGAATACGATATTCGCGCTCAGTTTATCCGGATAACGCCTTGCAAGGTCCGAGAAAAATCCTTCGAAATGCGCGTCGCCCGTGCCCAAAATAACAACCTGCACGTCGTCCTGCAACAGCTCCTCTATAACGGCCGTGACAAGGTCCAACCCCTTATGCGACACAAGCCGCGATACCATTGAGATAATCGGCGTGTCGGGTTTTTGCGGAAGATTGAGCATCTTCTGCAACTCGCTCTTACAGACGGCTTTGTTAGACATATCGTCCGCGGAGTAATTCGCAAACAAATGATTGTCGTGCTCGCAACTGTATCCTATATCGTCGATACCGTTCAGAATACCTCTGAGCTTAAACTCGTTATTTCTTATTATCCTGTCAAGCCCGTGCGCGAAGAACGGGTCCTTGATTTCCTGCGCGTAAGTGGGGCTTACCGTCGAAAACCGTTCGCAACACTCAATCGCACCTTTCATAAGGTTAATCGAGTTGTTGTATTCGACGAGATATTTGTAATGCCCGTAAATATCAAACAAATCGCAAAGCAGGTCAAGCGAATACTGCCCCTGATATTCTATGTTGTGTATGGTAAAAAGCGCCCTTATGTACTGGTATTCTTCCCTGAAACAGTAATTGGTTTTCAGATAAATGGCCGCAAGCGCCGCCTGCCAGTCGTGGCAGTGCATAACGTCGGGATAAAAATTCAGAAACGGCATAATTTCAAGCACGCTGCGCGAGAAAAACGCAAAACGCTCCCCGTCGTCATAATATCCGTAACAGCCGGGGCGTTTGAAATAGAACTCGTTATCTATGAAATAGAACGTTACGCCGTCCTTAACGTACGTGAAAATCCCGCAATACTGGTTACGCCAGGCGAGATGCACGTATAAATTTCCGAGATAAGAAAACTTGTCCCTGTACTCTTTTTTTATGTCCGAATAGAGCGGCAATACCACTCTCACGTCATACCTGTCCGTCGCGGCAAGCGCCGACGAAAGCGAACCGATAACCTCGGCAAGTCCGCCGGTTGCGATAAACGGAGTCGCCTCCGACGCAACGAAAAGTATTTTTTTCTTTTCTTCTACGCGCTTGACTGCGGCGGTCGGTTTTTTCACTTCCGCGGCAGGCTTTTTCGCTCTTGCGGCGGCGGGTTTCTTCGCCGTTTCTTTCGCCGTGGTTTTTGTTGTCTTCGTTGTTTTTGTTGCAGCCATAGTTTCTTATCCTCCCCGCTTAAATAAGCGAACCCTTATTTATAAAATACGGTTGCATTTCACAGCCTGCAAGCACTCTGTTATCCCTTATAACGCTGTCCTTGTCGCTGATAACGTAAGCTAGATTACAGTTCTCGCCGATAATATTTTCCGACATTAAAATACAATTCTTTACGGTAGCGCCCTTTCCTATCTTAACGCCGCGGAAAAGAATACAGTTTTCAACCGTGCCTTCTATAAGACAACCGTCGGAAATCAGCGAGTTCTTTACTTTGGCCGTCGCCGTGAACTTTGCGGGCGCGCTGTCGTTGATTTTAGTATATACGTCCCTGTCGCAAAACAGTTCGTTTCTGATATTTTTATCGAGCAAATCCATATTGGCCTTGAAATAAGACGCAAGCGAATCGATATTTGCGTAATAACTGTCAAGTTTGTATGCGTACAGGTTAAGCGTTTTGAGGTTGGGGCTTAAAATATCCCTGCCGAAACTTGTGTATCCGTGTTGTATCGCGTTCTGAATAAGCCTTAAAAGGAACGAAGTCCTTGCGACCATAACGTTTATAAAGTTTTTCTTTACCCCGCTTGCGGACGGATTGATTTCAAGCTCTGTAATTCTCCCGTTTTTATCCGTGTCGAACGTCATATAATAATGCGTTTTCCTTACGGGGTGCTCGTGATAGACCATAGTGATATCGGCGTTCTTTTCAACGTGATAATCTATTACCTTGCTGTAATCGAGCTTGTAAGCGGCGTCGCTGTCGGTAAGAACCACGAAATCTTCTTTCGCCTTTTTAAGAAACGAGGTAGCGCCCTTCAACGCCTCCAAACGGTTTCTGTAAAGGGTTTCCGTTCCGTTGATGTAAGGAGGCAATAAAATGAGCCCGCCTTCCTTTCTCGCCAAATCCCAGTTCTTACCAGAACCGAGATGGTCCAAAAGCGACTGATAATTGTTTTTCGTTATCATTCCCACCGTCGTTATTCCGGAATTGACCATATTGGAAAGCGCAAAGTCAACCATACGGTATCTGCCGCCGTACGGTATCGAACCTATCGACCTCACTTTCGTGAGTTCGGGCACGTTCTCTTCGTTTATGCTTGAAAAAATAACACCTACTGTAGAAGCCATATTCATATCCCCCCGTTACACGCTCTTATCGATAATTTCGCCCGCGGCAACTTTACCGTTCTTGCCTATTTTAACGCCCCTGCCCAGCACAGCGATACCGCTCGTCTTGCCGCCAAGCTTTATGGCCTGCTCGCGCGCCGCGCCTATCGTAGCATTTTCGCCTATTACGACATCTTCGTCGATTATCGCATAATTAAGCTTTGCGCCCGCTTTAACGATTATGTTACCCATAAGCACGCAGTCGTTGACTTCCGCGCCCTTTTCGATTACGCAGTCCGTTCCAATAACCGAATTGACGACCTTGCCTTCGACGTCTCCGCCCGTGGCTACAATAGAGTTAATAACTTCGCCCTCGATAAACGCGGGAGGCGCAAGCGGACTTCTGGAATGGATAACTCTGTCGTTGCCGCGCAGTTCAAACTTGGGAACTGTGCCGAGCAAGTCCATATTAGCCTCCCAGAGCGAAGTAATCGTCCCGACGTCCTTCCAGTATCCTTCGAAACAGTACGAAAACATCTTCTCTCCCGCCTTCAACATCGCGGGGAGAACGTTTTTACCGAAGTCTTTCTCGGAGGACTTATCCGCCTCGTCAAGTTCGAGGTATTTATAGAGCTTTGACGCGGTAAAGATATAAATCCCCATAGACGCAAGATTGCTCTTGGGTTTTTCGGGCTTTTCTTCGAATTCGTAAATAGTCCCGTCGGGATTTGTGTTTAAAATACCGAACCTAGACGCCTCTTCTATGGGGACTTCCATACAGGCGATCGTGCAGTCTGCGCCAGATTTCTTGTGCGCCGCAAGCATCTTATCGTAATCCATCTTATAAATATGGTCGCCCGAAAGTATGAGAACGTATTCGGGGTCGTATATCTTCAAGAACCTGATATTCTGATAGATGGCATTGGCAGTGCCCTTATACCAGGACGTGTCCGTCTTGGCCTCGTAAGGAGAAAGAATATGCACGCCCCCGAACGTCCTGTCCAAATCCCACGGCAGGCCGTTTCCCACGTACTCGTTAAGGACCAACGGCTGATACTGCGTCAGCACGCCGACGGTATCTATACCCGAATTAATACAGTTTGACAACGGAAAATCGATAATCCTGTATTTAGCGCCGAACGAAACCGCAGGTTTTGCAATATTGCTGGTCAAAGCGTAAAGTCTGCTCCCCTGACCGCCTGCAAGTAACATTGCAACGCATTCTTTTTTTCTTAGCATTGCTAAATTCCCCCATTGTTTATTTATATTTTTTTAAATATATGCAAGTCAGTTTAGGAATATCTATGAAAATAGAATTCTTCTTCCCCTGACTTGATTGATTTACAGTCTTAAACACGCGCATTTTGAGTTTTCCTTCGCCGCCGAACTTTTTCAGGTCGGTATTAAAAACCACTCGGTATTCCCCTTTTTCGATACCTATACCGTAAGTAAACAAATCGACCCCCGAAAAGTTTAATACGGCCGTTATCTGCTCCCCGCTTTCGGAATAGCGGTTAAACGCAAGCAAATTATTGAACTTATCGTCTACGACTAGCCAATCGAACCCTTTCCAGCTGTCCTCTATATCGTATAAAGGCGGGTTTTCCAGATAGAAAAAATTCAGCGCCTTTACAAACTCGGTCATTTTACGGTGCTTATCGAATTTTTTAAGAAAAAACTCCAACCCGTCGGTATAGTCCCACTCTTTGAACTGAGCTATTTCATAGCCCATAAAATTGAGTTTCTTGCCCGGATGCGCAAACATAAAGCCCAAAAGCAATCTCTCGCCCGCAAACTTGTCTTCATAGCTCCCAGGCATCTTGTTTACAATCGAGCCTTTGACGTGAACGACCTCGTCGTGCGAAAGCGGTAAAATGTAATTCTCCGAAAACGCATACATCATAGAAAACGTGAGTTTATTGTGGTGCCAGTTCCTGTAATACGGGTCCTGACGGCAATAAAACAAAACGTCGTTCATCCAGCCCAAATTCCACTTATAGTCAAACCCCAGACCGCCCTCTTCTACTTTTTTAGTAACTCCGTCGAACGCGGTGGATTCCTCCGCCACAATGACGGCATAGGGAAAATACCTTTTAATAAGAGTATTGAATTTTTTTATAAACTCAATGGCCTCTAAATTCCTGTTGTCGCCGTAAATATTCGGCGTCCAGTCGTTGTAAGCCTTGTCGTAATCGAGATACAGCATAGACGCCACTGCGTCCACACGCAGTCCGTCCACTCCGTAAACGTCCAGAAACAACGTCGCCGAAGATAAAAGAAAGCTGTCTATCTCGCCGCGCCCGAAATCGAATTTGCGCGTTCCCCAGCCCGCGTGCTCCATTCTGTCCCAAAGCCCGCACTCGTATAAAGGTTGTCCGTCAAACTCGTACAGCCCCCAATCGTCCTTGGGGAAATGCGCGGGAACCCAGTCGAGTATAACTTTAATTCCCTGAGAATGGAACGCGTCCACAAGACTTCTGAACTGCGACGGAGTTCCCAGTCTGGATGTTACCGCGAAATAGCCCGTCACCTGATAGCCCCAGGAACCGTCGTACGGAAATTCCGTTACGGGCATAAATTCAACGTGTGTGTAGCCCATTTTTTTTACGTACGGAACGAGCGTCCGTTCAAGCTCCGCATAAGTATAATAGGACTTGTCCTTGTGTCTTTTCCAGGAACACAAATTCACTTCGTAGATATTGACCGGCCCGTTCTGGGTAATTTCGCAAACACTTTTTCTGGGTTGCGGCAGTTCGACTATCTTAGACGCAAACGAAAGCGGATAATCCGAACCGAACGCGTAAGGGTCTGCTTTATATAATTTTCTTCCGTCGTACGTCGTTATGCAATATCTGTAAGTGTCGCCCAACGCGGCCTTTACCGTAACGGAGAAACTTTCACCGTCAGATAGCCTTGTCATTACCGCATTGTTTTCGTCCCAGTCGTTAAACGAGCCGATAAGACTGACGGACATAGCGTGCGGCGCCCATACCCTGAACGCAAACTCGCTTTCATTTACCTTATGGCAACCGAAAAATTTGTAAGCAAAACAACAATTTCCTTTGTGAAAGCTTTCAAACTTAAAGCCGTCTGTCATAACGCACCGCCATACCTAATTTATTTTATCACATACTGTCGCATATTTCAAGACCGAAAGCAAAAAAAGTTAAATAATTTTGTAAAAATAAGTAAAAAAAAGCGCGGTTTTAAACCGCGCTTAATTACATTATTTCATATAATTTTCGAGTAATTTCAAATTGCCGCTTACGAATTTATCAAGCTCCTCCGCGTCAAGTTTTTTGAACGACAGCAACGCAAGCGAATAGACGTAATTTGCGACAAATTTCTGTCTTTCTTCGTCCAGATCTTTAATACCGCTTATAACGGGACTTGCGGTGTTGACAATCATCGTACGCGCAAGGTCGCCGCCGGACATTCCGTAAATCTGGCCCATTTCTGTATACCTGCGCATATATTCGTCCGTAATAATTATCGCGGGCACAGCGCTTTTAAGCTGCTCGAACTTAACCGTTAATTTGTCGTCGCCGATAGCGTTTTTGAATATATCGGCAAGCACGGTATCCTCCGCGCCTTCCCCGTCTTTCAGCGCGCCGTCAACGTCGGCGTCAATGCGCTTGAATTTAAGTTTATCGGGAGTTTTGTACTCTATAAAGCTGAGGAAATGCGGGTCGATAAACGTGTCGCACAAAATCGCGTTGAGACCTGCGTCCTTAAACATCTTTATATATTGCGCCTGTTGAAGTTCGTCGGACGCGTAATAAATCGTCTTGGGCTCCTTTATTTCTTCTTCGCCGATAAGTTCTTTAAAGGAGATAAACTTGCCGTTTATGTCCTTATAGATAATTATGTCCTTGACCTTATCGTAGAAATCCTCTTCCTTGATACAGCCGAATTTAATAAAATTGGAAGTATCTTCCCAGCAGATTTCAAACTTTTCTCTGTCCGTCTTAAACAGACTTCCAAGCTTATCGGCAACCTTTTTGGTTATGTGCTTGCTTATTTTCTTAACTTCCCTGTCGTTTTGCAGGAAACTGCGGGAAACGTTAAGCGGAATGTCGGGGCAGTCTATAACGCCGTTCAACAGCATTAAGAACTCGGGAATAACCTCTTTTATATTGTCGGCAATAAAAACCTGATTACAATACAGCTTTACCTTGCCCCTTTCAAGCTCGACCTTGCTCCTTACTTTGGGGAAATACAGTATGCCCTTTAAATTGAACGGATAGTCCATATTCAGGTGCACCCAGAATATCGGCTCGTTATAGTCCATAAAGGTGTCGCGGTAAAACTTTTTATAGTCATCTTCCGTACAGTCCTTTGGGTTCTTCATATACAGCGGCTGGGTAGAATTAAGCGGCTCGTCCTTGCCGCCGCCCTTATACGAAACATAGACGTTGTAGGGCATAAACGAGCAATATTTTCTTACAAGATTTTTGATATTGCCCTCGTCGAGAAACTCTTTCTCTTCGGCCGATATATGCATAACGATTTTCGTGCCGCGTTCTTTCCTGTCGCACTCTTCTATGCTGTACACCGCGTTTCCGTCGGACTCCCAGTGCACGGCAGGCTCGTCCTTATACGACTTGGTGAATATTTCAACGTTTTCGGAAACCATATACGCGGAATAAAAACCGAGGCCGAAATGGCCTATAATTCCGTCGCCGCCTGCCTTTTCATATTTTGCAAGGAAGTCGGACGCGCCCGAAAACGCAATCTGGGTTATATAATTTTCAACTTCGGTTTCGGTCATACCAATTCCGTTGTCTTCGACAGTTAAAGTCTTGGCCTTTTTGTCAACGGAAATTTTAATACAATATTCTTCGCCGCTCTCCTGCGCCTCGCCCAGCCCCGCAAGCTTTTTGAATTTAGTTATCGCGTCTATACCGTTCGCGACTATTTCCCTCAAAAAAATGTCCTTGTCAGAATAAAGCCATTTCTTTATAATGGGCATCATATTTTCGCTGGAAATTTTGATGTTACCTTCTTTTTTCATATGAACACACCTCGGATTTTTTTAACAATTATCATATAAACTGTTTGTTTTTAAATTAAACTTTTTTGAGTAAATTTCATACTCCGATTACAGCGAAAAACGCTCCGCTTTTCAAAAGCGGAGCGTTTGTTATACAAATTACTTATTGTTTTTTGCGCTTGCAATCAAGTCGGCAATCGAAGTTCCCGAAATGCTGCCCTCGCTCCAGGTCGAAAGCTCGTCGTCGGCCGAGTTTCTTCTGGTGAAACGGCCTTTACGGTTATCCTCGCCGCCCTCGTTTCTGGGTGCGCGGGGCGCTCTCTCGGGCTCGGGAAGAATTGCTTTTATGGAAAGGTTCATCTTCTTCGCGTCTACGTCAAGCGCGACAATCTTCGCGTCAACCTCGTCGCCTACGTTCAATACCGTTGCGGGAGTTTCGATTCTCTCGTGGCTAATCTGGGAAACGTGGACAAGTCCGTCGATACCTTTCTCGACTTCTACGAACGCGCCGAAAGGAACTATTCTGACAACCTTGCCGTGAATTATATCGCCGACAGCATACTTGCCTTCGGCCAAATCCCAAGGCTGGGGTTGGAGCTGTTTATATCCGATAGAAACTTTTTTATTGTCTTTGTCGATTTTAAGAACTTTGAACTGATAAGTCTTGCCGATTTCGAGCACGTCCTTAACTGCGTCTACACCCGTCCAGGACAGGTCGGAAATATGCGCAAGGCAGTCGAAACCGCTTACGGATACGAACGCGCCGAAGTTTGTGGCCCTCTCGACCCTTCCTTCAACAACATCGCCGACAGCGATGGTTGCAAAGAACTCTTCTTCCTTCGCGAGTTTAGCAGCCTCTTTGACTTCCGCCTCTTCCTGTAAAATAACGCGCTGGGACGCGATAATCTCTTTTCTGCCCGTCTTTCTGATTTCAAGTGCGCGGAGACGAAGCGTCTTGCCCTCGTACTTGGTCAGATCCTTAACGTAACCGGGGCGGATTTCCTTTGCGGGAACGAACACGGAATAGGTTCCGAGCAGGGAAACAAGTCCGCCTTTATTGGTGCCCGTGCAAACAACGGAGAATTCCTTACCGGCCTCTATTTCGGCACTGAGAGCTTCTTCCTCTTTCAACGTCCTTATCATCTTCTGAGAGAGTTTAAGGCTGGGTTTCAGCTCCACGACAATCAAATCGATAGTTTCGCCGATTTTATCCATATACTCGTCGGCGTTATACTGTTCGCAATCAAGCTCATCCTTGCTCAATACGACCTCTTTCTTGGAAAAAGGCAACAATATCTGCAAGCCTTCATCCGTCGCCTGTGAAATGGTCGCCTGGACAATCTGACCTTTTTTGAACTTCGATTCGTTGTCGATTTTAGCAACTACGTCTTCCATAATGGAATCAGTTGCCTTAACTTCTGTGTTTTCTGCCATCTTTAAGAGAACCTCCCGGGTTTGCGCATTCGGGGTTGACGCCCCTGAAACAATACCTATACTTTTGAATTTTTTTATTTTGGAATAATCCAAGTCTTCGGAGTTTGCCAACCTGAAAACATTGCCGCAAAACTTCAAAGCAATCTCGTACAATTTATTGGTGTTGCTACTGTTAAGCCCACCGAGTACAAGCATTGCGTCGCACTTTTTGGCCAGTTCTTCGGTCTCAAACTGCCGTTCGATAGTAGTATAACAAATCGTCTTAAAAACAGCAACTGTTTTTTCACACAGTTTTCTAATATTTTTTATAATTTTTTCGAATTTCTCCGAAGAAAAAGTCGTCTGGCTCACAATACATAAATTTTTATCGGCCAGAAACGCAGGAATTGTTTCCGGGTCGTTCAGAACGGCCGCCGCGCCGCCGCACCAACCCAGCAGTCCTACAACTTCTGGGTGGCTCGCCTCTCCCGCGATTACGATAAATCTGCCCTTAGCGCTCTGCTCCTCGACAATCTTCTGCGTACGCCTTACAAAACCGCAAGTGCAATCTATAACTTTTATGTTTCTGCGCGAGCATTCCCCGTAAAAGCATTTGGGCACGCCGTGCGAACGAAACACGACGGAACTGCCGTCGGGTATCACGTCCAGACTTTCGACTACTTTAAGCCCCTTGTCGTTTATGGCTTTTACAACGTCTGCGTTATGAATCAACTCGCCCAGAATATATGCGTTTTCCGTCTGTAAATTCAAGGCCGTGTCAACGGCCTTTTGCACTCCCTTACAGAACCCGCTGTTTTTAGCGACGTAAATTTCCATATATTATTTCTTTTTCTTTCCCTTCTTCGTCCTTATCTCCACAAGTCGGTCGTATAAGTCGGACAGTTTCTGTTTCAGAATTTCGTCGCAGACAAGCACGTCCTCTTCCGTGAGCCTTTTTCCGTAAAATTCCGTAAATTCAAACGGTTCCCCGAAAAGCACGTGCGCTCTTTTTAAAAACCTTATTTTCTTTATCTGAACCATTGGAACTATCGGCGTCTGCGTTTTCACCGCGATAGCCGCGGCCCCGCTTTTAAAAGGTAAAAACCTGTCCTCAGATTTATTGCGCGTTCCTTCGGGGAAAATAACGACGTGCTCGCCCTCTTTGAGGTATTTCATAGCCAGCATTACCGCCCTGACGTCGCTGCCGTCGCGGTTGACGGGAATACACTCGCACTTTGTGACAAACTTTTTCATAAGCCCCTTTTCAAACAGGCTTTTCTTAGCCATATAATGCAAAGGTCTGTGCGTGGATACGGCAGGAAAAACGACGTCGAGAATACTAAGATGGTTACCGACGAATATATACGATCTGTCGTCAAACGGCTTGGTGACACCGAGCATTTTATAAGGAAAAAACGGACGGTAAAAAATAGGTTCGGCGCGACGCAATGTGCGGAACCACTTGTAAAGTTTACTTAATTTCTGCTTTTCTTTCGACATTTATATTCCGCCCTGAATTTTTTTAGCTAAATACTCCGCAACTTCCTCCGCCGACATAGAACCCGTGTCGACCTCGACCGCGTCGTAAGCTTTGACAAGCGGCGCGATTTCACGGTTTTTATCCTGCTCGTCGCGCGTTATTATTTCTTTTAATACCTCGTCGAAGGGTTGTACTATTCCTTTAACGGCATTCTCCTTCGCCCTTCTTTCCGCCCTGATTTCGGGCGCGGCCGTTAGAAAAAACTTATACTCAGCGTCGGGCAATACGTTCGTCCCTATATCCCGTCCGTCCAGAACGCAGGAATTTGCGGACGCGATTGTGCGTTGAAGTTCGACCATCTTTTCCCTCACGCAACGGTGCGCGGAAACGCTCGAGGCGAGCATAGAGATGCTCGGCGTTCTGATTTCCTCCGACACGTCTTTACCGTCCAGATAGGTTTTCTGCGCGCCGTCCGAATACTTTACGTCAATATCGACCGACGAGATGACTTTTTCTACGCTCTTTTCGTCCCTGCAATCTATGTTTTTTCGTACGCAGGCCAATGCGCAGGCGCGATACATCGCACCTGTATCGAGATATAAAATCCCGAACCTCGCCGCAAGAATTTTCGAAACAGTGCTTTTGCCGCTACCCGCGGGGCCGTCAATCGCGATATTCAGTTTTCCGGAAATATCTTTTCTGAGCTTTACGGCGTCTTTCAGATACACGTGCACGGGCTCTGCCGCAATTTCCGCGAGAGCCATTACTCTTATACATTTAGGTAAAGAACCGTCAATCTCGGGCTCCGACGAAGAATACAGCGGACAGTAATAAAAGCCCGCCTCTCTTGCGGCCTTGGCAGGATAATACGAACGCAAATCCGAAGTATTGGAAAACATAATACAGACAATATCGTTTTCCGTAATCGCGTTTTTGGATTTTATGGTAAGCAACAGTTCGCTTACGCCTTTTTTTATATCTTCCGCCGTATCGTTTAAAACGGTTGTCGCCCCTCTGATTGCTTTCATAATTATATTAATCCTTTATACTATTTCCCGCCGCAAAGCCCGTTGAAAACGCCAGCTGTAAATTGAATCCGCCGGTAAACGCGTCGATATCCAGCACTTCTCCGCAAAAATACAGCCCCTTTACAAGCTTGCTTTCCATTGTTTTCGGGTTTATGTCCTTGACGGCCACGCCGCCCGAAGTAATTATCGCCTCTTCGAAACCGCGCAAAGACGAAACAAGCATATCAAAATTCCTGATGTTTGTCAATAAACTCTGTCGTTCGTTCCTCGTCACGCAGTTTACTTTTTTACTCTCGTCGATTTTGCTGCGTTCCAAAACCACGGGTATTAACGCAGACGGCAATAGCTCTTTAAGACAATTGCCTATGCTCTTGTTTTTATATGCGTCGAAATCCCTCAATAGCCGTAAATCCAATTGCTCGTTCGACAGCGCGGGTTTTAAATCGATTGATAATTTCACATCCTTTAATTCCAAGCGGTTTATAAGACTTGAACAGGACAAAACTATTGGCCCCGAAACCCCGAAATGCGTGAAAAGCATTTCTCCGAAAAACTCTTTCAATTTTTTTTCTTTATAATAAAGGTTAAGTTTTACGTTCTTCAAAGCAAGGCCCTGCAACTGCTTGTAATATGCGCCTTTAAGATTTAGCCCGCAAAGCCCCTGTCTAGGCGTAACTATTTCGTGCCCCGCATACTGCGCGAAAGCATAGCCGTCGCCCGTAGACCCCGTGGACGGATAACTCAATCCACCCGTGCAGACAATAACTTTGTCTACGCAATATCTGGCTTTTGTAGTTATTATGTCTGATACAGTACTATTCAAAATGCTGATTTTGACTACTTTTTCGTTAAAATTGAACTTAACGCCAGCGGATTTACAATAATCTTCAAGGCACTTAGTAACGTCGCTGGCTTTGTCCGATACGGGAAAAACTCTTGCGCCGCGCTCGGTTTTCAGCCGCAGTCCACCGTTTTCGAAAAACCGCATAGTCTTCTCGGGCGAAAACGAATATATCGCGCCCGTCATAAATTTTGCGTTATTGACTACGTTTGAAAGAAATTCTTCGGGAGCACAGTCGTGCGTTACGTTGCACCTGCCTTTACCCGTTATATAAATCTTTTTTCCGCATTTCTCGTTCTTTTCGAATACGGTCACATTATTGCCGTTTTCTGCCGCCGCATACGCCGCAACCAAACCCGCCGCGCCGCCGCCTATTACCGCTACGTTACTCATAAATTATAGCCTTACGGCGTGAACTTAAAAAGTCCACGCCGTTAAAATTATTTTATACGGGATAGACCTTATTGGGATTAGCCGCAAGCTCGTTGTCAACTCCGGTCTTTGCGGCCTTGCGCCACTTGAAATAAGTAGTTGAAACTTCGGGGAAAAGCGCGTAAGAAAGCACGTCCTCGGGCTTTTCGTAATATCCGTCCGCTTTCACTTTATCCGTAAGCGTTTGAAGTTCGTCCTCGATTAAATCCGCAGGACGGCAACTAATAACCTCTTCTCCGTGCGTCGTGCACATTTTGGTTACTTCGGGATTAATCTCGCCCGATACCGCGCCGTACTTGCCGAGAATCAAATCTTTGTACTGCGCCGTGATGGTCTTGTATCTTCCCAAAAGCACGTTCCATACCGCCTGCGTTCCGACAATCTGGCTGGACGGCGTTACCAAAGGCGGATAGCCGCAATCCTGTCTTACTCTGGGAACTTCGGCAAGACAGTCTAGAAGTTTGTCTTCCTGCCCCGCCTGTTTAAGTTGGTTCATTAAGTTGGACAACATTCCGCCGGGGACCTGATATAATAGTGTGTTAATATCAATCTGTCTGACTTTGGGATTGAGGAAACCGTCCTTTTCAAGCCGTTTCGCAACCTTATTGAAATGCGTAACAATCGGTAAAAGCTTTTCGATGTCTATACCGGTATCGTACGCCGTGCCCTTCAACGTAGCCACAAGCGGCTCGGTCGCGGGGTTGGAAGTTCCGTTGCCGAGCGGTGACAGCGCGCAATCCACAATGTCGACTCCCGCCTGAATGGCCATAAGATTTATCATATCGCCCGTGCCGGAGGTATTGTGCGTATGCAGGTGAACCTTGGTTTCGGGTTTCAGCGCTTTTTTAAGCTTTCCGACAACGTCGTACGCGGTGAACGGCAACAACAGGTTCGCCATATCCTTAATACAGATATTGTCCGCACCCATATCTTCAAGCTGTTTTGCAAGTTTGACAAAATATTCCGTCGTATGTACGGGGCTGGTCGTATAAGAAATCGCCGCCTCACAAACGCATTTACCGCCCGCGCCGTATTTCTTTATCGCTTTTATCGAAGTTTCAAGATTTCTGGGGTCGTTCAGAGCGTCAAAAACTCTTATAACGCCGACGCCGTTCTCGATGGATTTGTCTATAAAGCTTTCGACAACGTCGTCCGCGTAATGTCTGTAACCCAAAAGGTTCTGTCCGCGGAGCAACATCTGTATAGGCGTCTTTTTGAGATATTTTTTAAGATTTCTGAGCCTATCCCACGGGTCTTCGTTTAAAAATCTTAAACAGGAATCGAAAGTCGCACCGCCCCAGGCTTCGAGCGAGTAATATCCTATTTCGTCCAAAAGCGGTAAAACTTCTTCCATTTCGTCAAATCTCATACGCGTTGCCGCGTGAGACTGGTGCGCGTCACGGAGTATTGTATCCGTAATTAAAAGTTTCTTACCTTCCATAATTTCTCCTGATTAAACTATAACTGAATTGATAACGTCCGTAACCGCCTGCACCGCAGTTCCGTCCACATAACCGTTGAAACAAGCTATCAATATACCCGCGGCTATTGCGGAGCCGATTACGCCCGCGACGTTGGGACCCATAGCGTGCATAAGCAAATGGTTCTGCGGGTCGTATTTTCGCCCCATATCCTCGGAAATTCGCGCCGCCATAGGAACGGCCGAAACCCCTGCCGAGCCTATCAACGGATTAATCTGTCCCTTGGTGACCTTGCACATAACCTTCGCCACAAGCAATCCGCCTATTGTACCTATCGCAAACGCAAAGAGGCCTACCCCTATTATTTTCAAAGTTTCGAAACTGAGGAAAATCTCGCCCTTCGCCTTACTGCCCACGGCAATGCCGAGGAATATCGTAATGGTGTTCATAAGCCCGTTCTGAGCCTGAGTCGAAAGCCTGTCGACAACGCCCGACTCTTTAAACAGGTTGCCGAGCATAAGCATACCCAACAGCGCGATAGACTGCGGTAAAATAATACCGACCACAAGCGTAACGACAAGCGGGAAAAGAATTTTTTCCAGTTTGCTTACCTGACGAAGAGGTTTCATTCTTATCGCCCTCTCCTTCTTTGTGGTTAAAAGCCGCATTAAAGGCCTCTGGATTATCGGTATCAGCGCCATATACGAATATGCCGCAATTGCTATCGTCGGTATGTACTTTTCCGCAAGTATCGAGGTTGTCATTATCGCGGTTGGGCCGTCAGCGCCGCCAATAATCGCGATTGCCGCGGCCGCCGCAACGGAGAACCCGACGGCAATTGCAAGTATGAACGCGACAAAGATTCCGAGCTGCGCGCCCGCGCCGATAAGCATACTTTTGGGGTTTGCGATAAGCGGGCCGAAGTCCGTCATAGCGCCTATGCCGAGGAATATCAGAGGCGGATAAATAACTTTATCCACGCCGAAATACAGATACCACAACAAGCCGCGATCCGTCACGTCTTCGTAGCCCGTAAGAACGTTGCCCGCCTCGTCGGTGGGATATTTACCCCACAGAACTTCCTCCGCGCCGGGAATGTTTATAAGAAACATTCCGAACGCTATCGGGAGCAACAGCATCGGCTCGAAATTTCTTACTATGGCAAGATACATCAGTACAAAAGAAATCAAAAGCATTACGTAGTTCTGCCAGTTTCCCTGAACGAACCCCATAGACTCGTACAGATTGCCGAATATCTCGCCAAAGTTTACAAGTAAACTTTGTTGCATAACTCCTCCGTTAAGAAATTACCGCAAGAACCGCGTTAGTTTCGACGCTGGCACCCTTAGTTGCGCCGAACGATACCTTGCCGTCGCACGGGGCGGTTATTTCGTTATCCATTTTCATTGCTTCGAGAACCATAATAGGCTGGTCCTTTTTCACCGCGCTACCGTCGGCAACGAGCAGATTTTTGATAAGACCGGGGAACGGCGACAGAACTTTTACGCCTTCCGCGGAAATTTTAGGCGCGGACTGAACGGCCGCGGGTGCGGCTACGGGGATAGGTCTGCGCTCGGTCGTTTCGCTTACTCCCACTTCTTCAACGCCTACCGAATAACTTTTTCCGTCTATTGTAACAACAAAATTACGCATATATGTCTTTGCTCCTTAAAGTTTTTTTATTCTCTTAACCCTGAACTCGCATTTGGGTTTTTCTTCACTGTAATAAGCCATAATCGCCGCGACAATAGCCGCCTTAACTTCGTCGGGCACTTCGCCGTTGTCTTCCTGCGCGTCTATAACCTTGACAGGCGCTTGTATTTCTCTTTTCTCTTTTATTTTTTTAATTAAAAATCTTTTTATTTTAGTAATAAATTCGAGATTATTTGTTTTTCTCAATATAAGGCCGATAAGCCAGATTATAAAAATTATGAGTACGATACCCAGAAAGACGACCATAAATCCGATAAGCGCGTATACAAGCGCCTCGCCGAAACTGTCGAAATAGAAGTTTCCGTCCGCATTGGGTATTATTGCAAGCAGAGAATTAAGCATATCCCCCTCACTTTAACAGCATCTGCAAAGATGCGATAAGATATTGTTTTAAGAACGAGGGCTGAATTATATCGTCGATATATCCGCCTCTGGCCGCGTTTATCGGGTCGGAATTTTCATCGGAGTATCTTTCCGAAAGCTTAGCTTTATCTGCGTTTTTCTCTTCGGAAAACTCTATTTCGGCGCCCTGAACGCTGTCAAACAACGCGATACGCGAGTTTGCGAACGCATAAGTATAATCGTAACCGATACTTTTTGCCGCAAATACCGTGTATCCGAGCCCGACCGCTTTACCCGTTACCACGGAAATTTTAGCCGCGTCGATACAGTCGATAATGCCGACATACTCCGCGATTTCTTTCAATACCAAGCTGTTGTTAGCGCTTAAATCGTCGCGTATGCCCAGCGTGTTTACAAACGTTATGTAAGGCAATCCGAAACAACATACAAATTCCGCAAAATCTTTGAGTTTTCTCACGTTCTCGGCGTTGAGCGTTACGCCCTGCTCGCCGTCAAACATAACTGCCGCAACGGAAATACCGCCTATTCTGCCCAAAAGACATTTAATTTCGGGCGAGTACGCCGTCCCTATTTCGATTGCGCTGTCTTTATCGAAAACCGACATAAGCGATTTTACGTCGTTTTTCTTGTCGAGCGATACAATAACCTCGTTGAGTTCCTCGCAATCCTCGACGTTTCCTGAAAGCAGCGACGTGATTTTATCGATATTTTGTCTGATTTCGTTATAGTCTTTAACCTGAAAATCGGCAATATTGGCCTTATCGAGTCCTTTAACGCCGCCGACTTCGTATTTGGAAAGATTGACGCCGCTCTTGGCCGATAGCACAAGCGGACTGTTTGCCGCAAGCACGCTTTTCTTATCGATAAAGAACTTGAAATCACAGATACCCGCAAGCACTGCCGTCTGGCCGTAAACATCGCCGTTGACGATAAGATACTGCGGAACGCTGCCTTTAAGCTGGGAGGCTTTAAGAATGAGATTTGCCAACCCTTCGAGAACGTTCACGCCCTCGCCTATCTGAACGCCGAGCGAAGACAACAAATAAATTACGGGCGTTGCGGACTTTTCGGCCTGATTAAGACACTTGACTATTTTGTCGCAATTGGCTTTGCTTACGCCGCCCGAAAGCACTTCGCTGTTTTGCGCGACTATGTAAAAGGGATAACTTTCGATGGTAGCAAAACCCGTTACCACACCTTCGCCCTCTGCGCCTTCCGAATAAAAATCGTTTTTGGAAAAGCTGAACGAAGAAAGCTCCACAAAGCTGTCTTTATCGATAAGCGCGTTGATGTTTTCACGGATATTTTTACCCGCCTGTAAGATTGTTTGCTTGCGCGTTTGCAATAAGCGTAATTTATCCATAAATTTCTCCTGAATGCCAATTTCCTACATATATCATTTTATCACAAATTATGCCAAATGCAAATAAAAAGATAAAATTTTATCAAATTTATTTTTGTGTTTTAAATAAACAAAAAAAGATGACATTTCCGTCATCTTTTCAATTTGAATTTATTTTTTATAAACGCGTCGATTCTGTCCGAATACTTCCATACCAGCCAGAACGAACCAACAACCACCGCCGTTATCGTAAGCCATATCAGTATGCCCCACCAGGTATTGAAAGGTATCAGCCCTATCGAATACGCCGTTGCCGCGCTGGATAATGCTCGGGTCAATGTAATCATAATAAGGAAATACAACCAGGTCATCGACGACAGCCCCGCCACAAAGCACAGAACGTCGTCGGGAAACATCGGTAGCAAAAACATTATCGAAAGAATTAAGTAGTCTTTCCCTTTGAGCTTTTGCAACCACTTATCTAGCGTTTCCTGTCCAACTATCCACTTTACGGCCTTGTATCCTATCCACCTGCCTATTGCGAACGCTACAATCGAGCCTATGACTATGCCGATAAAGCTGTATATTGCGCACTTCAACGGCCCGAACAGTGCGACGCCTGCGGCAACGGCGATAGACCCCGGCACGGGTAAAATGACGACCTGCAAAAAGCAAAACAGAATAAACAGGAATACCGCCATATTCCCGAACTGGGCGATATAGTCCCTGAGGCCCTGAATACTGTTCATTTTGGTGATTATGCCCGTAGCGCACACAGCAAAAAATACTACCGCGCCTATATCGAGAAATATAAGAGCGCAGGTTATAAGCCTGTATAACGCCTGCCTCTGAAACAAATACAATATTATATAAGCAAGCGAAAGTCCGCCCGTAACCGCCGCCGACACCGAAACCAGCGTCATAAAATTAGTGGCGATAAACGGCAGACTCTTATAAGCAAGACCGTAGGCAATAAAAACAAAGGCAACCGCACCGAAAAGTACTGCTGCCAGATTATTTGCCAAATGTTTTAAAACTTCTTTATAATCAGCCATTCTTCCGCCTATACAATATACCTATAATTATATTATATATAAAAAGTCGGAAATTTATAATTGCGTTTTGAAATTTTTTATCGCGTCGGTCGCAAGCTTGTCGCAGATATTGTTGTACTCGTTGTCGGCGTGACCCTTCACCTTGAAAAAAGTAAGCTTATGCACCTGCGAAAAATAATACAACTGCTCCCACAAATCGGCATTCAACAGCGGACTTTTGTCCGCTTTCCGCCAGCCCAGACACGCCCAGTCGTAAAGCCAGCCCTTGACGAAAGCGTTCACCGTATATGCGGAATCGCTGTAAACGTCCACAAAACAGGACTGTTTAAGACATTTCAATCCCTCGATAACCGCGGTAAGCTCCATACGGTTATTTGTGGTGTTTGGCTCCGCCGCGGAAATCCTCTTTTCGTGGCCGTTATACATAAGCACTGCGCCCCAGCCGCCCACGCCGGGATTTCCCGAGCAGGCGCCGTCGGTATATAAAATGACTTTTTTCATTACAGCGTCAACTCTTTGGCTTTTTTAACGCAGGCCGAAACTGCCTCCGCAAGAATATTTCTCATATCCTTTTCTTCGAGAACTTTAACCGCCTCTATCGCCGTTCCGCCCTTGACGCAGGCGCGCAGCAATAAATCTGATACTGACTGTTCTTCGCGCTCAACCAGCTCCGCCGTTCCTATCATAGTCTGTACGGCAAGTATCTTGGCCTCGTTTTTAGTGAGGCCGTGCTTCACCCCCGCGTCGATAAGGCTGTCGATAAACATAAGCGTATACGCGGTCCCGTCAACGCCCAGTGCGGAAACACCGTCCAGCTTGCTTTCGTCAACGCTGAGAACCGTGCCTACGCAGTTAAACAAGCCGCTTATAAACTCGATGTCGTCGGTCACGCAGTTGAAGTCCGACATATCTATGCCGACTACCCCGCTGCCGATTTCGCAAGGCATATTGAGCGCGCACCTTGCGACCCTGACGGCGTTCGCTCCGAACGCGTTTTTAACGGTATTTTTTCTCAGGTTAGGGATAATAGAGATAACTTTCGTATGGCTGATTTTACCCGCGATATTTTCCTCGAAATATTTGCGCCCGCACGCCAGCAAAAGATATTCGCAATTCGCTGCAACGTCCGTATCCTCGTCTGCCATTCTCACGCCGAGATAAGAAAGCTCCTCGAAATTCTTTTCAGAAACGCCGCTTACGACAATCTTCTTTTCGTGCAGATAATCGGACAGCACCGCGCCTTTCAGAATATTACAAGCCATAGGACTGCAACCGATTATTCCGAGTTTAAATTGTTTTTTCATAAAATAGTTCTCCTAAAACAGTTGACTAAAATGAATTGATATTATATAATTTAATGCGCTTAGGGGAGTAGCTCAACGGTAGAGTCGCGGTCTCCAAAAC
>CAJTUI010000010.1:0-75746 GCA_910579705.1 uncultured Christensenella sp.
CTTTAAGAGAATTTAAGCCAAAAACACACGAAATTAAGCAAAAATCAAATAAAATCACATTAAATTCGATAGAAAATGTAGAAACTGTGTTTCAAAGATTTTTGCGAACCAGAAAGTCTTACGGCGTAGTTGAAAAGACAATTACTGCCTATACTTCACATTTTAACGCTTCTGCAAAGCATTTTAATACTAAAAAAGACATTAATCAACTCACAAAAGACGATATGGAAAATATGATAATTTCTATGCGTGAGTATGGTTTATCACCTAATACAATAAGAAGCTACACAATTACATTGCGAGCTTTCTTAAATTGGTGCAAACAAGAAGGCTATTCTGTTCCCCCTCTTGCTAAATACAAAGGTGAAGATATTATTAAGGAAACTTATACCGACGAAGAATTGAAAGTGCTATTAAAAAAGCCCAATTTAAAAAAGGTACGTTTCCCTGAATATCGAACTTGGGTAATAATTAACCTACTTGTAAATTGTGGTTGCCGTGCCTCAACAATAAGAAGCATTGAAATACGGGATTTAGACTTACCAAATAACATAATTCACGCCCGCCACACAAAAAACAAAAAAGCGTTAGTTATTCCCCTATGTTCTGAAATGGTATCTATTATTGAAGAATATTTAAGTATTAGAGGCGGTGAACCCGAAGATTTTTTATTCTGCGATGAATATGGGGGCGAACTTACCGAAAATGCTTTGCGGTGTAGCGTTAAAAGATTCAACAAAAGCAGAGGCTTAAAAAAGACAAGTATTCATTTGTTCAGACACACTTTTGCTAAAATATATTTAATTAATTGCGGTGGAAATGCATTCACACTTCAAAAGTTATTAGGTCATAGTACTCTTGATATGACACGGCATTATTGTGAAATTTTTAATGCAGAAATAGCAAAAGGCTATGATAAGGTTTCACCGCTTACACAACTAAATGCAAAAAGTAAAAAGCTAAAAATGAAGTAATTACAATCTTTATAAACTATTCAAGAACGGTCAAAAACAAGCTTCAAGAAGAACCTCGTCTTGTATGGTATCGTGAACCGATTATTTCAGCTTTGTTGAATAACGGTGATAAAACTCAATAAAATCAGCATTAAAACAAGGTAAAATCAATGATTTTGCCTTGTTTTTCTATTTTTTTGTGTGATCAATTTCACAGTTTTTAAACAATATCAAATTTACCATTTTTAAAATTCACAGTAAAATCACAAAAAGGAGTGCATTCTTATGTCAAAAATCAATAATTCAGGTGTATTTCAGTTACCTAATGGCTTTTGGGCTTTCCGTTTCAGAATTACCATAAATGGCAGAATAATTGATACAAGAAAAACAAAAGACGAATTCGGTAATCTTCTCAAAACAAAACAGAGCGCAACCAAAGCAAGGGAAACAGCAATACGCACAGCACACCTGAACAGCAACAAGAAAGAAAAACCCCGAATGACAGTTAAAGAAATCTATAAAGAATACTGTCAATCAGGCAGAACGGGCAAAGCCTACGCTACTATCAAAAAGCAAGACAGCCTATGGAAAAACCATTTAGAAAGTAAATTCGGGAAACGCTACATAGACGATATATGCGTATCAGAAATCACCGACTACCTTTCCCACCTCTACTATGACGAGGGCAGAGCCTTTAAGTATGTAGAGAGCTTTTTGAAAATGTTTTATCTAATCTTCGGGCAAGCCTATTCAAGAAATTATCTTGACATTGAAATTTACAATACTTTATGTGTAAACAAAAGCACAAAAATTTCTATGCCTAAAATGAAGATTGACGAAGATACTGATATTGTAGTTTTCAATCAGAGCGAATTATCTTATTTCATAATTCCAAGTGTTCTTACCGCTTTTTCTTTTACGGATACGAGCTGTACAGCCCTGTGTTCTGAATTCTTTTCTGAATGTTTTAGGCATAATTGAAATCTCCTTTTCGGTAAATTTCAAAAGTATCCCGCTTTTATCTTGTTCCTGTTTAACTTCATTGGAATTCCCTTTTGTTAGAAGCGACTGCAACGTGTCATAAGTTATACTGTCCGATGCGGTTTGCAACATCAGTCTTACTGCCTCGTCCCGCTTTTCACTGTCTGGAATTTCCTTTAAAATTTCTAAAAGTTTTTGTAATTCTAAATAATTCAAGTATCCTTATTCATACAGGCTTTTATCTGTCCTTATAGCTTTGAATACTATGTTCTCTTTCCATCGCGTTTTCCTCCTTTTGCGATAAATTTTATGTTTTCTTATATTGTTCTTTAAGCGCTTCCCATCCCGTATAGATGAGTTGCACTTTTGTTATGTGATTTTCTTTAAGGAACTTGTTCAGCTTCTCAAAGTCCTCACGGTTCATAGAGGTTCCCCAAACAGCGTGTGCCACCTTGCGTTCCTCCTTATGCTTGTCCTCGTATCTCTTGTCAATTTCCGATTTAGGCGTTCTCATACAGCTTCCTCCGTGTAAATTAACTCTTGCAAAATTTCTTCTTCTATTGCGTATTGCAAAGATGTAAGCCTGCGGTAACGACAGCTTGCAAGTCGCTGATTAACTCATAAGCACCACCTATCTATTTCAATTTTTGTGTAAATCTCTCATATTAACATAGTAACAAAATATTGTTGACGTATACTGTCATATATATTTTAATTTTGTCTGCTTTTGCCGAAAATTTCTTGTAGAAAAATTGTCCCTACACGTATTATAGAGTTGCTTATAAACAGCACTCTTTTTTTAATTTTTATTGATTATATTCGCAGAGTAGCTACCTGCGATATAATAGACTCAGCCTCTGCAGATTTGTCTTCCCCTCATACGGCTTTGACTGGTTCTCTTGTTTCAAAACCGCAAATCCTTGTCTTTAACGGTAATCAGCTGTTTAGCGCTTTGACGTTTTGATTTACGTGTTTACGCTGACTTCGATTTTGCGGGCAAATGCACGAGCCAATTTTACCTTAGGAGGTTTTTCTATGTTTTATGTCGGCATTGATATTTCCAAGTTAAAGCACGACTGCATTATTCTTGATGACTCTACTAAAGTTGTCGTCCCAACATTTTCGTTTCCAAACAATGCTTCAGGCTTTGATTTGCTTCTCAATGCTATGTCTCAATTCGATAAAGAATCCTTAAAAATTGGATTCGAAGCAATCAGACACTATGGTGCAAACCTTAAAAATTTCCTGTACAAGAACGGCTATTCTTTTGCGGAAATTAATCCGATGCTTATTCACAACTTCTCCAAACAAAAATCTTTACGCAGAACAAAAACCGATTCAGTTGACGCTAAGAAAATTGCAACTTTTATTCTGCAAGAAGGAAGCAGTATTTCTTCAATTCTTCCGTATAGCATTTCGGAATTGAAAGCTCTTTGCCGTTTTAGGTTTTGCCTTATGAATCAGCGAAAGCTATATTTGCTACGGCTCAATAATATACTCGACCAAATTTTTTCCAAGTTTTACTCGCTATTTGAAACTAAGTTGACCGTAACAGCATTCTATATCATTTCTCATTATGGTTCTGTTCAATCTATTGCCACGCTGAACTCGCGCTCTTACGAAGTTTTAAGGCGAGTTTCGAGAAACAATTTTTCTCTTTCTCAATTCGTTCGTATGAGGCATTTAGCCAAAAATACTGTGGGAATACAGAGTGAAATTCTCAACTATGAAATGAAAACTGTATTGTCTCTTCTCACTGATGTAACAGAGAAAATTGAATATACAGAAAAGATGATTACTAAGGCAATTTCCAAACTGAATCCGCCCACTCTTTCAATTAAGGGAGTAAGCGCTATTTCCGCTGCAATTATCCTTACGGAATACGGTGACGTAAACCGTTTTTCTTCTCCGAACGCAATGTTGTCTTTTGCTGGACTTGAAGCCATATTCTATATGCATAAACCTTGAAAATACTTAATATTTACCTATTATTTAGTTGTTTCATGCGGAAATTTAATGATTTTATACATTATGTACCAATCGTGTGCCAAACTAACCGACACAAGATTTCGACCGAGTTTAAAGCCGCGACTTCAAAGTCGCGGCTTCATTACTTTAATGCTACATTAGAGAATTATTATTTACTTTACGAATACAAATACATCGTAAGGCATTGTATTAACCCTTCCGCAAAACGGCTTGCCTGATATCAGGTCGGTATAATCTCCGTCTAAAACTATAAATCCGTCTTTATTTTCTATCTCTGCCGCTATTATTCCGCAAAAGCCGCCGCTACGCTCGACAAGCACGATATTGTCGCTCGCTTCGGCTATGGGTTTTCTGTTTACAAGTTTTAATAAATCTCTTTCGGGAATAACGCTTCCGACAAGAATAACCTTACCTTTCCCCACTGACCTTTCGGTTATGACCGAAAACGGCGCAAATTCGCCTTTAGAATAAGTTGCGAGGCTTTTTGTTCCATCTTTACATTCATATGCGTCGAAACAACCACCGACGGAGCACGTTTCTCCGTCGTTCCATTTCGCTTTAAACACGTCATTATCTATCGGCTTTTGATACTTTGTATATACTCCCGCAAGTTCTTCCAAAAAACCGTACGGGGCATCCGTATACTTGCTTACGTTACCGTTCATAATATCCGTCATCGGTCCGACTATCCAAGTTCCGCCCTGCTTTACCCAATTCATAATGCGAGTTTTAAAACCGTTTTCGTCCGCCGTAGAAAGGAAGGGCGAAATTACTACCTCGTAATTGTCCAGACCGTGCAGTGTGTCAATGACATCTGTGTTGTAATGGCGAAACGCACTATGATATTTATCAATAATTGTTTGGCGGTAATCGAAATTTTTAACGAGCGGCGCAACTTTAAAGTTGATTGCCGAAGTCGAGGAAAAATGCAATGCAATTTTACTCTCGATTTTTGTACCGTTAAGAAGTTTTTCACACTTTTTTAAATCATCGGCAGCCCTTTTTACCTCTTCCGTTACCCTGTAACTTCTGCCAGCCGAAGAGAACAGTGCGCCGTGTCCGAGTTCGTGCCCGTTTGGATGAGTACGGAAGAGCCAATACAAATTCATTTCCGCACCCTTTGCAAACGGTAACCAAGTATTGACGTAACAGTTTCCCTCGGGACGGTAACCGTTATCGGCATATTCGCTCCCGTTCCAGCCGACCTGCGTTTCCGTTACCCAAAAAGGTTTATCTTTTACGCAACGCAAAAAGTCGTAGGCAAACGCGTTGGTATACAGTCTGTCTGCAACATCGTAATGATTATACTGCACAACGTCGAGCTTTTTATTTATGGCATAATAGTCCAATAAATCGTCGGGCATCATGTCCGTGCCTATATTTGTACAACCGTATTTCCGCAAAATTTCCGTTTGTTCGTCAACATACGAGAATATAAGACTGCATTGGTAATCCCACCACGCCTTTCTGAGCGACGGATGCCTCCACTCGTCGGGATACGGCGGCTGCACGTCGTCAAACGATTTATACTCCAACGACCAGCGCGTCAGTCCCCAAGCCTTGTTTAATTTCTCCGGTGTACCGAATTTGTTTTTAAGAAACTTTCTGAATCCCTTTTTACAGCTTTCGCAATAGCAACCGTCTTGATAGGGAAAGAGCTCGTTATCTATTTGCCAACCTAAAATTGCCTCATCCCCTGCAAAAGTTTTTGCCATCTCTTCGACTATAAGCGCATTCTTTTCGCGGGCGACGGAAGAGGATTTGCAAACGTGGCAGCGGCTTGATACGTTTTGTCTTTGGTTATCGGGCGTCACCCTGCGCATTTGGGGATATTTGTCCAACATCCACCTCGGCGGGGTGCAAGTGGGCGTGCACATCACTGTATAAATTCCGTTTTCGTAAAGTTTTTTCACTACCTTTTTAAGCCAGGAAAAATCGAATTTGCCCTCTTCGGGTTCCATTTTCCCCCAGGCAAATTCGCCGACGCGCAAACAGTTTATACCTAACTCCTTGCAACGCGCTATATCTTTATTTATCTCGGCCTCTTCCCACATTTCAGGGTAATATGCCGCGCCTATAAATAAACTTTTCATAACAACCGCTCTCCATTTATAATTTAGTCCAGTATAAATTTTATTTCGTAATTTTCGTCCGAACGAACTATAAGTTTAAAAATTACAGTATCCGAATCGGGCGCAACTTTTGCAGTGTTAAGCGGAAATATTGACGAATCTCTTTTTTCTGTTTCAAATAAAGCGTCTTTACCGTTGACCGTAACCCGGCTTATTTTTTCACTGTTTAATAAATGAACCTTAAAATTAATTTCGCGTTCCGCAAAACATTTTTCGCCTTTAAAACTGCCCTCCGCTTTGTAAAGACTGACTACGTATGCGTTGCACTGCTTACAATATTCCGCGGCGAAACGGCTCTTTCTGAACCGTCCGAGTTTGTAAGCAGTAGTTTCGCCGTCATCCTCGTATAAATATCCTCTGTCGGTTGACTGTTTATCGGGATAAAAATCGTAAACGAGCTTATCCCATTTTTGTTCTTTTGTGTTCTTTGCCTCATAAGCAAGCGGAATAAGCGCACCTAACCGAATAAAGAGCGGCATTTCGCGCAAACCGAAAGCCCTACGCACGCTTTTCCCGCCGTTATACACTTTTCCGCCGAACACGTCCAGCCACCTTCCCGCGGGCAGATAAATTTCGGTAATGTCGTCACAATCGACGTCGCAATAAAGCCCTATAGCAGCTTCGCCGTCCGCCTGGAAATATTCTATTTCGATGGAGTGCTCTATATCCTTTTGAACTGTTCCCAACGGGAAATACATTGCGGGGTGGGTAGTCTTATCCTCGTGTATCTTTACGCCGTCAATCCATACCGTAGCCCCGTCGTCGCTCCGCAATACAAGTACTTTATCTTTATTGAATTTGACAGTTGTTTTAAAACGCGCGGAAAAATTGTACACGGGCACGCCCTTTTCCGGCGAAACGTGCGCAAGATTAATATCGAGTTTTTGATACTCGGCTGTCGCAATCGGTTCACCTTTCAGCTCTCTGCCGTTATAGTAAACGGCTGATATGGGACTCGTAAAATATTTTTCTTCAATTACGTCGAACAAAGCCCCGACAACGGGTTTGATTAATATATCGTTGCCGAGCATATACTCGTCGCTAATTTTTAACGCTTTTTTATCTTCAGGATACTCCCATCCCAACGCTTTGAAAATCGGCTCGCCCGTTTCGTAAGCATTATAGGCGTTTTTGTAAATTACGGGCAGTAATCTATAACGCAAATTGTTATATTCTCTTACAATATTAAGTGTTTCTTCGTCGTAAACCCAAGGCTCACGCGTGCGTTCAACTGAATTAGTGCAGTGCGGACGGAATACGGGCGAAAGCGCGCCGTACTGCATCCAACGGATAAAAAGCTCTTTATCGGGATTGCCCAAATGACCGCCGCAATCCGAGTTCATATAGGGGATAGCGTTGTCTCCGCACTTAATCAAGCTGTCTATTTCCTGTGCAAGGAAATTAGGTAAACTGTCTATATCCCCCGTCCACTGTATGGAATACCTATGGCTTGCGCTGTCGGTTATGCCCGAGTACGTTCCGTTGAAAATATTAACAATGTTGCCCATTATTACGGGACGGCGGTAGACTTCTTTGCTTCCCGCCTGCTTTTGATAGTGATGACGCGTTATATCTTCGAAAAGATATAACCCCAAAGTTTCGTGAGGCACGTTGAACGATGGTGAAATAAGTTTGGTAAGCCAATTCCTGTCGTACCACCAAATATCCAATCCCTTGTCCATTAACGACTGCAAATTTCTTTCCCTGTACTCTATTTCCTCAGGCGCGAAAACCTGAGTTCCGTTTACGGGTTCGGGGTGGTCGTTAAACATTATTTCCACGCCGTGCTCGTGAGCGTAATCCATAAACCTTTTCATATCGGGGAAAAGTTTTGTATTTATATCGTAACCCCAGCCGTGCTCACAAGAACGCCAGTCGGTGTCTATTACCATTACGTCCAAAGGCACGTTATGTTTTTCGTAATCCAATATTAGCTGCTTTGCCTCTTCTTCGGTATAAGCGTAATATTTGCTGTTCCAACCGCCCAAAACAGAAAGGCGCACCAGCTCCGGCTTGCCCGTAAGCTCTACGTACAGCTTACGCAAAAACTTTGCATCTTTTTTGCAAAGCAATAAATATACGTCCTGAACGTTTTCCTCTATTTTATATTCGCCTTTTCTATCAACGGAATAACCGCCCTCGGGAATAATTATACGTGGCGTGTCGGAAATCGCGAAAACTTCGGGGGTTTTATATAATGAAGGCAGTTCGCCCGAATTTGCAAGTTTTTTATATGTATATACTTTATTGCCGTTTTTATAAAGGCATACGCCCGCAAGCGATTTTGCGTTTTCGGGTACGTATAATTCATATTCCCCGAAAACTATCGCGCCGTTTTTAAGCGCGTATGTGACCTTGTTATCGTAATTTGATTTATTCGGAATAAAAAAGGTGTTATCGTTGCAGAACTTTCCTTTTTTACCGTATTCTATGCGTATAATATTTTCGCTTAAAAACTGTACCCTTACATTACCCGATATTATCTGTTCCATATTCTTTTTCCTTATTAATTATTACAGAAAACTCTTTAAAAATTCGCGAAAGATACCGTATCCGTATTCGTTGGGGTGAACGCCGTCGCAATGAAAACAGCTTTCACTGCTTTCCGCAATGAGTCCGTTCCAATCCACAACTTTAACCCCGAACTGTTCCGCCGAATTTTCAAGCGTTTTGTTAAACCTGTCTTCCAACTCTTTAAGCTCGCCGAAATTGGGCGCATGTACCGTTTTTATAACATATATCTGCGCTTCGGGGAAAATCTTCTTTGTGAGCTTCAAAAATTCAATATAATGCTCAAATGTACTTACATCGTTTCTGTTCGAGTGCAAATCGTTAAAGCCGAGGTTGACTACTATTTTTTTAAACTGCGGCAACACCTTTAAGCGCGGCAGATAATTGCCCCAATCACTAAAAGTAGAACCGCCTATACCCGCGTTTGCGTAGCTTTCGGGGAAACAGGCGGAAAACTTGTTGACGCCCGCATAGTCCTGCGCCTCGGCAAGCTCGAAATAAGAATCCCCCAAAAACAGCACGTCCGCATTATCGGCGTTTGTATACATTTCGCATACCCTTTTGATTACGGATTCAGCGTTCATATTTTTCCAATCGCAGAAAAATTCCATTTCGGGCGTATATCCATCTAAAAGCGGCTCTTTAAATTCGCCCTTGTATTCGCCTATGACTGACAACCCCGAAAAGAAAGCTTTTCTAAAATGAGTGGGGTTACCGTCGGCGCCCTTATAATACATTATGCCGTTTCCGTAAATCCAATCCGTTTTTCTGTAATCGAATTTTCCGACGTACTTATAGAGCACGTCCGAGGATACTGCCCCGCACGAACTTAGAGTTGACAGCGTAAAATCTTGCTGACCGTAACCGAGTTTTTCGAAGTTTTTTCCGTCGTAATATATCTCGCCCGAATAAACAGAACCCTCGCCGTATTTTATTTGGCCGAAGCCCTTGCATGGCTTGCCCTTTTTAAATTCGCCTTCGGGCACGAAATACCATATGCCAGCGGAGTTGGTTTTGAAACTATCGAAAATTTTAATATTTTTGTTCATAGTATTTTAAATCTCTTTTATCGTTCCGTTTTTGATTTTGATTTTTCCTATAAGGCGAATATCCGCCGACGAAGCACCTACGAGAATTTCGTATATTCCGTCCTCTAATTCTCTTTTCGCGCCTTGATAAGACCAATAGGAAAAGGCCGATTTATCGAGTTCGAGCGCGGTTTTTACCCTTTCACCCGCCTTTACGAAATATTTGGCAAAAGCCTTTAATTCCTTTACGGGGCGGCTTACGCACGAACTTTTCGCACTAACGTAAACCTGAACAACTTCTTTTCCGTCTGTCGCCGAAGTATTTTTGAGCTCAAACGAAATTGTTACCTTTTCTCCGTCTGCTGCTGTTTTTAAATTTTTGTACTCGAATTCGGAATAGGACAAGCCGTGACCGAACGGGAACAGCACGGGAACGCCGTATTTATCAAAGTAACGGTATCCGACAAACAGCCCTTCCTCATAAACGGTAATTTTGCCGTCCATATAGAATTTCGCCGCGGGGGTATCCTCATAGCGTACGGGAAAGGTTTCGGAAAGTTTGCCAGACGGATTGACTTTGCCCGTCAATACATTAACAACGGCTTCTCCGCCGCGCTCCCCGGGAAATCCTGCCAGAACTACTGCCGCAACTTTATCAATCCATGCGCTCATATCAGTCGGCGCGCCCGCAAACAATACCACAACAGTGTTTTTATTTACTTTCGCCGTATCGATAATTGTTCTTTCCTGCACGGGATGAAGCCCCATATACACTCTGTCTCCACCCTCGTTCTCGAAATATGCGCCTGTTCCCGCAAATACGATATTGACATCGCATATCTCGGCGTTATTTATCGCCGCGCCCGGATTGTAACCGTATACGGTACATCTGTCTCCAAATGCAGGCTCGTAAATGATTTTTCCTCTATGAGCGGCGGAAAGCAATGCGGGGATATCGTATGGCGGAGTTAGTCGCGGTACATTTCCGGAACCGCCTCCGCAAACCTTAAGAGATTCCCCCGGACTTGCGTACTGACCGCACAGCGCTACGCTTTGCCCGTTTTGGAGCGGTAGTACCCCGTTGTTTTTTAATAATACTATTCCTTCTTCCTCAACCGTCTGGGTAAAGGAAATGCGTTCTTCGCGCGTGTACTTGCGCTTTTTACCCATTGCAAGCTCTTTTACACCGTAGATATAGTCTAAGACTCTTTGGGCGCAGGAGTCGACCTCCGACTCGGAAATAACTCCGTTTTCAAAGTCGGAAACAAGCTTTTGATAGTTCTTTTCGGAAAAGGGCATTTCGAGGTCAAGCCCTGCTTTTGCAGCTTTGGCTCTGTCGTACACCGCATCCCAATCGGACATAATAAGTCCGTCAAACCCGAACTCATCGCGCAGGATTTTAAACCCATACGCATTTTCGGAGCCCTGTACTCCGTTTATTTTATTGTAGCTGCACATAACCGATTTTGGTTTCGCCTGTATTGCGATTTCAAACGGTTTTAAATAAATTTCCCGCAGTGTTCTTTCGTCCACGCAACTCGATTGCAGGTTTCTGTTATATTCGAGATTATTACAGCAGAAATGCTTTACGCAAGCCGCCGCACCCTCCGCCTGCATTGCGGCAACGTATTCTCTTGCCATTATACCCGCAAGATATGGGTCCTCCGAAAAATATTCGAAATTGCGCCCGCATAGCGGACTGCGTTTGATATTCACCCCGGGGCCCAACAATACGTCCGCACCTGCGTCCAGACAGTCGTCGGCAACGCACTCTGCATATTTGCGGACGGCGTCCGTATCCCAGGTATTTGCAAGCATCTGTAGCGATGGATACGCAATCGAAGGTATATCCTTACCGTTTTCGTCGGGCATACGCACACCCATAGAAGCATCGGTCACTTTAACCTTTGGCAGTTTTCCGTCCAAATCGCAGGTATGCCAAAACCCGTCGCCGCATAAAAGCCGCAATTTTTCTTTATAAGATAAATCTTTAACGATAAGCCTTTTCATATTAAAGTCCCTTGTTTAAAAGCAAAATGAAGTTGCCGCCCTGCACGGTGCGTGCGCGGAACTGATAAAATTCGCCGCTTTTTACGTCGAACCAATCGCTGAAAGCAACCCGCCCTGGCGACTGTTCAAGAAAATCGTTTATACACTTTATAAATACCGAGCGTTTGTTTTCGTCGTCGGTGAGGCTTGCAACCCACATAATCCAGTCGCTCTTGGAATAATCCTCGCGTGAGTCGAGCGGTACGCCGAATTTTTCGATTTTTGTGAGATAATAGTCCGTCTCCCTTTCCAAAAAGCTTTGCGGAAAAAGTCCAAGTTTTAAAATCTTATCAAACGCAAGATTGTATTTTAAGGAAAAAGTCTGCTCGCCCGAATTCCAGGTAATCGGCAAGTGAGTAAATGCGTTACCGAACTTAATTATTTCCGACGCATAAGATTGGGCGATTTCACGGTATTTTTTATACTCTGCCTGCTTTCCTGCGGCAAGACATAGTTCGGCATACGCCGCGATGCCTACCGTAGCCTTTATGGCAAGATTGATATTGTCTGCCAGATGCCCCGCAAAATCGTCCGTGCAAAGCTGGTTTTCGGGTTTCAATCCGTATTTCACGAGATACTCCACCCATTTTGCGGTAAGTCCGCAATTTTCATTATATAGTGACAAATCACCGTCCGCGCGGAAGCATGCAAGCAGCATAATAATCATATTCGCGCACTCTTCGACCGGCATCTGAAATTCGAAATCATATATATCGGCGCTTGCCGGTAACATATAAAACGGAAAACGCGTATCGCCGTCGCCGTATACGCGGTCGGTAAGGCTGCCCAGATTTTTCAATCCGTAAATCTGTCCGCAGCAAGCGGGATAAGTACCCACGTCGTGTGGAGCGAAATCGCAGTTCCAGACCGGCATTTTTGCAAACGTAAAAATGGGACGAAGCATACCTTTTAACAGCTCCGTATTGTAAATAAGATAGAGCGGCATAGACGGATAGCTTACGTCTACCGTTGCCATACAGCCGTTGGAATAACACTCCTTGGAAAGAAACAAAACGTTGCCTGTGTTATCTTCAACAAGTTTATGCCCCGCCACGCTCTGCCTTAATGAAGCATACAAAATATCAAGATATTCCTGCCCGTACTTTTCGGCGCGGGCCTTTAATTCGTTTTCGAACTTTGATAGTTCGGCATTGATTTTATCACTGTTATCCCAGACATATTTAAGAGCGTCCGTTATCTTATTATTTTTAAGATAGTACCCCTTTAAAAATTCCCCGAAATAATCTATGGAAACGATATCGTCATATCCGAGCAAAATCAGACCCTGCGGTTTACTTGCAGAAGCGCCTATGTACCTATCCTCGCCGGTATTGGAAAACTGCGTTTCCCCTGTCGAAACGAAATTTCTTAAATCGTCCCCGTCAAGGGCATAAGTTTTTTCGCCTGCGAGGTACCAATAACCCCAGTCGGCGCCTATCGCGTCGTCGTTATTAGACAGCGGAAGCTGCTTTTTCAGCCCGAACACCGCGTATTCGAAACCGTCCGAAGCAACCGCCATGCTACGCAAACGCTTGTCGGGATGGGTTTTGTTGCACGCAAGCTCCCTGCCCGCGAAAAGGTATACGCTTACGTCTGTGCCGCCCTCTACTTCATATTCCATATAGCAAACGGGCATGGAAAGCAAAGTCAAATCGTTTGGCGGAAGTGGCGAAACAAAGCGTACTTTTATTTTTGCCGAACCGGCTTTAAATCCGTATTCGGTTGAAAAAGCCGTTACGTTTATAAAAGTCTGTTCGGCGTTTTTAACGCATCCGTACCATTTGGCGGCGTCGCCCATAAAACAATATATTTTGCCGTCCGTTTTCACGAAGCCATATAATTTTTTCTCTTCGCCGTACCAGGTTTGTATATTTCCGGCAGTGAGCCGTTCCGTTACGCTCCAAAACGAAAAATTCGGGTCCTTTAAAAATATAGGATAAGCGGGTAATTTTCTTTTAAGTTGCATATATTTATCCTTCTTTACTATTTATTTTGTTTCATTTTTTAAATGTAATGATACGGGCAAAACCATCCTTTGTATCTTACTGTCCGGTTTTTCAAAACGGTTTTTCATAACGTTAAAAGTAGCTTCGGCTAATTCAGAAAAGTTGATTTTTACACTGTCGATGTCCTCAAAACCAAACACATAACCGCTTAATCCGTCAAAACCTACAATATGAATATCGGGGTAAATCTTACGTATCCCGCCCTTTCCTGAAATTTTGTCAAGCTTCGCCATAACTTCATAAGCGAGCATATCGTTATAAAAAAAGATTTTACGGAAACCGTCCTCTATATATTGATATAAAACGGATATATCTTCTTTATTGTAGTTAAATATACACACGTCCTTTTCCCCAGCAACTTCCTCCAATTCCGTTTTAAAGATAGAATAGCGGTGTGCGGAAAGAAAATAATCGATACCTACGTAAAGATATTTGTTTCCGTCATTAATGCTTTTCAAACGATGTGCCGCAAGGATACAACCCTTAAAATTATCTACCGTTACATTATCTACAACGTCCTCTTTTATACTGCTACCGACAAACAATATGCCGATATTATTCAATTTGGCGAATTCGTACACCTCTTTCTTTAACGGCATATGCGTAATAAGTAAATCGGCACGTTGCAAAACACATTGCTTTATAGTATCCTTATTAAGCTCGGAGGCATACAAAAGCATAAAATCGTACTCGCTTTTTTTGCACAACAACTTGATAAATTCGTTAATAAACGTGTTGAAATACAAATTAGTCAACGAATCTATCAAAATTGCAATCAGCGGTTTTTCGTCTTTGTGCATTTTCTGTGCGACGTGATTGGGCATATAACCGAGTTCTATGGCTTTTTTTCTGACTTTCGCCTTAGTTTCGTCCGAAACGTCATCCATATCGCGCAATGCGTGCGAAACGGTATTTATGGAAATATTCAATTCGGAAGCGATTTGTTTAAGACTTACGTTTTTAAGACTCATATGCTTATTCTCATTTTATAACGTCACCCGTTATCGGGTCGAATACGAACAAATCGTCGGCTGAAAAGCTAACGGCAATTTTGTCGTTTTGCCCGAGCTTATCTTTCGCATCGATTTTACCTATCATATTTTTACCGCAGAATTTGAAATAGACGTTGTATTCACCGCCCAAAAGCTCGGTAAGCTCAGGTTGCACGATATTTGCGCCTTTATAGGTTTTACCCTCTTCCGCTTTCTCTATCTTTATTCTTTCGGGACGAATTCCTACAAATACTTTTCTGCCGTTTTCTTTATAGGCTTTCAGAGCGGCAAATTTTTCCGCCGCAACCGCACGTTCTTTAAGCCAAGGGTCTTCCTCGGCTTTCTTGGCGGCAAGGTTTTTAAAAAACTCTATGATGCATACAACAAAGTTTTTCTTTTTGGCGGAATTGTTCTTCACACTTTTGCCCTCGCCTGTTACGGAGAGCAGTTTAAGAATTTTTTCACGCGCACCGCTGTCGAAATTTTCGTTAATCGACGAAAACTCCGCACACTTGCTTTCGTAAAATTTATCGAATTTTTCTTCGAATCCGTTTTCAACAGGCAAACGGAAATCACCGTATACGAGCATCTTTTCGTTTCTGTCGAATTCCATTTCGAACATATTCATAGTAGGCGAGCCGATAAACCTTGCAACGAAGATATTTGCGGGATTATTGTAAACTTCTTCGGGTGTGCCCACCTGCTGTATAAAGCCGCGGCTCATAACCACTATGCGCGAAGCCATAGTCATCGCCTCGGTCTGGTCGTGCGTTACGTAAATGGTAGTCGCGTTTATCCTGTTATGAAGCTTTACTATCTCGCTCCGCATAGTAAGCCGCAATTTCGCGTCAAGGTTGGACAAAGGTTCGTCCATCATAAATATGGGAACGTTTTTAACGATAGCCCTGCCGAGCGCAACCCTTTGCATCTGTCCGCCCGAAAGCTCCTTGGGAAGCTTATCGAGGTACGGCGCAAGGTCAAGCTTTTCTGCCGTTTCGTATACTCGGGTCTTTATTTCGTAATGCGTAAGTTTACGCTGCACTGTCTTTCGTGTTCCGTCCTCCGAAAGTTCGCAGAATTCCCCGTCGAGTTTTTTCCCGCTTTCGGTAATTTTTGTCTGCTCCGCACTCTCCGCGTCGGAAAGTTTTGCTTGCCAATCGGAAAGAATTTCACCCTCTTTGTCCGCTATGTTTTTCCAATCGTCCGCGGACACCGAACCGTAAAGCTTTAAAATAAGTTTTGCGGTTTCGAGCACGACGTTAAAAAGCGTTGCAAGGTTTTCCGCCCTTTCGCCAAACTTAGGTTTTTGCGCGTCAACCTTTTCAATTGCGTCCTTAATGCTTGCAAGCCCACATTTTTCAATAATTTCCTTCGCTTGCGCGCAACTTAAAAGCACGGTATTCACCACGGGCGCAGGGTAAGTATTGATTGTCAAAGGAAAAGCTATATTGTTGAACACGGTCATTTGGGGATAAAGCGCGTAGCTTTGGAAAACTATCGCCATGTGCCTATCCTTGCTCGGCTTATAGTTCAAATGTTCGTCGCCAAGGTATATATCGCCCGACGTTATATCTTCAAGCCCCGCTACCATTCTGAGCGTGGTAGACTTGCCGCAGCCCGAAGGTCCTACGATTACTATAAATTCATTTTTAGCAATATCGAGATTAAAATCGTATACCGCTTTTTCGCCGTTGGGATAAACCTTTTCAAGATGTTTTAAAGAAAGAAAAACTTCCTCGTTTGAAATATTATCGTTAGTTTGCATAAAATCAACCCTTAACTCCCGTAGACGCGAGTCCGTCTATCATTTTGTTTTGCGTAATAAAGAAAATTATAAATATGGGTATCAGAGCGAACACACCCGTAGCCATTGCAGCTCCCTTTGCGCCATAACCGTTACCGCCCGTAAATCCCGTAAGCGCCACCGTTACGGTTTGGAAATAGCTGTCTTTCCCCGACATTAAAAGCTGCGGCCAAACTAAATTGTTCCAGGCGCCCGTGAACGTGAACAGCACTATCAGCATCATGGTCGATTTTGCAAGCGGGCAGGCTATTTTTCTGAAAATAGTGAAGTGCCCCGCCCCGTCGCTTTTTGCGCTGTCGATTATATCGTTAGGTATAGACAGGAAGAAATTACGCATTAAAAGCATATTGTATATGCCCGTGCAGCCCGGGAGTATAAGCCACAAATAGATGTATATATAATTTCCCGCAAAACCGTCTACGCCTATAACGCTGCTGAACATATTGAATAAAGTCAGCTGAGGCGCAAGGGTGATAACGCCGGGTACAGCCATCCAAGCGTATAAGATATTCATAAACACTTTTTTGCCTTTAAATTTAAGGAAAATCACCGCATACGCCGTAATTAAATCCAAAAGCAAAGTAATACCCACCGTTGCCAACGAACTCCACAGCGAATTGAGCATCCATATGGGCATATTGTCAATTTTACCGTCGCGCCATAAAAAACCCTCATAGTGCTTAAGCGTCCACTCCCCCGGCGAGGGGAATAAACTTCCGGGATGCAACTGTAAATCGAGGTCGGTTTTGAAAGAATTACCAAACATATATATTAAGGGAAGCAGGAAAAACACCGAAGCAATCGCAAGAACTATAAATGAAACTATCTTTTCGCGGCGGGAGTGTTTTTCCGACTTTGTCAACTTTCTCTTGCCTTTAACAAAATTCATTTGCTTTCTCCTTTTGCAGGCTCTAAGCGTTGCGTTCTGAAATCGCAGTACCGCTTGTACGCTGCAACGTGTTTAGCCGTAGGGTGTCTTTCTTCCATAACGCGCCTTTCAACAAAACTTATAACCATAATAATCAAGCCGAAAATTATCGCGCTTGCGCATAGATAACCCGTCTGCTTTGCATATGCAAGACCGTTGGAAAGATAACTTTGTATAAACATCATAGGCGAAACGAATATATCCTGATTTTCGAGTGTATTCAACACATACGGCTGTCCGTAAAGACTTAAAAAGCCTATAAGCGTATTGAACAACGTTATGTTGATTGCGGGACGCATATTAGGTATGGTTACGCGGATAACGCTTTGCCATCTTCCGCCGCCGTCCATTTCGCACGCTTCATATAAGGACTTGGGTATATCTCTGAGCGCACCGCTGAAAATAACGAAGTTAGCGCCCGTCTGCCACCATATAGTTGCAATAAGGATTATTATCCATCTTAAAATATCGTTTTCAAACGGTTTACCGCCCAACCAATCGATATTCGTCCCGAACCAACTGTTAATAAGTCCCGTTTCGTCGCCCGCAAACATTTCGCCAAACATAATTCCCAATATAGAAATAGAAACTACGCAGGGAAGATATATACAAGCCCTGAAAAATTTATAGCAAGGCGGTCGCATATTTATAAAATAGGCGAGTATAAACGGGATTATCATGAGCAGCGGCACGGCAACCAAATCGAAAACGAGCATAGGCCCGAAAGATTCCCAGAACTGTTTGGATACGTTTATATCGGTATTGAATAAATTGGAATAGTTTTTAAAGCCGATGAACGCCGTGTAATCGGAATTATAAGGGTCGTAACGCATAAACGAATATGCGAAACCCATTATGAATGGTACGACGCAAAACAGCACGAAAATTATTACGAACGGGCTTAAAATTACCAATGCAACCCCTTGCTCGCGCCGCTTTGCACGTTTTCGTTCGGCTAATATATCTTCATCAATTCCGATAAAATCTTTTTCCATACTGTCTCTCCTTTTTACAAGTCGCCGCCCCACAAAGCTATGTTGGAATTATATTCGTTTTGTTTTGTACGGAGAAGCTCTTCGTCGCCCGAATTATCTTTTTTCAAAAGCCCTTCGGAAATTATGGCGCGCAAATTTTTTGCAAGCTCTTGATAATAAGGGTTTATGCCTACGGTATTGAGGTCGTTTATGTCGGGATACCACTTGTTTATATAGCCCGCAACCACCGCGTCGTTTTTGTAAGCGTCTTTGGTATTAATGACGTTGGAAATACTTACGTGTCCTGCTCGCGCCCATTGCGTGCCGGCGTCGGCATTGGTGGTGAACCACTTCATAAATTCGAGGCAAGCCGCTTTTTGGGTGATATCCGTAACCTTGTTGCTGAGGTTAAACATATGAGCGTCGCAATAAATTTTCTTTGCGTAATCCTTGGAAGAATCCATTGCAAACCAACCGGCAATTGAAGTTGCGCCTAATTTTTCCGTTCTTGCAACCTCTTCCGTGCAGCCGTTTTCAGCCGCATAACCTTGACAAACAGAGTCAAAAAGCCAGGGCACAGTCACATAAAACATTGCTTTGTTGGCGCGGAAATCTCCCAACCTACTTGAATCGTCGCCGCCGACTTCGGCAAGTTTGGGCGTGTTGGTAACAAACGAGCGTACCGACTCCAAGGCTTTTTTGTATACGTCGCGCTGGGCGGTGTTGTCATACCAATCCACGCTCATATCGTCCTTATAAAGCGTACCGCCGTTTTGCAGCACCGCCGTGTTCATAATAAATTCGGTAAAGAAATCGCTACCCGTACCCCACGCGATGGGTACGTTACCCGTAGCGTTTGCGTAAGCTTCGCACACGGTAAATAGTTCTTCACGCGTGGAGGGAACTGCTTGAGAATACTGACCGAGTAATTCTTTATTGTAGAAAACTACCATACTCGCCGCGTCCACCGTAACACCGAAGTGATGTTCGGTTCCTGCGTTTGCATATTGATTGATGCCCATGGAAAAAGCGTTCAAATCATAATCAAATCCCGTTTGCTCCATAACAACGTCTATGGGTTGGATAACTTTATAATCCAGGAAAGATTTAACCGAGCTTTGGTGCCCCATTACTATATCGGGAGCGGATTTATCTCCCTGCTTAACGGAACGCGCTACGTAATCTTCAAAACTTTCGTAACCGACAGTAGTTACCGATACCCTTATTTTACCCGAATATTCGGCGTTGAACTGGGCGACTATCTGATTAAAAGCTTCTTTATCCGCGCCGGCAACTATAGAAGCTAAACGCAACCCCACGTCGTTAAACACTATTTCGTCGCCGTTTTTTTCAAGCTCGCCCGTGGTGCTCCACCACTCGCCGCCACCGTTTCCGCCTCCGTTACAAGCCGCCGCCGTCAATGGAATAGTCAGCGCAAGCGCTGCACATAAAATACCTGCAAATTTCTTATTCATATTATTTTCCTACCTTATAATTTTTTATTTTACGGGCGTAAGGCGGACGACAAATCCGCCGTTTTTAATCATATCAAAGAATTCAATATCATCCTTGGTGATTTTAGCCGTTCTTCTCTCAACCTTCTGATAATCGGTCTCGTGGTTGGTGAAAATTTCCGCATTGTAGGTCACACCAGCCTCCAAAAACGAGAAAGAAACCTTTGCCGAATTAGGCACTATGGCGTTAGCGCCGGCAACCAACCACTCGTCGCCTGAACGCACCGCGCCAACGTAATATTTATCGGGTTCGCCGCCCAAAAACAAAGTTTCGTCGCACAGGGAGGGAATGTGTTTATAGAATTCTTTTATAAGAGTATTCTCGTATACGTATTCGAAATCCGCCATTGAAGGCGTACCGCTCTCCAATAGCACGGCGAGCGCCATTTGATGAGCCATAGTCATACCGGTTGATAAAGGGTTTACTACGGGAGTAAAGTCACTCGGTCCTACAACCCTGCGGATAAAGAGTTCGTTCACGGCATCGGATGCGCTTACACCCTTAAACTCATTACCTTTTATCGCCTCGCGGTTGATAACGTTGGGATATATTCTGCGTTCGCCCGTAGGCTTATTCGCACCGTGACAGTTGACTAACATTTCACGTTTTGCACATTCCTGATAGATTTTTTCATACCAGTCGATAGTTCCTGTATCCTCGCCGTAAAACTTGGGATAATCCGTTGACTGTCCGTCAAAGAAGTCGATTTTTATGCCGCTTACACCCCAGCTCTTCCACTGGTCGAGCCTTTGCCTTAATGCTACCACGTTGCCCAAAGCGAAGTCATTGAACGAGTGACACCAAACCAATATTTTAACGTCCTTGTCGTTTGCCTCTTTTACGAACTGCTTAAACTGACTAACTTGCAGACCGTCGTTCCATCCGCCGTCAACCAATACGTATTTCCACCCCATTTCCTGGGCGAGGTTGACGTAGCGCCTATGCATTGCGTAATCGCCCTGCCCGGAAATATTGAGATATATAAGCCAGTTCCAGGCGGCGACGCCGGGTTCTACCCACTCGTAGTCAAAAGTCTTTTTCTCCTCCGCAGAGAGTGTATCGTAATCGTCGGGACGCCAGGGTTGAACGTCGTCAAACACTTTTTCAACGAGCTCGCTCTCCTGAACGGTTTTAAGGTCGCCGACTATACCGACGCGCCAAGGAGACTCGAACGGATAACTTATTTTATTGTCGTCCACCAAATAGCCTGCGGGCGTGGGAACGGTCTGCAATACGCCCGTACCCTCGTTATCTTCGTGTTCCTTTAAGAAAGTACCGTAAAAGCCGCTGCCGATAAGGTCGGATTCGGTAATGAGCGAATATACCTGCGTGCCTTTCACCTTGTAAAGCATAGGCATTGAAAGATAAACGTCCGCCAACTCGTTAGGGCGCAAGTTCTGAAATTCATTTTCATAGGCAAAAAAATTGCCATTGCTGTTTATTGCGGCATACGGTTGTGCCCAGATAGTGCTCCCATCGGGAATGGCAAACTCTGTTTTTTCCTCGTTCCAAATCATAGTGCCCGAAGTTCCGTCGCACTTTCTGACGTTGTAGCGAAAAGCGTATCCGTCGTCGTAAGAGCGCACTATCAAATCGTATTCGAAAGTCCAACCCTTCAAGGTTATAGTCGTCTGGTTGCAGTTATAGTCAACTTTACTGTGTTTGCCCGAAACATTGTTGTAGGACCCTTTAACGTTGTCAGTCTTTACGTTTTCCACGGAGAGAAGGCGTAAATCGTCCTCGGCTATATCTATACCGAGCGCGGATTTCTCTATAACGGTTACGTTGTTGCGTTTGACTGTATAGCTTAAATTGCCTGCATAGTCCATTACCACTTCGGTTTTTATTTTGCCGTCCGGTGAAGAAGTTGCCCAAGTCGCCGTATTTTCAAATTTAGAAGTATCAACTTCACCCGTGCAACCGCCCAACAGAGCGATTCCACCCGCAAGACTTCCGACAAACATTGTACCTAATAAAATGTTTAAAATTTTTCTTTTCATTTTATACCTCTATTATTGCAGTTCCGCACATACCGCGGCGGTAAAATCGGTTAAAACCTTGTCGAAGTCGGGATTTGTCTCGTCGAACAAAGGAATGAAATACGTCTCCGAAGCAATTTTGTTGTAAATCTGTTTCCCGTTCTTGTATCCGTCGTACGTATAGAAATTTTCGGGTTTACCAATTGTCAAAATCAAGTCCTTGTAAAAGTCGTCCATCTTTTCCGCGTCGTAAGCCGACTTTCTTACGGGAGCCCAGCCTTTTTCCGTGAACATGTAGGAGTGCTTGCTGCAATAGTCCGCAAACACCGCCGCAGCCGCAAGCTGCGTATCCGAACAGTTTTGCGCCTTGTAGAAAGCGAGTCCGAACGTATTTACGGGTATTCTGGCTGCCTCGGGAGTATCGGCGTCGGTGAAGAGCCCCGAAAGGGGAACCGCTCCGATAACGGAAGAATTGTTTATTACGTTTCTGCTTACGCCGTCGGAGTCCTTTATCCAGGTAACCAATCCAAAGAGCGACGTACCCGCAATCACCCGATTGACAGGCTCGGCCGTGTTGCCCGAGTTGCCGCAATGCAGTGAACTGTTGTGCGAAAAGAGATTGTATGTGTTTTTAAGCGCGGTGAGTGCGTTATCCCTATTGTCCGCCCAATTATTCAAATAGAAACCGTCGGAATAAGAATAGTACTCCGCGCTGTTCTGCAAGAAAGCGGTGTGCGCAGGTCCCTCTTTAAACGACCATTCGAGGTTTGTATGCATAGAAGTGAATTCGGTTGAATTTTCGCCCTCGTAAGCCTTTTTGAGCAATGCTGAAAGCTCGGTATAGTTCGTGGGCAACACGCCGCCGTTATATTTTTGCAAAAGCGCTTTGTTGTATACGAGATAGGGCACGTTTGCAAACATAGGCACGGAAGTCATTGCGCGATTATAGATACTGTCTTTTAATGCGCCCTCGTACCAATCGCCGTAGTCGAGTTCTATACCCGCCATAGCGTAAATATCGTTTACCGAATAATAAGTGTTTTCGTTAACGCTCTTTTCGGGTGTGTTCTGTGAACGCAACGAGAAGGTACCCTGGTCGCTGAGCGCTTCCGTGGCGTTTACACTTATTTTACCTTCGTATTCCTTATTAAACTGTTCGGCTATTTTCTGATATATTTCGGTATCCATTCCGTTGCCCGAAAGCCATACGTTTACCTGAACGTTTTCATAAATAGGGTTACCCTCCGTATCGCGTCGAATAGTATCAGAGTGCTCGTATCCTGCATACAGAGTGATATCGCCGTTGGGCTTGTCGGTTGCAAAATCCCACTTTTGGGTAGCCGCTGCGTCCTTGTACCAACCCGTCTGCTTCATACCTTTTCGGGAAGCGTCGGCAGGGATGTACTTTTCCTCAATTATTTCGTCCCTTTCCACACTCGCAGTAACGCCGAGACGGCAACCGGGATAGTTATAATCAAACGTAACCAAAGCCCTACCCTCGTACACCTTCCACGCGGCATATAGATTAGTATCCTTTTTTATACGCTGCGAAAAGTCATATTTATTTTTGCAATTCGCGTCCGAATACCAGCCCTCGAGCTTGAACCCCTCACGCGGGGCTTTCCAATCGAGCGCGGAAGTGCCGGTGTAAACCTGTACCGTTCTATCCTCCGCACCATCGTAATTCAGATGATAAACAACTTTTACCCTTTCACCCGAGTTTGAGCACGCAGCGAAAGGTATGGCGCAAAACGCCATCATAATGCAGAGTATCAGGGAAATAATCTTAATTTTTTTGCTCATATAATTCTCCTAATTGCTTATTAACGTCTAACAGCTCTCCCCCCGCAGGGAAAGCTGCAAGACCCTATTTTATTTTGTTATGCCTCAGGCGTTGCGGGCGTCTCGGTTATCTCCTCACCCGTTGCTTCGCCGAGAGTCGTACCGTAATTCAATACGCAGTCGATTTTAAAGCCGCCGGGACAGTTATGGAAATTGTAATCATCGCCGATTGCGCCCACGCCGAACGCGGTGAGTGATTGCCCCGCCTCGAACATACCTTCGAACGTGCAAACTTTGACGTAACCGTCTGACTTTGCAAGCAGAACGTCAACGTTGCCGGTCGCGGAATCGTATTTCATAACCAGATAAATTCCGTCCGCCATAAATGCTTCGCCGTAAGCGTTCATATCCCAACCGTGATTACCAAAACTGAAACCTTCTATAGGTTGCCATAAATTAGCTTTTAAAACTTCTGCGCCTTTATTGTTATGATCGGTATCACTGTGAATTCCAAAGTGTGCGTTTTCCCAATTTCGCCAATGTAACTCTACCCAATGTTTAGAGCCGCCGACAGTCATCCACACGCCAAGGTGAATTTCTTCGTACTGTTCGTTAGTCCAACCGCCTTTCTCATTGTCCGTAGAAAGCTTTAAGGATACGTATGCGTCACCGCTGACGCCCTCCGCAAGATCTACGTTTACCGTGGGAGTATTATCTTTAATCTGTTGATATACGAACGCACCGGTATCTAAATTCATATCCGCCGTGCCGATATTAAATCCGGACAGGTCTAATTGTGTCATACCGTCTGCAAGGACTACCTTAGCTTTAAGGGTTGTACCCAACAGATCGCAGGTTGCAGTCCACTCGCCGAGCTTGACGTTCGTTAAGGTAACTTTGCCGTCTGATACAGTGAGATTAATGTCGCTTTGTCCGTCCTTTTTGAGAGTGAGCGTCTTTCCGTTGTAAACCGCGTCTACGGCGACTTCGCCCGAGAATTTATCGCTGACAAACACTACGTGTACGGTGTGCGTTTTATTTGTCGCGGTGTAAGTTACGTCGCCCGTTTCCTCCAAAACGCGGGGTGTTCCGCCGTCAACGGTGACCGTCGCAATCTTATTTTGGGGAACTGTTACGGTAATCGTAGCCGTTTCACCGTAGGAGTAGCCCGCTTTACTTGCCGCAACGTTCGCGCCGTCAACTTCGTCTTTGTTGCCGGTGATATTTACGATGGACTTCCACTCGGAAACTTCGCCGCTAACCGCCGCGTTCACCGTAGTACCGTAGCCGATCGTAAAGGTGAATTCCCTGTCTATGCCGCTGTTATGCGAGCCGCCCGCCCATTTGGTGTCTGTTTCTCCTTCAGTTACTCCGAATCCTTGGAATTTACCGTTCTTTTCAAACATTTCCTCTTCGGTATATACAAGAATGTACGTTTCGCCGTCGGAGAGATATACGTTTACGTTACCCGTCGCAGCTTCGTATTGATAAATGAAATATACGCCGCCGTCTATAATTGCTCCGCCGTACGTTCCGAAACTCCAACCTTTTTCTTTATCGTCCCATCCCTGGAAATTAGGCTTAAGGAGATGAGTTACAACCGCGTCATATCCGCGATAATTCACCTCGCCCATATCCTTATCCTGATTTTCCGTCTGCCAGTTTTTCACGTCGCTTGAAAAACCGATGTTGGTGCGCTCCCAGTTGCGCCAGTTGAAGTTTATAATATGTTCCGCGCCGTTTACGGTCATCGCAACGCCGAAGCGCATTTCGTCCAGTTTTTTCGTCCAATCAAGGAAATCCGAGCCTGTTGCAATCTTCAACGCTACGTACTGGTCGCCCGAAGCTTCTTCAGCAAGATTCATTTTTGCGGTTTCATGTGACTGTCTGTGCCACGTGAACGAGCCGGTATTCATATTTATTTTCGCCGTGCCCGAGGTAAGTCCCGAAAGGTCTAATTCGCTAATCGATTCATCGACTGTTACTGTAGTTTTAACAGTCGTTCCAAAAAGATTGCAAGTTGCCGTCCACTCGCCGAGTTTGACGTTCGTTAAGGTTACTTTGCCGTCGGTTACGGTGAGTTCGACGTCAGTCTGTCCGTCCTTTTTGAGTGTGAGCGTCTTTCCGTTAAACTTTTCGTTCACGGTAACCTCGCCCGAAAAGTTATCCTTTCTACCGCATTCGCACTCGCCGTTTACGAAATTGTGCGGAGCGCGGGAACCCACTTGCTCTTGATTGTCCTCGGGGCATACCTTCCAATGCTCGGTATCGCTCGTTTTCCACTTGGTGTATGCGTGGGTGTGAGGCTCTGTGTAACCACAGTCTATGCATGCGCCATCCGTTCCGAATTCGTGGTCCGCAACAGAGTTTTCGTCCTTTGCGCTGTCGTCGGGGCAGACGAGCCAATGCTGCGTTTCGTTGCTTACCCATTTGGTGTAGGTGTGTTCATGCTTCTCACCGCAGCCGACGAATGCGCCCGTAGCAAACATGCACAGAACAGCCGATGCGGCAATCAACAACTTTTTCTTTTTCATAACTACCTCCTTATCTTCCGATAAAAAATATTTTGTTCGGCGCGAACACCTTTTGATTTGTAATTTCATTATACTACACACATAAGGGAATTTCAAACATTAAGATTAATGTAACACCTGCTAAACAATCCCGTCTATACTGTCAACCCCGTTAGTAGAGGACCGTTTTGACGCCGCAAAATCTATTGCGAAAGATACGCATGCTCTTACCATTAATATAATGCCGAAGATAAGCGGCATAAATTTTGCCACGATACGCGCCGAAAAAGAGAAGCCGCAAACAAACGTTAAAACCGCTGTAAAAATTGCAGAAAATAACACAAAACAATTAGACTTTTTGTAATAATTTGTATAACTTTGGTTATTTCTTCCTTTCACTGCCTTGCCTATAAGCCATAAAAGCAGCGCCAGCGCTATCGGGATGATAAATAAAAAAGGTATCTGCATAATTACCGTATAAAAGTACGAACCTACCGCCGCGCCTGCCGAGTCGTAGAATATTTGCTTTATAAATCCGTTTATATCGGTTACTTCGCCGTCGGGCTGCCCGTCGTAATATCCGCCGAACACCACAGGAACTCCCCTGTCCGAAGTAAACGAACCCGTGCATAATTCATCGAATACGTACAAATAATCGGATTTTCCGCCTATTATATAGTTTATATAATAATAATCACATAATACAGGCGCTTTTGCACCTTTCAACAACGAGCCCGCACCAACGTAATAATATTTTATAAATAAATAATAGAGCTGCTCTGCGTACTCTTCATCGTTCATATTTTGTTTGTCGCCATTTAACTTTTTGTAGTCGTCTGCGGCAGATTTATTAAACTTTTCGCCCCCTTCGACGCTTACCTGTTCCAGAAACCCGATATGCCGCGCAGTGTCTTCATCGGTTAATATAAGTTCTTCGTCAAGATAGCGTATTTTAAGCAAATATTGCTTTTTATCCTCTTCATCCAGCGCAAGATACGTTTCATAATCGATTTCTTCTTCGCCCTTTATCACATATTGAGTAAAACGTATAAGCGTGTCCGAAGGGCGCGTGTCCACAATCAGATTATAACCGTCAGAGCAATATTTTTCTTTATCCGCTTCGCTTGTATAGGTATTTATCTTAACAGGGTAACCGGCTTTTTCGTCATTAATTTTGACGTAAGCTTTACCGTTCTCAAATGCGTTTTCCGCAAACTGACGATACTTTGCCGTATTTTCATAATGGGTTGAAAACGGAACAATATCCGCCGCGTAAAAGCCGACAAAAAATAATAAAAACGTAAAAGCGGCAGAAAGAATAATTGACAATGCCCCCGTTTTATTCGATTTTTTTGCTTGCTTTTCCGAAAAAAAACCGAGAAAATAAAATTTTAACCATTCTACTACGCCCATTTATAACTCCTTTAAATAAATTTTATAAGCCGTATAACCCAATTGAATTATAACACTTAACAGTCAAAAAAACAATAGCCACTAATTCTGCGGTTTACATTAAATTTAATGTAAACCGCAGAATACCGCCATTTTCTGTTTCGCGCATAAAGTGAGCAGTCTCCATAAGCTGCGAACCATGAAAATCCGGATTTAGAAATGGACTAATAGAAAACCGTTTAGCGACTGCTAAACGGTTTGTTTTACTTATTAGATAAAAACGTTTTCATGGCTAATGTGGTGGAATTATCTTTTATTGGCAATGTTACTTCAACAGACTTTTTTGAAACGTGCTTTTTATAGACTTTATACTTATTTTTTATACGATACGCACATACAAGAAATTACCAACTTTCTTTTAAAAGAAAGTCAGCGATGTGGACAATCTGAATTCCGTTATCATTGCCGGCTGCAAGGTTATCTTTTGCAACCACGTATTTATGATAATGGTCTTTAACGTCCATAAGATTATCCGTTTCTCTTGTTGAATCCGCAGGCAATTCTCGACATACCTGAACATAAACTTTTTCGCCGCGTTTTTCACCGATAAAGTCAATCTCTTTCGTTCCGTTCTTACCGATAAACACGTCGTAGCCCCTACGCTTCATTTCGAGATAGACGATATTTTCAAGCATAGCCGCAACCATTTTATTGTCAAAACCCATTTTGCTGTACTTGAAGGAAATGTCAGAAAGATAATACTTCTCTTGCGTTTTCAAAACGGCTTTACCCTGTAAATCGTATCGCTGGCAGGGATAAATTATGAACGCTTCTTCAAGCCATTTGATGTAGTTGTAAATAGTTTCAACAGAAAGCGTTCTCTTTTCACTCTTCAAAAAATTAACGATTGAATTTGCCGAAAAGGTCTTGCCAACGTTTTCAATTATGAACTTAACAACTCGGTCAAATAAATCTCGGTTGCGAATTTTATGCCTACGGGAAATATCTCTCGTGATAACGGTTGAATAGATTCCGTCCACTATCTGATACGCAGACTGAGTATCAAAGTTCCCAATACCGATTATCGGAAATCCGCCGAACTGAATATACTCGTCGATTAAATCTTTGGCATTACTGACAGCTTTACCCTTAAACTGCAAATATTCATTGAAAGATAAAGTATAGACCGGAATAGAAACATAACGTCCTGAAAGATAAGTTGAAATTTCACTTGACATTAACTTAGAGTTTGAGCCGGTAACGTAAATGTCAACGTCTGAGCCTTCTAAAAGACTGTTCACAACTTTTTCCCAACCATCAACTTCCTGCAGTTCGTCAAGAAAAAGATAGCATCTGCCCTTTCCGTCAATAGCATTTTTTAACTCGCAGTACATGTCCTTTGCAGTGAACTTGTCATCCACGTCCATTTCATTATACTTTCTGGATATAATATTTTCCTTTGCAATACTACGCTTAACAAGTTCTTCTTTCATCATTTCAAGTATTGTTGATTTCCCACAGCGACGAACGCCAGCCAATATTTTGACAAGCGGCGCATCAATAAAAGGATTTATTGTATTTATATAATCGGGTCTGTAAATCATAGCGTTACCTCCTAATTCAAAAAAGATTATACCAAAAAACATTATCTCTTGTCAATAATCTTTTCGATATAGAAGTGAAAACTCATGTAATTTGAATTACTTTTTTACTTTAATTTGTCGAAAACGCTCATATTATTAAAAGCACACTGTTGCATATAAAATGAAACAGTGTGATAAATAGAACAAGATTTAGCTGGTTACTTTTGATTGTAAATTTTTGGGGCACGTTTGGGGCACATTCTGAAAAATATACAATATATAGCGCTAATTATTGATATAAATACTATATATTGTGGTTTTTATCGTTTTTCGGAAGGGTTCAAGTCCCGTCACCTCAACCAAACGCGAAAGAGTTTGAACGCCTGAAAACGGAATTTTTTTCGAACTTCGTCGCTTACCATTTAAAGAAAAGCACGGGACATTCGTTCCGTGCTTTTTCTTTATTTGATTAGCAAGCATATTTTAACCGAAATACCAGGTGCTGGTACCCATATCCCAATCCGCAAACAACACCCTACCCTTTTTTCTGTTCCATAAAGCGCAATAGTATAAATCAACTTTAACCTTTTCGCTTTCGTTGTAAAAATCCCAATGCGTTCCGTTATACCCCTGATAAGGTTTTTGACCTATGCAAGTTTTTGCAAAAAGGGCGGCAGGCTTAATCTCGTATATAACTTCAACCTTTTTAAAGTTTACGCCGTGGCCTATGTCTAAAACGTAAATTTTCCCCGTTTCCTCGCAATCGTTGCGAAATAATTCGAAACCTTTACACACCAAATCTTCGCCAAGCCCGCCGTCGTAACCTATGTTCAATAAAGGTAAATTCGGGTTGTTGATTTTGTGTTTATAACAGTAATCGGACATAAATTCCAGCCATTTCGCGTACACGCCGCCTGTGTCCGTTTCACCGTAAAAGGTGTAGACAATATTCACTTCCATACCGTGATTACGCAACCACTCGGCAAAAGCCAAAATTTGTCCGCGCCGTTTTTCCCGTCGTTTCAATGCGGCATTAGTCAATTTTTCCATAATCGTATATATACTACCTATTTATTTTTAAAACTGTTACGAAAGTTAAGCGGCGTTATCTTGAAATTCTTTTTGAATTCCTGCTGAAAATGGCTCTGGGAAGAAAATTTGAAAACCGAAGATATTTCCGCGATACTTTTTTCGGAATACCTGAGCATTGCGGCGGCGGCTTTCAGTTTTTCCGAAATTATATAATTTTTTATGCTTATGCCGTAAACCTGCTTAAACTTACGGCTTAGATACGACGGATTATACCCGCAATGCAGAGCGATTTCCGAAAGCGTTAGCGGAAGTTTGAGGTTGGCTGCAATATAATCGGTACAGAATTTAAGTTGAGTATCCTGCTGCGGCACTTCTCCCGCCTCTGTCATTCTCCCGCAAAAATCGCGGAATGCCATTACAAACAGTCGGTAAACGCTGTCCTCGTCGACGCAGTTTTCCACCGCGCGGATATACGTATTTTCCAGCATTATTACGGCGGAACTCTTGTTTCTGCTGATAACGGCACTGCGAATATACCCGATTAAAACTATAAATCCGTTCTTTCGCATACGCAACCTGTCCGCTGATACTGCAAAACAGCTTTGGCAATACTCGTTCAGATACCAGTCTTTCGCAAGCTGCTCGTCGCAGGTCAGAACCGCGCCGTACAGTTTATCGAAATTACACAGCATACCGCTCTCGTCGCTGACCAGCACGGGGCCTATTAAATTGCGGTCTTCCGAAAAACTCATATTCCCCCTTTTAAAAACGGGCAAAGCCACCGCCTCGCCCGTAATACGTCAAATGTTTAAAATAATTTTTTTCTTGCCACCGCAATTCTTATCTTGCGCTTTTCAACGTGCTCTTCCTTGCGGATTTCTTCCTCGGGCGGCGCGATTTCAACAGGCTCCGCCCCTTCTTCAACTACGGCCGCCGCCGTTTCCTCTACGACCTCGCTTTTAACGGACTCCGCGCGCTCTGCTCGCACTTCTTCCTGTTTCAAGAGAGGTTTCGCGTCGATTTCAACGTCCATTCCCTCGTTTTTTTTCATATTGACGTACGCAAGCGCGCAGGGATAAATGCTCGTCTTTTTGCAGTCGCGGCAGAAAGGCGCGTACATACCGCACAGGTCGAACCCGCTTATTAAACTATTTTTATATTTATCCGCATCAATGACCATCTGAATTTTTTCCAGATGCTCCTTGCCCAGTTTTTTAGGCATAGATTTAAGTAACTGTAAAGGCGCGTTGCTGTCCCACATAATATTTATCTCCGATTGAATTTACTCAATTATATTACACAAAAAACAAAATTTCAAGTATTTTAACGAATTTCTTCCACCGTTAAAGAGGAAAGTATTTCCTCGTACTTATCTTTCGTAAACGAAATACTGTCGGGAAGAGTAACCGCCGCCGTTCCGCCCGCTACGCCGCACCGCAGAATTTCAAGCATATCCGCGCCTTTAAGCATGGCATTGGATGCCGCCGCAACCATACCGTCGCCCGCGCCGACCGTCGAGTTCTTTGCAACGTTCACGCTTTTACAGTGGAAATGCCTCTTCCCGTCGGTGATGACGGCGCCCTTTTTCCCGAGCGACAAAAGAACGTACTCCGCGCCTTTATCGAGCAAGACCCGGCAACAGTCAAGCATCTCTTCCTTGGATGTTATAAGCTTTTTGAGCGTGCGTTGAAGTTCGTCAAGGTTCGGCTTAACAAGTTTCACTCCGCATTTCAGCGCCTGCTCCAACCGCTCGCCCTCGGTATCGACAATCTTGACGACGCCCGAAGGCACGGCCTTTAACACTTCGTAATAGAAATCGGGGCTCATACCCTTTGCAAGCCCGCCCGACAAAACAATGCCGTCGCATTTCTCGGAAAGCTGCGCGACAAGCTTTATCAACTCTTCCTGCTTTCCGTCTTCCACTGCGGGACTGATATCGTCCACTTCGGTAAGCATTGACCTGCGGTCGATAAACTTGTAATTCTCTCTTACCCTGCCCTTGTTCCAGACAAATTTATACGGCACGCCTTCGCGGTGAAGTTCGCACTCGAACTGGGAGCAGTTTTCTTCGTACATAAATCCCGTGGTAAACACGTCCGCATTGAGTCTTGCAAGCCCTATCGCAACGTTTAGAGCCTTACCCGTATAAAACGTTCTCTTGCTTATAATCTTGTTTGATTTCCCTACGCTGAGCGCCTCGACTTCTATATCGACGTCTATGCACGGGCTTGGACAAACCGTTAATATCATTTCTTTCCCCCTACCATTGAAAAAGCCGCTTGATAGCGGCTTAAATTTTACATTGAAATCATTTGAAGAGTTTCATAAAGCTCGTAATTGAATTTCTTCTTCATACTTACCGCCTCGATAATATCGAGGTCAATGATTTCGTTTTTGCGTATTCCTACGACCCTGTTGCCCGCACCTTCGTTGAGCAGTCTTACAGCCTTGTTTCCGAACTGAGCCGCAAGCATTCTGTCCGCCATAGTGGGCGAACCGCCGCGCTGTATATGTCCGATTGTGGTGGGACGAACGGAATACGTCGTCACCGACTGCAACTGTTTGGCGAACTCGTCGGCAGTGCAAACCCCCTCTGCCACAACAACTATATTGGAATGCTTGCCGTTCGCACGGGAACGGTTGATTTTCATAACTATATCGTCCAAATCGAATACGACTTCAGGCACTACGATAATCTCCGCGCCGCTTGCAATTCCCGCAAACAAAGCGATGTCGCCGCAACGCCTGCCCATAACTTCGACAACCGAAATTCTCTCGTGCGAAGTCATAGTGTCGCGCAATTTATTTATAACGTCTATACAGGTATTGACCGCCGTATCGAAACCCAGCGTATAATCCGTATATTCGAGGTCGTTATCGATAGTGCCGGGTATACCTATCGTAGGAATACCGTATACTTCCGAAAGACATTTCGCGCCCCTGAACGAACCGTCGCCACCGATAACGACAAGCCCTTCGATACCTCTGGCCTCCAACGTTTTAACGGCCTTTTTCTGTCCGGCCTTGGTAAGCATTTCAAGGCATCTTGCGGTTCTGAGCTTTGTTCCGCCCCTCTGAACGATATCGGAAACCGAACGCATCTCCATAGAAACCATTTCGTCGTCGATAAGCCCCTGATAACCGCGCTCGATTCCGTAAACTTCCATACCGTAATACAGCGCGGTCCTTACGACCGCCCTGATACAAGCATTCATACCGGGAGCGTCTCCGCCGCTTGTCAACAAGCCTATTCTTTTCATAAAATCCTCCGCCTGATTAGACGTTCACGCTAAGCCCCCATTTGCCGCAATGAACTTTATTACATCATTTCCAAATTATATTATAACAAATACTTTGCAAAAATTCAAGGCTTTTACTACAAATTTTATGTTTTATCTACAAACTTTATATCTTCCGTTGCGATAAAAGTCGCAAGTTCGGCCAAAAGCCCCCTGCAATAGTTGACCCCGTCGGGAAGTTTGTAGCACTTTCCGCCGCGTACTATCTTGCATACCGTATTGCCTTCGTAATTTGACAGCATATTGAGAAACTCGTCGAACGAATCCTCGTCAAGCTTCGAGGCGTTCAGCCAGAGCACGGGTTCGACCCGCTTTTCCTTTACCGGCTCGCCGCCATTGGCGGCTTTGGAAAAGTCGACTGCTTCCAGCTCGTCTATAATGAGCGAGACGCCCTTTTCCGCGTCTACGTCAAGCTTACCTTTGACTTTCACTATCTTATCGTTCGCAATGTCGCCTTTGAACTTCTCGTAAGCCGACGGAAAACAAACGCACTCCAAGCTACCGTAAACGTCTTCTATAGTAAGAAAAGCCATATAATTGCCCGTTCTTTTGGTCATTGTACGCCTGAAAGACGATATTATGCCTGACATAGTAATATGAATACCGTCTGAAATACGGTTATAAGTACGATTTCCGTCCTCATCTTCCACATAATCGTCCATAAACGAGCAATCGAACGTACAATCGGGGAACGAGTGCATATATTTCTCGAACGGGTGTCCGCTTACGTAAACGCCCAGAACGAGTTTCTCCTTGGACAGCTTTTCGTTTAACTCGTACTCGGGTATGTCGGGGTATACGACGTCAAGTTTCTCCTCTTCTATTATATCCCCGAAAAGGCTCATTTGCGCGCTGTTGCGCTGTTTGCTTATCGCCTTGGCCCTGTTGCACAGCCCTTCGTAAACTTCCGCAAGCTGCGAGCGGCTTACGCCCATTTCGTCGAACGCACCCGCAAATATCAAGCCCTCGACAAGACGCGAGTTAAGCACGTTTACACAGCGGGACACAAAATCGGGAAAATCGCGGAAATTGCCGTTCTTCTTTCTCTCTTCGATAATCGTGTCTACGACCGCCTGCCCCGCTCCTTTCAGGGCCGAAAGCCCGAAACGCACACCGTCGTTTTCAACGGTAAACACCGTTTTACTCTTATTTATGTCGGGCGGGAAAACTTTGTAACCCTTATCTTTAAGATAGATTACGTATTTCGTGATTTCGTCTATTTTACTCAGACGATTGTTAAGTAAGGCGCAAATAAATTCTTTGCAGTAATATCTTTTAAGCCAGGCCGTCTGATACGCAAGAACGGCGTATGCGGCCGCGTGGGATTTATTGAACGCGTAAGATGCAAAGCCTTCCATATCGCCGAAGATTTTGTTTGCGACTTCCGCGCTAATGCCGTTGTTGACGCAACCCTTTATCGCGCTGCCGTTTATGTCGCTTATGCCGCCGTTGATAAACTTCTCTTTCTGCGCCATAAGCGTTTTCTTGTCTTTCTTACCCATAGCTCGCCTGACGAGGTCCGCCTCGCCGAGCGAAAATCCCGCAAGGAACTGGAAAATCTGCATTACCTGCTCCTGATAAACGGGTATTCCGTAAGTGACTTTCAAAATCTGCTCTTCCGCCGCGCAGTCGTAAGTTATACTCTCTACGCCGTGCTTTCTGTTACAGAACGAATCTATGAATTTCATAGGCCCCGGACGATAAAGCGAAACTCCCGCTATCAGATCTTCCAGACAGTCGGGTTTGAGCGTCTTCATAAAGCGTTTCATTCCGCCGGCTTCCAACTGAAACACGCCGTCGGTATCGCCATCGGAAATAAGCGCGTACGCGCCCGAGTCGTTATAGCCAATTTTATCGAAGTCGATTTCCCTGCCGAAATCCTCTTTGATATAATCTACGCATTTCTTTATATCGGTAAGGGTTACGAGCGCCAGAAAGTCCATCTTCAACATTCCCAGCGACTCTATTTCCTTGGCCACGAACTGAGTTGTAACGTCTTCGCCGTTACGCGAAAGCGGCACGTTATCGGCAATGCGTTTCTGACAAATAACCACGCCCGCGGCGTGAATACCAGTCTGGCGCGGCATTCCCTCGATTTTAAGCGCCATATCGATAACGCGGCGGAGCGCCTCGTCCGTTTCGTAAATCTCGCAGAACTCGCCGTTTCTGGCCGCTTTTAACTCGTTCAACTTACCTTCGAGCTCGGCTTTCTTATCCTCGTCCCGCTCCGCCTCGAACTTTTTCAACGCACCGTCGATACGGCGGCCGAGTAAATCGCCGATAGACGTTTTCCCGTCCATTATTTTCGTAAGTCTGTCCGTTTCCGAATACGGAACGCGCATAACTCTGCCTACGTCTTTTATGGAGTTCTTCGCCGCCATAGTGCCGAAAGTTACTATCTGGCACACGTTTTCTTTTCCGTACTTGCGCCTTACGTACTCAATCGTTTCTTCGCGCCTGTCCGTGCAGAAGTCTATATCGAAGTCTGGCATCGACACTCGGTCGGGGTTAAGAAATCTTTCGAAAAGCAAGTCGTATTGGAGCGGTTCGACGTCAGTGATACCGATAGAATAGGCAACGATAGAGCTTACGCCCGAACCTCGCCCCGGGCCTACGGGTATACCCTGCTCTTTAGACCAGTTGATAAAGTCCCATACGACAAGATAGTAATCCGCGTATCCCATACCGCAGATAATACCCAGCTCGTACTCCGCCCTGTCCAGCTCGCGCTGAGTGGGCGTGCCGTATCTTTTGACAAGCCCCTCGGCGGTCAGCTTTCTCAGATATTCAACAGCCGTACTGCCGTCGGGCGGCGTGTAAGTAGGAATAAGAGTATTGTCTTTTTCGGGATAGCCCTTTTTATTGAGCTTGAACGCGGGCTCGGTGACCTTGTCGGCAATTACGCGGGTATTGGAGATTGCCTGCGGAAGATTGGGGAAAAGCGCCGCCATCTCGTCGCCTGTTTTGAAGTAGAACTCGTTCGTGCTGAATTTCATTCGCTTGGGGTCGTCAAGCTGCTTTTTCATCTGAATGCACATCAGAACGTCCTGCATCTCCGCGTCTTCTTTATTGAGATAATGCACGTCGTTCGTGGCGACAAGCTGAACGCCGATTTCGTTCGCAAGCTTAACAAGCAGCGGTAAAATCCGCCTCTCTTCTTCAATACCGTGGTCCTGTATCTCGATATAGAAGTCCTCGCCGAATATGTCTTTCATATACAGCGCAAGCTCTTTCGCGCCTTCGTAGTCGCCCGCAAGCAACCGTCTGGGCACGCCGCCAGCAAGACACGCGGAAAGGCATATTACGCCCTCCGAGTGCTCTTTTAAGACCTTGTAATCGATTTTGGGCTTATAATAAAACCCGTCCACGAACGCCATAGAATCGAGCTGGACGAGATTTATATACCCCTTTCTGTTTTTCGCAAGCAGGATAAGATGCTCGGCCGTGTTGGACGATTTATCGTTCATATCCTTAGTCAGGTAAAATTCACAGCCGATTATGTATTTTAATCCCGCAACCGCCGCCTTTTCGGCAAGCTGTAACGTTCCGTACATATTGCCGTGGTCGGTAATGCAGACGGTGTCTATGCCGTTCGCCTTGCAGTGCGATATGAGATTATCGATTTTACAGGCGCCGTCAAGCAGCGAGTATTCGGTGTGTAAGTGAAGATGAACGAAATCAGTCATATATACCTCAATCCCGACCGAGCGATTTAGCAAGTTCGAGTATTTTTCTCATTCGGTGATTAATACAGCTTTTGGATATGTTCAGTCTTTCGGCAAGCTCTTGCATAGACGCGTTTTTATCCGCAAGCCTTGCCGCCGCAACGTCGAAAAGCAGTTTATCTAGGCTTTGAAGTCCCACGGTCGCGGAAATAATTTCTATCGCCCTGACCTGATTTACCGACGCGGTAACCGTTTTGTCTATGTTCGAAACCGAGCAGTTGTTTATCCTGTTTGCGTTGTTGGTCTTGTCTTTCAGCTCTACTATTCTGTTGAGCTTATTAAGACATTCGTTTGCTGAAATTATATGCAGTACGTCGGAAATTACTTCCTTGCTCTTTACGTACACCACCGAGGAATCCTTTCTGGAAACAAGTTTCGCCAGTATCTCGAAATCGCACAAAAGTTCGCAAAAATCTCCCGCGGCAAGCTTGTTTGAAAATACTATTTCGAAATGATAGCCCGTGCGGCTGTACGTTCCCTCCTCGGGCAGGGTGCAACTGCCGCCGCCGAGAAACGCGCCCTTTATATACGCGGCTTTACAGCAATCGTTTCCGATAATTTTTTCGTCTATACCTAAAATGAGATAAACTCCGCCGTCGTTTTCGCCGATAATTCCAAGCTCTGCCAAAAGCCTCTGCGCCTTATCGCCCACGCACTCGAAAGTCAGCTTGTCCCTTCCGCTCAAAACGTCGAATTTGGCGCCCGTTACGGTCAGGTGCAGGCTGAACGCGCTTTCCAGTATGTCAGATATAAACTCCGCCGTGCTTTCGTTTTCGGTCGTAATTTCGAAACCGAAACTGCCGTTGCGCGAAATAACGCTGCCGCTGGTGCGTATAAACGCAGAAACGAGCGCAAGGCGGCAACACCTTTCCTCGGGGATAGCCGAAGTTATTTCGTTTTTAATTTCTTCGGTAAAGTTCAACATATCAAAGTTTTTCCGCTTTATAGGCCGCAAGCCTGAATTTCGGCAGTCTGCCGTCAATATTGTCTATCTGCGTAAGCGGGATTTCCGCCTGCGACAAAAGCTCTTCCGCAATCTTCGTATCGCCCACCCTGTCCGCTGAGTGCGCGTCGCTGTCTATTACGAACCGCACGCCCGTAGCCGCCATTTCGTTCAGTTCCTCGGCGGAAACGTGGCGTTTTTTGGTATTTATTTCTATATACGTTCCGTAGTCCGCGCAACACTTGGCCACTTCGACAAGGTTGCAATACGACTTGAAGTTTATGTGAGTTATTATATCGATAGGATTATTTTTAACCGCATTGACAAGCGCGCGCGTAGTGTTCGCGACAACCTTGTCCGACGGCTTTATTCCGAATTTGTACGCGGAATAATTCTTGATAAAAATTCTGTACATATCCGAAAGGCTTTTGTATTTCAGGACTTCGTGGATACCGCATAGATATATGTCGAAGTGCTCCAAATCGCTCTTCTTCATTTCCGTATCGCCGCCGAGAGAGGTTAAGTTGCTTTCCATACCCAACAAAACTTTCACGCCGGTAATCTTTTCGGCCTCGGTAATTTCCGCGCGTATGTCGCAAAGATTTCTGCGTTTGAGTCCGAAAAGTAAATGATTGAAACCGTGGTCGGTAATACCGAGCTGTTGAAGCCCCTTTTCCTTTGCGGCAACCGCGTTTTCAAGCACGGTGTTTTTCCCGTGCGAATACGGTGTATGAGTATGATAATCAGCCGTAAGAATCATTAAAAATCTCCTATGTAAATAACCTCTTCTTCCAGATTTATCCCGTCTGTTTCAAAAACTTTGCGCTTTACTTCTTTAATCAAAGCGTAAACGTCGGAAGACGAATTTCCCGTATTCATAATAAAATTGCCGTGCTCTCCGCTGACGAACGCCCCGCCGCGCGAAAGCCCCTTCAATCCCGCGTCGTCGATAATCTTTCCCGCCGAAACTCCGTCGGGATTTTTAAAGACGCAACCGCAACTTTTTCCCTTGGGCAAGGCGTTTCTTCCTTTAAGGCGGGTTTGGATATTTTTCCTGACGGTTTCTTTATCTTGCGGCTTCAATTTGAACTCCGCGCCCAAAATCAAGCCGTTTATGTCACGCATAATACTATATTTATTGCCAAAATTACAGCTTTTATTTGAAATATCCCTCAATTTACCGTCAAAGAACTTTACTTTTATAATTTCCCCGCACACGTATCGTCCTGCCGCACCACCGTTCATAAACGCAAGCCCGCCGCAAGTCGCGGGTATTCCCGCAAGGTATTCTAGCCCGCTTAAACTATTGTCAACGCAGAATTTAAGCATTTCTCCGACGTTTGTCCCAGCAAGACAGAACGCGGTATCCTCGCCCGTTAAATACATTCCTTTCATTTTGCGCGTGCATATAACCGAGCCGTCAAACGGCTTATCCGAGGCCAGAACGTTGGAACCGTTGCCAAGCGTAACGAACTTTTCTCCGCTCGCTTTCAGATACTTATAAACGCAGACCGCCTGTCGTATGTTTTTAGGAAAATATGCTTTCGCGGCGGTGCCGCCGCACCCATACGTGGTATGCTTTGCGAAACTGAAATTCTCTTCGCAGTCCACCGTTCCGACGATTGTCCGCAACCTTTCGATATCCATCATACCGCCCTTATATAATAACATTTATTTTTAGGTTTTACAATTATTTAAGAATGGTTTTCAACATATTTATGTCGCCGCCCGAAATTAAATTTTTAAGTTTGGCGGCGGTATCCGCGCTTACAGGCGCAGTTAATTTATATTCATATTTCAGCCCGAGCAGATTTTTCATTTCGTCGTCGTACGACACTCCGTCGGACAACATTCCTATCCTGTCCACCTCTCCCGTTCGACCCATAAGATATCTTATGTAACTTTCCGACTGTTCGACACTTTTACTCCCCGCCACAACGGAAATATTCTGATACAGGTCGTTAAACTCGGTTACGGGCTTTACCGCAAACGACACCTCGCGCGTTTTAAGTCTGTATACGTCGCGTTGCGTACCGAGCAGATACTTATAGTCGCCGTTTATAAGCTTTACGTACGCGCCCGTGGACTTCTCCGTCTTTGCGCCGTTCAAGCCAGTAAACAGGGCCGCCGCCCCGATTAAATTGTCTTTACCCGCGTTTATGACGGTATTCTGCGCGGATACGTCTTTAAAGTCCGACGAGGTGTCCAGCGTAAGAATGCAATAGCCGCCGCGGCACCAGCACGTATAGGACGAAACGTAACTTTCCAGCCCGTACGTGCCCGCGCCGTAAGAAACGACGTCGGGAAATATTTTATTTGACATATTCAGCCGCGCGGCCTCGGCCGATAACGAAATAACGTTGACGTAGCAGCCGCTCGATTTAGTGAAATCGTTGCCGACCTTTTGCAGAAAATCCGCGCGCGATCCTCTTCCGCCCTCGAAACTGTCAATCTGCCATACGGTAATCATACCGCTGTTATCCTGAATTTTGCTTTCGTCCTTTTTAAACAGCAGACACATAAAAGCTATGAACGCGCCAAGGCACAACAGAAGGCATACAAAGTACTTTATTTTGGGTATAAATTTTCTCATACATTATTGTACTTAGCAACGCCCCCGAAAATTCATAGGGGAGCAACCGTAATTATATGGTTGCTCCCCCGCTCACAGGTCAAAGCGTTAAAGCCGGTTTAACCTGTAAGCTATATATAAAGCGCTTGCGCCTGTAATCTTAATATGCGTACGCCTGAAAAATTTATACAAAAAAAGACGGCGTATTGCCGTCTTTTTATTTTATTTATTCCTCAACTTCTTCCGGAAACTCAACGTTATGGTAAACGTCCTGAACGTCGTCAAGCTCTTCCAGCTTGTCCAGCATCTTTTTGAAAGTTTCAAGCTTGTCGCCGTCAAGAGTTATATAATTCTGCGGTATCATTTTAATCGCGGCTTCAAGGAAAGTAACCTTCTTGTCCTCGAAATACTTTCTTACTGCGGAGAACTGCTCGGGCGCGGTGTAAATCTCGTAAACGTCGTCCTGAGCCACAAAATCGTCCGCCTCGGCTTCCAGACAGTATTCCATCATAGTGTCCTCGTCAAGCGCAACGGTGCGTTCTATAACGATAACACCCTTGGAATCAAACATATAGGATACGCAACCGTTGTTGCCCATCTGTCCGCCGCATTTCGACATTGTGGAACGTATGTCGCCCGCGGTTCTGTTAACGTTGTCCGTAAGAGTGTTGATTATCACCGCCGAACCGGCAATACCGTAGCCCTCGTAGGTGAGTTCTTTGTAGTCTTTATCGCCAAGCTCGCCCGCGGCTTTCGCTATCGAGCGCTTGATATTTTCGTTGGGCATATTCGCCGCTTTGGCCTTTGCGATAACATCCGCAAGTTTGGAGTTTGTATCGGGGTTGGGATTGTTTTTTGCGGCAACCGCAAGCTCCCTGCCTATTTTAGTAAATATCGCTCCGCGCGCCGCGTCTGTCTTTCCTTTTTTAGCGGCTATATTGTGCCATTTAGAATGTCCTGACATATTTTACCTCTGATTTTTATTTTTAAGCGCATACATAGCAATCCCCGCCGATACCGCCGCATTTAAGCTTTCACAGGTATCGCGCATAGGAATTTTTACGGTATACGACGCTCTGTCTTTTACTTCTTCGCTAATGCCTCCGCCCTCGTTGCCTATGCAAAGACAAAACTTTTCGGGCGGAGAAAATCCGAAGATATTCTCTCCGTTCATATTCGCGCAGATAAGCGGCACGCCGCTCAAAACGCCGAGTATTTCTTCCCTGCAGCCCTGATAAACGTTCACGAAAAATATCCCGCTCATACTGGCGCGCACGGCCTTGGGCGAATATGCGTCCGTACAGTTGATAAGATAAATCTCGCCGTAGCCCGCCGCGTTCGCCGTCCTTATAACAGTGCCGAGATTGCCCGGGTCTTGAAGACAGTCAAGCAAAATGCAACTGCCCGAGGGCGGTTTCAATTTGTTTTCGGGCATTTTTACAACAGCCGCAACGCCCTGCGGAGTTTTTTCGTCCGAAATGCTTTTGAAAACGCTTTCGCTAACTATCGTTGCGGACGGAAAAAGCGAGGCAGTTTGCTCGGTGCAGATAATTCTGTCTATTTCGCATCCTGCCGAAATGCACTCCCTTACGGGCTTTATGCCTTCAACAAGATACAGTCCGTGCTGTTTTCTGTATTTCTTTTCCGACAGCGACGCGACCGTTTTAATAAGCGGATTGGATTTTGAAGTTATAATCATTATTATCAAGCAGATATAAAAAATAAGCCCGCAGGCTTATTTTTATGGTTATAAAGCTTGTTTCGCCTTAGCCGCGAGTTCGGAAAAAGCCTTGCTGTCGTTAACGGCAAGCTCTGCGAGAACTTTTCTGTTAAGGTTGATACCGGCGGTTTTAAGGCCGTGCATAAATTTAGAATACGAAAGTCCGTTGATTCTTGCCGCGGCGTTGATACGTGCAATCCAGAGGCTGCGCATATCGCGTTTTCTGAGTCTTCTGCCGATATAGGCATAGTTTAAAGACTTCATAACTGCCTGACGGGCAATTCTGTAAGACTTGGACTTGTTACCGAAATAGCCTTTGGAAAGGCGGAAAATCTTTCTACGCTTTTTTAAAGCGTTTACACTTCTCTTAATACGCATTACTTTCTGTCCTCCTGTTAATTCTTATAAGGAATCATAGCTTTCACGTTGGATTCCTGCGTAGACGAAACAAGCGTATTCTGACGCAAATTTCTCTTTCTCTTTCTGTTTTTGGTTTCAGCTTTGTGGTTCTTGCCGCCGTGGGGTCTTTTAACCTTGCCGGTCGAAGTGAGCCAGAAACGCTTTTTCGTGCCGCTGTGCGACTTCTGCTTAGGCATAATTTTATCCTCCAATGAAATATTTCTAAGTTTTAAAATTTAAGATTTTACGGGCGACAGCATCATTGTGATATTTCTGCCTTCCGTGGTGGGCTTTTTATCCTGAACGGCCTTTCCTTCAAGCCCGTCAAAGAAATCCTGCATAACCTTGACGCCCTGATACGAACGCGCGTTCTCGCGGCCCTTCATTCTTATGGAAACTTTAACTTTGTTTCCCGCTTCCAGAAATTTAAGGCACTGCTTGGTTTTTACCGCAATGTCGCCCACGTCAATCGTCATAGAAAGGCGTATTTCCTTAATTTCGATAACAGTCTGGTTTTTGCGGTTTTCCTTGTCCCTCTTCGCCTGCTCGTACTTGAATTTGGAATAATCCATAATTTTACATACGGGCGGATTTGCGTTGGGGGAAATTTTCACCAAATCAAGCCCTGCATCGTCCGCAAGATGCTGCGCGTCGCGGCCGGACATTACGCCCAACATCGCGCCGTCGCTTCCGATAACCCTGACTTCTCTGTCACGGATCGCTTCGTTAACGGAATATAAGTCCTTTATAATCATATACCTCTCAATTATTTTGCCGAAAAAAATCGGGTTGCGAAAGCAACCCGAACTAATCTCAAAACGTGATAACGCTTTTAAAATTATTATCGGCCACACGGAATTTCCGTAAGGCGAAAGGGTTTGCCTTTGCTTAACAATAATATATTACACTTTTTTTAGCGCCCTGTCAATTGTTTTTCACACGTTTGACTTAAAAAATAATCTTTTTTGCGTCCTCTTCGACAACTTTTGCCATAAACTCCTGCAAGGCAACCGTGCTCTTCTCTTCCACACCGCGCCTGTTGACGTTGACGGTCATATCCTCCGCCTCTTTGTCGCCTACGACAAGCACGTACGGCGTTTTTTCAAGCTTCGCCTCTCTTATCTTATAACCGATTTTCTCGTTTCGCTTATCGACTTCGCATCGAATTCCCGCATAGGTAAGTTTTTCCGCGACCTGCTCCGCATAGGCAAGCGTTCTGTCCGTTATAGGAAGAACTTTGACCTGAACGGGACACATCCAGAGCGGGAACGCGCCCGCATATTTTTCGATAAGCAGTGCCAGTGTTCTCTCGTAACAGCCTATCGAACTTCTGTGTATGACGTACGGGTGGCGCTTTACGCCGTCAGCGTCAACGTAATGCATATCGAAACTTTCGCCCGCCGCGAAATCTATCTGTATAGTGATAAGCGTGTCTTCCTTACCGTACACGTTTTTCGCCTGTATATCGAGCTTGGGGCCGTAGAAAGCCGCCTCGTCGTCCGCCTCAACGTAGTCGAGTTTCAAGTCATCGAGAATGACTTTCATCATAGCCTCTGTTTTGTTCCAGGCCTCGTCGTTATCGATATACTTATCGGACTTTGACTTGCCGCGCTTGGAGAAACGGAACGACACGTCGTTTCTCATCCCCAGCGCGTCGAGAATATAATACGACAAATCCAGACAGCGCTTGAACTCGTCCTCGACCTGCTCTTTCGTACAGATTATATGCCCGTCCGAGAGCGTAAACTGTCTTATTCTGATAAGACCGTGCATTTCTCCAGACGCCTCTTTACGGAATTCGGACGCCGTTTCGGAATACCTGCAAGGCAGGTCCCTGTACGATTTAAGACCGTTTTTGAAAATCTGATACTGGAACGGACAGGTCATAGGCCGCAGAGCCATAATTTCCTCACCCTTGGGCGATTCTCCGTTTTTATCCACCTCGCCGAGAATAAACATTTTATCGCGGTAGTGCGCCCAGTGCCCCGATATCTTATACAGGTCGGATTTGGCCATATTGGGGGTTTTGGTAATCATAAACCCGCGCTTTGCCTCTTCGTCCTCGACAAACCGCGTGAGTATCTGCAAAATTTTAGCGCCCTTGGGCATAAGAATGGGCAAGCCCTGACCGACAACGTCCGAAGTCATAAATATGCCCAGGTCACGGCCCAGCCTGTTATGGTCGCGCTTTTTCGCCTCTTCCGCAGCGATAAGATATTCGTCAAGCTGGCTCTTCTTTTCGAACGCCGTGCCGTAAATACGGGTAAGCATTTTGTTTTTTTCGTTACCGCGCCAGTACGCACCCGTAAGCGCGGTAAGCTTGAACGCCTTTATTTTACCCGTAGACGGAAGGTGCGGGCCGCGGCACAAATCTGTAAAAGTGCCCTGCTTGTAAAACGAAATCACCGCGTCTTCGGGAAGGTCGTTGATAAGCTCAACCTTGTACTTTTCCTTGTACTTTTTCATAAGCTTGACGGCCTCGGCGCGGGGCAACTCGAACCTTTCTATAGGGGTGTTGGCCTTTACTATTTTAAGCATTTCGCCCTCGATTTTCGCAAAATCCTCCAAGGTTATCGGAGTTTTGAAATCGATGTCGTAATAAAATCCGTTTTCGATAACCGGCCCGATTGCGAGGTTGCAGGTAGGATATACGTTCTTTACCGCCTGCGCAAGTATGTGCGCGCAGGTGTGGCGGTAAACTTCAAGCCCCTCTCTGTCCTTTAAAGTTACTATTTCCAGCGTATCGCCCGCTTTTAGCGTAGCCGACAGGTCGCACAACTCTCCGTTTATTTTTGCGGCCACGGCCGAGCGCGCCAGTCCTTCGCTGATTTTCTGTGCGGCCGCAAGACAGCTTGCTCCGTCTTCGAGCTCCAAAGAGCCGTTCTTCAATAAAATTTCCATATATACTCCTTTCCTGAATAAAAAAACGCGTCCTCAAACTTATACAGTTTAAGGACGCAAATAATTGCGCGGTTCCACCTTAATTGCGCTTATACAAAGCGCCTCTTTTAAAAACGGACTTTTGTCAAAAGTGGTTTCCCTTACCCTTCAAGTTACGCGGTCACAGCAACCCCGCGCTCTCTGAAAACTCTCCGGCGGTACTTGTCTTTTAATCCGATTACAAATATTCTAATACAAACTTTCCCGTTTGTCAACAGTTTAATTTCGGTTTTTGTGTTTTATTACAGAAGTGCGGTGCTCTTCGCCCGCAAGCAAACGAACGATATTTTTCCTGTGCGCGGCCCAGGTAAGCAAATTGATAAAGAGCAACACTGCAAACAGTCCGATTACCCAGCCTTCGGATAAGTGCCCCGAATAGCGTAACGCGAAGATTACCGCCTGCCAGACAGTCAGCCCCGAAACGCCGATAAGCGAGCCCATCGCCCCCCATTCGGTTACGGCGATATAGACAAACAGGCACACGATAAACGCAGCGATTATAAAGATATACCACCAGTTTTCGCAGGGCAATGCGAAAGCAAACAGCCCGACGGTTGAGGCAATGCCCTTACCGCCCTTGAATTTCATAGTTACGGGGAAAACGTGGCCTATGATTACAAACGCGCCGAAGAAATATCTTGCAAAGTCCGCAACGCTGACCGCCGTGCCCGCAAAAACGTAGTCCTTGAATATGAAATAACCCGCCAGCGCAGGGCCGCCGCCCTTGACCGCGTCGCACAGGAAATTGATTATTCCGACCTTTAACCCGAACGTGCGGGTCATATTAAGCGTTCCCGGATTTCCGCTGCCCACTCTTCTTATGTCTTTTTTCTTAAAAAAGGATATTAGTACTGCGAAGTTAAAACAGCCGACGAGATAGCTTGCGGCCGCGCCGATTAAAAACCAATACCACTTATCCGAAAAAACAAATTCTTGCATATCAGTCGTTCTTCTTTTCTCTGGTAAGAATTTTTATGGGAGTTCCCGAAAAATCAAACGATTTTCTCAAAGTATTTTCAAGAAACCTTTCATACGAAAAATGCAATAAATCCGTGCTGTTGACGAAAAGTACGAACGTAGGCGGACAGATTGCAACCTGCGACGCGTAGTAGACTTTAAGTCTTCTTCCGTTATACGAGGGCGGCTCGTTGGCGCGCACGGCGTCGGAAATAACGTCGTTTAAAAGTCCCGTGGCAATCCTGTAATTCGCGTGCGCATACACTTCGTCTACGATTTTAAGAATTTTTTCTGTGCGCTGGCCCGTCTTTGCGGAGATATAAACAGACTTGAAATAGTCCATAAACTTCAAATCTTCTTTGAGCTTGCTCTCGAATTTATTGATAGTGTTGGTATCCTTCTCGATCAAATCCCACTTGTTCATAACGATAACGGACGGCTTGCCCTGCTCGTGAACGTAACCGATAATCTTGGTATCCTGCTCGGTAAGCCCGTCCGAACTGTCGACGACAAGCAGACACACGTCCGCGCGGCGCACCGCGTCGAAAGCGCGCATAACCGAATAGTACTCGATATCGTCCTCGACCTTGCTCTTTTTTCTTATCCCCGCCGTGTCGATAATCGTGTAATTTTTACCGTCGTATGAAAACTTACTGTCTATAGCGTCGCGCGTGGTTCCGGCAATATCCGTTACGATAGAACGCTCGAACCCGAGAAGTTTATTTACAAGACTGCTCTTCCCCGCATTAGGCTTTCCCACGACCGCGATTTTAACGCTGTCGTCCTCGACAATCTCGCTCTTTTCAAACCAGCTGACCGCCTCGTCCAGAACGTCGCCTATGCCCGTGCCGTGCTCCGCAGAGACGGGAAACGGCTCGCCCAGACCCAGAGAATAGAACTCGAACACTTTTTCTTCCGAGTACTCGTCAATCTTGTTGACGACTAGTATTACGGGCTTTTTCGAGCGGCGGAGCATATCCGCAACGTCGTAATCGGAGGTCGTAAGCCCCTCTCTTCCGTCTACGAAAAACATTATAACCTGAGCGGTGTCTATGGCAACCTCGGCCTGTTTTTTAATCTCGCGCCACATAGTGTCTTCCGAGCGCATTTCGATACCGCCCGTATCGACCATAGAGAACGCCTTGCCGCGCCACTCGGAATCGGCGTAAAGCCTGTCGCGGGTAACGCCCGGTCTGTCCTCTGTTATAGATATTTTTCTGCCGGCAACTTTATTAAAAAAAGTGCTCTTGCCCACGTTGGGTCTGCCTACTATAGCAATTAACGGATTCGCCATAAATTTATCCTTTTACCAAACTATCGAAAAACGTGCCCATTTCTCTGTTTATTATTATTTTTTTACCCTTTACGAGCCCCTTTAATCTCTTTACCGTCATACCGTCAAGAAACACGTCCTCGAATTCCTTTAAGGTATTAGCGGGAATTACGGCGCAGTCGTAACAATCGTACTCGGCAAGCAGACGCTCCGCAATGTCGCCGCCCGTCAACAACCCCGTGCAGGTCACTGTTTCACCGAAGAATTTATTTTTTACGGGCAGTGCGAACGCGTGAAGATTTTCGGCCGCGGCGTTGGATAAAGCGCACATCTTCTCTATCGTAGGCCCAGCGCTCACGCCCGTTACAACGGCCACGCGTCTGGGCTTTTTCAATTTTGTTTTGTATATTCCTTCGCTCGCCTCGGAAATGAACTTTGCAGTCAGACCTATCCCGTTTTCAATCTGCGAAAAATCGCCGTAAAACGAGGCAGGCTTGAACTCCCTGCCGCTCCTGACGAAATACTCATCCGCAGGCAACACGAAGTTTACGCCGAACTCCGCGTTCAGCCCGTCGCATATATCGAGAATTTCTTTTGCGCTTTCGGCGGTAATATCCTCAATTTCCGTCAGTCCGTCGCGATACTTTGTAAGCCCCGTAGGCACAACGGCAAGGTCCGCGGCGTAAGGATACATTTCAAAGAGTTTTCTTGCGGTAAAGCGCAGGTTCTCGCCGTCGTTTTTATTCGGAACGATAACTGCCTGACAGTGCACGGTAATGCCCGCATCTGTCAGCTTTTTTAACTGCGAAGTTATTTTCCCCGCAAAACGGTTGCGCAACAGCTCGCACCTGAGATGTTCGTCCATAGTGTGAACGGACACGTATATAGGCGACAGGTGCAACCGTATCAATCTATCGATATTTTCGTCGCTGAGGTTTGTTAAAGTTACGAAATTGCCGCACATAAAGCTCATCGTATAATCGTCGTCTTTAACGTACAGACTTTCGCGCATTCCCGCAGGCATCTGGTCCACAAAACAAAACACGCAATTGTTGTGGCAGGTATTGATTTTATCGCGCTTTACAAAAGTCAAGTTAAGACTTTCGTATTCGGGTTTTACTATGTCTATTCTACGTTCCGCACCGTCCGCGCCCTTTACGCTGATTGTGAAACTGCTCTTACTGTCGTAAAAAACGTAGTCCAGCTCGTCCTCGGCGGTAAAACCGTCGAAAGCGGTAATTATTTCGCCCTTTTTAAGTTTGTATTTTTTTGCAAGACTGCCGTTTGCGGAAAGTATTTCAAGCATATTTCAATTATAAGACATTATTCACGTTTTGTAAAGAAAAAAAATTCCCCGAATTAAACGGGGAATGCATTTGTTTATTTTTTTACTCGCTTTATCAGAACGCGGCAAGTACAATTCCTACTACGTAAGCTATAAGCGCAACGAAGTAAATAATCTTCCAAGCCACATTTTTATAGCCGATATGGTTCCAGGCAGGGAAAGCAATTGCAAGAAGAATTAAAGCCTGACCTATCGCATTGAATATTTTAGCTACGAGGCCCATGTTTAACTGTCCCAAAATACCGCCGAGAAGAATGGCTGCAGCCGCAAGAACCATACCCCAGAACGCAAAAAACTTGTTGTCGAGAGTAACTGTTTTAGATGCCATAATATGCTCCTTTAAAAATTTATTACTGTAACAGTATATCACCGCGAAAATAATTTTGCAACCGCTTTAACGGATTTTTTTATTCTTCGGTAAGTTTATTTAAAACGGCCGTAAAGTACAGCGGCAACGGCGCCTCGAACTGCATTTCCTCACCCGTAACGGGGTGAACGAACGCAAGACGGAACGCGTGAAGCAACTGTCCGTTCAGATTGAATTTCTGTTTTTTTATACCGTACACGGGGTCGCCAACGACAGGGTGACCGAGATGCTTTGCGTGCACGCGTATCTGGTGCGTTCTGCCCGTCCGCAAATCGAAACGGCACAGAGTGTATCCCGCATACCGCTTTACGACTGTATAATCGGTAATCGCAAGCTTGCCCTTATCGGGCGATACCACGGCCATTTTTGTTCTGTCCTGAGTACTTCTTCCTATGTAGGTCGTAACCGTGCCGCTATCGGTTTTGAGCTTGCCTTCCAACAGCGCAAGATACGTGCGGCGGCAGGTCTTTTCCGCAATCTGTCTTGATAAATCCAGATGCGCCGCGTCGTCCTTCGCAACGACTAAAAGACCCGAAGTGTCCTTGTCTATCCTGTGCACAATGCCCGGCCTTATTACGCCGTTTATACCGCTAAGGCTGTCAAGACGGTATAATAGCGCGTTTACGAGCGTGCCCTCCGTATTTCCGTTTCCCATATGCACGGTCATTCCCTGCGGCTTGTTTACCACGGCAAGATGCTTGTCCTCGTAAATAATGTCGAGGGGAATATCCTCGGGCTTTGCGGCGCACTCCACGGCGTTCGGCGCGTCCACTTCAACAACGTCGCCCTGCGCTATGCCTTGCGCGCATTTTGCCGGTTTTCCGTTCAGCGTAACAAATCCGCCGTCAAACAATTTTTTAACGGCGGAACGCGTTTTATCGGGAAGGACGGCGCATACAAACACGTCCGCCCTGTTATAAGCTTTTTCGGCTATAAACTTACTGCTCATCTTGCTTGTCTTGCGTTTCGGCGCTCTTCTCTTTTTCCTCGCGCTCTTTCTGCGCCGCCTTTGCGCGTTTGGTAAGCGGCACAAGCGCGAACTCGTTCAGAAACAGAATATCGATTATCGCGATTATCGTTCCGAAGACTATCCAGAAATCCGCAAAGTTACAGGAAACCCAGTTCCCGAACATATTTATATCTACGAAGTCGCGCACTTCGCGGAACGCTATTCTGTCCACGAGGTTACCTACCGCGCCCGCGGTGACCAATGAAAGCGCTACTTTAAGTATTATATATTTTTCGGGCAGGAAAATAAACACGGCTATAAGCACGGCCAGCATTATAAAGGTCATTACGATTAAAAAAGTCTGGCCCCAGGCGGCGTCCGCAAGGAAACTGAACGCGCAACCGGGGTTGCGGCTGCCGCTTGTTACCTTGATTAGCTTAGGGATAACGGTAAACGCCCAACCGTCCTTTTCTTCGAAAATTTTAGTAAGCAGGTCGATTAAGACGAGTACGACGAACGCGGCGATAAGCACAAGGCTTTTCCAGCCGATATGAACTTTTAATTTTTTGAATTTTTCAAGCATATGATTATGATATATCAATTGTTAAGATTTGTCAAATAAATTGTGCGGGCGCGCGGCTTTAAGCCGCGCGCCCGTTATTTTTCAAAGCCAAGACTTATTAAAATTGCTTTATCTACCCGCGTCATAGTCAATTCGTTCAACTCGCCGATCCGTTCTTTCAGTCTACGCTTATCAAGTGTGCGTATCTGCTCCAAAAGTATTACCGAATCCTTTGCAAGCCCGTACGAATTTGACGGGAGTTCTATATGCGTGGGCAATTTTGCCTTGTTAATTTTGCTTGTTACCGCCGCCGCAATAACGGTAGGTGAATATTTGTTTCCGACATCGTTCTGAACGACGAGAACGGGACGCACGCCCCCTTGCTCACTTCCCACTACCGGCGACAGGTCGGCATAATAAAGTTCTCCGCGCTTTATATTCATATCAACCTCTTTTTCGGCAGTGTGTATATTCTATTATATGTACTGCCTCATTCCTATTGTTGACTTGAAATGAGGATTTTATACCGCGTCAGTACAGCCTGAACGCATAAAAATTTGCAAACACAAACGCGTAATAGCCCAAAAGGCACACAAGCATTATAACGCCCGCGATTTTACCGAGGCTTTTACTCTTCCCGAACGAGCTTGCAAATATCAGCACCGCCGCAAACAGCGATACGCAACCACTTACAAGCCCCTCCGTTGAGAACGGCAATCCGTTGGCGCCCGTGCATATCGCGCCCACGCCGCCTATTAAAAGCAGGTTTGCTATATTACTGCCTATAATATTGCCCGTTGCGATGCCCACGTCGCCCTTGCGCGCCGCCGAAACGGAAGTCACCAGCTCGGGCAGTGACGTGCCGAACGCAACCACCGTAAGCGCGACGATTTCGGGGGATATCCCGATTAAGTCAACCGCGATAAACTCCGCGGAATCAACGACCAGTTGCGCCCCGCCCACAACCATTCCGAGGCCCACGACGGTAATTATGATAAGGAACCAAACCTTCTCCTTCAAGCCCGCATAGCCCGCTTTCAGCTTTCCGTACCAGCCTCTGATCTCGCCCGCAACTTCCGGCTTTTCCGCAACGGACACGGCTGTTGCGTTTTCGAGCGAAACTTTGGACTGCCGCATAGCCAGTATTACGTTATACGCCATAAAAGCGATATAAAGTAGCAAAAGTATCAGCCCTTCCCACCAGGCGAACGAGCCGCCGAAAAAGCCGAGAACGACAAACAATGCGCTGATAAGAATGAGAAACGGCAGGTCAATCATTCGCGTAGTCTTTTCAACGGGGAGGTTGCAGACCACGGCCGAAATGCCCAGAATGAGAAATATATTTATTATATTGCTGCCGAGTATATTACCTACAATCAGCTCGCCAGAACCGCCGACCGCGTCCATAACCGTAACCGCAAGTTCCGGCGCGCTAGTGCCCACCGCAACGACTGTAACGCCGATTATAAACGTTGAAACTTTAAGCTTTTTCGCTATGCCCGACGCGCCGTCCACAAAGAAGTCCGCGCCTTTGACAAGCAAGACAAAACCGACCAAGAGCAGAAAAATTTTGAGTATCGCCGTTCCTACCATTGAAAACACCTCGATTATTTATATTGTCCAAGCAGCTAAAAAATAAAAGACTTCCGACTTAAATTTCTTTAAGTCGAAAGTCTTGTTACCTTTTTTAAGGCGTCAAACCCCGAGCGTTTAAGCTGTGATGACGAGGTTTGTCTTTTAACTACTCCCTTTCAACGGGTATATCTTAATACTTCAAAATCGTGATGTCAAGTATTTTACAGCTTTTGGTAAATTATTTATTATATCTTTCGCGGTCGCGCACCAGTCCGTCCTTTGCTCCGAACTAATCTCGGCCGCAACGCCTAAGACAAACGCAGAGCAGACAGCCGCGTCGAAAGGCGCAAGCCCCCGCGCCGCACTGCCGCACATATAGCCCGTAAGCATATCGCCGCTGCCTGCCTTTGCAAGCGCGGTACTGCCGCGCGTGTTAATCGCCGCGCCGTCCTCGCCGCATATAATGCTGGCCGCGCCTTTCAGGAGCAGGGTCACGCCGTATTCCTTTGAAAACCTGCGCGCAAGCCCGACCGTATCGGACAAAATTTCGTTAGTTCCAAGCCCCGTCAAACGTGAAAACTCTTTCACGTGCGGGGTCAGAACAACGCGGCAACGCTTTTGTTGCTTTAATATCTCTTTGCCGTACACGGACAGCGCGTTCAGCCCGTCTGCGTCTATTATAAGCGTTCCGCCGTATTCTGTAAGCAGTCTTTTGATTTGTGCGTAAAGCTCCTCGCTTACCCCGCACCCAGAGCCGATTGCTATCGCCTGAGCGTTCAAGTCGGGTTCGTCCGCGAAAATCGCCTGCGGAAATTTAGCGGCAAGCGCAAGTTTAACTTTCTCCTCGGTTACCAGCTTTACATATCCGCAACCCGACTTCAACGCCGCCTCCACGGCGAGCGCGGCCGCGCCGATATATTTCCAGCTACCCACAACTATACACGCCGAACCGTAACTGCCCTTGTGCGTATTGCGTTTGCGCGCGGGGAAATACCGCTTAATATCCGTTTCCGTATACAAGTACATATAATCGCAAGGCGGACAGACAATCCCAATATCCCGCTTTACAACCTTGCCGCAATAGTCGGCGCTGTCGCCAAAAAAGTGCCCGACCTTGTATTCCGCAACCGCGACCGTAACGTCTGCCTTAACCGCGGAGCCTAGCACAAGCCCGCAATCCCCGCTGATACCGCTAGGAATGTCCGCAGAAACGACGAACGCGCCGCAGGCGTTTATCTTTTCTATTACTTCCGCGTATCTGCCCGTAACTTCGCGCGACAGCCCCGTTCCGAATATACAGTCAACAATAACGTCCGCGGAAATCTCCCGCGCGTACTCGCCGCCGTAAGCCTTTCTTTCTCTGGCGCAGTCCTCGGACGCGGCTCCGTCAAAAGCGAAAACCTTTACGTCCGCGCCCCGACCGCGCAACACCTCGGCGCAAACATAACCATCGCCGCCATTGTTGCCCGTACCGCAAACTACGAGAATGCTCTTCAAGCCGCGCTCTTCGGCGGCCCTTAAAACTTCCTCCGCGATACTTGCTCCCGCACGGCGCATAAGTGTCCGCGACGGTATGCCCGATACACTAACAGTATATTCGTCCGCGGCGCGCATTTGCGAATTAGTCAATACTTTTTCCATTAAATTCTTAAAGACACCTCTGCGGAACTTATTTTTTTAAGACTTCCGCCAATCACGCAGATAAGACTTCCGTCCGCGTCCACGTCCACGGCGCAGGCCGTCTGCTCCCCGCAGGCCGTGCGGAGCGTCACCTCCCTGCCGAACCAGTTTATGTACTTTTTATATTCCGCCACGGAATATCTTTTACTTAAATTCGCGGTCAGTATATCCCTTACTTTTTCAAGCGGGATTTCCTCGCCCGTTTCCGAAGAGAGCGTTGTCGCAATCGCGCGAAGTTCTTCTGGGAGTCTGTTGTTGACGTTCACGCCGATACCGACAATCGAACGCGAGATAAAACTGCCAGTAAACGTGCTTTCTATGAGCGTGCCGCAAATTTTCTTGCCGTTCACCAGAACGTCGTTAGCCCAGCGTATAACGGGCTTTAAACCGAAACTTTCCACCGTGCGACAAACCGCCACGCTTGCATCCACCATAATCCTGAACGCCTCGGTTGTTTTGAAATCCTTATAATATCTCATAACGGACAGATACAGCCCGCCGTCGTCGGAAACGAAATTTCTGCCTTTCGTGCCCTTTCCTGCCGTCTGCCGTTTCGCAACTACGATAATATCCTTTTTACCGTGCTCGCGCTTACAGTACTCGTTCGTCGAATCTACGCTTTCAAGCTCAATAATCTTCATAGCCCAACCGCTCCAACGCGCTCTTCGCCGTATCGTAGGAATAACCTTTCGACAACAGGTATTTAAAGCCTTTGTACATAGTCTGCTTATCCGTCGGCTTTCCGCGCATATATTTTTCTAGAACCGCGAATGCCGCATCCCCGTCCTCTTCCGTATCTTCCAGCGCCGCCTCGATCGCGCCCCTTTCCGCGCCGCGCTTTATAAGGTCGGCTTCCAGCGCGCGCTTGCCCTTGCCTTTAACGCTCTGCACGTACGCCCTGCAATACGCGTAATCGTCTACGAATTTATGGTATTCCAGCCGTTCCAGCACGTAATTTATCACGGCTTCCGTATAACCTTTCTTGGCGAGAAAACCGCTCATCTGGCTGCGCGTTTTCATAGACGCCGAAAGATGCGTCATCGCCTTGTCGAGCGCCGCGCTCTTTTCCGTTTCCAGCTGGATTTCGTCCAACCGCTCTTTTTCTATTTCCTCGCCCGCTTTAAGGTGGAATTTTATTGCCGTTTCAAGTTTAATGCCGCAATAAAACCTGCCGTCCACATATATGTTGCACCGCGCTTTGTCCTTAACCTGCGGCTCTATCGAAGTTATGATTGCCATAAAATAATTTTAACATCGGCACGGCGATTTGTCAATATAATAAAAATCCCGAAAAACTTTCGGGATTTAAGTTTCATATTTTGAACGGAAAAAAGTATTCTCTGATTTTGCTTATCCTTATTCTGCCGTTCAGCCTGTCGATAGCACCGCGGTTGAATTGCTCCTCTTCGCTCTTTTTTACGGCGACGGTAAAAACAACCTCGTCGGCGTAGTCCACCGCCGTAACGTCCGCGCCGCTTTCCGAAAAATACCGCATAGCCGCGTCTACCGAGTTATACCCCACCGCGTAAAAACTTTCGCTGCACATCTCGTACAGGACTTTCTGCGCCGCGTCCAGATTTTCGGCGGCGCAACCCGAATACGCGCGCAACAGCCCGCCCGCACCCAGCTTAATTCCGCCGAAATACCGAGTTACCACAACCGCGGTCTTATACAGCTTTTTGTTTTTTATTACTTCGAGTATCGGCATTCCCGCAGTGCCCTGCGGTTCGCCCGCGTCCGAAAAGCGCAAAAAATTACCCAAATCGTCGCAAATATACGCAAAACAGTTATGCGTGGCGTCCGCGTACTCGGCGCTTACGCGCGAGATAAACGCCTTAGCCTGCTCCTCGCCCTCGACGTGCGCCGAGGTTGTTATAAAGCGCGACTTTTCTATTACCTTCTCGCTCTTATGCTCGCCGTTTACAGAGAGATACCGCAACATTATACAAGATTAATCTTAACGTGAATTTTCTTGCCCTTGTGCACCGTGTCGCCGCTGTTTACGGGCTCGTTAATGTCAGTGACCTTTTTATCGTTCAGGGAAACGCCGCCCTGCTGAATAAGCCGCCTTGCCTCGCCGTTGGACGCGCAGATGCCCGCCGCAACCAGAACCTGAATTATGGTCGCGTTTTCGCAGTGCACGTCCTTTTCGGGAAGTTCGCCCCCGCCGCCGAACGCCGCGCGCGCCTGATTTTGCGCAAGTATCGCCTTGTCCTCGCCGTGCACTATTTTCGTAAGCTCGTAAGCGAGCACTTCCTTGGCCGCGTTGATACGCTCGTCCCTGTGCGCGACAAGCGCGTCGATTTGCGGAACGGGCAGGAACGTGAGAAGTTTAAGGCACTTTTCAACGTCCGCATCCGCGGTGTTGCGCCAGTACTGGTAGAACTCGTACGGGCTTGTCTTTGTTTCGTCAAGCCAGACCGCGCCTTTTTCGGTTTTGCCCATTTTCTTGCCTTCGCTTGTCGTGAGCAAAGTGAAAGTCATTGCGTAGGCGGGTTTCTTCTCTTTGACCCTGATAAGGTTTGCGCCCGCAAGAATATTGGACCACTGGTCGTCGCCGCCGAGTTCCAGCGCGCAACCGTAGTCTTTGAAGAGCTTTAAAAAATCATAGCCCTGCATAAGCATATAATTGAATTCGAGGAACGACAACCCGCGTTCAAGACGGGTTTCGAAACATTTCGCGCGGAGCATTTCGTTTACGGAAAAATGAACGCCGATGTCGCGGATAAATTGCAGATAGTTCAACCCCGTAAGCCAGTCGGCGTTGTTTACTATAATCGCGCCGTTATCGCCCTCGAAACTTATAAACTTGGACATCTGCTTTTTGAAACATTCCACGTGATAATCTATTGTTTCGCGCGTCATCATCTTGCGCATATCCGTCTTACCCGTGGGATCGCCTATCATAGCCGTTCCGCCGCCTATCAGGATTATGGGGCGGTGGCCTGCGTCCTGCATATGCTTCATTGCGATAAGCTGTAAAAAGTGGCCTATATGCAGGCTGTCGGCCGTGGGGTCGAAACCGATATAGAAAGTTACGCTTTCGCTGCCCAGAAGTTTATATAAATCTTCTTCGTATACCGTCTGTTTTACGAAACCTCTCTCGCGGAGAGTATCCATTACGTTGCTCATTAAAAACTCCTTTTCAACCATATTAACACCATAGCCGAAATTTTGCAATTAAAAAAGCGGTAAAGCACAAGCTTAAACCGCAAAAATATTTAATCCCCGCCGATTACGGCAGGGATTTTCTTTACAAATCAGTCGGTAAAAAAGTCGTCCTTGGACAAATTTTCGCGCGCCTTTTCAATCGCGCGTTTTTCTATTCTGGAAATATAAGAACGCGATATGCCAAGCTTTTTCGCAACTTCCCTCTGCGGCATAGCCGTGCCGTCTTCCAGCCCGTATCTCAGCGACAAAATTACGAATTCGCGCTCGTTCAGAAACTTTTTCAGGTATGCGACGAATTTTTCGCGCTGTATGCTCTTCTCCACCTGCGCAAACACGCTTTCCTCTTTTTCGGCGAGAAGGTCTATAAGCGTAAGCTCGTTTCCGTCTTTGTCCACGCCCACGGGGTCGGACAGAGAAACGTTGTTTTTATGCTTTTTACCCGAACGCAACAGCATTAAAATTTCGTTCTCTATACACCGCGCGGTATAAGTGGCAAGCTGAGTGCCCTTTCCTTCCTGAAAGGTGCTGATTGCCTTAATGAGCCCGATAGACCCGACCGACAGCAAATCGTCCGTTTCGGCCGCGCCCGTGTATTTCTTGACGATATGCGCCACAAGCCGCATATTGTGCCTGATTAATATGTTTTTTGCCTCCGTATCGCCCGCGCGCGCCAGCGCGAGATACTTGCTCTCGTCCTCGGGCGACAAAGGTTTCGGGAACGTGCCGTTGTCGCGCACCAGCCCCGTAAAAAAGAAAATTTTGCCGAAAAGCAGACTTAAAAAATCGAAAAACATACCTTACCTCTAAGGGTAATGTATGTTTCCGACAGTTTGTACTATGCTGAAAAGCATAATTATTTATTCTAATTCGAATGCACCCGTGTACAGCTGATAATACTTTCCTCTCTCGGAAATAAGCTGCTCGTGGTCGCCGCGCTCGATAATCTCGCCGTGTTCGAGAACCATAATCGCCTTGCTGTTTCTTACGGTCGACAGTCTGTGCGCGATAACGAACACCGTCCTGCCCTCCATAAGCTTATCCATAGCCTGCTCGATAAGTTTTTCCGTACGCGTGTCTATCGATGACGTCGCCTCGTCGAGTATGAGCACGGGGCACTGCGACACCATAGCGCGCGCTATCGCAAGCAACTGCCTTTGACCCTGAGATAGGTTTGCTCCGTCGCCAGTAATTACCGTGTCGTATCCGTCGGGCAGGTGCGTAATAAAGAAATCGGCGTTTGCAAGCTTTGCGGCGGCTTTGCACTCCTCGTCCGTCGCGTTGAGTCTGCCGTAACGGATGTTGTCCATAACAGTGCCCGTAAACAGGTGAGTGTCCTGCAACACCACGCCCAGACTTTTTCTCAAATCGTCCTTTTTAATGCTCTTGATGTCCAGTCCGTCATAGGTAATCTCGCCAGACTGAATATCGTAAAACCTGTTGATAAGGTTCGTAATCGTCGTCTTGCCCGCGCCCGTGGAACCGACGAACGCAATTTTCTGGCCGGGCTTTGCGTAAAGACTGATATTTTTAAGAATTACTTTTTCGGACGTGTATCCGAACACTACGTCGTTAAAGCGTATGTCGCCTTTAAGCGGCACATAGTCGTGTCCGCCGTCTTCGCGCGGTTTTTTCCAGGCCCAGACACCTTCCTCGTATTCGCCGTAAGTCAAAGTAACGTCGCCGCCCTTGTCTTCGGGAGAAGTATCTACCATTTCGAATATTCGTTCCGCGCCCGCAAGAGCCATAACTATGGCGTTGAACTGTTGCGACACCTGCATAATCGGCATATTGAACTGCCTGGTATACGCGAGGAACGACACAAGCATACCCGCCGAAACGGCTATTCCGCCGCCCTGAGCCGCGCTGTACGCAGAAAGCAAAGCATACTGCGCGCCCGAAACTATGAGTATAAACCCTACCACAGCAACCAAAACATACTGCAGATAGCCGAGATTGTTGTTTACGGGGCCCATAACGAACGCGTAAGTATTTGCCTTGCTCCCGACTTCGTTAAGCTCGTCGTTGAGTACTTTGAAACGTTCGCGCGCTTTCTGCTCGTGACAAAAAACTTTGATTACCTTCTGACCTTCGGTCATTTCTTCGACGTAGCCGTTGAGCGCGCCGAGTGAGCGTTGCTGTTTAAGGAAGTTTTTCGCCGACCTGCTGCCTATTATCTTGATAAGAACTACCATTATAAACAGCATAACGGTAATCAACAGCGTCAGGGTAAAGCTGAAATACAGCATAAACGCAAAGACAAACAATAACGATAAAAGGGACGAAATTATCTGCGGGATCGTCTGCGACAGCAACTGGCGCATAGTGTCCACGTCGTTCGTATAAAGGCTCATCAAATCGCCGTGGGTATGAGTATCGAAAAACTTCAAAGGCAGATACTGCATCTTCGAAAACATTTCGTCGCGCATTTTTTTCAGCGTGCCCTGCGCAATATACATCATTATCCTGTTATATCCGAACGCCGAGAGAACGCCAACAACGTAGATACAGGCTATGATTATTACGTTTGTATAGATTAATTTTATATCAGCGCCCGCGCCCTTGGTAAGCTCCGTTATTATCGGCGCGAAACGCGACGCGCCCAGAACGTTTGCCGCCGAAGAAAGTATTACAAACAATACTACGAAAAAGGTAGCGGCTTTGTATCCAGAAAACGCATAAGAAAGAAGTCTGCCAAGCGTTTTTACGGGGTTCTTTGCGCCCCTGTATTTGTTTTTTCCCTGCTTACCGCTCATCTTCGTCACCTCCCTTCATCTGGGACTCGTATACTTCCCTGTAAATGGCGTTGCCTTTAAGAAGTTGTTCGTGCGTGCCTTGCCCGACTATTCTGCCCTCGTCCATAACAAGTATCTTATCGGCGTCCTGTACGGAGGCAATCCTCTGCGCGATAATTATTTTCGTGGTGTCAGGCGCGTATTTTCTCAACGATTCGCGGATAAGCGCGTCGGTCTTCGTATCTACTGCGGAAGTAGAATCGTCGAAAATTATAACCGCAGGTTTTTTGAGCATAGCGCGCGCAATACATAGGCGCTGTTTCTGTCCGCCCGAAACGTTCACGCCGCCCTGACCCAAATCATAATTGAACCCGTCGGGCAACGCGTCGATAAACTCTTCCGCGCAGGCCTGCCGCGCCGCAAAACGGAGTTCTTCGTCGGTAGCGTTCTCGTCGCCCCAGCGCAGGTTTTCCGCAATCGAGCCCGAAAACAGCACGTTTTTCTGCAAAACCATAGCTACCTTGTTGCGCAACGTATCGAGGTTATAATTTTTAACGTTCACCCCGCCGACCCTGACCTCGCCGCCCGTGGTATCGTACAGCCTAGGGATAAGCGAAACGAGCGAGGTTTTACCAGACCCCGTCGCGCCGATAATGCCCACCGTTTCGCCAGCGGCAATTTTCAGGTTTATGCCGTCGAGTATTTTAACGTCGCTTTTACCGGAATATGCGAACTGCACGTTTTCAAACTCGACGCTGCCGTCTTTGATTTCAAACACGGGGTTTTCGGGCTTGGGAAGAGTGGTTTTTTCGTTGAGCACTTCGCATATTCTGTCCATACTGCCTTTGGACAGGGATATAAAGTTAAGGCACATTGCAACCATCATAACACCCGAAAGTATCTGCATTGCATATGTAATAAGCGTTTGAAGATTGGAAGGGCCGACCGCGCCCGCGATATTGCCCACAGACATATTGGAGCCGACAAGCAAGATAGTTATTATCGTAGCAAACATCGAGAACGTTACGCAGGGCATCATAAACGTGAGTATCTTTTCCGCCTTTACAGAATAACGGTATACGTCCTCTGTGGCGCTTTGCATCTTGCTTATTTCCCTGTCCTCACGCACGTACGACTTAACAACGCGGATCGCCGTCAAATCTTCCTGAACCACCGAGTTCAGTTTGTCGTATTTTTTAAACATCTGTCTGAAATGCGGCACTACCTTAAACATACAAATGAATATCACTATTCCCAGAAATATAGCCGCCGCAATGAATATGCCCGCCATTGTCGGCTCAATCAGACAGGTCATAATTACCGACGCGACGAAAAGAACGGGCGCGCGCACAAGCATTCTTATACACATTTGGTATGCGTTCTGAACGTTTGTAACGTCCGTTGTTATTCTGGTTATTAAGCTTGCGGTCGAATAGTTGTCGATATTTGCGAACGAGAAAGATTGCAGATTGTCGTACATATCCTCTCTCAGATTATGCGCAAAACCGCAGGACGCCACGGCCGCAAGCCGCCCGCCCAGAACGCCGCAGATAAGCGCAAACAGCGCGCAGACAACCATCAGCACCGAGCAGATTATTATCGTATTAGTATTGACCGCATAAAGCGGATTTCTCGATAAATTTTCAAGCTCGCGTATTATAAAAGTAAGCAGAAACGGAATTACTATTTCCATCGCCGCCTCGCCCACCATTACAAGCGGACATAATATTGACGCCCTTTTATATTCTCTTACGCTTTTTAAAAGTGATTTAATCATTGATTCTCCTTTTCCGCGGGAATTTCGGCGATTATCTTTTTCAGCAGGTTTTTAAACGTTTCCTGCTCTTCCTCGCTAAGCGCCGACTGTATAAGTCCGTCGCATTTGTCCATCAAAAGCTTGTTTTCTTCGCATATGGACTTGCCCTTTTCCGTTAAAGTAACGTATTTAGTACGTGCGTCGCTTGCGGCGCACGAGCGGTTTATAAAACCGCTGTTTTGCAACCCGCTCAAAAGCGATGATACCGACGACGGCCTTAAATTAACGTGCCTTTCTATATCTCTCTGACACACTTTCTCGTCGTTTTTGTTTTTCACGTACGTAAACATCAGCGCGTTAAGCTGTATGGGAGTAATGCCGTAGTCCGCAAAAATGTAGTTGTTTTCCCTGCTCATCTGCCTGTGCAGATAGCACACCAACCCGAAAAGCCTTTTGTTTTCCATTTGGAAATATCCTTAAAAAAATACTTCGATTTCTAACTGTTTGAAATCGAAGTAATTATACTTTAATAAAAAATTAATGTCAAGACATAAAAAATTTTTAAAAAAATCAAATTTTAATTGTCAGTTTTTAACATAAAACGCGCAAATTTTATCGCAAAAAAATAAAGCCGCCCGTGAAAGGGCGGCTTTAAATTTAAGTTTTTCAATCGGAATATTTTCTCCGTATCGCTCTTCCGCCGGTCAGGATTATCATTTTAACGGCGACCAGAGAAAAGTCGTCCGCTTCGACAATCAACGGTTTATTGAGCGAGCCTTTGGCAAGGATTTTAACCTCTCCAACGTCTTTACCGATTAACTTCTTTTCGCGCAAGGAGTCTATATCCACGCGTTCTCCCGCCTCGAAATGTTTGGACAGCGAACCGATATTGACTATCGCGCTTTTCTTATATTTTCTTACGGGCTTTTTAACAATCTCTTCTTCAACGAGGTTTTCCGCCTCTTCGTCGGTCATTTTGACCGAAACGTCCTCGGCGGATATTCCCGCCTCTTCCTCGGAAGTTTCTTCGATTTCTTCTACGGGAGTTTCTATAACTTCTTCGGACGTTTCTTCCGCTAGGTTTTCAATAACCTCTTGCACGGGTGCGGCCTCCTCAGTTTCTTCCGCAGGTGTTTCAACGACTTCTTCGGTCACTTCTTCCACAGGAACTTCTTCGGGCGTTTCTTCCGCTAAGTTTTCAACAACCTCTTCGGTTGCCTCTTCCGCGTGAGTTTCTTCAACTTCCTCGACGGATTCAACAGGCGTTTCGATAATCTCCTGTACGGGTGTCTCGACCTCTTCCGACGGTGCAACAGCACTGTCGGCCGCGACCTCTTCGGCAACTTCCCTTATTACGGCGCTGTCGCCGACAACTTTTATATGTCCGTCTTCAATCAACTCTTCCGTGGTCCGATAGGGCAAGCGGTAATCCGCCTGAGCGTAATTTTCGTCGCGCGAAAGTCCGAGTTCCGCCATAAGCATATCGATAATCTCTTTGGCGTATTTAACTCTTCTGTCGTTGATTATACGATACATACAAGGCTGTTTGCTTTTGGGACTGCGCACGGATAAATCGATAACCTTGTATTTCGTTTCGTTAAATCTGGCGGGGTCTGTCGCAAGGCACAGACAAAGCGACTTGCCGCGCACCGTAAAACAGGCGAAAGTGTTTCTTCCCGTACGGAAAGATTCGCGTTTCCAGCTGATACGGTTTTTAACGCCTTTAAATGAAAGTAAGTAGTTTTTAAGCTGACTGTAACGTTCTTTGTTTTCATCGGACGCCTGCGTTACTCTTGCGGTAAAACTGCGGTTATAACGCATTACAATTCCGTTTATAACAACCTCTTCTACAATCTCTTTTGTTTCGTCCTCTTCTTCGAGTTCGGAAACGGCAAGCTCCTCTTCGTCATCGTCCTCGTCGCACCCGCAATCCACGTCGGCAAGCTCCTCGCTTACTCTGGGAATTTCCTCGGGCTCTTCAACGAGCTCGGGCTCAGAAACGGGCTCGACCGTCTGCTCTTCAACCGCCGCGGCAGGTTGGACGACCTGTTGCGGCGCGGCGAAAAACGACTGAACGGCGGGCTGCTCGTCAACCGTTATTTCGCCCGAACGCATCTGCTCCAACTGTTGCATAAGAATTTCTCGCTGTTGTTGCAGCATTAAATCGAAAAGTTTTCTTTCGCCGCGCTTATTGAAAATATGCGCAAGCACTATGTTGAGAACTATCAGAACCACCCCGACGACGGCGACCGTAATAATAATCGCCGTCTGGGAAGGAGTAAAGAAAGATACAAGTAAATTATTCATTTTCGCCGTCCTCCTTGTGCTCCTCTTCGGTTTTGGGTTTTTCTTCCGTCTGTTCTTTGTTTACCTCTTCGGAATTGTTTTCCGCCGTTTCGGCAGGATTAGCCGCGGAAATTTCCGAAAGCGCCTGAGCCGCCGCCGCGGCCTGTAACGCCTCCGAACGTTTCTTGCGTCTGTGGAGTAGATACTGAGCGCCGATAGCAATCGCCGCAACGCCGACGCCGACGCCGAGCACGCTGATTACTATTACGAACACCGTATCCCAACCGACGACAATCCAGTCGAATGTTATGTCTTCCACCGACCCGTCGGCCCACTCGTAGTTCAAGGTATCTTTAATCGAAACCGTTACCTCGAACGCGCCGCCGTAGCTTGTGCGGTTACCAGAAATATCCATAGTGCTTTCGTCGAACCCAACGGGAATAAACGTAAGCGTTCTGCCGTTGACCATAAACATACTCGTGTTCATAGTAGGCTTTTCAATCTTTTTACGGTTAACCACCCATTCGAGCACTGCATCCTCGTCCTTGGTTTCCGTCCACTCGTAATTGTCGGGATTGTTGAGAACGAACCTAACCGTGTACTTGCCCGCATTGAGCGCGAACACCGCTATATTATTGCCCGAAGACATTTCGCCCTCGTAAACGATACGCATAACCGCAGAATCGAAACCAGTCACCGCGGCTTGCAGACGCGCGCCGCTGTAAGTCAGATTCTGGTTTTCGCCCTCGTTCACAAATACGAGCTGAGGCGCGTTAACCGCAAGTTTTGCAATTTCAAACGATACCGCGTCGCTTGTTACCGCATTGTAATTGTCCGACTGCGGCACGGTTACTTTCACCCAGTACGTTCCGGCCGACGTGGGCACGGTAGCCGTATAAGTTCCGTTTTCTTCGCCCGAATACGTATAAACATAATCGTCTGAAACGCCGAACCTTGTCTTAGTTACGGGCAGATTGTTCTGTTGTCCGTAAGTCCAGTTCTCGATAGTTACGTCCTGCGTAAAGGCGTTGTCGCCCTTTACGATTTCGAACGCAAGGTTATACGCCGCACCGTCCGCAGACGTCCACCTGTTATTGGCGTAGTCTTTGAGCGTAAGCGTTACCGTGTAATTTCCTACGTTCCTGACCGCAACCTCCTCTACCGTGTATATTCCGTTATAAGCGCTATCCGAAATAACGGGGCTTATATCGTTACCCGTGTACTTCTGCGCCGCAGCGGAAATAAGACTTTCGTCTATAACTCTCTTTGCAATCACAAACGTTACGCTGGGAGTGCCGAGATGCGTCACAAGCGAGAAGTTTCTGCTGTTTGAGGCAACCGCCGTCGCGTAATACGTTCCCGCGAGCGAAGGAATAACCTGCGAAGGCGCAACCGTAGTTCCGTCGTTCGCCCGACCCCAGTAATTGAAGCTGAACGTGGGCGCAAGTTCTTTGAAGGTTTCCCTTATATCTACGCCGTCCTCTCCGTTCACTGCATATATACCCGTAAGCGTTGCGGGAGTAGTTTCGCCGAGATATACTCCGCCGCCCGCCTCTACGGTGATATAAATTTCAAGCGGATTTACGGTATAAATACCAAAGCCCTGAATATTAACGTTATAGTTCTCGCTTTCCGTATAACCTTCGGCATATACCCTGTAAGCCCAAACGTCGTTGAACTCGTATTCGAGGTCCGCCTTGTCGATTACGGGCGTGATATTAAGCGCGCTTAAATCGTCGCCTCCGACAAGCGGAGTTCTGGGCGATACCGTTATGCTGATATTGCCGAGGTCTATGAGCTGGCCGTAATACGATTCTGCGTCGCCGAGCGTTACGTCAACGTCGCGTTTATGAACGTTGAACGCGCCCGAAACAGCCGTGATAAAGTAGTTGTCGGCCGCCATTCCCGAAACAGTTCCGTCTACGTTGTCGAGAATTATACCGTACTCGCCCGCATTGAGCTTGCCGTAATCCTCCGTAAGCGCATAATTTACGCCGTCCACCTTAACGTTGCGCTCGTCGTCGCCGAGAACGAAACCTTCGAAGGTATAACCGAAACTGCAAGCGTCGGAACCGAACGTGTCGCCGTAAACCATATCGCCGTGCGCCGTAACTTTGAGTTCGGCCTTGGCGATTGTGATTTTACCCGCCTCCGAACGTGCCGCCGCGAAGTTTTTGGTATCTCCGCCTACGGCCACAATCCAGTATTCTCCCGCGTTGACGGGTATATCCTTAGTCCACAGCGAGGAGCTTTCCGAAGGCGCCGCACTGCCCGTGCGGGGCGCAAACAGATATGTGATTTCTGCGCCGTATTTGTCGGACGCGGAATATTCAAGTAATCCGCCGTACGTTACTGCCTCTTCGGGAACGGTTACGGTTACTTTGTTGTCGTAGGTCTTTACAATCGACCATACCAGTACGACAGCTCCGTTCTGTGTTTGCGTTCCGTCCTCCCAGACGTAGTTGGTATAACCCTCGGGGTTTTTGAGAACGAACAATATCGTGTAATCGGCGACGTCGGTCGCAAGCAACGTGATGACGCTGCCGTCGATGTCCGCCTGACCCGAATACCTGTAATCAAACATATCGGAGTTGTAATTTTCGATTATTGCGGAAATAAGCTCGCCCTTATAGGTGCTTTCGAACTCCGACTGCGAGTTTCCGAATACGGGCGCGGTTACCTTTTTGGAATTAATTCTGAACAGGTAATATGCGTCCGCCGAGGACAGCTGGGCGTTGCCCCTGTAATGCGCCCACAGAATGTAGTAGCCTGCGTTCTGCGGAATTACCGACCTGAACCCGCCCGTGGGGACAATAGAAAGCTCGTCGCCGCTAAGCATATGCGACAGCGTCCCCTCCGCTATGTCGGAAACTTCGACGTACTTGTACTCTATTTCAACGTTTACCATCTCGATACTCAGGCGGGTTTCGGGCTCGCTTTCGCGCGAACCGTACGTCCAGTCGGCGATAAACAGGTTTTCGATTGAAACGCCGTTTGCCGCCACGCTAAACACAAGCGTTACGTTGACGATGTCCTCGCCCCAGCTGTAATTGTTCGCCGCGTTGGAATTGAGTTCGATTATTATGTAGTAATCGCCTATATTATAGATGTTTACGGTAAGCTTTTTAATCTCGCCGTAGGTGTAACTGTTATTGCCCTGACCGTTGAATTCGATATTCTCGATATCGTCGCCCAGACGGCGCTGGAAGGAATTTACAACCATCAACTGGCTGAGATATCCCTCTATTGTGTTCACTTCGAGTTCGGGCTGACCCGCCTCGAAACTCAGGCCGCTGTTTTTCGACCACATAAGGCCCGTTATAAGTTTCTTGTCTACGTTGAACGAGAACTCGGTTTCGTATACGTTGCCGCCGTCCGTTACAATAACGTAATCGCCGTTTTCGGGCAGAGTAACCCTGACCTTGTAATTACCGGCTTTAACGGGCGCGGTGGCGCTGTTTTTCAGTTCATACTCGTTATCGAAACCTCTTCCCGTATAGAATCTTGAAATGTAATTGTTGGGCGCAGGCGCAAGCGCGTCTTTATCGTAAGAAATATCTCCGTCGAAACCGTTATAGACTATGTTTCCGTAAATATCTTCCGTGCCCGTGTAGTAAACACCGGGATTGTTAATGCCGCAATTCACACCGTCTTTGAAAGTAATCTGGGCGTTGTGCTCGATACCTGAAATACCCCAGTTATAATTTTCGAGGTCGGTATACACGCGGTCCTCGGTAGAGGCCGTTACGGGACGGGGTATTACGTTCATAGTCGCGGTAAGCCAGCCCGTAACGTTATAGTTTCCGAACGTAAGGCCTTTTACCGAAACGCGGTAAGCCTCGCCCGAGTGGCTCTTCCAAGGCGAATATACGTACGAGGACGTTCCGCTGCCGACTATAAGGTTAGCCGTGTATGAAAGCGTGCCTTTGACAAGTTCGGGATAGTCCGCCGTGTTTACGATATTGTAGCTGAATTCGTTTTCGCCCTTATCCCTGTCGACAAGACCGATATAGCGCACGCCGTAATAAGGCGCGGACAAGTTACCGTAAAGAATATCGAAAACGGTGTCGGTAGTATCTTTCTTCACTACCTGTATCTGAATATCCTTCGGCCTTATGTTGAATACGGGGCGCTTTTCGGCAGGCGTATCCGTGCCGAGTTCTTCATTATCGGAATTAACGAAAGTTACGCGATAGTTCGTATTACTTCTCGACTGGCTGATATACATAGGATAGTTATCCGCGTTAATACAGTTGTCGTCAATCCGCAAAGCAATGCGCGCAGCCGTAATTATCGTTGCAAGATAGTCCTTTGTATCGCCATACCAGCCGCCGTCGGGCGTAAGGAACCCGTTGAGATTGTTTTCGAGGTCGGGCTGTCTTGCGTTGCCGTCATATTCAACGCTCGCCCACGAGGTTGCGGTGTTGGATATATACCCGTTCAGAACGACGGTTATATTACGCTGTAATACAGTAAGCCTGCCGTAATCGAAATTGGCGCCTTCCGTCACTATATTGTAGTTGAGCGACTGAATGCTTGCCGCCTCGGGAATGATGTTAAACCCTTCGCCGCCCGCCGCCGCAGACTGTGACGAGGCCGAGCTGTACTGCTTACCGTCCGAAGACTTGGTTACAAACGTAACGCCCGCGCAATCGAAGTACTTGACGCCCTTCTCCACTGCGTTTTCTATGTCCGCAAGGTCAAGCCACTGCTGTTTAAGACTGAACCCAGTGAACCGTCCCGCATCTACCGAGTCCGCGTTAAGAGGCGAACCATATTCCACGTCCGCGGCGTTAGCAGTAACGCCCAGCGAATAGCGGTTAATATTGAGAGTAAATTTGATAACCTTAATTCCGTTTTCGGTTGTTATATCGCCGCCGTCTATACCCGCGTACGAATAGTTGAGCATATCGCCGTTGAGTTTAAGCGTAACAGAATAACTGCCCGCGTTCTTTGCGGTAAGCGTAAACACGTTGCCGCTCATTGTCGCGGCGGAAGTGTTTTTGAGATTGACGGAATTAAACATAGGGTGCGTTCCGCCAAGCTTGTCGGCCGTAAACGCTACGTCTATTCCGACCACCTCTTCGCCGATAAGTCTGGTAAATTCGTATACAAGCGTATGAGTTTTGTCGGTATCGTTGTGCTTATAGGTCTGCTCATAGCTTTCAAGCCCGCCCGAGGATACGCCGTTCACCGTTACCCTTCTGCCCAAATTCTGCGGGGTAATGGCAAGGATATTGTCCTGACTTCTGGAATAAGTGAAGTTGGTATCGTCGATTTCATAGTAGTAAGCGTGCTCGCCCACGTCCTTTACGTAATCGAGCGTGAACGCGCCATTATCGTCCTGATACTTAGCCGTGATAGTCAGGCTGTCGTACTTGCCGGGTTCGCTTTCGGGATTTCTGGGCGTAGTGACGTAGCCCTTATATTTACCGTCGTAAATATGCGAGCCTTCGGGTTCGCGCTGGCTTTCGCTGTAACGCACGAACTTTTCGCCGTCCCACCAGGACATATATCCGGGATTTATGCTGAGGTATGCGGGAAGAATCGAATACGTGCCCGCGCAGGAATTGCCGCCGCTTAACGAGCTTATGTCGCCGATTACGAGTTCGGAATCGAGCGTGCCGAAATATTCGACCGCGCTGTCGTAATATCCTATATTCTTACCGTACTCTTCGTCTGCCTTGTCAGCCGCGGTTTTATTGAAACTGCCGTTTACGGAAATTTCGTAATTGGCCCTGTGTCCCTTGTCCGTAAACATTACAAACACGGGATAAACGCCTACGTCTTTCGTCTGGGTTTCATCTCTGGCGTTCGTTACGAGCGTTATGACCTCGCCGTCGCCGCCGAAGAACGAGCCTTCCAGAGTTTCGAACTCCAACGCCTTGTAACCGTACTCGGTTTCCTTCTCCGCGCTCGTTCCCGACGCCGCGTTGAAGTCGTAAAGACTGGATTTATCGGTTACGCCGATTACAACTTCGCGTTTTGTAACGGTAAGCTTATTGTCGAGGTTTATAGTTACGGAGTAATTTTCTTCGCTCAATTCGGAGGCGTTCGAAACCCCGATAGCGTAATCCTTAACTCCGCCGTTTTCCGCGCCCTTAGAATAAGTGCTGGTAAGTACGGGAAGTTTACCGTCCGCATAAATATCGGCGTTCGTATCCATACCCGCGCCGCTGTCGACCAGCCCTGCAACGTTGAAGTTATAACCGTTTGCGGTCACGCCGAGATAATAGTCCGCCGCGGCTAGGTCTTCACCGTAAACGACCGAAATTGCCGCCGCCGTGATTGTGAGGTCTTTTTTGGCTATGCCGAAATAACGGCTGTCCGAAATACCCTCGTAGTTGTCGTTTCCGCCGAGCTTATAGTCAAGTCTGTATACGCCAGCGCCGAACTCTCCGCGAGAGAGTACGTACGCAAACAGTCCGTCCAAATCGGTTGCCTCGGTATATCCCGTTGCAAGCTGCGTTTCGTCGGCAACAAGCCAGAGCGAATACTCGATTTTATTCGATTTAACGCCTTCCGCGTCGCCCGCGTTGCGGCCGTATTTCGTCTGCGGCGAGGTTATGCGCTGATTGCCGTCCGCATTATATCCGTCGGGATTTTTTGCAGCGTCATAAACGCCGTAAGTCCAGGCGTTGTTTTCGATATTGTCGTCTTCGTATGCGTAACCGTTTGCAAAATCAAACGCCGTTTCGAACGCGTTGTCCGTCGCCTTTTCTATGGTAACGGTTATATAGCTGATAATCGTCGTATGGTTATCCGCCGAAATACGGTAATACAGATAGTACTTTTCCGCCGACTTGTTTGCGTCGATATATTCGGGCAAGGTATCGCTCCAAACCACGTCCGCGCCGTTCTTATCGGCAAGCTCCGCCGCGCCCGCATATGCGTGGAAATCCACCTTGGCCGCCGAGCCGTCGTTTTTCTTGGTTGCGAAAACGGTATCCGCGGTAACGTATTCGCCCGCCGCCGTTTTGAACGTATGATACGTTTCGGTGTACTTGGTCGTATAGCTTGCGCCTATCTCTGTAACAATATCGAAATCCGCGGAAACTATTTCAAACACGCCTACGAGTTCCGTATACGCGTTTTCGGGAACGTCCGTATCCGTTCCGCTCCAATTTTCGCCGTCTATAACTACCTCGTAATCATAGTTTCCGACCGCGCCGCCCAATACGACGTACAGCGGATATTTACCTATGCCGAGCATATCCGCAACTTTACCGTTATCCACGGTTATAGCCTTTGTATACGCCGTAGCTATGTCGTCCTTTGTATTGTGAATTACGACAAGTCCGTTTCCGTAAGAACTTTCGCAATGAGTTTCAACCTTTACGTAATCGTTCAGGTTGTAATTATCGCCTACAAGCTCCCAATAAATCTGGCCGAGCCTGTTTTCAAGCGTAATGGTTACGGGCAATTTCTTAACTTCGAGCTTGCCCGCCGTTTCGGAGGCCGCAAATACGTAGTTCGTACTTTCAAGCGAGCTGCCGTCGAAAGTAATTACATAGTCGCCCGCCTCTTTACCGACCGAATAATCCGCGACTTCGTAACCGAACGTGCCGCCAATATCGAGCGCGCTTAAAGTATCGCCGCCCTGTAAGCCGGTGACCGCATAAATGCTGCCCTGCGTGCCGGCCGCTTTCAGCGCGTCAAGCCCGCCCTGATACAAATCCGTTCCGTTATATTTAACGGGGCTGTTTTCGCCGTAGTATATCGAAAGGCCGACCTGCACGTAAATAGTCGCTTTCGCTATCTTTATATTTACGGGGTTTTCAAGCACTACCGCGTTATGGTTGGCGGCCGTGACTTTAACCCAGTAATCTTTATCGATTGCGTCCGTCTGCGTAAGCGCGGTAATATCCGCCCAACCCGCGTAATCGGCCGCAGGGCTTGCGCTTTCGTAAGCGCCCGCTTTTTCGGCAATCCACCAGTGCGCGGGGTTTGCGCTTTGGTTGGTTATATCCGCCGAAACGGTAAGCAAGCCGACGATATAGTTATAAGCAACCGCCTTGTACTCCTTGCCTGTCACGGCAACCGCGGAAGGATTTACTATATCCGCTTTGAGCACCGTGTACGCGTTTTCCCAGACGTAGGGATTAATCGCGCCGCCGCCCACAACGTTTACGGAATAATTTGCGTTGTCGATAATCTGTACGTTAATATCGTAATCGCCCGCGTTTGCGTACTGCGCCGTCGCGTCGGAAGTGAGTTTAAACACCTTTTCTATGTTTTGCGTGGTTAACTCTTCCGCAAGCCAGTCGCCCTCACCGTTTGTGAATTTAACCGAATATACGAGTTTGGAATACAGGTCCACGGTTTCGCCGTACACGCTTTTACGCGCGCCCTCGCCGCCGTTTAAGGACAGCGCCAACTTACGGGGAAGAACCTTCAAAGTTCCGGCCGTACAATCGGTTGCAAGCGTATAGTTAAGCGCGCCCGCCGCGTTAAGAACGGGAACAAGCCTATAATCGGCCGCGTCAAGCAACGCCGAAGAAGTTACGGGATAGACCTTGTTATTTTCTACGTCGTAAAGTTCGTATACGATATAGTCCGTGTCCTCGACGAACTTCGCCGTATTGGGCGCGCCGTCGGGATACGACCAGTATTTATCGGTCGCTATGTCGTTGCCGCTTACCGAGCCGTAAACAAACTCTGGCGTTTCGGTAACGCCGACTTTGACCGTGCGTTTAATTATGGTAAGCAAGGCGGATATGTCGGTTTCGGGTCTTGCATAGTTCGCCGCAAGACCTTTATCCGTGTCTTCGATTGCGTAAACAATAAGCGTATACGCGCTGTCGCTTGCATTGACGGGGAGAGTTCCGTCCGTAAGCTTTACCGTCAACGCGGGCGCGGCCTCTCCGCCGTCTGCGCGCTGAGGAACGCTGTCGGCCTTTACGGTAGCGGTAAGCGTATGCGCGTTACCGTCGTATGCCACCTCTTCCTTTCCGCTCCATTCTACGTCCTTCGCATTAAGCGTTTTGGGCGAAACTTTTAAAACGTATGCATTGCCGTTAGAATCCTGCGTAAACACGCGGTCTTCGAGCTGGTCGCTGCCGAACTCTATTTTAATCGTAACCTTATAATCGCCTGCGTTCCAGGGCAACAGGTTTTCAAGCGCGGAATTATCCGTGCCCGCTAAGGATATGTTTCCGTCCCCGTCTATCAGGACTTCTCCCGCCTTATTGCCGTCCTTGTCGGTAAACGTGAAAGTCTGCGTGTACTTAACCGTAAGCCCCGAAATTTCGTCGTTTTCAATCATCGAAACGACGGAGTTAAACATCTTTGCCGCATCGGTGACCATACCCGCGCCGTTGGCGCCGAACGTATAGCCGCCGATTTTATAATCAACGTTAATTATGTGCTGGGTTATAGCAAAGTTTATATAAATACTTACGTCCGCGCTACCCGACGAGTATGAGTATACTATCTTACCGTAATGGGATACGAAACCTTCGAGATTGGCAACAGAGTCGCTCTCGTTTTCCGCCCACTCGTAATTGAGCGAATTAATTCCGCCGTCCAGTTTCAGACGAACGTAGTATTCTCCGACGGCTGTCGGGGAAACTTCGGCGCCGTAAGGGTCGGTACCTTCCGCCGCGTTCCTGTCGTAACTTCCGTAAGTTATGCCTTTAACAAGGCTTTCAACGCCTGCGCCCCAGATAAGGTCGGGTATGCATTCGGCGCCCGCCGCATACTCCATCGTTCTGTGCGATACGGTTTTACCCTCGACCTCCTCGCCGAGTATGGGCGCGGTTATCTGCTTGCGCGCTACGGTGAATTCCTCGGCGGTATATACCTTGCCTTCCACCTTGCCCGTGCCGCCGCTGCTCCAATTGAAATTGGTAGTGTCTTTCAACGTGAAGGTTACGGTATAAGTTCCCGCGTTTACAGCTTCGAACCCTTTGGAAGTCCAGTCGAACGTATACCTGTCAGCGTGGTTTACCGCCAGACCTTCGAAACGGTACTGTCCTCTGACCGCGGTCTCGACGAACCAGTCTGACCAGTTCCAGGCTCCGCCAAGGTCCGCAAGCTCGGGCAGGTTAAACACAACTTTTTTATCCGCAGAGCCGTAGTTTTCGGGCGCGGAAGTAAGCGACGGAACCGTAACGGTATATTTATTAATAATGAAATCCGTTGTATTGTCCGCGGGCAGTTTATAGTTAAACCCGCGCGTTCCCGAAGGCGCGGCGGCCGTTGCCGTGTACTTCGCCTCGCTTGCGTTTATCTTTTTGCTGTCGTCTGTAACGTTGACCGTTACGTTATTTTTGTCCGAGTCGAATACGCCCGTAAGGTTTTTGACCGCGGGCGCCTGCTTCGCGCCGCTATATACGAAAGTTCTGTCTGCGGCCAAATCGCCCCAGTCCAGACCGAGTTCGGCCTGCACGATAACAAAACGTAAAGTAACTTCGTATTCGTAATTTCCGTCCTTATCGTCAACCCACTTGAAGTTCGTTTCGGGTTTTACGGTTATATCATAAGTGCAAACGTCCGTCATACCGCCGTTCGTTACGGGCTCGAACCCGACAGGGGTGTCGCCGGTAGCCGTTACGGAGATGTTCAATTTCCACTTAGAGCCGTTTGCGCCGTAAGTGTAGTTCTCCGCCCAGTTCTCTATAAATTCGTATATATACCTGGCGTTTGCGTTGTATATTACGGTAACGGTATCGCTTGTTATAACCGTTCCGTCCGCCCCGTCCGAAACAAGCCTGACGGCTTCGAGGCCTGCGGAAAGAATGGAGAATGCTTTCTTGTAATATGTTTCCAAAACGTTTGAAAGCTCGTAGTTGTCGGCAAGGTCGTAACCGTCGGCGGTATCTGCGTTGAAAGCGTAAACTTTTACGTAGTAGTTTCCCGCCTCCGTGATTCCCGCGTCGGGCGCGTCGCCTTGCTTGGACGTGCAGTCCGCGTCGTCGTATACGCCGACGACCAGATTAAGTCCGTCCGCGGTTGCGGCGGCATTTGTTGCCGTTGCCGTGGGAAACATCTGGTTTTTACCCGCGTCGAATCCGTTGGAGTTTTCGGTAAGCGCCCCGCCTACGTCGGCGGGCTGTTTCCAGCTGAACTCTATTTTAGCTTTTTCGACCGTGAAAACAAACACAAGGTCTTTATGCGCGCTGTCGCCGTTTGAAATTTCATCCGAGGAAAGTTCCCAGTCGTAGTTGTTGCTGGTAAGCGAAACGGTAAGCGTGTACACGCCCGCATACTTAACGGTTAAATCTTCAACAAGGCTTTCACTGTCAAACCCTGCCGTAAACGCGGTGTTACCGCCGTGCAAAACCGCCGTAACGGAAGTTTTCATTATTCCGTCCTGCCAGTTATCAAGGCTGGCCGTGTGTATGGAACCTG
>CAJTUI010000010.1:75756-90072 GCA_910579705.1 uncultured Christensenella sp.
GTCGTAAACGGCAGTATCGCTACTAAGCGTTAACTGACTGATTTGTGCGCGGGAAATTGTGAACGTAGCGTACGCAACGGGAAGTCCGCCCGCATAGTCGGTAAGTTCGTCGCCGTCACCGAGCCTCGTTAAGAATTTGATTACGTAACTGCCGGCGTCCCAGCTTGCAAATTCGGTTGCGTCAAGTTTATTGCCGACGGGCTTTCCGCTTGCATCGGCCTTATAATACTCCACGCCGTCCAGAACGGCGAAGAAATCTCCTTCCCCGCAAACAACGCCCGCCGCGTTGTAGAAGGTGTAATTGTCGGCGGTGGGAATCGGCGCGCCCGTAAGCGTTTCGGAGCCCCTCTTGCCGCCGTAGGTATAGCCAAGGCCGTCGTTACCGACCGTAAAGCTAAGCTCGCGCGCGGTAATCTCTATCGTGATAGTCGTATCCTTGCCCGTCACGCCGTCCCAGACGTAATTTCCGTTATCTGCATTTATGCTTATGGTAAGCGGGCTTGCGGGATTTTCGGATACGTGAGTATATGTAGTCGTGCGGTCGTATTCGAGAACGCCGTCTATATCGTCGGCGTACGTAACTCTCTTTACCGCGCCGTAGTACGTATAACTCAAAGTCTTGACAACAAAACCTTCGGGCGATACGAATTCGGAAACGGAATGCGCGTTCCCGTCGTACAAAATATTTTTATTTAAAGTCGTTGCATTGAGCGTTTTGGGCTTTACCGTAACGACGGGCGCGCCAGAATACCTGTTTGCCGCGGGCGACGAGGCCGCGTTAAACGTTCCGTTTGCAAGCGTCTGAACGACGGCGTAATACTCTCCCGCGTCTTTGGGGAATTCCACTGCGGCTCCGCCGTCCACGGGATAATACAAAATACCGTAAGAAAGATTGAGCTCTTTATCGGGGCCTATGGGCAGTTCGAGAGTGAGTCCTCTCGGAATGCCTATAATCGAGATATTGCCCGTGATAAAGTCGTCGCCGTAAGTCCACTCGTCACGGTCGAATATAATTTTCAGGTCCAGATCCGAAGGCGTTACCGTAAAGTTGAACGTAACGGTATTGCCCGAAACGGTGCTCCAACGCACGTCTTCGAGCCCTTCGAGCGTGAACGAAACCCTGTACTCGCCGCCAGCACTGATTGGAATTTTCTTTTTGGCAAGAACGTCGAAACTGCCGAAATCAATCTGCTCCCAGTTATCGCTTTCAGCGTTCAGTTTTTCTACGGTTATCGATAACTTGGAAATAATATCGTCGTCGATGTCGTCGCCGAACGAGAATTCTTTTTCAAGACCGCTGTAATAGGTCTGCGAAGAAGTGTCGAGATTGGGCGCTGACAACGGAAGTTTGTTTATGGAAAGAGGTTTCGAAATACGGTCGCCCGCTTTCCATGTCGTCGTCGCCTGCATAGTGTAAATTCCGGACGTACTAGTCCAATCGATACTGCGGTCGTAACGGAACTGTACTTTGACGCTCTTGACATCGAGCGTAAAAGTATTTACTTCAATCTGATTAATATATTTGTCATCGCTGTAATATATAACTCTTACAAACTTCTCTTCTTCGGCAGCGTCTCCTTCCAGAACGAAATCGGAAAGAGGAATTACAATACTATTATACTCATAAGTGAAAGTAAGCGTCAACCCCGAAAAATCGAACGCGCGCCTGTAAGTCTGCGCCACGGGAGTGCCGCCAAGACTGATTAACTTTACCTCCTCAAACAAAACTTTAACTGTTATGGGCGCGGTAATCGTCGTATCGGCGTTATATACTACGTTTACGGTTTTATCGTAATATTTGTTTCCGTCGCCGCCGTCGTAAATAAGGTTACCGGCTATAATCTCGGCAGTGGGAGCAAGACTGTCGGTTACGGCGTATTCGCCCGCTATCAATGCGGCGCGTTCCGTATCAGAATAGTAATCCGAGTTGTATGTAGGAATAACGTGTCCGTCCAACTGCTCGATAGGCACGCTGCTGTCCGCGTAAAGCACATCGGGGAAAGAATAGTCTTTCGCCTCGATTGCTATAACCTTTTCTTCTTCGAGAGGGAACTCTACCGAGGCGGTGGCCGAGGCTACGATTAACGACAGATTAAATCTTATGTTGGGGGTATTCAGACTGGGCGCGTTACCGCCGGGCCAAACCACCGTTATATCGGCAATATCCGTCTTTGCCGTGCCCTGCAAGTTTCCGCCGCCGTCAAACTGCAAAGTAACGGGTTTGACGGAATGCTCGTAATACGCGGTTACCGAAAGGCTTTTGAAAATTGTTTCGTGCTGCATACCCGCGACGAACGCCGAGTAGTTTGTAGCCTTTCCGCCTTCCGCTATCTTGTAATAATCGCCCTGTTTAATAAGGTCTTTGTTAACGGTAATCGAGGCGCTTAACGGATTTACCGCCCTTACGCTGCTTATCGTTCCCGTTACGAAACTGCCCGTTCCGTTCAACTTTGCGCCGACCGTTCTGCTCTTCAAGTCGAGGGATATTTCATAGAACTCGCGGTTGACGATTTCTTTCTTATTTTCGTCGAGCACGGTAAACGACGACAACACCCTTAAAGACTGCGCCGTATAGTCGTTGTCAATCGTTCCGATATTGCCGACAGTTATGCTTGTATACGAGGGATATTCTGTTTTAATGCTCGCCACGCCGAAAACAGTGGCAACTTTCTCTTCCACGCCGTTGCAATGCACGTACACGGATATCGTCATATCCGCGGGAATTTCCTCCGCAGTTTCGAGAATGAGTTCTCCGTCCTCTTTAATTTCCGCGGGATAATCGTTTATCTGCACGGAAAGAGAGTACTCTGCGTCGGATAACAATACCTTATGCGAAATACCGCTGTCGTCGGAAAAAGTTCCGTAAACGGCAAGGTTTTGTTTCAACTGCGCGGCAGTAGTGACGTTTGCGTAGATAGCAACGCCCTGTTTATACACGTCGGCCTCAACCGAAGTATAATTGTTTTCCGCCGCAACAGTACGCTCCGTCGTTTCCGCGCGCGCCGTTTCTTCAACGTAAGAACGGACGGGGTTTGCAAAAACCAAACCCAGCGCCATAACCGCGCACGCCAAAAACGCGCAAACCGCCAATGCGGATTTGCGCTTTAACGAGCAACTTGTAAAATGTTTCATATATCCCTCCAACGCCGCACTGTTTACCGCTCTTAGGAGCGGTAAACAGCCGTATACGGCTGACTCTTCCTATATATACCTTTACTTAATAAAAGCAATATAACCGTTGACGTTTGTTAACGGTTTGTTTCCTAAATATTTACGTAACGAGATTTATTCGTGCTTTTCCAGCTCTTTCATAAGCTGGCGCAAATTTTTACGCTCCAACTCGATAAGGTTGGAATAAATTTTAAAATACTCCACGTCCGACGGATTGGGCGGAACGTTATTTACGTGCGCCTCCATAAGCGCCGAAGACGAACGCATACGTTTTTTCTCCAAAGCCTCGATTTCCTTCTCGCTCGCGGCGATTTCCTTCTTCAAATCGCTCTTTCTGGACATTTTCATATCTCCTTTTCATAAATTAAGGCGCAATACGCGCATTTTGTCATTAATTTTTATTTTAACATTTATATCTATAAAAATCAAGATAAACAATTATGTTTTTTCTTCAAATAATAACATATTTTTACAAAATTTGACAATTTGTCATTATATTATACGCCGTAGCGAAAAGCACGGCGCACATTTTACCTTATTTTTCCCTTTTCGGCATTATATTCCAAAACCTGCCCCTCCTCTCCCTCTATACTGGATTTAATGGCGGCGCAATAATATTATACTAGATAATTTATCTAGCGTCAAGGCTTTCCGTAAGGTTTAATTGTAAAATAGGTAATATGGATAAAAAATTTTGCCGCAATCTTAAAGAAACAAGAAAGATTTGCGGTCTGACACAAAAGCAGGTTGCGCAGGCTTTGAATGTTGTGGAAAGCTGTTACGCCAACTGGGAGCAGGGCCGTACGGAACCCAATATCGATATGCTTAGAAAACTGAGTAAGATATACAACGTTACGACAGACGATCTGATAAACGGAAATATGTAGAACGGCGCGCCCGACACGGGCGCGCCGTTATTTTAAAAATCGAATGTTGCCGTCGCAACGCTGTCGCGAAAAGTTTTGTCGTGCTCGACAAAAATCATTGTGGGATTGAACTCGCAAATCAGCCGTTCTATCTGCATACGCGAATAGACGTCTATAAAATTAAGCGGTTCGTCCCAGACGTAGATATGCGCGCTTTCGCAAAGGCTTTTCGCAATAAGCACCTTCTTTTTCTGTCCCTCCGAATAGTCGGAAACGTCAGTATCGAATAATCGTTTATCAAAATCCATTTTATTGAGTATGGCTTTGAAAAGACTTTCGTCTATTCCGTGCCCCGCCGCAAACTGCGAAAGACTGCCGCTCAGTCCCGCGGCCGTTTGCGGAACGTATGAAACTATCAGGCCCGACGGAAGATACACAAGCCCGCTGTGAGAAATTTTTTCGCCTGCAATTATTTTTAAAAGACTGCTTTTACCGCAACCGTTTTTACCGTTCAGCGCAAGGCGGTCGCCGCGCGAAAGGGTAAAGCTCAACGGCCCGCAAACCGCCTTGCCGTCGTAATAAATACAAACGTCGGTAAACGCGGCCACCCTTTCCGTACGAAACGCAAGCGGAGAAAGTTTCAGCCTTTCCTCTGTTTCTACGTTTTTAAGGAGTTGTGATTTCTGCTCCGCCGCTTTTTCCTGTCTTGCCTGAACGGACTTGGCCCTCTTCATCATTTTGGCCGACTTATGCCCTACGTAGCCTCTGTCCGGTTTAAGCCCCGCGTCCGTCTTACCGAATTTCGAGGCCTCTACCCTGTCCGCCCAGACCGCAGTGCGCGCCGCGGCCGCAGACAATCGGCTTATATCGCGCTGCAACCTTTCGTTCTCGGAAAGCTCAAAACTTTGTCTGCGCTTGAAGTTTTCGTGCCAGCTTGAAAAATTACCGTTGCAAATCTCTATGTCCGTCCTGTTTATAGAAAGTATGTGGTCCACGCAGCCGTCGAGGAACGACCTGTCGTGCGAAACGAGAATGAACCCTTTCTTTTTATTGAGGTATTGCGATACTGTACGCCTTGCCTCCGCGTCGAGATGGTTTGTCGGTTCGTCTATAAGAAGAAAACCGTGCTCGCCGAGAAAGAGCGCCGCAAGCAAAAGTTTTGTCTGCTCGCCGCTGGAAAGGCTGTCGAAAGGACGGTAATAAGCGTCCGCCTCCACTCTGAGCAGCGACAGCTCTCTTAGGATTTCCCACTCCTCCGCCGAGGAACAAAGATTTGAAAGAATTTCTTGCGCGGTTAACGTTTTGTCCGTTACGGTAAACGGAAAATACGTGAACGCGACGTCCGAAATAATTTTTCCGGTGTATTCGTATTTATCCATAAGCAGGTTGAGAAAAGTCGTCTTGCCTCTACCGTTTCTTCCGACAAAGCCCAGTTTCCAGTCCGTATCTATCCGGAAACTTACGTTCTCGAAAACGGGCGTATAACCGCCCTCATAAGTGAAAGATAAATTGCGTATATCGATTAAAGACATATTTACCTCCGAAAAAAAAGTTATGAGAAAAAAATCTCATAACTTTACAATTAAAATATTAAAGAAATTTTTTCTTGCACGCATAAGACTGCGCGCAAGAAATTCACGCAGTCTTACGATATTAAATTACGCAAGAAAAAATCTCCATTACTCACCTGTCTTGTTTTATATCAGTCTAGCATACTTTTGGGGTTTGCGCAAGCGATTTAAGCCGCCGCTTGCGGCTCCGCACGGAATTTTATCTGGCGGTAAACGCTTTTACTTATTCTGTATCCAAAAAATTTATCGATAAGTATCATAGCAAAGAATATCATTACCCCTATCGCCGCGACGATTATATCCCAGATTGTGTCCCAAAGCGGGTTATAGGTCGAGAAAAATTCTTTTACGGTCATATTTCCGACCGAGTTGAAATCCGGCAGCCACCCCTGCATATTCGAACCCGTAACCATACTCGCAAAATATTCGTAAATTTCCCAAAGCGCGGCAAGACCCAGTACGGATAAAAATATCATAAGGAAAAAGCACCAGTGTTTCAGCTTTTCTCCGTTACCGTATAACAGGACTACACTTACGCCGAACGCACCGACTATTCCGAACGCGGTGTGAATGAGTTTGTCGAAATGAGGTATCAGTCCGTAAAAATCCAGCACCGACGCAAGATTGACCGCAAAGAACGTAAACACGGTGACCGCGACGTTAAACGAAAACGGCACGGTTATTTTAAAAATTTTATTGAACGCGGGAATTATGAGCGGTATCAACGGTATGATGCATACTTCCAGAATTTTCACGCCGTCCCTGCCGTTCATTGCAAACAGGTATACAAGCAGAGTGATTATACTCGCGACAGTTAAAGCCAGAAACGGCAGATAATCTTTAATTTTTTTTATCTTCAAAACAAACCTCCGTTCACTTCCTATATTTTATATTGCGAATATTTAAGTAATATTATCAATTTGTGAAGATACTGTAAAAAACAGTAAACGCCGCCGAGTTTATCTCTGTTGGTTTCGAATTTCATTCGTTCGTCCTTGCCCAGTAAAAAATTAGGTTGTTAATTTAATTTGGTAATAAAAAACTACCCGAACACATTTGTCTGAAACAAAGGTGTTCGGATAGTTACCGCTTGTGTTTAGTTGATAAAAATACTGCCGTTGCAAAAACGGAAAATGTTGCGAATTGTGTTCATTGTTTCGTAATTTTCAGTTTTGTTAAATAAGTTTTTATTAGAAGGCTTGTCGCCGCATTTACTTGTTCTATTTTCTCTCTACGCTCTTTGCAATCTTTTAATTCATCTTTACTTAACGACAGCCCACCAATTATCTTCGTCATAAATATGTTACCTTGCAACTGACACATAGCACATTAAGAAATTTGCGACGATACTGCTTGGCTTCTTCAAAGCTAATGGAGAATGACCAAAAAGGCTTATTTTTTGTTCTCCTTGCTTTGTTTAATAGCAGCCTGAGCTGTCATTTGCAATTAAATCGTTAGTTCAAATCCTATTTTTATTCAAAAGCACTTAAAAGGCAGTAGTGAAAATTAAAACTCCCACTATCAAGCAAAACCACTATATATAGTATAATAGCACCCGAAAACCTATGTTTTCGGGTGCTATTTAGTAGGACAGCATTTTTATCCTACAAAGATGGTGACCCATTGTCAGTCTTATTCGAATAATTATTTTTTATCATCTTTTTGCTGAATAATGTTTTGCGACTGCATAGTTATCATTTTACCTATTTGCAATTGTATATTTTGAATATCTTGTTGATTTTTAAGAGTTTCATCAATAATTCTTGGACGATAGTAAGATTGAATTTCATCCCAAGTTAATTTATCTTTATATCCTAGATTATTTCCGATTTCTTCAATAAGTTTGTATCGTGCTGTTTCAATATCTTTTTGTTGTTGTTCACTAGGATCTTTGATTTTACATAAATCGAAAAACTTATGCCAAGCATTTTTTACTTTTGCACTGTCTGCAAAAACAACATCAATTATATTCATTGAATGAACTGCCTGTGCTGTCATTCCATAAATTCTGCTTACCATTAAATCAATAAATATTCGCATTTTATCATCACGCTTTTTAGCTTTTATTTGTAAGAAATGCGTGATGAGTACAGATAATAATGCAGCAATCAAAGCGTTTACTATTCCTAACACAGTCAAAATTATTTCAGTTTTTGTCATTTCATTTACTCCTTCATTTCTTAAATACAAACAAGTACTCGTGGGCTAAAAGTAGAAAGTTATGCTTTATACTATTAGTTTTCCAAAAGCCTGTTGCTTTGCAGTTATATAAGTTTTGATATTATGCCGTTTTCTAAATCGGCAATGCAGTAGAGGTTGTCCAGAACGTCAAACGTTTCTTCAAGATTATGCTTTGCCGACTGCCAACCGATGCCGTCAGTAAACCAAACGAAAGCAAAGCCTTTAATATCTTTTGCTTCCAAAGTTATTGTTTTGTAACTTCTTGCCGTTTCGTTAAGTTTTGAACCGTTGCTTGCGTAAAAATTAGTTTCTATGCCGTAAACGGTGTTACCTTTTTTAACAACAAAATCAAAACGCTTTTCCGTTTTGCCTGTATTGGAAATACTCGATAAATCTAAACCCCAACGATTTTGCACGTCAGATATGTACATTTCTTTGAAATAATCCGTACCTTTAATTAGACCAGTTTTCCGCAAATAATCTTCAACAAGATTTTCCATTAAATGACCGCCCCTGTTTTTGCGACCGTTGCTGTCAAGCCCGACTTCTACGCCTGTAACGTAATCAACCAAATTATTGATTATACGGTTTGAAATCAATTCAAATAGCCCTGTTTTACGCATGAACATCTTGTATTCATCAACAGAGTAGTTCATTTTCTTAAAATTGAAAATGTATTCGCCATCGCCGTCAATGGCGTAAATCTCGCTTCCCCTAACCGCCAAGAGTATTGGAATACATAGTAATACTTTCGGATATTCTGAAACCAACATTTCAAAATCGTGCTCAATGTTCTTTGAGCCGATTAAAGAATTAAGAATATTTAATTCTACTTTTATGCTATCAACATTGCCGTAAACCTTTTCAAAGTTTACATAATAACTGTAATCGCAAATACTTGACCTGAACGTTTTAAACCATTCGTTAAAATTTCTTTTCATGAGTACACCTTTTAAATTAAATCAACAATTACTTTGTCGCCGTCTATTTTCCATTTAGCTTTTTTACTTACAAATACGCCATCAGTAGTCAATAAGCCGAACTGCTTATAAAAATCAGTAACACCACCAAAATACCGTCTTGTTTTATCAACATTAAGTTGTTTTTCGCTTCCATTAAATACAACTGCAAACTTTTCTTTATTTTCAGCAAGTTCGCTTTTTATAACTTGCGGAATAACTAATATTTTTGCTCTGATGTCATTTTTGGTTATTTCTCTTTCTACCAAATATTCAGTTTCGGAAGTTGTAGCAATACTTGCTTTTTGTTCGCTTTGAGTTAAAGCGATAATTTCATTTTTTGAAAATACAGGTTTGTAATTAAAGCCGATGCCTTTTTCAATGCAGTACTGAATAAGCTGTGCGCCATCAATAGTAATTACAGGCATATTCGGGTTATCTGTTGCTTCTGATAATGCTGCCTTAGTAAAAGTGGAAGTTGTGATAAATACGTTAATGTAATTGCTGTTCAAGATGTTACCGTTTTTATCTCGTTTTGTTGTCCCTTTCAAATCACGGACTTCTTTGGGTTGCACTTTATTACTGCGAGCATATCTTTTTGCCTGCACATAATAATTGATAGTATCTGTTCCGTTCAAGTCAAGACCGCTTTTAATGCAAGTTAAATCAATTCCTTTATCGCCTACATATTGAGTAGTAACAACTTCTTCAAAACCGAGTTTAGCTAAAAATGAGTTTAAAAATATTTCAAATTCACGTCCAGTGGGAAAGCAAGAATATAACTCGTCTATGTATTTATCAATTTCTTCTTTTGTGAGTTCAAGTAAAGTCATAAGTTCCCCTTAATTGCAAATAAGCAATTCCTTAATTTTTCCACGACCGTCCGACTTGCTGTTTATCATACGGCTTGCTTCGACTTTTTTAATTTTGTATGATTTGTACAGATCTTCAAAGAAAGTATCTTCTTCATTGATATTTTGTGGGTCTGAATTGCTTAAAACAATTTTTGCACCAGTTTCATTTATTTCGTTAATAAAGTGCGCTAAACGAATTTGCTCGTTATCATCAAAAACATCAGTGTTATAAGCAGTAAAGCCCGAAGTTTCTGAAATAGGTCTATAAGGGGGATCTAAATAAACAAAACTTTCTTCGTCTATAACGCTCTTTGAAAGGGAATAATCACCACAAACTATTTCGACATTTTGCAATGCATTTGAAACACTCCGCAAATTATCTTCATCACAAATACAAGGGTTTTTATATGCACCCATGGGAACATTGAATTGTCCTTTTCGATTTACACGATATAATCCGTTAAAACACGTTTTATTTAAAAATATAAACAAAGCGGCTTTTTCTATGGAATTGCTTTCATTTAGTTCAACGTTATTGAATTTATCTCGTGCAGTATAGTAAAAGTATTTGCGACCGTTTTCGTCCATAGGCAAAAACAATAATTGCATTTCAGTAAGTTTAGATATAAGCGCATCAACGTTATTTTTAATAGCCTTATAAGAATTTATAAGTTCAGCATTTATATCACTTATATAAACCTTATCAAAATCAAACTTCGATAATACATTGAAAAGTAATGCGCCACCGCCGACCATAGGTTCAACGTATTTAGTTAAAACTCTTTCACCGTTAGTAGGAAGCATTTTTTCAAGTTCGTTTACAAGCTGACTTTTACCGCCAACCCATTTAACAAACGGTTTTAACTGTACAACATTTTGTTTCTCATATCTAATAGTACGTTTATCAATAGGCTTTTCGGCAGTACTCGGAATTATCCACATATTGCCGACCATCATTGCACCGTCAATACGATTTTCAGAGCAAAGAATTGCGACACGCCTTTGAGAAATATTCCATTTTTCAGCCGCTTCTTTTGCGGAAATAAAACTTAACATTTCACACCTCAAACTATTAAGTATATTATATTCTAAAACTCGAATAAAAGCAAGTAAATCTTTGTTAAATTATAAATTGGCACTGTGGCGGGTGCTTGATATAACGAGCGGCGGGCTACGCCCGCCGTCAAGCACCCGCCACAAAACAAAAAACCTAATAAAAAAGTAAGATAAAAACGCCGCAGGGACGGCGTTCGCCGCTAAACCGCTTGGCGATTCGCCGTTCCCCTTGCGGCGGCTTATTTTTTAACCTTATGCTTTTTTAGCATAGGGTTATTTTTTTATTTTGCAAGGCTTTTGCCATTGACCGCAAAACACTTATTATGCCCGAAAATGTGGGGTAATGTGGGTTTTTGGCTCGCAAATGTGGGGTTTTCATAGGGCAAATGTCCTATTATGTGGTGAAATTTTAGTTTATACTTTGACTGTAATTCAAAGCAATACGAACTTTTGCAAATTTTTGTCCTTAAAGAGTTGAGAGAAATTTTTATAAGTCGCAAAAATCTTGCGAGTTTATGAATTATTTTTGAAAACAGGAAATTAGGTTTTAGGTTTAAGCGTTATAACCGTACAGCAAACGAAAACAAGGAGGTAAAAAAGTGTGCTGAAAGCAGATATAAAAGTTAATAGCATTGGCAAGCCAGATTTAATGGCGTTGCCCGAAACTGAACGGCGTATTTTCTTTGAAACGCTTTTGGCACATATCAAAGAACTATGCGCAGAAGAAGACAGAAAATCACAAAAGCAGGACTAACAAAACAAGGGGGAATTTATGCCATACAGAGAAACAAAAGTATATTTTGACGGCGGTCATTATATTGCAATACCGCCCGAAAACTTTCCGAGCAGTACACGCAAAAGGAAAAAGCCGAAACCACCAAAGCCAAAGCAGAACGAAAACGCCCTACCTACACCGAAAGAGAAATTTGAAACGGCGTATTCGGAAAGCCAAAGCCTACCAAAGCGAGAGCGGAAAAAGTACATCAAAGAAAAACTGAAAGATGAATTTCAAACCGCCGAGCAGTTAAAAGAATTTGTATCGCAGAATATTGAGCGTAAGAAAATCAACGCTTATAAACGCAATACCCGATTATGGCGCAAGATTTACACGCAAGGCGAATGGCACTATTTTGTAACTTTTACTTACGATAGTGCGAAGTTGACAGAAAAACAGTTCAAAGCTAAGTTGCGCAATACCTTGAAACACGCCGTAAGCCGTAACGGTTGGAAGTATATCGGCGTTTGGGAACGTGCGCCCGAAACAGGTCGGCTACACTTTCACGGTATTTTCTACATTCCGCAAATGATAGGCAAAATAACGGAAATAAAAGATTATAGCACAAAACAGCATAAAATGCAGACAACCTATCAGAATGACCATTTTTTAAAAGAGTTCGGGCGCAACGATTTCAAGAAAATAGAAATACCGCTTGATATAACGCAGTCCGTGAAATACCTACTCAAATACATAGAAAAGAGCGGCGAGAAACTTGTTTACGGCGGTAAATTACCTACTTATACCAAGGGGGATATTTTGGACGAGGACATTGCTTGTCCATACGGTGTAGACGATAGAAAGCTACTACTGTTTGACAGCTTCCGTTGTATAGACGAGGGCGAAATTTTGGGAACGGTCAGTCCCGAAGTATTAGCCAAAATGCCCAAGTGTAACTGACCGAAAATATTTTGTCGTTTCGACGGGCGGAGCGTAAACGAAAACGCACTCTGTTGCAAGGGTAAAATGCACTACTGGCGTAGCCCTTGCATCAGAGGAAGCCTTACGCTTCTGCGATGTATCTTAATTGCAAAATTGTAAGACAGGCACATCGCAAATCAAACTTGAATTTGCGTTTCCGTTTCTTCGCCCCTTGTCGAAAGACAAAATATAAAATCTATTTAAAAAGGAGTTTAAATCAAAATGAAAACAGCAGTAATTTATGCAAGATACTCTTGCGATAAGCAAACGGAACAGTCTATTGACGGACAGTTGAGAGTTTGTCAAGACTATGCAAAATCCCACGACATACTTATACTTGATACCTACATAGACCAAGCTATGTCGGGAACGAACGACAACCGCCCAGACTTTCAGAAAATGATTAAAGATAGCGCACGCAAAGAATGGGATTATGTGTTGGTTTACAAACTTGACAGATTTTCAAGAAACAAGTTTGAAGCAACTATCCACAAAAAAACTTTGCGTGATAACGGCGTTAAAGTATTGTCGGCTATGGAAAACATACCCGATACGCCCGAAGGAATTATACTTGAAAGCCTTTTGGAAGGAATGAACCAGTACTATTCCGCAGAGCTATCCCAAAAGGTAAAACGTGGAATGAGAGAAACACGGCTCAAAGGCTATTTTCAAGGCGGTAACGTGCTTTACGGTTATAAAGTTGACGGCAGGAAGTTAGTTATAGATGAAATACATTCGGAAGTGGTAAAACGCATATTCGAAGAATTTTCAAAAGGTATTTGCGTAAGAGAAATTATTTCAAGACTTACGGCGCAAGGAATTTACCGAAACGGTAAACCGCTTGCTATGAATACGGTCTATAATATTCTACGTTGCGAGCGTTACACGGGCATTTACAGAAAGGGCGAAGAAGTCATTGACAATATGTACCCTGCTATAATACAGCAAGATTTATTTAACAGCGTTCAGGCAATATTGAAAACCTATCAGCACGGCAAAAACAGTATTGAAGTTACATATCTTTTGCGCAACAAATTGAAATGCGGTTACTGCGGACAGTCCATTATAGGCGAGTGCGGAACGGCTAAAAACGGCGAAAGAAAATACTATTACAAATGCCGTGGGCGTAAAATGAAGTTGAACGATTGCAAAAAGTTGGCTATGTCAAAAGACGACCTTGAACACTTGATAATTGACACCGTAATATCTGAATTAAAGAATACCCAAGCGATAGAAAACGCCGTCAAGTATTTAATGGAATTGCAGAATAATAACGCCAATGAAAACAGGTTATTAAACGCTTATTTGAAAGAGCAAAAAGATAACGAACGGGCAATAAACAATATTGTTGCCAATATGGAACGCGGCATTGTAGCGAAAGCTACGAGTAACCGTTTATGCGAACTTGAAGCACGGCAGGAAGAACTTGCACGGCTTATACTTATAGAGCAAAGCAAGCAGACCGTTAAGATAACCGAAACGCAGATACGAAACTTTTATGAGCAAGCATTATTCTCATCTAATTCGGTCATATATTCCACGCTGTCGGCAAGGAAGCGTTTTAGTTCTCGTAACTTTTCAATGCACATTTCTTCCTCGTCCTCGTTTATAATTTTCAACCTGCGGCTACGCAATTCGGTAATCTGATTTTTATATTTGTCCGACCTGCCGAGATAAGTAACTTCATCAATCACGCCACTTGCATATAATTCCGAATATACTTTATTCTGTTCTGCTATCGACGCTATCTCTCCGTCTATTTCTGCTATCTCATTGTTGCCCGCATTGACTTTAACTTTCAAAGCGTTTAGTTGCGCTAACGTTTCATCTATAATGATTTTCACGTTTTGTTTTAACGTGTTATACATACGAACAAATGCTGATCTGATTTCAAAATCGGTATAAATCAAGGAAGTACATTTATGCGCATCAACCGTACCTTTATTACTACATATCCACACC
>CAJTUI010000011.1 GCA_910579705.1 uncultured Christensenella sp.
GAGCGGTATGGAAACGGAGAATACGTCGGCGGCGTTCGAAGCGGCTTGTGAGTGTTCTTATTACGGTATAGAAACGGACGTACACGTTACGAAGGACGGTAAATATATAATATTCCACGATGACGGTACAGGTAGATTATGCGAGCAAAATTTAATTATCGAAGAAACCGATTTTGAAATATTACGTTCTTTAAAGTTTAAAGACGGCATATCCGAAATGCCGACGTTGTCAGAGTATTTACAAGTGGTTTCACGTTATAAAAAGGTTGCGGTAATCGAGCTGAAAAAATCTATGCGTGAAAGTAACATTGAGGAAATTATAGAAATCTGCAAACAGGAGTATACGCTTGAAAAAATAATTTTTATTTCGTTTGATTTTGAAAATCTCGTCGCTGTACGCAAGCTTTTACCTAAACAGAAAATACAATTTCTGACGGAAAAATTCGACGACGGGCTGATAAAATCGCTGAAAGAATACGGGTTTGATTTGGATATACGTTATGATTTGCTGACGGAAGAAAAAATAAAAGAGTTGCACGAAAACGATATTACAATAAACTGTTGGACCTGTGACGACAGTCAAAAAGCCGAAGAATTGATTGGTTTTGGGGTTGACTTTATTACAACCAATATACTTGATTAAGAATGCAAAGATTATAAATACAATGTAACTGCGGCAGGCAGGATAAACGTAATAGGCGACACATAGACTATTGCGTGGTATTGTACCCTTCGGGGTAGGAGTTCTGCGGTGGACGAAGTCCGTCCCCAGAAGGCAGAAGGTTTTGGGTGTAAAGTCGCCCGCGCCTTAGCTTACGGATAGAGCGTAAGTTTTTTAAGTGTACGCAAAAATCCGCAAGCCGTGATAGGCTTTTATAAGTATACAATTTTTTCGGAAAACGAGGTATCTTTTGAGCTAAAACTATGCAAACAATCTTATAGAATGGCTAACCACCATAGAGCAATTTGAAGTTGCTAAATACGGTTAGAAGTCGGTGATACGTTACAGTTTCAGCGGCTTTTTTCGCGTCTTTTTTACGGTATCTATCCGCTCTTTCTTGCGTGGACGAAGATATAAATACTAACAATACGGAGGTAAATCTATGACAATAAAAAGCATATTTCCACACAGTAAACCGTGTGGGCGTGCGCTTTGCGCACGGTTTTATAGCAAGCTAAAAAACTACACGCTTTTTGTTTTCGGCGCAAATTTGCCCTTGCAAGCAAGCAAATTTGTTTCTCAAATAAGACCGCCTTAATCGGCAAGCAAATGACAAGCAAAATCACAAGACACGGCAAAATGAAGCTCTACCGCTCGGACGGACAAAACGGGATATTCGGAGTATATCCATATCTCACTAGGCTACAAGTAGCCAAGTTCGCCCTTGCAGGGGGCAATTTTGTCGGTAAAACATTATTCATTGGAGGAACAGAATTATAAGTTATCAGGTAGTCAGAATAGAACAATTCAATAAAGGCAGTTTAGGCAAAATAGGTGGCGAAACGGAACGCACGAGCAAACACCACCGCAACGAAGATATAGACAGTGAGCGCACACCGCTCAATCTCTATTTCAAAAGGTCGGAAGGCGGTCTTACCGCTCAATGGAAAAAGACGATGAACGAGCTGAATGCAACCTTCCGCGAGAAGAAAAAGTCAGTTGCTTTTGAAGGTATGATTATAACTTCGGATACGGAGTTTTTCGAGCGGCTCGGTTGGAAGAAAGGCGAAGAAACACCGTATGCGGTAATGGAGTTTTTCAATCGTTGCTACGAGTTTGCATTACAGTCAATCGGCTATAAGGGAACGGACAAAAACATATTATCGGCTGTTATCCATTTGGACGAAAAAACGCCGCATTTACAGCTCTACTACATACCAATCGTTGACACCGCCAAGAAGAAAGTCTATGAGAAAGGCTCGGACGGAAAAGTATTGCGGAACGAAAAAGGTTCGCCTATTCAGAAGAAAGACGAACACGGCAAAAGCGTTTATGAGTACGTTTCGTTGGAACAGCCGAAACTATGTAGCTCGGACTTTTGGGGCGAACGCGGCGGACAGTTATCTTACGGTAATTTGCAGGATAGCTTTCACGAGCAAAGAGGCGTTCACTACGGTTTGGATCGCGGCGAAGTCGGCTCGAACAAAAAGCATACCACAAAGTACAAATGGCAGAAAGCACAACAGGAAGCCGAGCTTGCCGCTCTTAATGATGAGAAAGTCCACGCGGAAAGCATAATACAAGAAGCGGAAACCGCCGTAGAAACAAGAGATAAAGCGTTGGAAGAATTAAAGCCGTTACAGGGATATTTAGACGCTTTTCACGAAGCGATGAGCGGTAATCTTCCTTTATCGCCTACGAAGTTACGGAAGATGATTGTCGGACTTACTACCGAGTACAGGCGGCTCGAAGAAGAAAAGAAAATCACAGACAAAGATCGTGAAAACCTTTTTAGCGAGTTGCAGAAAGCCGAGCGTCGCATACCCGAATTAGAGAAGTACAAAGAGTTTGTCGCTTTTGTAAACGAGTACGCGCCCGACAAGTTAGACGAAGCAAAGCGCACGGCAACCGAGCGCAAGAACGCACCGAAACCGCCGTTCAAATCTAAATCAAACGGTTGGCATAAGTAACAACAACTAAATAAGAAAACGAAATGACCGTGAAGAATACGTCCATAGGAATATGAGAACGAAACAGGACTTAAAGAGTAATCACGGCTTTTTTATACGGAAATTACCGTCATAGAACGGATAGCGCAAACAGAAATAAAGTTGCGTTCAGATACGCGCATAGAGTCGCGAAAGGAAATCGAATATGAAAACTGAATATAATTAATTAAATTTTTCGGAGGAAATGATACGAACAAAACAACAAAACACTCAATCAAAAATATCGGTAAAAGAAAATTTGCCGTAACAAGTTATTATAATGGGGAAAAGAATATTGATGAAATAATAACAAGAATAGCCGTTTCAAAAGCCTATGAGGATATTGAAAACGGATTAATATATAAAAATATATTTAATTCTGTCTTTGACCTTGCAAAAAGGGAGGTAATATGATAGAATACAATCAACAGAATACGGGTTGCTTTGATTTGGGAGGTAAAAGATTGAAATCAAAGCATAACAATTACATAGTAGGAATTTACGTCAGATTAAGCCGTGATGACGAGCGAGCAGGCGAATCATTGTCTATCGAAAACCAAAAGATGCTATTGACAAAGTACATAGCGGATAAAGGGTGGAAGCTTCACGACGTTTACGTAGATGACGGAATATCCGGAACAACGTTTGACCGCGACGGGGTCCAAAGGCTGTTAAATGATGCCAAAAGCGGAGTTATTAATACAATAGTTGTAAAAGATTTATCTCGTTTCGGCAGAAATTATATTCAAGTCGGACAATACATAGACTATATATTTCCTTCTTTCGGAATTCGGTTTATTGCAGTCAGCGATAATATCGATACAGCGGGAGCAAATTCAACCGCAATGGATATGATGCCTATTACTAACGTTTTCAATGAATGGTACGCGGCAAACACAAGCAGGAAAGTTCGTGCGATATTTACGGCAAATGCAAAAATGGGCAAAAGTAATATGTCGCACGCGCCTTACGGATATTTATTCGGTAACGATAGTAAAAGAACATACGTCGTAAACGAAGAAGTGAGCGGCATCGTTAAGCGAATATTCGAGTTAAGAGCAAAGGGAATTTCTCCCGGACAGATTGCGGAAATATTTAATGCAGAGAAAATTCTTACTCCGCGCGATTACCTGGTTAAACAGACGGGGAAGTATTTGTCGGCTCAAAGTAATCATCTTTGGACACAACTTTGCGTGCGTAAGATTTTGCAAAATCCTGCTTATATCGGTAATCTCGCATTGCAACGCAGAACCACGATTTCGTATAAAAATCATAAAGCGGTTTTGCGCCCCGAAGAAGACTGGCTAGTTACTGAAAATGCACATCCTGCAATTATTTCAAAGGAACTTTGGGATAGGGTAAAGGAAGTTGAAAAGTCTGTAAGTCAAGGTAAAAAGACGAGAACAGGTTTGGTTCATCCGCTTTCGGGTTTTATGTATTGTGCGGATTGCGGTTCGAAAATGAAACTGGAATACTATTCTTTAAAGAAGAACGGTAAGAAAAGCGGTATTGTCTATACCTTCAATTGCGGCGGACATAAGCGTTACGGGAAATCGTTTTGTTTCAGCCACTATATAAAAGCCGCCGACATTGAAAAGCTGATTTGCGACGATGTAAAGAAAAGAGCGAAATTTATCATTGCAAATGAAGCGGAAGTAAAAGAAAATTTCATTTCAAGGCAAACTCAATTTATACAGCGAGAGCAATTCGAAAAACGGACAGACCTTGCCATTAATAAGGAAAGACGCAAAAAACTTGACTCTTTGATAGAGTCGGCTTTCGAAGAAAAGCTCGAAGGAAAGATTCCTGCTGATTTGTGCGTAAAGTTAATTGAAAAGTATTCAGCCGAAAGGCAGGAGTTGGATATTAAAATCAATGAACTTGAACAAGTTTTATCTTCCGTTCAACAGGCGAACATTGATGCCGATGAGTTTATAGGAAGAATTAAGAAGCATTTGCGCGACGTTTCGGTTACGAGAGAACTTTGCTTGGAACTTATCGATAAGATAATAATCGGCGCGCCGAAAGAAAACGGACAACCGCAAAATATTGAAATTTACTATAAAATAAATTTGGATGCGGCATAATATACATAGTTATATATTATGGTAAAGGCGGAAGGTAGTCAGTCCATTTTAATCTTCCGCCACCGCAAGGGAAAGCCTGTCAAATAAATGAAAAAAGCGGAACGCCGCGCGGCGTTCCGCTTTTTGATTGCTTTTAAAGCGCTTTTACGCGCATAATCGAAAGTTTGGCTCTTTCCGCAACTTCTTCTTTTGTAAAGCCGAAGTGGGGATATAACTTTTCCGCAGGGCCCGAAGTTCCGAACGAATACATTGCGACGACTTCGCCGAGGTCGCGGGAGTATTTATACCAGCTCATAGGCGAGGCGGCCTCAACGCAAACTCTCGCGCGGACGAGGGTGGGCAGTACGTGCTCTTTATAAGCGTCCGTCTGCTTTTCGAACACTTCGAGGCTGGGCATAGACACCACGCGCGCCTTAATGCCGTCCTGAGCAAGCAACTGTTGCGCGTTCATACAGATTTCCACTTCAGAGCCGGAGCCGATAAGAAGAACGTCGGGCGTGCCCGCGCAGTCGGAGAGGATATAACCGCCCGTCATTGCGGTGAGGCCCGTTCCCTGATACTGGGGCAGGTTCTGCCTCGAAAGTACGATAACGGTGGGGGAGTTGCTGGTAAGCGCGGAAATGTACGCGGCCGCCGTTTCCCTTCCGTCGCAGGGGCGGAACACCTTCACGTTTGGTATCGACCTGAGCGAAACAAGCTGCTCGACGGGCTGATGTGTGGGCCCGTCCTCGCCGACGCCGATCGAGTCGTGAGTCATAACGTATATGACGGGTATGTCCATAATCGCGCTCATTCTTATTGCGCCCTTCATATAATCGGAGAACGAGAAGAACGTGGAGCAACAAATTCTCAGTCCGCCGTGCAACTGTATGCCGTTGCAGATAGCGGCCATTGCGTGCTCTCTTATGCCGAAGTGGATATTGCAACCCTCGCGGTTGTCGGGCGAAAAATAGCCCTTGCCTTTGAGTTCGGTTTTGGTGGAGGGGGAGAGGTCCGCTGAACCAGACATCAGGTTCGGCAGTGCGCTTGTAAGCCTGTTTAAAATCTTGCCGCCCGAAACGCGCGTGCCCTCGGCGTTGCTGAAATTGAAAAGCTCCGGCATTTCGCCGAAGTCGGGGTCTGCGCCCGACATAAATTTTTTATATCTTTCGGCAAGGTCGGGATAGTCGCGCTCGTATTTTGCAAAAAGTTTAAGCCATTCCTGCTCCTTTTCAAGCTTCTGCTCCGCAAGTTTAAGGCAGTGCTCCCGTACGTCTTCGGGCGTACAGAACGGCTCTTCCGTCCAGTTATAAAACTCCTTGGTCTTTTGGAGATTGGCCTCGCCAAGCGGCGCGCCGTGCACGTCGGGAGAATCGGCGAGCGGAGTGCCGTAGCCGATAACCGAACGGCAGATTATAATCGTAGGCCTCGTCAAATCGCTCTTGGCGCGGGTAAGCGCGGCTTTTAGCACGTGCAGGTTGTTTGCGTCGTTCACGCGGATAACCTGCCAGCCCTGCGCCGCAAAGCGGGTGGCGGGGTCTTCGGAGAAGGTGCAGTTTATATTGCCCTCGATGGTGATGTCGTTTTTATCGTAAAGGAGTATCAGCTTGCCCAGCTTTTGCGTTCCCGCAAACGAGCACGCCTCGTAGCTTATGCCTTCCTGCAAACAGCCGTCGCCGCATAGAACGTAGGTGTAGTGGTCTACCACGGGATAGTCGGGGCGGTTGAACATAGCCGCGAGATGCGCCTCCGCAACGGCGAAACCGACCGCGTTTGCAACGCCCTGTCCGAGCGGGCCGGTGGAAGTTTCTATTCCCTGCGTAACGCCGTATTCGGGGTGGCCGGGGGTTTTCGAGCCTAACTGCCTGAAATTCATTAAGTCTTCTTTGGTTACGTCGAACCCGAACAGGTGCAGTAGCGAGTATAACAGCATAGAGCCGTGGCCTGCCGAAAGCACGAACCTGTCGCGGTTGTCCCACTTGGGGTTCTTGTAGCTGAAATTAAGAAAATCGGCAAACAGCTCGTATCCTATCGGAGCGGCGCCTATGCAAATTCCGGGGTGACCCGAATTCGCCCTCTGAATTGCTTCGGCCGATAAAATTCTTATCGTATCGACGCTCTTGTTGGCAACAGACATATTTATCTCCTTTAAATCTCTGTGTATTTTTTTAAGTTTTCTGTGTTTAAAAAGGCGTATGTATCGAGTATGCTCAAAAGCTTGGCCGCCATTATCTTGTTTCCGCCGACCGTGTCGCTTTCGAAGTTAATGGGCATAACGGGGTCGTGCACGCTCATTCTGAGCAGAAACCAGCCGTCGCCGTCGCCCTTTGAAAAGTTAACCCTAACGCCCTCGTAGTTGGTTTCGGCAAGTTTCATACCGCTTGTTTTAAGCGCAAGTTTTTTCAAATCCTCTATGACCTGTTTACCTTCCTGCCTGAAATTCTTGCTCGCGTTGCCGAACGTTATGCGCACTTCGTCGCTTTCAGCGGGCTCGGGTAAGTCTTTTATAAGGTCCGTAAGGCTTTCGCCGTCTTTAAGCGAGGCCAGACAGATAAGAAGTTTGGTTATGAGGTATGCGCCGTCGTCCAGAAAATAATTGTCTATGAACGCCGCGTGTCCCGAAGTTTCGATAGCAAGGGGGGAATATATACCGTTTGCGTTGAGTTCGAGGCTTTTGTCTATTACGTTTCTGTAACCGCGCTGATACCGCACATGTTTTCCGCCAAGTTTTTCTATGAACTTTGTAAGCCCGTCGCTTGTGACGGAGTCGGTTACAATCACTCCGGTTTTTTCTTTCATTAAAATTGCCGCAAGAAGAGCGATAAGTCTGTTGCGGTTTATTTCTTTACCGTTCGCGTCAACGGCGCCCGCGCGGTCCACGTCCGTGTCGAAAATAATGCCAAGGTCCGCGCCGCATTTAACCGTCGCGCGGCTTATGCTCTCGATTGCGGCCTTATCCTCGGGGTTGGGTATGTGGTTGGGGAAGTATCCGTCGGGCTGTAAAAACTGACTGCCCTCGGTATCCGCGCCGAGAGGGCTAAGCACCTTTTCGGCAAAAAATCCGCCCGCGCCGTTTCCCGCGTCCACGATAATTTTCTTTCCTTCCAGCGGGCGGTCTGTCCCGCACGCCGCGCGGACTTCTTCAACGAGTATACGCGAATAATCGTCAATGAACGATTGCTCGGAATATTCGCCGCAGCCCGACAAAAAGTCGCCGCTTTCGGCTATTTCCAGAATTTCGTCAACGTCTTTTCCGTCAAGCCCGCCGTCGGGCGTGAAAAATTTCAGTCCGTTCCTGTTATAGGGCAGGTGAGACGCGGTAATCATAACCGCCGCGTTACAGCCCAGGTCCGACTTTTTCAGGAGTATGAACATAGAAGGCGTGGAGGAGAGGCCGGTATAAACCAAATCGCTCCCGCTCGACAAAACGCCCTCTTTAACTTTGGTAAATACGCGTTCGGCGGAAATTCTGCTGTCGTGTCCTACGGCGATTTTAAAGCTTGTACGGCCGTATTTCAGGCTCAGCCACTTAACGAAAGCGCGGCTTATGGCAAACACAGCCTCGTCCGTTAAGGTAATATTGTCGCCCACGGCAACCCCGCGAACGTCGGTGCCGCTTTTAAGATGTTTCAATGCAAGCTTATTCATACATTTTCATTATATATTATTTTCTCGTTTATTACAAGTGTTTGATATTGTAATTATTTAAAAATTTTCGGCCCCGCAGCGACGCTTATTTTTCAAAAACCGCGTCTAAACAGTTTGTATTTGCGCCGTTGTGTGCTATAATTCAGTGGAAACTATTTAAGAGGACTTTTTGAATGGGTAAAGAAAATTTTGTAGAGCAAATCGCAGATATAGAGAAGGATTTTCCGCAGTGGTATACGGACGTGGTCGTTAAAACGGGCCTCGTGGATTACGGCCCCGTCAAGGGCACTATGGTTATCCGCCCCTACGGTTACGCAATCTGGGAGAACATCCAGAGCGAGCTGGATAAAAGATTTAAAGCAACGGGACATAAAAACGCGTATTTCCCGCTGCTCATTCCTATGAGTTATTTTACGAAAGAGGCGGAGCACGTGGAAGGTTTCGCGCCCGAAGTCGCGGTCGTAACCCACGCGGGCGGCGAAGAACTTGCAGAGCCTTTGGCTATCCGCCCCACGTCGGAAACCATTTTCGGGAGTATGTATTCCAAGTGGATACAGTCCTATCGTGATTTACCCGTGCTCATAAACCAGTGGGCTAACGTAATGCGCTGGGAAAAGACCACGCGGCCCTTTTTGCGCACCTCCGAATTTTTATGGCAGGAGGGGCATACCGCGCATTCTTCCGAAGAGGAAGCAATGGAAGAAACAATGAAGATGCTGGGCGTGTATAAGGAGTTTGCTGAAAACTGCCTCGCAATTCCCGTTATAACCGGCAGAAAGACCGAGAAAGAAAAGTTCGCGGGCGCCGTCGCAACGTTCGGTATGGAGGCTATGATGAAGGACGGAAAAAGCCTTCAAGCGGGCACCACGCATTACCTAGGCCAGAACTTTGCAAAAGCTTTCGAGGTCAAGTACCTCGATAAAGACGGAGTGCAGAAATATGTTTATACTTCAAGCTGGGGCGTGTCCACAAGGCTTATCGGCGCGCTCATAATGGCGCACGGCGACAGCCGCGGGCTTGTAATCCCGCCCGTAGTCGCACCCGTGCAGGCCGTGATAATTCCCATTGCCGCAAAAAAGGCGGGCGTTCTTGAAAAGTGCGAAGAGGTTCGCGCCCTGCTCGAAAAGGCGGGCGTGCGCGTCGAGTGCGATACGACAGACGCAAGCCCCGGCTGGAAATTCAACGAATGGGAAATGAAGGGCGTGCCTTTGAGGATAGAGCTCGGCCCCCGCGATATAGAGGCGGGCAAGGCGCTTATCTTCCGCCGCGACACTCTGGAAAAGACCGAATATTCGCTTTCGGACATAGCGGAAACCGTAAAATCGCTGTTGGGCGCCGTTCAGAAAGATATGCTCGAAGCGGCGCGCGTGCGGCGCGATAGTCGCATTGTCTATGCTGACAGTCTGAAAGAACTGCTCGGCGGCGTGGAGGGCGGAAACTTCGTCAAGGCGGGCTGGTGCGGTTGCCGCGAGTGCGAGGACAAAATTAAGGCCGAAACCGCCGCGACTGCAAGGGTTTTCGCCGAGGGCGAGCATAGCGAGAAATGCGCGGTTTGCGGCAAGCAGGCAAAACATACGGTAATATTCGCAAGAGCGTATTAAAAGAGTAAAAAACCTTCCCGAGGGAAGGTTTTTTGTTTAAGTAGCTTCAAATTCATTAAATGCTTCTTGTATTTGCATACCAATTTTAATGCCCTGATTAAGAACTCTTACGATAATAGGTTCGTTAAAAGAGTCAAGGTAATTTTGATGATTTGCGACAAAAATATTAAGCAATTTAATTTTTTCATCGTCCAAAACATCTGTTAAACGTTTTTTTGCTTGAAGCATATCGCTTTTAAACAGACAATCTTCTTTTTCGAGTTTGTCACGGTAATTGTAAAGCTCTGCTTTTAGCATTAAATCATATAACATACTTTCCTGCATAAAAACCTCCTTTTTTTTAAATATTATATTGCACAAATATGTGCAAGTCAAGTATTTTTCACAAATATGTGCAATAATATTATTGGAGGTGTAATATGTCGTATTTTGCAGAAAATTTAAAGAATTACAGGGAAAATGCGGGGTTATCGCAAATGGAGCTATCTAAAAAAATGGGTACGTCCCACCAGAATATTAACAGGTGGGAGCGCGGCGAAGTTATTCCGAGTATAGAAGTTTGCATAAAGCTTGCCGATTTTTTTAACATAACACTAGATGAGCTCGTTGGCAGAAAAAATTAAATAACGATAAAGGGGCGTCCTTATGGGCGCCCCTTGAATTTTACTTATTTATTCTTTTTTCGACCAGCGTTATTATACCGTACATTCCGCCCGCAAGAGCGCATAGTATAAACGTTGCGGTCATAACCAAATCCAGTTTAAACACCTGACCGCCGTAAACTATGAGATAGCCGAGCCCCGCTTTCGAAACGATGTATTCGCCCATAATAGAGCCAATCCAGGCAAGCCCGACGGCGACTTTAAGCGTGTTCATAAGCGCGGGTAGCGAGGCGGGGACGATAAGTTTTCTAAGCGTAACCGCCTTGCTTGCGCCCATTGACTTCATTAACAGAAGTTTCGTTCTGTCAACCGCGATAAAGCCCGAAAGCATATTCATTATGCAAACGATTATCGAAACGAGCACGGTCATAAAAATAATCGCGTTATATCCCGTGCCTATCCAGATAATGATAAGCGGACCCAAAGCGATTTTGGGCAGTGAGTTAAGTACTACGATATACGGTTCCAGCACTTTGTGGACCGTATCGCTCGCCCACAGAATAACGGCAATTGCATACCCCAGCGCGACCGCAATAAGGAAGCCCGCTATGGTTTCTGCAAGCGTGATACCTATATGGTAAAACAGCGTTCCGTTATTGTACAGCTCCGCAATCGTCAGCGCCACGCGCGAGGGCGAACTCGTTATGAACGGGTCGATAACTTTCAGTTGCGCGCACAGTTCCCATATTCCGAGAACGGCTACGAGTATAAGTACGCGCGAAACGTTAATGATAATTTTTTTGTTTCTCTCTTTTTTGAGATACGCGAGGTGCTCGCGCGAGTAGTTGAAGTTTTTCATATGTTTATCCTTGCCTGCGGCTAAATTCCCAACTCTTTTCTCAGCACTTCGAAAGTAGCGGCAAACTCGCTGCATTCCCTGCGCCGTTTTGGGCTGCTGCCGCCGAACTCGATAAGATGCTCGGCGACCACCCTCGCGGGGCGTGTGGACAGTACTACGACCTTATCGGACAGCGCAATGGCCTCGGAAATGTCGTGCGTAACCAAAAGCGCGGTTTTCTTTTCGCTCTTTATTATGCTCTGAACGTCGTCGCAAACTTCCAGCCTCGTCTGGTAATCCAGCGCGGAAAAAGGTTCGTCAAGCAGCAGAATATCGGGTTCGGCGGCAAGCGTTCTGATAAGCGCCACTCTCTGCCGCATACCGCCCGAAAGCTGGGATGGGGTCTTTTTGAGAAAGTCTTTCAGCCCGTACTTTTCGGCAAGCGAAACCGCCTTTTCGCGCATCTGCGGCGTGTTGCGTTTTTTTACTTCCAGCGGCAGAAAGATGTTTTGCTCCACCGTGCGCCAAGGGAACAACGCGTCGCGCTGCAACATATACCCGAACTCGCCGTTGTCGCGCACGACCTCGCCGGAGGTGGGGGATAAAATCCCCGCCGCCAGTGAAAGAATAGTCGTTTTTCCGCAACCCGACGGGCCTATAACGGAAACAAACTGTCCGTTATCCACCGTAAAAGTCAAATCCTTTACCGCAGTGGTTTCGCCTTCCTTGGTATGGTAAGTGTAAGAGATATTGTCAAAGGTAAGCATTATTTATAAATTTCGTTGTACACCTTCTGCGCCGTATCGGTCAACACAAGGTCGCTGAACGAAACGCGTTTCGAAAGCTCGCCCGCAAGCTCGATAACGTCCTGCAATTTGGTGAACGAACTCTCCTTCATAGCAAGATTTGTCATCCAGGCGTCTATCGACTTATAGCTGTCGAGAGACATTTTAATGCTGTTTGCGCTCGTTCCGTCGAAGTAGGGAGTAAGATACTCGGCAACCTTCGCGCTGTCGGTTTCGTTGATGTATTTCACGGCCTTGGTAACCGCGCGCAACAGCGCCTCCACGGTATCGCCGTTCTTGTCGATGTAGCTCTGTTTCGCCATAAAACAGGTGTAGGGGATTTCGCCCGATTCCTGTCCGACGGACGCCACTATATAGCCCTTGCCTGCCGCCTGATATTCGGAGGCCACGGGCTCGAACATTGTACAGTAGTCGGCTATGCCGCTCTCGAACGCCGCGGTCATCATATTGAACGCCACGTCGTAGTTGAGTTTAACGTCGACTTCCTGCGTCTTCACTACGTACTCGAAGGTCATAGCGGGAACGCCGCCTTTTCTGCCCGCAAGAACTTCCTTGCCGTCAAGGTCGCTCCATTCGAAATCGGGCTGGGCCGTTCTGCCTACAAGGAAACTGCCGTCTCTTTTGGTCAGCTGGCCGAACACCTTCGGCGCGTCGTCGCTGCCGCCGATTGCAACGTATATCGCGGCCTCGGGTCCGCAGAACCCTACGTCCGCGCCGCCCGAAAGCACCGCCGCCATAGTCGCGTCCGCACCGCCGCCGTTGGTCAGTTCGATTTCGTAACCCTCGTCTTTAAAGTATCCCAGCGCGTCCGCGAGATACAGCGGCGCGTAGAAGATAGAGTGCGTAACCTCGTTGATTTTAATTACTTTATCGTTTTTATTACAGCCCGCAAGCGCGAACGGAAGAGTTATCACGAAAATTGCGGTCAAAAAAACGGTTATAAGCTTTTTTTTCAAAGTTATTCTCCTTTAAGTATTAAAAATTTAATAATACATCTTATGCGCCTTTTATTGCGTTTGACAATTACGGGGCGTTGGGTTATAATTTGAAATATGGAAAAGACATACAACCCGAAAGAATTTGAAGACAGATTATACGCCGAATGGGAGCAAAGCGGCTGTTTCAGGGCCGAGCGCGACGACAAGAAAGTTCCGTTCACGGTAATGATGCCGCCGCCCAACATAACGGGGCAGCTGCATATGGGCCACGCTATGGACGAAACTATGCAGGATACCGTCATTCGTTTCAAGCGTATGCAGGGCTATTGCGCGCTGTGGCTGCCGGGCACGGACCACGCCTCGATAGCGACCGAGGTCAAGATAGTACAGCAAATGAACTCCGAGGGGCTGACGAAAGAGCAGGTCGGCCGCGACGGGTTTTTAAAACGCGCCTGGGAATGGAAGGAGAAGTACGCGGGCAGGATAGTCGACCAGCTTAAAAAACTCGGCTCGTCCTGCGACTGGTCGCGCCTTACTTTCACTATGGACGAAAAGTGCTCCAAGGCGGTAAGGGAAGTATTTGTCAATCTCTATAACAAAAAACTCATTTACAGGGGCAGCAGGATTATAAACTGGTGTCCGCAGTGCAAAACCGCGCTTTCGGACGCGGAGGTAGAGTATGCCGAGGAAGACGGAAATTTCTGGCATATTAAATATTATGTAGAGGGCGAAGACGTCGCGCTGGAAGTCGCAACCACCCGCCCCGAAACGATGTTCGGCGATACCGCCGTCGCGGTAAATCCCGCGGACAAGCGCTACAACAGGCTTATCGGCAAAAACGTTATACTGCCCGTCGTTAACAAGCCTATCCCCGTAGTCGGCGACGAGCACGCGGATATGGAGTTCGGGACGGGTGTCGTCAAGATAACCCCCGCGCACGACCCCAACGATTTCGAGGTCGGGCTGCGTCACAACCTGCCCGTAGTCCGCGTTATGAACGACGACGGCACAATGAACGAGCTTGCGGGCAAGTATGCGGGCCTTGACAGATACGAGTGCCGCAAACGCCTTGTCGAGGAACTGCGCGCAAGCGGCCATCTCATTAAAATCCAGCCGCATAAACACAACGTCGGTCATTGTTACCGCTGTAATTCCACGGTCGAGCCGCTCGTTTCCAAACAGTGGTTTGTTAAAATGGAGGGGCTTGCACGGCCCGCGATAGACGCGGTTACCTATAAGAAAATAACTTTCGTTCCCGAACGGTTCGCAAAGATATATTATAACTGGATGGAGAACGTTAAGGACTGGTGCATTTCCCGTCAGCTCTGGTGGGGACACCGCATACCCGTATGGTATTGCGCGGATTGCGGAAAAGAAATATGCTCCAAAACGGACGTCACGGTCTGCCCGCATTGCGGCAGTGAGAAGCTTTCTCAGGACGAGGACGTTCTCGACACCTGGTTCTCTTCGGCGCTTTGGCCGTTCTCAACGCTCGGCTATCCCGACGATACTTCCGACCTTGAATATTTCTATCCCGGCGACGTGCTTGTTACGGGCTACGACATAATCTTCTTCTGGGTCGCGAGAATGATTTTTTCGGGCCTCGAACATATGCGCAAAGTGCCTTTCCGCGACGTGCTCATTCACGGCCTCGTCCGCGACGAGAAGGGCAGGAAGATGTCCAAAAGTCTTGGCAACGGCGTCGACCCGCTTGAAATTATAGAGAAGTACGGCGCGGACTCTTTAAGGTTCTCGCTTTTGCAGGGCGTGGCGCCCGGCAACGACACGCGTTATTCGGACGCGAAGGTCGAGGCTTGCCGCAACTTTATGAACAAAATCTGGAACGCCAGCCGTTTCGTTATTATGAACGCGGAAGGGGTTAAGATTAAGCCCGTATCGGAGATAAGGCTTTCCTCCGCGGATAAATGGATTATTTCGAAACTTCAATCGGCTATTCGCGACGTGACGCTCGCGCTCAATAAATTCGAACTGGGTATTGCCTGCCAGATTATGTACGACTTTATGTGGTCGGATTTCTGCGACTGGTATATAGAGCTTGTCAAACCCCTCTTAAAGAGCGAGGACGAAACCAAGCGCACGGCGGCGGTTTCGGTGCTGGTGTTCGTTCTTGAAAACGCGCTCAAACTTATGCACCCGTTCATACCGTTCATTACGGACGAAATTTACCGTAACCTTCCCGATACCCAAGGGACTATAATGACAAAGGAATATCCACGCTATAATTCCAAACTCGCCTACAAGAAGGACGCGCAGGCGTTCTCGGGCGTTATGGATATTATCAAGGCCGTGCGCGCCGTTAAGACGGAAGTGGACTGTCCTCCGTCCAGAAAGGTTCATTTGTACATTTCAACGGAGAGCAAGAGGCTTATATCTGCTAACGAGGGCAGTATATTAAAGCTTGCGGGCGCAAGCGAAATCAAGTTCGTATCTTCCGCGGCGGAGGCAGGTGAAAACGCCGTAACAAAAGTTCTTGCGATAGGCACGCTGTTTATACCTATGGGCGAGCTTGTGGATATAGAAAAGGAAAAGGCAAGGCTTTCGGCAGAGCTTGAAAGGGTCACGGCGGAGATAGCGCGCGCGGACGGTAAGCTCAATAATCAGGGTTTCATATCCAAAGCGCCCAAAAAACTTGTGGACGACGAGCGCGCAAAACTCAATAAGTTTATAGAAATGCGCGAAAAGATTTTAAAACAGCTGAAAAGTCTGTAACACACTGAAATACTATGTCAAGGAAAAACAACGTTAAAAAGGCGGCGCGGGCCGCAAGGAAATATCCCAAAATCGCCGCGGCGTTAATTATTATTCTCTTAATAGCCGCCGCCGTTATCGCGGTTATGTATTTTCTTAAAATAGGGCCGTTCAAACCCGCCGCCGAGGTTCCGCCCGTGCTTTCGGGCAGCGAGGCGGAGGTTGCCGAGGCGGAGCTTTCCGTACATTTTTTGGAGCTTGGGAATAAATACACGGGCGACTGCACGCTTATAAAGTACGGCGATACCGAAGTGCTTATAGACGCGGGTTCGCGGACAAACAGCGCGGCGACAATCAAAAAGTACGTTGACAAGTACTGCACGGACGGCGTTCTCGAATACGTAATCGCAACGCACGCGCATCAGGACCATATCGCGGGCTTTGTCGGAAACACTTCGGACGACGGCAGGACGGGTATTTTATATCAGTACAGCGTCGGCACGCTGATACAGTTTTCGCAGACGAACGCGACCACGCAGATTTATAAAAACTACGTTGCGGCGGTGGAGCACGCGGAGCAGAACGGAACCGAGGTTTACACCGCAAAACAGTGCTGGTATGAAACTGACGGCGCTTTGAAAACCTATTATCTGGACGAAGAGCGCAAGGTTTCTCTTAACATACTATATAATTATTATTACGACAACCCCACTTCGGACGAAAACGATTATTCGGTTTGCGTGCTTTTATCGCACGTTACAGAAGAAAAGACCTATAACTATCTGTTTACGGGCGACTTGGAAGAGAAAGGCGAAAGTTATCTGGTCGATAACAACAACCTTCCCGAGGTAGACCTTTTCAAGGGCGGGCACCACGGCAGTTATACCGCTACGACCGAAAAGCTTTTAAAGGTCATAAAACCCAAAAATATAGCGGTGTGCTGTTGCTGCGGCACAACGGAATATTCTTCCAACCCCGAAAACACGTTCCCCGCGCAGGCGTTCATAGACAGGGTGGCCAAGTACACCGAAAATATTTACTGTACTACGCTTATGCTGGATTTCAAGGCGGGCGAGTATAAGTCTATGAACGGAAACATCGTATTCTACTTTGACGGAAGTCTTAAACTTTACTGCTCGGCAAACAATATTAAACTCAAAGATACGGAATGGTTTAAGGCCAACAGGAAGTGGAACGGTTAAAGTAACAATTTAATAGAGGCGTACATACTATATTAAAATGAAAAAGTTGTACGCCTTTTATTTTTCGGGAACGGGCAACACGAAATTTGTTGCCGAAAGGCTTTGCGCCAAACTGTCCGGGACTTACAAGACCGCCGCTTATGACATAGCGGCTGCGGACTGCGCCGCCGCGCTTGCGGAGGCGGATATTATTATGCTTGCCTATCCCATATACGGCTCCTGTCCGCCCGTGCCTATGCGCAGGTTTGTTTATGCCAATAAGCAAAGGTTTAATAACCGCGAGGTGATAATAGCCGTAACGCAGTATATGTTTTCGGGCGACGGCGCGGCGAGCCTCGGAAGGACGGTTGAAAAGTTCGGCGGGAAGGTGGTCTATGCCGAGCATTTCAATATGCCCAACAATATCTGCGATATGAAGATACTCAAAATACGCAACGGCGAAGAGCTGCGCGAAACGGTATCCAAAGCGGAAAAGCGTATGGACGCGTTCGTCGCAAAAATAATTTCGGGCAAGCCGTTCAGGCGCGGTTTCAACGTCGCCTCACACGCCGTCGGGTATTACTGCCAGCGCAAGTTTTTCCGCAAGGGCGAACCCGAAAAAAAGTCAAAGCTTAAAATAGACGCGGGCAAATGTCTTGGTTGCTGTAAATGCGTTAAGCAGTGCCCCGTGCACAACATTGTCATTGACGACGGAAAGGCCGTCCCGCGCGGCGATTGCGCCCTCTGTTACCGTTGCGTAAACAACTGCCCCGTTAAAGCCATTACGCTTTTCGGCAGCGCGCCCCCGCAGACGCAGTACAAGGGAATAGAAATCAAAGGTTCCGGATAGTGGAAGTACAACGCGGTCAAACGCTTAATTTTCGGAACCGGTTCGGCTATTGACTAACGCCTTGCAATCGTCTATAATAATCAAAAAACGACTGAGGACGTTGCTATGAAAAAACTTACCGTAAACGATTTGACCGTTTCAGAAAAATTAAGACTGCTGTGCAGTAACGGTTTCTGGTATACTATGGACTTCGGGGGAAAACTGCCCGCCGTCGCCGTGTCGGACGGGCCCGTGGGGCTGCGCACGGAACGCAAAAACGACAAGGGAGAAACGATAACCTTGCCGTCGGTTTCTTATCCGTCGTCGCAGTCGCTTGCAAACAGCTGGGACAGAGAAACCGTGCGCGTTGTCGGCGAGTGTCTTGCGGACGACTGTTACGAGAAACAGGTCGACATACTTCTCGGCCCCGGCGCAAACATAAAGCGCCACCCGCTCAACGGCCGCAATTTCGAGTATTTTTCGGAGGACCCCGTACTTGCGGGCGAGATTGCAAAGGCGTATATAGAGGGCGTTCAGTCGCGCGGAATAGGCGCGTGCCTGAAACATTTCTGTTGCAACAACCTCGAATACAACCGTTTCCAGCAGTCCAGCGAGGTCGACGAAAGAACGCTGAGGGAAATATATTATATACCTTTCGAGATAGCCTGCAAGGCGAAACCCGTGTCGGTTATGAGCTCGTACAACAGGATAAACGGCACGTACGCAAGCGAATATAAAAAGGGATACGAGGTGCTTCGCGGCGAATTCGGTTTCGACGGCGCGATTTATTCCGACTGGGAGGCCGTGCGCGACCGCACGAAGAGCGCCAAAGCGGGTTGCGACGTAGAGTTTCCGTTCAACGAAGAAAATTATAAAAAGCTTGAACGCGATTTCAACGACGGTAAAATAACCGAGGCCGAGGTGAACGCCTGCGCGGAACGCGTTTTGAATCTTGCATACCGCTGTAAAGAAATGCAGGCGGGCAAGACGGTAAAGCGCACCGTGGACGAGCGGCTGGCCGTTTCGCAAAGAGCCGCGGAAGAGAGTATCGTACTTCTCAAAAACGAGGGCGGGATACTGCCTTTGAAAAAAGGCGTAAAGGCGGCGGTTTTCGGCTGTTACGCCAAGCCCGAGCGCGGTATGCTTGCGGGCGACGGCAGTTCGAAAGTGGTAACTCTTGCGGACAAGTTCGATTTATGCAAACCGCTGGAAGATTTTCTCGGCACGGAAGTCGGGTTCGAAACGATGTATTATTACGATAAGGTTCTCGGTACCAACGGCTACGCGCACTGGGCGGCGAAACCGCACCAAGGGAAGAACTTTGCCGCCGCGGCGGGCGTGAATATAATCTGCGCGGGCACGGGCTATCAGATAGAGTACGAGGGCGGCGACCGCAAGGATATGCGCCTGCCCGAAGTACAGGAACGCGCCATATGCGAGCTGGCCGCCGTAAACCCCGAAACGGTGGTTGTGATTTTTGCGGGCGCGCCGATAGATGTAAGCGTCTGGGCGGACAAGGTCAAGGCGATAGTCTGGGCGGGCTTTTGCGGCGAAAGAGGGCTTGACGCGCTTGCGTACGTTCTGTGCGGGAAGGTCAACCCCAGCGGCAAGCTTTCAGAAACTTTTCCCGTAAACATACAGTCGGCCGCGGCATTCGGCACGTATACGGACACGGCGGTAACCTGTTACAGCGACGGGCTTAACGTGGGATACAGATATTACGACAGGCATCCGCAGTGCGCGGCGTATCCGTTCGGGTTCGGGTTGAGCTATTCCGAATTCGAGTATTCCGACCTTTCGATAAAAGCCGACGGGCTTTGCGCGGAAGTAAAGTTCAAGGTCAGAAACGTTTCAAGAACGGACGGGAAAGAGGTTGCGCAGGTTTACGTGCAGGAGTGCTCGCCCGTGGTGTACAGGCCCTTGAAAGAGCTTAAAGGTTTTGAAAAAACGCTGATAAAGGCGAACGGGAGCAAGGAAATAGTTATCGGGCTGGACAGCCGCGCGTTTGCGTATTACTCGGTCGCGGACGATTGCTGGCGCGTGAACGACGGGTATTACCGCATAATGGTAGGCAGTTCGTCGCGCGATATACGGCTTGTCAAAACGGTGTGCGTGCGCGACGGCGTAATAATATGAAATCACTTTTAAAAACTGGAAGTAACGGCGTTTCAAACAGTCAAATAGTGGAAGTATTTACCCTATTGTATTGAAAAACTTATTTTGGTATAATATTTACAGATAATAAAAAGGGGGAAATTTTCCTGATGGCGGGTTTATCGCTCAGACATATCTATAAGAGATATACAAACAAAAAAAAGTTCAGTTTAATCAAGTTTATCAAGTACAAGGGTAAACCGCCCAGACAGGTCAAGGAATTTATCGCGGTAAACGATTTCAATATGGAAATCGAGGACGGCGAGTTCATAGTTTTCGTCGGCCCGTCGGGTTGCGGCAAGTCGACCACGCTCAGAATGATTGCGGGGCTTGAAGAGATTTCAGACGGCGAAATGTACATAGACGACAAGCTCGTCAACGACGTGGACCCCAAAAACAGGGATATAGCAATGGTTTTCCAGAGCTATGCCTTGTATCCGCATATGTCCGCGTATACAAATATAGCTTTCGGTCTTAAAATGAAAAAAATTCCCGACGTAAAGACGGACAAAAACGGCAACACCAAGCAGATTATGCGCCGTATGACCAAGGCCGAAATAAACGAGAAAGTCAACTGGGCGGCGCAGATACTCAATATCGAGGACCAGCTCAATAAAAAACCCGGCGAAATGTCGGGCGGACAGCGCCAGAGAATAGCGCTGGGCAGGGCGATTGTGCGCAACCCCAAAGTCTTTCTTCTGGACGAGCCGCTGTCCAATCTTGACGCAAAGCTCCGCGCGGCAATGCGCGCAGAGATAGTCAAGCTGCACAACAAGCTTAAAACCACGTTCATTTACGTCACGCACGACCAGGTCGAGGCTATGACTATGGGAACGCGTATTGTCGTTATGAAACTCGGCGTTATACAGCAGATAGACACCCCGACAAACCTTTTCGACTATCCCGAAAACAAGTTCGTAGCGGGCTTTATCGGCACGCCGCAGATGAATTTCTTCAACGTGACCGTTTGCAAAGAGGGCGCGGCGCTGAACGTCGCCTTCGAGGACGGACAGCAGGTTAAATACAATCTCAAAGAATTGCGCACCATAAAGAAAGAGTATCTTGACGGAACGCCGCACGCCGCAATTTTAGGTATCCGCGGCGAGAACATAAGCGTAAGCGACAAGGGGCTTAAAACTACGCTCACCATTAAGGAAGTGCTCGGCAATACCACCCAGCTCTTCGTTCACCTTACGGAAGACAGCAAGGACTTCGTTGTCTGCGTGAGCGACCGTACGGACTTCAATTCGGGCGACGACGTATACGTCGGGTTCTCGGAAAAGCACATTCACCTGTTTGACGCCGCGACGGAAACGACCTTGATGGACAGAACTTACGGTAACGAATAATCGGAAAGGAATTAATATGTTTGGTTGGCTAAAACGGTTTACACTTTCTCTGTTTTCCGACAGACAGGCGAAAGAAAGCGTAAGGCAGGGTTTCGGGAATATCCTGATTACCGCTCTGCTTGCTTTCGTGTTTGTCTTTTTCGGGATATTCACGGGGAAATACGTAACTTTCGGCGCCGACTACGATAACGCCCGCGGTTTCCGCGGGTTTCTCTATAACGCGTTTATCCGCGACGACGGCGGCGCCGAATTCACCGTTACGGCGACCGACGGCGGCGCGGAAATCACTATTCCCGACGGGCGGGTTGCGATAGACACGTTCAGTAACGCTGATGACGCGCGCCGTTATTCCTCGGAGGGATACGACCTTATCGTAGATACCAGAAACACGGCGTACGTTTTTGTGGAGTTCACGGCGTTTTGCAGACACAGACAGAACGGAACGCGCATTCCGTATGAGGATTGGCGCGCGCTGTCAAAGGAAAAACAGTCTGAATATTATTTCGCGGCAGAGTACTCCGCGGCAGAAAAAATAATAAGCTCGGAGGACGCGCGGGAGTATATATCGTATCTCGAAACAATCGAGGACGCGCGGGACGAACTGAAAGCCGTTATTGACGGGAAGAACGATTTAACGCAAGAGCAGTATTTTAACGCCTTGTACGAATTGTATATAAAGCATTATTATCCCGATATGTACGCAAGCACGGGCGAGAACGCGCCCACGCTGAGAAATTATTATTATATGCAGACGCTGAATGCGGAGCGCGGATATTTCTGTCTTTTCGGGGATATGATAACCGCGTCGTTCAAAAGTACTGCGGGTAAAACTGTGAACTTCGGTTGCCGTTATGCGGACGGCGTTTCGCTTTTTGCATCCGATGCCGCTGCCGAACGCGGGGAGCTGGACGGTTTTATAAAGAATTTGTATTATAAAAGCCTGTCGGTTGTACTGCTTGTCGAGGCGCTGAACTGTCTTAGCGTGATACTGTTTACGGAGCTTATTATCGTCGCGTTTATGTTGATATGCAGGTATCTGTGCAAATGGAAAAACGTTACCGCGGGTGCAACGTTTGCAAACAGCGCGAAACTCGTTTCGTCGTTCACGCATACGGGCGCGCTGCTGTGCGCGGTCGTCACGGCTTTGGCTGGGTTTGTGGTCGGCGCGCGGTTCGTTGCTTTCGCCGCGTATATTTCGTACGCGCTCATACTTGGCGTAAGGCTTGCGGTATTTGTCGCAAACGAGATAAGGCGGGAGCGTGCGGCTGACGGCGTGAATTGAGAACGGAGAAAAAATGAAAATTATTATTACCGAAGATTACGAAGAGCTTAGCGCAAAGGCCGCGGAAATTATGCTTGCGGTCGTAAAAAACAATCCTTACGCCGTGTTGGGGCTTGCCACGGGCACAACGCCGTTGGGGCTTTACGGAAAAATGATTGAGGACTTTAAGGCAAACGGCACGAGCTACAAAAACATGACGTGCGTTAATCTCGACGAGTACGTAGGGCTGGATAAAAACCATACACAAAGCTACGCGTATTTTATGCGGAAAAACCTTTTCGATTGGCTTGATATAAATCCCGAACATACTCATATAGAAAACGGCGTTGCGGCGGACGCGGAAGAGGAGTGCCGCCGTTACGATAGCTTGCTGAAAAAACACAGGCAGGATATTCAGCTTTTAGGGCTTGGCAGTAACGGGCATATCGCTTTTAACGAACCGGGTACCGCGTTTGGTCTGGGCACTCATCTCGTAAAGCTCGCGCCCAGTACGGTCAGGGACAACGCAAGGCTTTTCGACAGCGAGAAGGACGTGCCGCTATCCGCGTTTACCGTAGGCCCCGCTAACATTATGAACGCGAAAAAGATACTTATCCTCGCAAGCGGCGCAAAAAAGGCGGAGGCCGTTTACGGCGCGGTAAGGGGAACGGTTACGGAGAGCCTGCCCGCAAGCATTTTACAGCGGCACGGGGATTGCACGCTTATTGCCGACAGGCAGGCGGCGGCGCTGTTATAGTATGTTGATATTTAAAAACTCGAAAGCGTATATCCGCGGCCGCGGGATTGTACGCACGGACATAGCGGTCGAAAACGGAACTATCAGGGAGATAGGCAAAGGACTTTGCGGCGGTCAGGAGGTTGACACGGGCGACTGTCTGCTTGTCGCGGGGTTTATAGACGAGCATATCCACGGCGCGGCCGGCGCGGACGCTATGGACGGCTCGGCTCGGGCGCTGGAAACTATTTCCCGCGCGCTTTTAAAGGAGGGAACCACCTCTTTTCTTGCAACCACTATGACACAGAGCGTGGATAAACTTGCGGCGGCGGTCGGCGCGGCGGCGGGGTTTAAAGGCGACGGGGCAAGGCTTTTGGGCGTTCATCTCGAAGGGCCGTTCATATCGCGCAAGCATTTGGGCGCACAGCCTTCGGAACACGTCGTTTCGCCTTCGGTGGAATTTTTCAGGCGGTTGGAGTCCGTTTCGGATAATGTGATAAAAATGGTTACGCTCGCGCCGGAAGAAGGGGGTGCAGCGGAGCTTATAAAATACCTGAAAGAAAGCGGGGTTACCGTATCGGCGGGGCACAGCAACGCTACTGCGGAAGATATGCGCGTTGCGGCGGAGCGCGGCGTCACCTGCGTAACGCACACGTTCAACGCAATGTCGCCCTGTCACCACCGCGAAATAGGACTTGCGGGCAGTGCGCTTTTGTGCGACGGGCTTTTCAGCGAGGTTATTGCGGATACCGTGCACGTAAGCGTTCCCGCATTGAAATTGCTCATAAAAAACAAGCCTGCGGATAAGCTTGTGCTTGTTACAGACAGTATACGCGCGAAAGGCATTGAGGGCAGTGTGTCAGAGCTCGGCGGGCAGACCGTGTACGTGGAGAACGGGCAGGCGCGGTTGCAGGACGGAACGCTTGCGGGCAGCGTACTGATAATGAACGAGGCGGTTAGAAATCTCGTAAGAAAATGCGGAACGACGGTGGAGTACGCCGTCGACTGCGCGACTTACAATCCCGCGTCTAACTTGGGCTTGCAGGACAGATACGGAATTATAAAGGTCGGGGCCGCGGCGGATTTCGCTTTGCTGGACGAAGAGTTCAACGTAAAAGCCACGGTCGTAGGCGGAATTTTAAAACAGGCGTTACATTGAAGTAACGCCTGTTTTTTATGTTATTTTCATTATAATCGACTGGTCGAAGTCGCCGAAGTTTTTCCCGAAAAGGCTTATGCCCCCGCGGTGCTCGGCGTCTTTTTTTACGCCTATTTCAAATTTGATATGGTTGCTTTCGCCGAGCTTCAAGTCGTCGAAAGTCACGTTGTTATGAATGAAAGTGTTGTCGAGGTAAACGCCGTTTTTGTCAACCGAGCACTTTTTCAGAAGCCCGAACTGGGTGCAGGCGACGGGCCAGTACGGCGGGGTGAATTTCCCGCGCTTGCCGCCGAAGTTGCCGGGCGAGGTAAAGGTGAGAATTTCTATGCCGTTTATTTTAAGCGTTATGTCGGACGGCCAGTTATTGTTGTAGTAAAGGGTGTCGGAGCAGACCTCCATTGAAAAACTTATCCTGTGCCTTGCGTTCGCGTCCGCGGGGGAGGGGAATGTGTACGTCACGGAGCCCGACTCGAACCAGATACATTCCGCCTGTTGTCTGACGGGCGAAAAGAATATGTCGGGGGTGTCGAAGTCGCCAAGCTTTTCGTCTTTTCCGACCATACCGCACGGCGCGCTTACGTTGCAGTCGGTATATAGCCCGATAGGCATTTCGACGAGATAGGATTTGGACTTGACTTCGTGCTTTTCCGCCGCAAGCGAAATCTTCGCGTCGAGTATGGCCTGCGCGCAGTATTTGGTGTGGCCTTTAAGCCCCGGTTGATAGCTGATTACTATAAGCCCCGCGTCCGATAAAATTTCTATGTGCCGCGAAACGCTGGAAATGGGCATATTCAGTTCCTTGGCGATGGCGGAAAGACTTACAGATTTGTTGAGCATATATCTGAGAATTTTAAGCCGCTCGTCGGAGGCGAAAGCCCTCGCGATTTTTATTATATCCCCGTGGTCCGAAAGCTTGTCTATTTTGAGTGAAACGTGCTTTTCGGAACTTATATTCGACATTTTCAACCCCCGAAGTGATTTGCTGTGTTTATTATAAACCAAGGTTTCGGATAATTCAAGGATTTATTTCTAAAAAATGGAAGTAAAGAGATAAATTTTTTTAAAACGCCCGAAAAAACTGTATACATATAATGTATTTTCGTTTCCAGATATTGAAACCATTTGCAAAGCAAACAGTTAAAAAGTGGAACCGTTGCAGGTATTGTATGATAAAAACCTTTTTGATATACTAATAACGTAAATAAAAATAAGGAACAAAAAATGTATAGAAACGAACATCCCAATCCCCAGTTCGAGAGAGACTTTTACGTCTGTCTTAACGGCAAGTGGGAATTTGAGAAGGGAAGAGGGCTAACAAACGTAAGACTGGCAGGCGAAATCGAAGTGCCTTTTTGTCCCGAGTCGGAGCTGTCCGGTATCGGTGATAAATCGTTCATTACAGACTGTACATATTCGCGCCTTATCAGTGTTTCGGAAGACGACCTTAAAGGCAGGCTTGTCCTGCATTTCGGCGCGGTCGATTATTATTGCGAAGTTTACGTGAACGGCAGTTTCGTAACTTCGCACACGGGCGGTTACACCGCGTTCGAGGCGGACATAGCGCCTTTTGCAAATGTCGGCGAAAACAGGATTACCGTTCTTGTGCACGACGACGTGCGCGAAAACATCCCAAGCGGCAAGCAAAGCAAGAAAGATTTCTCCTACGGCTGTTTTTACACCCGTTCCACGGGTATCTGGCAGACCGTATGGCTCGAACGCACGCCGCGGAAATACATAAAAAGCGTAAAATTCCAAATCCTTCCCGATATGAAGAGCGTGAGGGTGAACGTGTCCGCGGAGGGTTGCGGCGACGTGTATGTTAAAGTGTTTTTCGGCGGTAGGGAAGTCGGGGCCGCGAGCGGAAATATTGATTACCGCCGCAGTTTCGATATAGCGCTGTCGGAAGTTCGGCTCTGGGAAGTCGGCAAAGGCAATCTTTACGACGTGGAGATAACGTTCGGCGGCGACAGAGTAAAAAGTTATTTCGGCTTGCGTACGGTTTCGTACAACGGCAGAAAATTTCTCATAAACGGTAAAAGCGTCTTTCAGCGTTTGGTGCTCGACCAAGGCTATTACGAGGACGGAATATATACCGCAAAGCACGCGGACAGATTCAAGGAAGACATAAGGCTTTCGCAGTCGCTCGGTTTCAACGGCGCAAGACTGCACCAGAAGGTTTTCGAGCAAAGGTATCTGTACGAGAGCGACAGGGCGGGGTATCTCGTCTGGGGCGAGTTCCCGAACTGGGGAATGAAGTATGACGACTTGAAAGCGCTGGGCACTTTCGTATCTCAGTGGAGCGAGGTTATAGAGCAGTATATAAACCACCCGTCAATCATAACCTGGTGTCCTTTAAACGAGGTCTGGGAAGATTTGGACAACGAAAAGATCATAAGGGATATGCGCTTTGTCGAGGCGGCGTACGCCGTAACCAAAACTATGGACCCGTCCCGCCCCTGCGTGGACGCGAGCGGCGGTTACCACGGCAACCACACAGACGTGTTTGATTTTCATAACTATCATTTAAGCGACAAGACGTACGAGTTTATCGAAGATATTTTAAAACACGACAAGCTTTCTATGGACAAAACCTATGCCCCCGCGGCCGCCCAGGAAAACGTTGTTTACGACGGCAAGCTTCCGCTCAACGCCAGCGAATACGGCGGCGTGAGTTTCGGCAAGGACTGCGTAAGGGAGCGCGTCAGGGAAGGCGAAGGCTGGGGCTACCATTCGTTCGAAACGGAAGAGGATTTCCTTAACGAATATATAAAGACGACGAAAGCCTATCTCGAATGCGAGAAACTGAGCGGGTTCTGTTATACGCAGTTGTACGACGTGGAGCAGGAGCAGAACGGTTTGTATCTGTATACGAGAAAGCGCAAGTTCAGCGAAAAAATTTTGAAAGCCATTGCGGAATGCAACTTACTTGTTGCGGCAATAGAAAAGGCATAATAAAGGAGGGGAAAATGGATAACAGCGCAGTTGCCGAAACGGCTGCAATCGACGAAACGGTTGTCGAAGTCGAAGAAGAAGTTTCGGCGCAACCGCCGAAAAAGAAGAAACGTATCACAAAGCGCAAGCTGTCTGAGTACGCGTTCTGCTATGCGATGTTACTGCTGCCCATAATACAGTTCTGTATTTTCTATATCTGGATAAATGCGAACTCGATATTGATGGCGTTCAAGGAATTCGACGGATATTCCGACGATGGCGGCGAACTGTTTAAATGGTCGTTTTATAATTTCGGAAGGTTTTTCAAGGAGTGGAACAATCCTTCCTCGGTAATCGTAGCCGCAATAGGAAACACGTTCAAGTACTTTGCGGCGGGCGTGTGTATGATACCCGTGTCGTTTTTCGTCGCGTATTTCCTTTATAAGAAAATATGGGGCTATAAATTCTTCCGCGTGGTGTTTTTCCTGCCCTCGATAATCAGCGCCGTTCTGTTTGTTACGGTTTACAAAAAGTTAATCGACTACGGCGGACCTATCGACTTTTTCCTTTCGCTTTTCGGCGTCAGGATACCGCCGCTGTTGACGGACGACAGCAAGGCCACGGCGACGATTATCGCATATACCGTCTGGACGGGTCTGGGTGTGAATATGCTGCTTTATCAGAGCGCTATGTCGCGCGTTCCCAAAGAGGTTATGGAGGCGGCTCAGCTTGACGGAGTGCCCTGGTACAGGGAGCTTACGCAGATAGTTCTGCCTATGGTGTGGCCCACGCTTTCCACAACGCTGATTCTTCTTATAACGTCTATGTTTAACAGTACGGGCCCCATACTTCTGTTTATGGGCACGGGCGTGGAGGTGGATAACCCCGCGACGATGACTATTTCGTTCTGGATTTATCGCCAGACCCAGAAAGCGGTGGACTTGAACTATCCCGCGGCCGTAGGTATGTTTTTCACGTTCATAAGCGTTCCCATAGTGTATATAGTGCGCTATCTGCTCAACAAAATAGACCCTAAGGTCACTTATTAAGGAGGGCGCGGAAAATGAAGTTGGTTTCTATAAGAAAGAGATTCAAAAGAACGAGCAAAGATTTCCTTGCCGCCGAAATAGTGGTGTTTATTCTTTTCGCGATTTATGTTTTCACGCTTATATTCGCGATGGGCTGGGCGTTGTCGGCGTCCCTGAAATCCCAGAAAGAGTTCTACGACAACGTAAACGGACTGCCGAAAGAGTGGTTGTTTTCCAACTACGCCACGGCGTTCAAGTCCGTTCAGGCCAACGGGCACAATATGTTTGCTATGTTTTGGAACTCGATATGGTATGCTTGCGGCGGCGCGTTCCTCGGCGTTTTAACCTCGTCGGTAACGGCGTACATCGTCGCCAAATACAAGTTCCCCGGAAGAAACGTAATCTATGCGGTTGCGCTTATCACGCTTATGATACCCATAGTAGGTTCGTTCCCTTCCCAGTACAAAGTTTACACTGCGCTGGGCATTATCGATACGCCTTTCCTGCTCGTAACAAAAGCGGCGGGGTTCGGTTTCAACTTTATCGTACTGTACTCGTTTTTCTCAACGCTGTCCTGGACGTATGCGGAGGCGGGCTTTATAGACGGCGCAAGCCACTTTAAAGTGTTTACGCAGATAATGTTGCCGCAGGCCCTGCCCGTAATCGGCTCCCTGTTTATCGTATCGTTCGTACAGCTCTGGAACGAGTATATGGAGCCCACGCTGTTTTTACAGTCGTATCCCACCCTGTCGTCTGGTCTGTATATATTCCAGCTGGAAATGACGAGGGGCATAAACTACCCCGTACTGTTTGCGGGACTGATTTTAAGCGTAATACCCGTAATAATACTGTTTATTTGTTTCCAGAAAACAATGATGGAATCTATGAGCGTAGGCGGAATAAAGGGCTAAAAAAAAGTAAAAAAATTGGCGCATTTTTTAATGCGCCCCTGTACAGCGGGAACCCACTGTACAAAAATCTTAACAGAAAAAAATTCAGGAGGAAATTATGAAGTTCGGCACAAAGTCGGCAGTGGCACTGATACTTGCGGGTCTTACCGCAATATCGCTTACGGGTTGTAATAAGAACCCGTCGGAAGAAGCTTATCCCGAATACGAGGATAACCAGTATATGTGGATAGGCGGATGGGACCCCCCTATAAATACCGAGGCCGACTATAAGATGGCCGCGGAAATGGGACTTACCCATATGTATATAGACGGCGTAATGGCCAAGAGGGGCACAAAAGAGTTTACCGACCAGCTTGTAAACTGCGAAAAAGCGGGTCTGAAAGCTATTGTCGGTCAGGACGTTTCCCTCGATAACCAGGACAACGTGCCTATGGACGAAACCGATTACAGCGGTTTCCCCGCGGTAGATATGATTAACGTCTGGGACGAACCGTACATTAACAACTTCCCCGAGGTTGCAAGGCGCGTCGAAAGGCTTAACCAGATTTACGACGGCAAGGACGTTTCGCTCTATATAAACACCACGCCGTTTTTCGCTCAGTCTTCAAGCGTTCTGACGGACGCCAAGACCTATCTGGACGCTTTCTGCAAAGACGTGCTTTCCAAAGTAAACGGCAGGAAGATACTGTCCACCGACATTTATCCTCTGCTCGAAACCCGCGACGGTTACTATATCGATACAGGCTGGCTCAATAAAATGAGTTTCTTCGCCGATTACGCCAAGAAGTACGATTATGAATTCCATATGTTTATCCAAAGTTACAGCGAGGCGGGCAAGCAGCGCGAAATTACCAGCAAAGCGGAGTTTTTGTATCAGATTTATACCGATATGTGTTTCGGAATAAACGGTTACAGCTGGTTCACATACCGTAAATCCTTCCTCAACTTCGGCGGCGGTTGCGTGGAAAACGACGTTTCCTGCAAACCCACCAAGTATTATCAGATGGCTAAGGAAGCCAATGAAGAAATTTCCGCGTTTGACCACGTGTATCTTTCGTTCGACTGGGACGGCGTCAAGTCCTATAACGGCACGCTAAACACCGCGGACGACCCCGAGTATATAAACAACTGTTTCAGCATTTATAACGAGCTTGAAAAAATCGAGTGCGCGAAGAGCATAAGCGCAACGCAGGATACGCTTGTCGGCCAGTTCAAGGACAAGGACGGCAATCCCGCGCTTATGGTAACCAACTTCACCGACCCCATCGACCAGATGAAGGACGAGGTGAGCTTCGAATTTAACAGCGCCAACCGCGCGGTCGTTTACCGCGGCGGCGTAAGAAAGATTTACGAAGTCAAGGACAACAAGCTCGTACTCAAACTCGCTCCCGGCGAGGGCGTGTTTGTAATTCCCGTAAACGTTTAATATTAAGGAGAAAATAGATGAAAAAATTAGTTAAACTGAGCTGCATTGCAATGAGCGCGGCGCTTGTCTTCGGCCTGACCGCCTGCAATAATACTGACGACCCCTCAACCCCCGGCAAGCCAGGCCAGACCGCGGGCACGATTTCCGTGCACTATTCGGCGGGCGGGTTCGGTAAAGAGGTATACAACCGCCTTTCCGACGACTACAGGGCGCTGACGGGCGTCACCGTAAAATGGCTTCCGAGCTATAAGACAGGCGAAATACAGAGTATTTTACAGTCCGGACAGCAGAAAAACGATATAGTTATGCCCCTTCTCAATATGTATCAGTCGCAGGACTCGAAAATGCTCGAAGACCTTACCGACGTTTACGAGGCGATTCCCGAGGGGGAAACGGTTGCGGTAAAGGATCTGATGAACAAAACGCTTTACGAATATTCGGAGGCGCGCGACGGTAAGAGATACCAGATGTTTGCAAACAACTCCGTTTCGGCGTTCTGCTACAATATCGACACTTTGAACGAGGCTTTCGGCGCGGGCAACTGGGAACTTCCGCGCACGACCGACGAGCTTATAACTATCGCAAACCAGCTTAAATCCAAGAAGTATTACGCGTTCTCCTCGTCAGTAAGCATCAACTATTACTGGGACTATGTAGGCACGGTTTGGTGGGCGCAGTACGACGGACAGGAGGCTTACAGAAATTATTATTACGGCAAGTACTACGACGAAACGAGCGGGGATTATAAACTCGGCCCCCAGATAGCCGAAACGAAAGGCAAGAAATACTCGCTCGAAACGTTGAGCACGATTATGAGCGGTAAGAACGGATATATGCACAAGCTCGCGGACAGAATGGGTTTCGAAGAGGCGCAGGCCGCGTTCCTTTCCAACGGCTATATGGGCGACGATACAAAGTGCGCGTTTATGGTAAACGGCGACTGGCTCGAAAACGAGATGTTTATGTGGCTTATGAACAATCCCCAGAACATAGCGATGATGCGCAACCCCGTCATAAGCAAGATTACCGAAAAGCTTACTACGGTCAAGACCGACGCAAAGCTTTCCGAGGTCGTAAAAGCTGTTGACGAGGGGAAAACAGAGGTCGCGGGCGTAAGCGCGGAAGACTTTGCAAGGGTCAAGGAGGCGCGCCTTATGTGCTATACGGCAACCCCCAACTATCCCATAGGCATACCCGCAAACCGCCCCGAAAACAAGAAAAAACTTGCGAAAGATTTCCTTGTTTATCTGTATTCCGACCGCGCCCAGAAAATCGTGGCCACCGAATTGCGCGGCCTTACTTATCCCACGTCCTACGTTCCCGATTCAAGCGTTCCAGTATCCGACTTCGTAAGGTCGAGAATAGAGGCGTTCGGCAGCGATTTCGTTCCCGTCTTCCCCGTCAACGCGTCGCCTATGGCATACCGCGGCGGCCTCGGTGATTTACCCGGCGTAGGCGGTCCCGACAAGGCGCTTGTGGGCGGACAGACGGCTACTTCCTTGCTCGAAAAAAGCAAAGCGGAAATTGCGGCGCAGTGGGACGTTTATCTCAAAGCGCTGGAATCCAGCAATTAATAATAAAGGGGAAAATTAAATGAAATTATCAAATAGAAGAAAGGCTTTCGTTGCAGTTCTGTCCGTATTTACGGTGGGCGCGTCCTGCGCCGCGCTTTCCGCGGGCTGCAACAAGACCGTTGGATATATCGACGCTCCCACGGAAAAAATCGAGGCCGAGCTCGGCACGTACGTTATTCCCGATTACGAGGTAGTGGACAGCAAGGGTATGATACTTGCGGGTTACGAAGTTTACGTCAAATCGATTAAAAACCCCGACGGTAACGAGCTTTCGGATAGCTACGGCAATGCGGTAACCGTCAGCAACGCGGGCGTTTACAGCTTTGTGTATTCCGCGGGCGACAAGAAAGTAAAGGACGTTACTGTTAGCGTCGACTTCGCCGACAGAACAGCGCCCACAATCAATTGCGACGACAGCACCATTCCCAAATTCTTCATAAAAGGCAACTCTTACAGAATACCGTCGTACACGCTTTCGGGCGACTACGACAGCAGCAAGTGCTGGACTAAGGTTTTCCATATTGCCGAAGACAAGAAGGAAACGGAAGTACAGATTGCAAGCAACCGTTTCAAGGTCGAAAAGGACTCCGGTTCGTACGCGATACGCATTCACGTAGAGGACGCGGCGGGTAACCCCAACGACTACGAATTTATCCGCAACGTGGACGGACCCGAGCAGGTTGTCGAACATAAACTTCTGTATCTTGACGAGCAGTTCGGCGAGCGGCAGGTCAGCTGTTACCAGTCGGCGTACAAGGGCGGATACGTATCCAAAGAGGACGGCGCGCAAACGTTCGGGGACGAACAGGGCGCGTACAGGGTCGCCTTTGACGGCGTTACGGAAACGCGGTATAACGAGGGTCTGGTCGTGCTTGATGTTCCCGCGCTTATCGATATCAGCGAGTATGAAAACATTTATCTCAACGTTTACAACGATAGCGATAAAGATATAGTAATGGGTTCGCAGTGGTGGAACGATACTTCCGTCAAAAAGGGACAGTGGACCAGATTGCAGTGGGATACCAGAAACTGGGGCGGCCCCAACGGCAATATGAACGCAAGCAATACAAAGTCTGTAGGTCTTGTCGACATTACGGGCCACACGATAAGGTTTATCTTCGACTACGGACAGAGCGTTATCCCCAACGGCACGTTCTATCTTTCGGCTATGTACGGCACGCCTAAGGTAAAAACCGAAATCACCGCCGGCGAAAACGTAATCCTCGACGGTCACAAATTCTATATAAACGATACTATACAGCTTTCGGCGGAAGAATTGCCCGGCAAGACTGTGGACTGTTTCAAGGTCGACGGACAGATAATCTCCGGCGACACGTTCGTAGCTACCAAAACCGCGCACAGCGTAGAGGTAGTGTACGTAGACGGCGAGCTTACCGCCGACAATATGACCTGGTCGGAAATCGATACGATTACTCCCGCAGGCGACGACATTAAGAAATTCCGGCTCGGCAACGATACCGATTGGGTTGTCACGTACGACTTCTACGGTCTTAAATTCAAGAACGGTTTCGAGGCGGACGGCAACCAGTATTTCGGCGCGTACGTCGGCAACGTAGCCAACGGCACCGACCAGATAATAGGTTTCGAAATTTCCGAGTGGGGCTGCAAGTTCGACGGTTACGGCGGCAATTGGAAACCCGCGACCGTCGCGCTCAACAACAAAGTGCTTACGCTTCTGAAAAACGCCGCCGAGGAGAAACCTTTAAAGGTTATTTATATCCGCGAGGGTGAAATAGTCAAAACGTTGTTGTACGACGGCGAAGAGTACTGCCTCGTCGCGGTGACGAACCTTTCTTCGCTCGGCGTAACTTCCAACGCGTTCGGCTTTGCGGTAAGAAACGGCTTTGCGGAGCCCGAAGTTCTCAACCTCAAATCCGTTGCGGGTTCGGTTAAGCCCGCGATGTATCTCGAAAAGTTCGCGGTTGACGTAACTTACGAACACGCGTTCGGCGACAGAGAAAACTACACTATCGGCGATACGGTGACCCTCACCGCGGAGGAGGCCCCCGCAGGCAAAATGTTTGCGTATTTCACCGCTAACGGTGAAAAGTTCGAAGACGATAAATACGTCCTCGACAGTTTTAACGTACGGTTCGAGGCGGTTTATAACTCGGTATCGGAGGTGACGCTCGCGCAGGGCATTTCCGTAGAAGACGGCAGAACGGGCACCATTCAGGTCGCGAAAGACACTAAAATCGTTATCGATTTCACTCAGTCGTTCACGCCCTCGGGCAAGTATTTCGTCGGCTTTAAGGTTGACGGAGAAGTAATAGAAGGCAAAGTTGTTGATATTACGGCCGATACGCACAGTATCGAGGCGGTTTTCGCAGACCGTATACAGACTGGCAACGAAAAGCTTAACGAAGTTTCCGACGTTGAAAACGTGATTTACGCACAGAAAGACGGCGCGGACAATTGGGCTCCCAAGAAAGTGGAATACGACACCGAGTTCAGATACGGCGGGCCCGATGCGGCGGTAGACGAAACGGGTATGGTTAAGCTTACCACGGCGGCGGGGGAAAACTCGTACGCGTTCGACAGCGCACTTGTCGAAAACCTCGACGAATATACGGAGCTTTTCTTCTACGTATACACAGAGGCGAAGAACGTAAAAGCGGGCGCCTGGTGGTGCGCGGACACAAACATAATCCCCGGCAAGTGGACCAAGGTCAGCATTTTAAGGGGCACGCATAACGCGGGCACTATCATAGGCAACGGCGAAAGCATTGTCTGGAACGACGGCGTAAATAAATTCGCGTTCAGAATTTTCAATGCGCCCGAAAACGCCACCGTATACGTAACAGCTCTTTACGGCGTCCCCTATCCCGATTCGAATGTAACGTTTGCCGAGGACAGCGAGGGCAGGATTACGCTTTCCGCTCCCGCAAACGGCAAGTCGTACAAGATATGCGAAGAGGTAACGCTTACGCTTAAAGGCGAGGCGCCCGCAGGTCAGGCGTTTGCATACTTCACCGCCAACGGAGAGCGTATCGACGGCAACACGTACGTGCTTACGGAAACCGTGGAGTTCGCGGTGGTTTACAGCGAGATTTCCGCTCTTACTCTCGGCAACGGCATAGAAACGGCTGACGGCAAGACTACGTACGGCCGCGGCGCGAAAGTTACGTTGCGGTATAGCGGAACACCCGAAACGGGAAAACTTTTCGACTACTTCACCGTTGACGGAGAAAGAATAGCGGGCAGCTCGTTCATTACTTCCGAAGCCGCTCACACAGTGGCCGCGGTATTTGCGGACGGTGCAGACAAACTCACCTGGATAACGGGCGAAGAGGCGGATAAGAGCAAGGCGGAGCACGGCTGGTCGGCGTATAAGTTCACGGGCAAAGTTCTCGGCGAGAGCGATAAGTGGATTGTCGAAACGACTATCGGTAATCTTGAAGGGTTCAAGGAAGGCCAAGACAAGTGGTACGGTTTCGATTATCTTGTCGGAACTAACGCAACCGTTCATATTCGTATACATACCTCGGGACTTGTGACAGTTACCGCTATGGGAACGGCGTACGGGGACGGCGCGGATATCGGAACGGTTTACGGCGCGAATAAAATCGTCGCGGCGTGCAAGGCCGCAACGGACGAAAATCCCGTTAAGTTTACGGCCGTGCGCGACGGCGGAACGTATTATGTGCTTTTCAACGGCGAGCTTGTGCTTAAAACCGAGCACGAGTTCGAGGCCGCGGACAATAAGTTCGGCGTAGGCGCGACGGATTGCGGCTGGTTGCCTCTGTACGAGATGACCGACTATAAGTTCAGGTCGGGCGCGGATATAGTCGATTACTCGCTTACTTCCAATGTAACGGCGGAGAAGGCTGCTCTCGACAAGGCAGACGGCGTTTATAAAATCGGAGATACGGTAAAGCTTACCGCGGAAGAGGCGGAGGCAGGTTATAAGTTCCTGCATTTCACGGTTGACGGAGAGGAAATCGAGGGCGATACTTTCGTAATCAACTCCAATAAACCGCATAAGGTCACGGCCGTCTATGCCGAAATTTCAACGCTCACTCTTGCGGAAGGCGTTGAAACCGCGGACGGCGAAACCGAGTATGCTCGCGGTGCAACCGTAACGCTTAACTTCGCAGGCACGGCTCCCGCAGGAAAATTCTTCGACTGTTTCAAGGTCGACGGAGAGAAGATAAACGGTAACACGTTTAAAACTTCGGCGGCAACGCACGAAATAGAAGTCGTCTTTGCGACTGGTGCGGCGGATATGAGCTGGAACAGCGTCGGTTACGTGAAACCCGAAGGCGGCGACCCTTCCTGTCACGTTATTGACAGCGCGGACAATTATGTGTTTACGTATGACCTCTACGGTATGGAAGAGGGCTGGCGCTATATAGGCGCGTACGTGGGCAAAGACAGCGTTAATAACGGGACGTTGTTGCTCGGTTACGAGCTTTCGACGGAAGACGGCAGCAAGTTCAGCGCTTACGGCGGCGCTTGGGTTAACTACTCGGACGGAGTTAAGCTCACCAAAGAGCAGTACGATATGCTCCGCGGCGCGACTTCGGAAAATCCCGTAAAGGCGATTTACGTTCGTCAGGGCGACGTCTTCAAGGCGTTCCTTTCCGACGGTGAAAAGACAGTGTTTGTCGCAACCGTAACTGTTACGCAGCTCGGCGGGATTAACAATACCGATTTCGGTTTCGGCCGCCGCGGCGGAGAGGCGCAGGGACTTAAATTCGCGACCGTGGAAAATACGCAGTACGTTAAGGGCGCGGATAAGACGAACGCTTATATGCAGACTCACAAAGTAACGTTGACAAAGACGGACGTTACTACCGATAAGAAAGAATACCTTCTCGGCGACACCGTGGTTCTGACCGCGGCCGCCGAGGGCGACGGCAAGAAGTTTGCTTATTTCGAGGTGAACGGAGCACGTCTTGACGACAATAAGTTCGTAGTAAGCAATGTGCAGACCACCGTCAAAGCGGTTTATAACGAGGTTTCAGAAGTAACTCTCGGCGCCGACGTGCAGACCGCGGACGGTAAGTCGGGCAAGATAGAAGTCGCTAAGGATTCGCTTCTGACTTTCGTATACGTCGGAACACCCGCGGACGATAAATATTTCAAGGGCTTTGCGGTCGACGGAACGGATATAGAGGGAAACACGTTCACCGTTTCGGGTCTGTCGCACACCGTTACAGCGGTTTGCGCGGACCGCGTGGTTTACGGCAACGCGCAGTTGAACGACCTTGAAAACGCAACGGCCGAAAGCGGAACGTGCGAATACGTTACCGATAAGAAATACGTCGGTATGGACGGAGATATCAAAGAGAGCGGCACGCTTAAACTTACGGGCGTAACCGGCAACGACATCTGCGTAAAGGCCGGCGCGGCGTTGGGCGATAAAGATATGACTGCCTATAAAGAAGTTTACTTCTATATCTGGGCGGACGAGGACGGAGCGCTTGCAGGCACCTGGTGGTGTAACGACACGGCAGTAAAAGCCGGTCAGTGGACCAAGGTTACCGTATATAAAGACTCGTCAAAAAATAGTAACGGCGGATATGACGCGGACGGTTACAACGGTAAACTGTTTGCGGCGGGTAGCAAAGGCGATAATTTCAGGCTCCGTATTCAGGGCGGACAGAACAAAACGTTCTATATAACGTCGCTGTACGGCGTACTTGACGATAGCGCAAACTGATTTAATTGACGTGAAGGCGCGCCCGAAGTCAGTTGACTTCGGGCGCGTATCTTTACAAACTTAAAGTTTGGTGTTATAATTCAGACACAGGGTAATATTTATGAAAATCGACTACAAGACATATTGCGACAAAGTGAAGGGTTGTTATCTCGGCAAGAACATCGGCGGCACGCTCGGCGCTCCGTTCGAGTGTTTCCGCGGCGTGTACGATATCGACTTTTTTATGCAGGACGTTTCTTCGCCCGTGCCCAACGACGACGTGGATTTACAGCTTGTCTGGCTGTCTGCGGTCGAGCACGAGGGCAAGAATCTGGACAGTCACACGCTCGCGCGGTATTGGGAGAACTACGTTTCCGCGCAGATTTCGGAGTACGGCACGGGTAAAAACAACTACTCTATGGGCATCGTCCCGCCGCTTTCGGGGTATCTGAGAAACGAGAACCGCGAAAGCAACGGCGCCTGGATACGCACGGAGATATGGGCGTGCCTGTGCGCGGGCAATCCCGCGCTGGCCGCAAACTACGCGTATTACGACGCGTGCGTTGACCACAGCGGCGAGGGCATTTATGCGGCGGTGTTTACGGCTGCGGTAGAGGCGGCGGCGTTTTTCGAAAGCGACGTTTTTAAGCTTATAGAAACAGGACTTTCCTACCTGCCCGAAAAGTGCGGCGTGCGCAACGCGGTCAACGTTGTATTGCGCAGCTTTAAAAACGGTGAGGACTGGAAGACGGCGCGCAAGAAACTGCTTATCGCGGAGCCGTCCAGTTTCGGCGAAATAGGCGGGGAGTGGAAGGGCATACCCTCCGTTCCCGCAAGCGATAAATGCCCCGTACAGGAAAAGGACAACGATATACCAAAGGCGGTGCACGGTTACGACGCGCCCGCAAGCATAGGCATAGTATTAATAGGCTGGCTTTACGGCGGGGGTGATTTCGGTAAATCGGTATGTATAGCTACAAACTGCGGCGAGGACACGGACTGCACGGCGGGAACGCTGGGCGCGATACTCGGCATAATCGGCGGCGCGGATAAAATCCCCGATAAGTGGAAAAACGGCTGCTCCGAAAAGATAGCGGTTTGCACGCTCCGCCCCGATTTGCTTTTGAACGTACCCGAAACGGTTTCGGCGCTCTGCGAAAGGGTGGTAAAGCAGTTTCCCGTCATATCCTCCGAACGGTGCGGTTTTACGGAGCGCGGTTTCGAGATAACCTGCGCGCGGCTGGACTACGACGAGCAGGCGTTTTATCCCTATCAGCAGGAAAATTTTAAGGAGCTTTTGGCCGAAAGTCCGCGCACGGCGCGGTTCCATTTCGGCGGGCTTACCGTCAAGGTGGATTTCGGCGAAAGCCTTGCGAAGATAGAAGAGGGCGTTGAAAAACGCATAACCGTTACGCTTTGTAACAAACTGTATCTGTCGCAGTATCTTAACGTTGAGATAGCGGGCGTGCCCGAGGAATGGAATATCGTCAACGGCGCGCGGCGCGCGGTCGGGCTGGAACACTGGCACGGCAGTAAGGTCGGGCACTCCAACTCGTTCGAAATGGTTTTCACGCCCCGCGCGCTTAAAAACTACAAGTACGATTTGGTGTTGCAAATTTCGGTGAACGGCAGGGGCGAGAAATATTTCGTTCCCGTAACGCTTATCAACGGGGACTGATGAGAGGAGAGTTATGTTTTTATCGCAGACGCAAATAAACGGGCTTACGCCCGCACAGATAGACAGCGTTTTGTTTGGCGGGCTGTCGGAGCGCGCCGAAAAGTCGGACTTTGCAATCGTTTGCGGAACTTCGCCCAAGCACGCGCTTATCCGCGCGCAAATCGCCGCCGAGTTTTATAAGAGCGGCGGAACGGAACGCCTGATAGTTTCGGGCGCAGCGGTGTCCGATAAAACCGTGACCGAAAGCGCGTTTTTGAAGTCCGAACTTATTCGGCTTGGCGTGGACGAGAACGCGGTCATAGAAGAGCCGCACGCCCGCGACACCATTCAGAACTTGACCTGCTCGCTTACGGAGATATGCAGAAGGACGGATATAATGAAGGTCGGGCGGGTAACCGTTATTACTGAACCCTTTCATTTAAGGCGGGCGCTATGCCTTGCAAAAATACTGATGCCGACCTTTATAGAAGTGCGCGGTTATACTAATGGCGCGGCGGTTCAGCGTGTGCAGTGGAAAACGGACGAACGGCTTTCGGCGTGCGTTAAGACCGAACTGGAAATTTTAAAGCAGTTGATAACTAAGGGAAGGATAGAAGATATAAAACTATGAAAATACAAATCCTCGGTTCGGGCGGCGGCGAAGGCTATCCCGCGCTGTTTTGCGGTTGCAGGCATTGCAACGCGGCGAGAAAGGAGGGCGGAAAGTCCCTGCGCTCGCTGTCGCAGACTTTGATTGACGGCAGGCTGTTGATAGATTTACCCGCCGACACGCAGTCGCATTTCAGACAGCATAACATAAACTTCGGCGAAATAGAAAACGTGCTTGTAACGCACGTTCACGACGACCATTACTGCCCCAATATTTTAAGCACGCGCGGAACGGATTTCGCGCCCGTGCTCGGCTGTGAAAAGCTGAATATCTACGGCAATGCGGACGTGGAAAGACTGTTTGACGGATATTACAAGCTTTTCCCAATTCGCGGCGAGATACGCGAAAATATCGTCTTTCATACTTTGCAACCTTTCGAAACGGTTAAGATAGGCGGATACACGGTCACGGTATTAAAGGCCAACCACGCGCCCGAGCAGGTTGCGCTGAATTACATAATAGACGACGGCAAGGCCGCGGTTTTGTATCTTTTGGACGGAGGGTATCCTTTGACGGAGCAGACGCGCGCCGCAATCGCGGGCTATCCGCGCAAACTTTCCTTGGTGATAGCGGACGGAACTATGGGCGAAAATTATTACGTTTACCATATGAATTTCGGGCAGGTCAAAAAGCTAAAAGCCGAGATTATAAAAGACGGCGCGGCCGACAAGGACACTGTGTTTGTCGTTTCGCACATAACGCACAACCATTGCGGATTGCACGGCGAGGTAGAGCGGTATTTCAAAGACGACGGGATAACCGTAGCATATGACGGACTTAACATAGAAATATAGGGATTTTATGCAGACAAATCAGATTAAAAATTACATATTAACGCACGTAAAACATATTTTGAAACCGCCCGCAAAAAACCTTGCGCACCCGTTTATAGTTCCAGGTCAGGGCTACACTACGGAGCTGTGGGGCTGGGATGCGTACTGGGAGACCTGCGCGCTCAAACATATCTTCGAAAACTGCACTAAGGAAGAGCAGGCGGCAACGGGATTTACCCGCAGTACGGCGGAAGAGCATATCTGCGGCAGTGTGCTTAACTTTTTGGAGGCGCAGGAAGAGGACGGGTTCATTCCTATAATGGTTTCTGGCGGAGGGCTTTTCGACGGGTTTTTCCATAACGAGTATTTAAAGGGCACGCCGCTCAACCAGCACCTGCCTTTTTTATGCCGTTCCGCGCTTGCCGCAAGCGAGTTCGTCGGCGCATATGATTGGTTTAACGTTGAAAAACTCGTCGCATATATGGACTATTACGAAACCGGACAGTACGATAAAAAGTCAGGCCTTTTCTTCTGGCAGGACGATATTATGATTGGTATCGACAACAATCCCACCGTGTTTTACCGCCCCAAAAAGAGCGGCGCGGACGTGTTTCTGAATTGTTTTATATATCTCGAATACGTCGCGCTCGCGGATATTTTCGCCGCGCTGGGCGACGGCCGCGCCTCAGCCGCGCGCGAAAAGGCGGAGGCGCTGAAAGCTGCCGTCAACCGCGAAATGTGGGACGAGCGGGACGGGATATATTATTCTCAGGACGTAGGCGTGTACAAAAACGTATGCGTCGTCAAGGGCGTGGAACTGCATTCGGGGCTTGCGCCGCACTGGAATTCGTTCCCGCTAAAAATACGTTTCTGGGGCTGTTTTTTACCGCTTTACGCGGGGATATGTAGCGACGAACGCGCCGAAAGGCTTTGCGCGCACCTTACCGAAAACGACGATTTTCTGACAGAGTATGGCGTAAGGTCGCTTGCAAAAAACGAAAAGGTTTACAGCCTTGTCAAAAGCGCGGGCAATCCTTCCAACTGGCTGGGCGCGGTCTGGGTCGTAGGCGATTACTGTATATACGAGGGGCTTTTGCGTTACGGTAAAACGGAGCTTGCCGAAAAAGTCAGGTCGGCAACGGTAAGGCTTCTGGACAATTCTCTGTCAAAGTACGGCGATTTATTCGAGAGCTATAACCCCGACTCGGGCGAGCCGTATATGCACCCCGGATTTTTAAGCCACAACCTGCCTGTGATAGGTATGCTGAAATGAAAGTTTGCAAACATCTTTTAAGAAACGACGTCCCCGCCGAGGGGCAGTTGAAAGGCGGGGACAACGTGTCTTTCGATTTAACCGACGGCGCGGATTTGAAAATTTTGTTTTTGGGCAATTCGATAACGCGGCACGGCGTGAACGAATCGCTCGGCTGGTTCGGGGACTGGGGTATGGCCGCCTCGGAAAAAGAGCGGGACTACGTGCACAGGCTTGTAAAGCTGTTTGAGGACACGGGCAGGAAAGTTTCGTTCTGTACGGCAAATCTCAGCGACTGGGAGCGTACGCGAGATATGTCGTTGCTCGAAACCGAGTATCGCTCGGCGCGGGAGTTCGGCGCGGAGCTTATTATAGTCAGGCTGGGCGAAAACGCGGGGCTTGCCGAGAATGAGGACGCGTTTGAAAAGTGTTATATGGATATGGTCGGGTATTTCTCCGCGGACGGAGCCAAGGTCGTTCTTACAGACCTTTTCTGGGAGTACGAGCCTTTCGACGGGTTTGTAAAGGAGCTTGCAAAGGAGCGCGGATATATCTTCGTTGAACTGCACGATCTGGGCGACAAAGCCGAAATGAAAGCCGTAGGTCGGTTTTCGCACGCGGGTGTGGACGCGCACCCGGGCGACGCGGGAATGGACGAAATCGCGCAAAGGATTTTCCGCGCGGCCGCAGGTAGTACAAAATTATAAAGGATAAAATTATGAAATATTTTCTTGCGGTTGATATCGGCGCGTCTAGCGGCAGGCATATTGTCGGTTGGCTTGACGGCGGTATTTTAAAAACCGAGGAGGTTTACCGTTTCAATAACGCAATGCTTTCGCACGGCGGGCGGCTGTACTGGGACACGGCGCGGCTTTTCAAGGAAGTTGTCAACGGGCTTAAAGCCGCGAAGGAGCGCGGGTTTAAGCCCGATTATATCGGTATAGACACCTGGGCGGTGGACTACGCGCTTTTGGATAAAGAGGATAATATTATCGGCGAAGTGTTCGCATACAGGGACGCGCGCACGGAAAAGGCGGCCGATAAACTTCACCGCATAATATGCTTTGACGAACTGTATGAAAGGACGGGAATACAGTTCCAGCCGTTCAATACCGTTTACCAGCTTTACGCCGATAAACTAAGCGGTAAACTGGACGGCGCGGAGAGTATGCTGATGTTGCCCGACTATCTCAACTTTTTATTGACGGGCGTAAAAAAGCAGGAGTATACCAACGCGACGAGCACGGGACTTGTAAACGCGCGTACGCACAACTGGGATTTCGGGATAACGCAAAAGCTGGGATTTTGCGAAAAGCTTTTCGGCGGACTTACGCAGCCCTCGGCAATTGTCGGCGGACTGAAAAGGGCGTTGGCGGAAGATATAGGTTATTCCGCTACTGTAATTCTGCCCGCAACGCACGACACGGCAAGCGCGGTGCTTGCGGCGCCGCAGCAGGGAGAAAATCCTTACATATCCAGCGGCACGTGGTCGCTTTTGGGGATTGTGCGGCCAGAGGCGAGCACGGGCGAAAACGACAGGAAAGCGAACTACTCCAACGAGGGCAGTATCAACGGACAATTCCGTTACCAGAAAAATATAATGGGGTTATGGCTTATACAGAGCGTGAGGAAAGAGCTGGGCAACCTGTCTTATTCAACGCTTGCGCAGATGGCGAAATGCAAACAGCATTGCGGGTTGATTGACGTGAACGACAAAAGGTTTTTGTCGCCGAAGAGTATGGTTGCGGAAATTAACAGGGCGCTGGGCAGAAAGTTACAGCCCGCAAGCATTATGCGCGTAATTTACGACAGCCTTGCATACGGCTATGCGCAGGCCGTTGCCGAACTGGAAACAAACACGGGCAGAACTTACGGCGCAATAAATATATTCGGCGGCGGCAGCCGCGATATGCTTTTAAACGAACTCACGGCCCAAGCAACGGGCAAGAAGGTTGTCGCGGGGCCTGTGGAGGCTACTGCGATAGGCAATCTCATAATGCAGATGAAGGGCGCGGGAGAGATCGAAGATTTATCGGCGACGGCTCAAATAATAAAAAATTCATTCGAGGTAAAAGAAGTATGACTGAATACGAACACGCAAGACAGGCGTATGCGGCCTACGGCGTTGACACCGAGGCGGCGATATCAGAACTCAAAGATATACCCGTGTCGATACATTGCTGGCAGGGCGACGACGTGGTGGGGCTGGACGGCGGCGGAGCGGCCAGCGGAGGTATACAGACGACGGGCAACTATCCTTACAGGGCGAGAAATTTCGAAGAACTCAAAGCCGATATCAAAAAGGCGTTCTCGCTTATGCCGGGGAAAAAGCGGCTCAATCTCCACGCAAGCTATGCGGTGGGCGCAAAGGTTGACAGGGACGAATATAAGAGCGAGCATTTCGCCGATTGGGTGAAGTTTGCAAAGGAACTCGGTCTGGACGGGATAGATTTTAACCCGACTATGTTTTCACACAAAAACGTAAAGGACGGACTCACGCTTTCAAGTCCCGACGAAACTATCCGAAAATTCTGGATTAAACATTGCATAGCCTGTCTGAAAATAGCCGAGTATTTCGCGGACGAGTTTAAAAATCAGTGCACGGTAAATATCTGGATTCCCGACGGTTTTAAGGACGTGCCCGCAGACAGATTATTTCCTCGTATCAGATTAAAGAATTCCCTTGACGAAATTCTTTCTTCGGGTTATAATAAAAGCAAAGTGATTGTTGCCGTGGAGAGCAAGGTTTTCGGTATCGGCGTTGAAAGCTATACCGTGGGCAGTAACGAGTTCTATCAGAACTACGCGGCGAAAAACAATATATGTTGTCTTCTCGACAACGGACATTATCACCCCCTTGAATACGTATCGGATAAAATTCCCGCGCTATTGGCGTTTTACGATACCGTCGCGTTGCACGTTACGCGCGGCGTGCGCTGGGACAGCGACCACGTTGTGCTTTTCGAGGACGAGCTTAAAGAGATTGCGAAAGAGATAGTCAGAAACGGCGCCACGCAAAAGGTGAAGATAGCGCTCGACTATTTCGACGCAAGCATAAACAGGCTGTCTGCCTGGGTAACAGGCCAAAGAGCAATGCAGAAAGCGCTTTTGAACGCACTGTTAATTAACCATAAAGAGCTTGCGGAATTGCAGGATAAGGCAGATTTCACTGCGCTAATGGTCAGACAGGAAGAGTACAAGACGTTGCCGTTCGGCGCGGTCTGGAAAGAGTATCTCAAAAGGCAGGGCCTTGAAGAAGAGTATCTTAGCGCAATCAGGGAATATGAAACGCAGGTTTCAAAGGAGCGTGTATAATGGGTTTTATGGACGAACTTAAAAAGGCGGGCAAGGATATAAAGCGCTCGCTTATGGATATAAAAAGCGCGCCGTTTGTAAAAGAAATGTGCGAGGCGACCGCGAATATGTATCGGCTCGGCTGGGACGAGCGGAACGGCGGAAACATAAGTTATCTTTTAGACGAAAAGCAAGTTGCGGAGTATCTCGACCTTAAAAACGTTATCAGAATTTTTCCGCTTGCGGGAGTGAACGCGGCGGAGTTTGACGTGACGCCTTTGATAGGTAAAATATTCATAGTCACGGGCACGGGCAAGTATTTCAAGAACGTTGCGGCCGACCCCGAGGCGAATCTCGGCATAGTGCGTATAGCAAAGGACGGAGTGGAGCTTTTGTGGGGCTATAACGACGGCGGGAGAACAACGAGCGAGTTGCCCGCGCATTTGATGTGCCATATGGCGCGTTTGAAGGCAGACCCCGAACACAGGGTCGTAATGCACTCGCACCCGACGTACACGCTTGCAATGAACTTCGTGCACGAGCTGGACGAAAAAAAGTTCACGCATACCTTATGGGAAATGTGCACGGAGTGCATAGCGGTATTTCCGGACGGCGTGGGCATACTGCCTTGGATGCTTTGCGGAACGAACGGAATAGGCGAGGCGACCGCGAAGAAGATGGAAGAGTTCCGGCTTGTAATCTGGTCAATGCACGGCATATACGGCGCGGGCAGGACGATGGACGAAACGTTCGGACTTATAGAAACGGTGGAAAAGGCGGCGCAGATATATATGCTGACCGCGCACCTGCCGAGAATCAATACAATAAAAGACTCGCAAATGAGAGAGCTTGCTAAGCTTTTCAAAGTAAATTACAGAAAGGATTTTCTTGATGACTGAAAAAGAAAAAATGCTTGCGGGTAAAATATACGACCCGTTCGCGGAGGATCTGCCCAAACTGCGTCAGGCCGCGCACAGACTGAACATACTTTATAACTCCACGTTTGACGACGAAACCGAGAAACGTAAAGAAATTTTAGATAAGCTTTTGCCCGACAGGGGCGAGGATGCATATTTACAGGGCCCCGTATATTTCGATTTCGGCATAAATACGAAAGTGGGAAAAAACTTTTTCGCCAACTTCAATTTCACCGTGCTTGATATATGCCCCGTCGTCATAGGCGACAACGCGTATATAGGCCCCAACGTTTCCATACTTACGCCCAAACACCCTTTGCGGTGGCAGGACAGAAACCCGTATAAGCACGAGGCGGGGTATATGACCGACAAGGAATACGGCGCGCCCGTAACGATTGGCGACAACTGCTGGATTGCGGGCAACGTCACTATACTTGCGGGGGCTAAGATAGGCAAAGGTTGCGTTATAGGCGCCGGGTCCGTTGTGGCGGGCACGATACCCGACAATATGCTTGCGTACGGCAACCCTTGCCGTCCCGTGCGGGAAATTACAGAGAAAGACAGTATCGCGTTGAAAAAAGAATTATTTTAATTTCGGCTGTGTCTTGAATAAATAAGAAGGAAGGTCTATGCAATCGTTGATTAAAGAAATCGAAAGTCTGGTGGATTACGCGAAGACGAATTTGGAGCTTGAAGCAGGGGATACGGCTTATAAGAGAAACCGCCTGCTCGAATTGTATGAAAGCGGTATTGAGGGCGCGGAGCTCGAAGACGCCGTCTACGGCGAGCTGAGTCTTTTACCGTCCGCGGTGAACGCGCGTTTTGCAGAGATAAGCAAGTCTGAGGGCGGCAAGGCGGCCACGGACTGGCTTTACGACTATTGCGTGAAAAACAGATACGTAAAGAAAGACGTGCTTGACAAAAACCCGCGTTTCGAAACTTCGAACGGACTCATTATAACCATTAACAAGGCTAAGCCCGAATTCCGGGACCCCAAAAAAGCTGTCAAGGGCAACAGCGTTGAGGGCGGTTTCTGCAAATGCGTTATCTGCCGCGAAAACGAGGGCTACGGCGCAAGAAACAAGCGCAATCTCCGCACGGTAGATTTAACGCTGGGCGGCAAGCCGTGGTTCTGGCAGTTCTCGCCTTACGGATATTTCAATCAGCACGGTATCGCGGTCAACTGCGAGCATATACCTATGCATATAGACGAGGACACGTTCCCGCGGCTTATGGATTTTGTGGACAAATATCCGCACTATTTCGTCGGTTGCAACGCGCCTCTGCCCGGAATCGGCGGCAGCGTGCTCGCCCACGACCACTATCAGGGCGGCGGGGAAATTCTGCCGCTGCATAAGGCTAAAATTAAGACGCAGATAAAGGATAAAAAATATCCGTACGTTATAGCGGGCGTTCTCGACTGGCCCGGCACGGTTATACGCATAAAGAGCGGTAAGCGCAACGAGGTAACGGAAGTTGCGGAGCGGTTGCGCGCGGCGTGGGTTAAGTATAACAACCCCGAAATAGGTATAATCGCAAAGGATAAGGACGGGGAGCATAACGCGATAAGCCCCACGGTCATAAAAAGCGTGAACGGCTATGAAATGAACGTCATTTTAAGGAGCAACGTCGCAAGCGAAGAATATCCCGACGGAGTGTTCCACGCCCACCCCGAGTTCCATTCGATAAAGAAAGAGAGCATAGGTCTTATCGAGGCGCAGGGCCTGTTTATACTGCCCGGCAGACTCGAAGAGCAGCTTGCGGAAGTGGAAAAATTCATTGCCGAGAAAAAGAGTCTGCCCGAAGAATATGCGCAGTTTAAGCTTGTATACGATGAAACCAAAGCGCTGTACGAAGGCGGCAAGTTCAAGACCGTTCATTCCGCTATGCAGGAAGAGTTGGGAAGTATTTGTTACAGAATACTCGAAAACACGGCCGTGTTTAAGACGGACGCGGATTTGAAGAGGTTCTTGGTTGACGCGGGTTTCGAAGTATGAAAGGATACGATTACAAGATAACTGCCGCGGGCAGGATAAACATTATCGGCGAACATATCGACTATTGCGGCGGTAAGGTGTTTCCCGCGGCGCTGTCGCTTAACAATACCGTCTATGCGCGCGCCAACGGCACGGATAAGATTAATTTAAGCTGGACCACTTTACCCGATAATGTCACGCTCGATATAAACGGGCTGGACGGTTACAGGAACGAGAAGTACGCCAAGTTTCAGGCGGGCTGCGCGTATCTGTGGCAGAAAGCGGGGCATAAGGTTATAGGTTGCGATTTGCTTATGGACTGCTCCGTTCCGTTCGGGAGCGGGCTTTCCAGTTCCGCGGCGATAGAGGTCAGCACTATTGCGGCGCTTGCAACTCTTGCGGGCGAGCCGCTGGATAAAAAGGAGATTGCGCTTATCGCGCAACAGGCGGAGCGGGAATACGCGGGCGTGAACTGCGGCATTATGGACCAGTACGCCTCGGCGAACGGCAAGAGGGGTTGCGCAATGATACTCGACTGTAAGAGCGTCACGCACGAGTATGTGCCGTTCGAGCTGGGCGACTACTCGCTTATAATAATAAATTGCAACAAGCCGCATAATCTTGTCGAGAGCAAGTATAACGAGCGGCGCGCGGAAACCGAAAAGGCGCTTGAAATTCTAAAAAAAGTTTTACCCGTAAGCTGTCTTGCCGAAGTCACGACGGAGCAGTTCGCAAAGTTTGGCGGTATGCTTAGCGGCAAGGTTTACGACAGGTGCAAGCACGTGGTCGAAGAGTGCGAAAGGGTGAAACTTGCGGCGGAGGCAATGAAGAGCGGTGACGTTTTAACGCTTGGTAAACTGTTGAACGCATCGCACAAATCTTTGAAGGAACTGTACGAGGTTACGGGCAAGGAACTTGACGCGCTTGCCGAAAGCGCTCAGGCGCACCCCGCCTGCATAGGTTCGAGAATGACGGGTGCCGGGTTCGGCGGCTGTACGATTTCGCTTGTCGAAAAGGACGGTGTGGAAAGCTTTAAGGAAAGCGTTTCGGCCGCGTACAGGGAAAAGATTGGTTACGACTGTAAAATTTATGCCGCGGAGATAGCGGACGGAATTACGGTAACAAAGATATAGGAGGCTGTTAATGAAAATACTTGTAACGGGCGGCGCGGGATACATTGGCTCGCACACCTGCGTGGAACTTCTGGACAAAGGATACGAGGTCGTCGTTATAGACAACTTCGACAACTCGTCGCCTAAGAGCATAGACAGAGTCGAAGAGATAACGGGCAAGGGCGTTACGCTGTACGTCGGCGACGTCCGCGACGCGGAAATTCTCGATAAGATTTTCACCGAGCACAAAATCGACTGGGTTATACATTTCGCGGGGCTTAAAGCGGTGGGCGAATCCTGCGCGAAACCGATAGAGTATTACAACAACAACCTTTACGGTACGCTTGTGCTTACCGACGCAATGCGCAGAAACGGTTGCAAGAAGATAGTATTTTCGTCGTCCGCTACGGTGTACGGCGACCCCGAGGTTCTGCCTCTGACCGAGGAATGCAAGACGGGCGGAACTACCAACCCGTACGGAACGAGCAAGTATTTTCAGGAAATTATGCTCGAAGACATTTACAAGTCGGATAAGGAGTGGACGGTAGTTTTATTGAGATATTTCAATCCCGTCGGCGCGCACGAAAGCGGGCTTATCGGCGAGGACCCTCAGGGTATCCCCAACAACCTTACGCCTTATATTTCCAAAGTCGCCATCGGCGAGCTTAAAGAGATAGGCGTTTTCGGAAACGACTATCCCACGCACGACGGAACGGGCGTGAGGGACTATATCCACGTCGTAGACCTTGCCAAGGGCCACGTAGCGGCTATTGACGTAATTAATAAGTCGGGCGTCTACACATACAATCTCGGCACGGGCATAGGCTATTCCGTTCTGGACGTTATAAACGCGTTTAACAAGGCTTGCGGCAGGCAATTGCCGTACTCGATTAAACCCCGCCGCGCGGGCGACATCGCGGCCTGCTATGCGGACGCTGGCAAGGCGAAAAGAGAGCTGGCCTGGGAGGCTAAACTCGGCATAGACGATATGTGCGCGTCGCTCTGGAACTGGCAACAAAAAAATCCCAAAGGTTATAACGGTTAAATAAATTTAGTGCGCCGCGCGGAATTTCCGCGCGGCGCATACGTTTATTTTGCGGAGTTAAACGCAATAATTAAATAAAAAAAGCAGGTATAAAATGTGTACAGCCGTAGCCTATAAGACCAAGGATTTTTATTTCGGGCGCACGCTCGACAACGATTGCTCATACGTAGAAGAAATAACCGTCACGCCGCGGAATTTTGTGTTGCACTTCAAAAAGTGCGGCGATATTAAAACGCATTACGCGATAATAGGTATGGCGTTTATCCCCGACAAATTCCCGCTGTACTACGACGCTGTTAACGAAAAGGGGCTGTGTATGGCAGGCCTCAACTTTGTAGGCAACGCGCATTACGGCAACGAGGAAAAGGGAAAAATAAATCTAGCCCAGTTTGAATTTATTCCGTATATTTTAGGCAGGTGCGCGTCGGTAAGCAAGGTGCTGTCGGAGCTTGAAAAAATCAACCTCACGGGCGTTCCGTACAACGGCGCTCTACCCGTGGCGCAACTGCACTGGATTATTGCGGATAGGGAAAGGGCGGTCACGGTGGAGTTCGTTAAGGAAGGCGTGAAGATTTACTTTAATCCCGTCGGCGTTCTCGCCAACAATCCGCCGTTTGACAGACAGATGTTTAACCTCAACAACTATATGTCACTATCCCCGAACGAGCCGCAAAACAGCTTTTCCGAAATTCTGGATTTGAAAACTTACAGCCGCGGTATGGGCGCTATTGGCCTTCCCGGCGATTTGTCGTCGCAATCGCGGTTTGTGCGCGCGGCGTTTATAAAACTCAACTCCGTCTCGGGCGACACGGAAGAGGAAAGCGTGAACCAGTTCTTTCATATTTTAGGTTCTGTCGCCCAGCCCCGCGGCGCCTGCAAAGTCGGCGACAACGGCTACGAAACCACGGTTTACACGTCCTGTTGCAACGCCGCGAAAGGCATTTACTATTACACGACTTACGAAAACCACGCAATTTCCGCCGTCGATATGCACAAAGAAAATCTCGACGGGGACAGGCTGTCGCGCTTTCCGATTGTAAGAAAAGAAAAAATAACTTTTCATAACAGATAAATAAAAAATAACCGTGTCCGAAACATTCCGGACACGGTTTTATATTTGTGATTTTATTTCGTCAAAGCTTCCTGAACGGCAACGGCGACCGCAACGGTAGCGCCGACCATCGGGTTGTTGCCCATACCGATTAAGCCCATCATTTCAACGTGAGCGGGAACGGAGGAAGAACCTGCGAACTGCGCGTCGGAATGCATACGGCCCATAGTATCGGTCATACCGTAAGAGGAAGGGCCTGCCGCCATATTGTCGGGGTGGAGCGTTCTGCCGGTGCCGCCGCCCGACGCAACCGAGAAGTAGTGCACGCCGTTTTCAACGCACCATTTCTTGTAGGTGCCCGCAACGGGGTGCTGGAAACGCGTGGGGTTGGTGGAGTTGCCGGTAATGGATACGGAAACGTGCTCCATTTTCATAATTGCAACGCCTTCGGGCACGTTGTCCGCGCCGTAGCACTTAACTTTCGCTCTCGCGCCTTCGGAGAAGGCTTTGCTGTCGGTAACCTTAACCGTTTCGGTATAGGGGTCGAACTCGGTCTTGCAGTAAGTGAAACCGTTAATTCTCGAAATAATGTAAGCGGCGTCTTTACCGAGGCCGTTCAGAATAACTCTTAAAGGCTTAACCCTGACCTTGTTTGCGTTTTCGGCAATCTTAATCGCGCCTTCCGCAGCCGCGAAAGATTCGTGTCCCGCAAGGAAACAGAAACAGTCGGTTTCTTCGGAGAGGAGCATAGCGCCGAGGTTGCCGTGGCCGAGACCAACTTTCCTGTTTTCGGCAACAGAACCGGGGATACAGAAACTTTGAAGGCCGATACCGATAGCCGCCGCGGCGTCGGCCGCTTTCACGCAGCCTTTCTTTACGGCGATAGCCGCGCCGACTGCGTACGCCCAGACCGCGTTTTCGAAACATATAGGCTGTGTGCCGCGGACAATCTTGTCCACGTCGATACCCTTTTCAAGCGTGATGTCGCGGCATTCTTCTATGCTTTTAATGCCGTACTCTTTAAGAACTCCGAGAATTTTCTTTTCTCTTCTTTCATAACTTTCAAACAGTGCCATAATTAATCAACCTCCTTGTCGGTTCTGGGGTCAATATGTTTAACCGCGCCGGCCTCGGCAGAATATCTGCCGTACGTTCCTATAGACTTCTCGTACGCCTCGTTGGGAGAAAGACCCTTCTTAATGAAGTCGGTCATCTTGCCGAGCGAAACGAACTTATATCCGCAGACCTCGTTGTTTTTATCAAGCGCGAGCGAGAGTACGTAACCTTCCGCCATTTCGAGGTATCTTACGCCTTTGAGCGCCGTACCGTACATAGTTCCCACCTGCGAGCGGAGACCTTTTCCCAGATCTTCGAGGCCCGCGCCGACAGGCAGACCGTCCTCGGAAAACGCCGACTGCGTTCTGCCGTAAACTATCTGCAAAAACAGTTCGCGCATAGCGGTGTTGATGGCGTCGCACACAAGGTCGGTATTAAGCGCTTCGAGAATGGTTTTATGGGGCAGGATTTCCGCGGCCATAGCGGCGGAGTGGGTCATACCCGAACAGCCGATTGTTTCGACCAGGCATTCCTGAATGATGCCGTCCTTTACGTTGAGGGTAAGCTTGCAGGCGCCCTGTTGGGGTGCGCACCAGCCGATACCGTGCGTAAGACCTTTGATGTCCTTGATTTCCTTTGCCTTAACCCACAACCCCTCTTCGGGAATGGGTGCGGGACCGTGCTCGAACTTGCCGGTAACGCCTTTGGCAACGCAAATCATATTTTCAATGTCTTTTGAATAATTCATTACGATTCCTCCGTTTTTATTAACTTCGATAATTATAACACAAGCAGAAAATTAATTCAATAATTGAGTATTAAAAAAATTAAAAAATTTTAAGGCGCGTATCGTTAAAATTGTTTACCCGCGCCGAAAAAGTATTATAATATAGGTAAAAGGTTAAAAAACTATGCTTTGTCAACACTGTAAAAAAAAGCCCGCGTCCGTAAACTACTACGAAGTGGTGGACGGCAATAAATTCGAGTGTCATTTATGCTCGTTCTGCTATGCGGGTTTATACGGCGAATTAAACGATAAACTCAATCACGGCAAGTGGGCCAATCTTTTCGGCGTTGACGGCTGTCCCGTATGCGGCGCGACTTACGCCGATTACGAGCGCACTGGGCTTTTGGGCTGCGCGGGCTGTTACGACGTGTTTCACGAAAAGTTAATCCCCGTTATCCGCGGCATTCAGGGCAAGACGGAGCACGTGGGCAAGGTCGGTAAAAACGCCGACAATTTCGGACTTCGCATACAGCTCAAAAATTTGCAGGAAAAGCTGGAAGACGCTTTGCGCGAAAAGAACTTCCGTGAGGCGGACAGACTCAACAGGCAGATAAACGCTATTAAAAAGTCATTACACGGGGGCGGCAATGGATAGACAGTACGGCGAAACGGTTGTGTCTACGCGTATCCGCCTTGCGCGGAACTTAGAGGGTTATCCTTTTCCTTCAAGGCTGAAAAGCGAAAAACAGGCGAAAGAAATAATAAGGCTTGTTTCCTCCGCGCTCTCCAGGCTGGACGAATTCAAGCTATATTATATGGACAACATTTCCCGAGAGCAGTCTGTCTGCTTAATGGAAAACCATCTTATAAGCCCCAACCTTATCAACAACAAACGCTTTTCCGCCGCGCTTATCAATAGGGAAGAAAACGTTTCGGTTATGATAAACGAGGAAGATCACTTGCGCGAGCAGTGCATAGTCAGGGGACTGGATTTGCGGCTTGCTTACGAAACGATGTCGGAAATAGATAACCGTATCGCGGGCTCTATGAAGTTCGCGTACGACGAGCGGCTTGGTTTTTTGACGGCCTGCCCGACAAACCTCGGCACGGGTCTCAGGGCGTCGGTAATGATGTTTTTGCCCGCGACGACCATTAACGGTGTGATTAACAAAGCGATAAAGCATATCCGCAATCTCGGCCTTACGGTGCGCGGCGTTTACGGCGAAGGCAGCGGCGCCGAAGGCTATATGTATCAGATAAGCAACGAGGTAACCCTCGGCGTGACGGAAGAGGAGATACTTGCACGGGTGCGCGAAGTCGTGGACACGGTTTGCGAAATAGAGCAACTGGAACGCAAAAAGCTTTTAAGCGGGGCGGACGCGCTGGATATCAAGGACGAATGTATGCGTTCTTACGGAATACTTACAAACTGCGCCAAAATTTCCGCGTCGGAATTTGTTAAGCTTGCGGCTAACGTGAAACTGGGCGCGTGTCTCGGGCACTTACCGATCCGCGACGTTTCCGCCATTGACGAGCTGTCGGTAAAGCTCAGCCCGTCCAACATAACGGCCGCCGCAGGGCGACAGCTTTCCCCGTCCGAGCGCGACGCATACCGCGCGCAGGTCTGCGTGAAAACGTTCAGAAATATGTGCGGCGGAAATTAAATAAACGGCAAGAGGGCGTTTCGCCCGAAGGAGGATATATGGAGTACAACAACAGATTTTCGGATAATTTACAAAGCGTTATATCCATTGCGGAAGAGGCGGCCAAGATATACGGCAGCAGTTATATCGGCAGCGAGCACATAGTTTTCGCAATGCTCAACTGCACGGAATGCACGGCCTATAAAGTACTTGTTTCCTGCGAAGTCAGCGAGCCGATGTATCGCGAATATTTCGCGCGTTCGATAGACAAGCGCGCAAACATAAACGGCTATACGCCGCGCACGAAACATATGATAGAGCGCGCGCTGGAACTTTCGATTGATTTGAACGGAGAGGACTCGCTTGCGGGCACGGAGCATATGCTGCTTGCGATAATGTCGTCAAACGACTGTCTTGCAATGCGCATATTCCGCGCGATAGGCGTGAATATACCAAAGCTTGCCAGCAAGCTGGAACTTGTCATAAACAACGGCCCCGGCGAGATTGAGGACGAAGATGACGACGACCCGTTCATTCAGATAAACAAGGCATTTTTCGGTTCGTCCTCGCCCGCGGCGGGCAAGGGCCAGAACGAGCGTAAGAGCAAGAGCGAGCCCACGCTGGATAAAAACGTTTTGCAGTACGGCACGGATTTGACGCTTAAAGCGCGCGAAGGCAAGATTGACCCCGTTATCGGCAGGAAAAAGGAAATCGACAAAATAATTCAGGTGCTTTCGCGCCGCACAAAAAACAACCCCGTGCTTATCGGCGAGCCGGGTGTAGGTAAAAGCGCGGTCGTCGAAGGGCTTGCGCAGGCGATTGTAAAGAACGAGGTTCCCGACCTTCTGAAAAACAAAATTGTCTTTTCGCTCGACCTTGCGGGTATGGTCGCGGGCGCTAAATACCGCGGAGACTTCGAGGAGAGGCTGAAAAACGCGATTAACACCATTAAAAACAACGGCAACGTAATTTTGTTTATAGACGAAATCCACTCCATTGTCGGCGCGGGCGCAACCTCCGACGGAAATATGGACGCGGCGAATATATTAAAGCCTATGCTTGCCCGCGGCGAATTGCAGACAATCGGCGCGACCACGCTCGAAGAATACAGGAAATACATCGAAAAGGACGCGGCTCTCGAACGCCGTTTCACGCCCGTTCAGGTCGACGAACCGACCGTAGAGGACACCGTTTCGATATTACGCGGGTTAAGGGATAAGTACGAGGCGCATCACAAAGTGGTTATCACGGACGAGGCTATTATCGCCGCGGCTACGCTTTCCAACAGGTATATTTCGGACAGATTTCTTCCCGACAAGGCGATAGATCTGATAGACGAGGCGGCCTCGCGCGCGCGTCTCAACAGCCTTAACAGCCCCGAAGAAGTTAAAGAACTCGAAGAGAAGATTAAACGTTTAAATCTCGAGAAGAACAAGGCGGCCAAGGGCGAGAACTATACTCAGGCGCAGAAATACGTGGAGGAGATAAACAATCTTCACGAAAGAATAAAGAAACTGGACGCGGACTGGAAGGGGCATAAGCACACTTCCACGCCGAATATCGGCAGCGAGGAAATCGCGGAGATAGTCAGCGGCTGGACGGGCGTGCCCGTGCTCAAACTGACCGAGCAGGAGAGCGAAAAACTTCTGCACCTGGAAGACAATCTCCATAAGCGCATAATCGGACAGGACGAGGCGGTCAGCGCCGTGGCGAGGGCTATACGCCGCGCCCGCGCGGGCCTGAGCGAGCCTAACAAACCCATCGGGTCGTTTATATTCGTCGGTCCCACCGGCGTTGGTAAGACCGACCTTGCCAAGGCGCTTGCAGAGAGTATGTTTGGCGACGAAAAGCTTATGATACGCCTCGATATGTCGGAGTATATGGAAAAACACTCGGTTTCCAAGCTTATCGGCGCGCCTCCCGGATATATCGGTTACGACGAAAACAGCGGCGGCCAGCTTACCGAAAGGGTAAGGAGAAAGCCGTACAGCGTCGTACTTTTCGACGAGGTTGAAAAGGCGCACCCCGACGTGTTTAATGTGCTGTTGCAGATACTCGACGACGGCAGACTGACGGACAGCAAGGGCAGGGTGATAAACTTTAAAAACACCATTATCATAATGACCTCCAACGTCGGTGCAAGCCAGATCAAAAAGATGTCTAACTTCGGTTTTACTTCGTCGGACAACGACGGTTACGACAATATGAAGGACAACATCAACGAGGCTCTGCGCGAGCAGTTTAAACCCGAATTTCTCAACAGGCTTGACGATATAATTATTTTCCGCAAGCTCAGCAAGGACGAGGCGGCGAAAATATGCGCAAAGGTTATCGAGGGGCTTTCGAAACGGCTTTCCCTGCGCAACGTGACTTTGCAGGTTTCCAAGGCCGCGCTTACCAAACTTGTGGACGACGGTTACAACGATATGTACGGCGCGCGCCCGTTGAAACGCGAAGTTCAGCGCCGTATAGAGGACAGACTTTCGGACGAAATTCTCGCGGGGAACGTTCTGCCGGGCGAAACGGTGTACGTTGACGTGAACGACGGAGAGCTGACTTTCCGTTCGGAAAAAAGACAGAACACATAATTTAAGGTGCCGCCCGCGGTTCGGGCGGCGTTTTTTTTATTGCCATAATCTTTTCGGGGTGTGCGCGCATATAATGTAAAGTAAAGGTAACTTAAATGACATTAAGCGTGTGTCTTATCGTAAAAGACGAACAGGACGTTATAGGCAGGTGCCTGAACTGCGCCTGTAAATTTGCAGACGAAATAGTGGTGGTCGATACGGGTTCAACCGATAACACCGTGTCGGAGGTCAAGAAATACACGGACAAAGTGTATTTCTTCAAGTGGCGCGACGATTTTTCCGCCGCGCGTAATTTTGCGTTCGATATGGCCACCTGCGAGCTTGTTATGTGGCTGGACGCGGACGACGTTGTCACGGACGAGAACTGTAAAAAAATCGCCGCGCTGAAAAATTCGTTCGACGGCTACGATATGGCGATTTTACCGTACGCCGCCGCGTTCGACGGCGATACTCCCACGTTCGTATATAACCGCGAAAGGATTTTCAGGCGCGACAAAAATTACAGGTTCGTCGGCGCCGTGCACGAGGCGGTTACTCCCTCGGGCCGTATTCTGTACTCGGACGCGGCAATTTGGCATAAGAAAGTCAAAGAGAACGAGCCTATGCGCAATTTGCGCATATTTCAGAAACTGATAGCCTCGGGAACTGCGTTGGACGACAGACAGAAGTTTTATTACGGCAGGGAACTGCTTTTCAATAAAATGTATCGCGAGGCGATAGCCGTACTGGAAAACTTTTTGCGCGGCGGCGGCTGGTCGGTAAACAAATCGGAGGCCTGCCTTAACCTCTATACCGCGTACAAGGAACTGGGAATGGAGGAGCGCGCGCTCGCGTCGCTGTTGCGCGGCTTTACAATCGCGCCGCCCGACAGCCAGTCTTGCTGTATTCTCGGCGAATGGTTTATGAAAAAGGGCGAAATCGACGCGGCGATATACTGGTATGAGGCGGCGCTCAAGGCCTCCGACAATGCGTCGGCGGGCGGGTTTATCAACCGCGACTACGGCGGGTTTATTCCGTATATGCAGTTGTGCGTGCTTTACGACAGGCTGGGCGACTTCGAAAAGGCCCGCGCGTATAACGAGGCGGCGGGCAGGTTAAAGCCGCTTAACGCCAGCTATCTCAGCAACGTAAAATATTTCGAAAAACTGGGTTTGAGGAGTAAAAGCAATGATAAATGATACGACGCTTAAATGTTTCGGCTATTTCAAGAACGGCGGGCGCGCTCAGCCGACCAGAACGGTATACACGCTCACGGGAATAACCGGTCCGACCGGTGCGACGGGTGCCACGGGTCCGCGCGGAATTACCGGCGCCACGGGTGAAACGGGCGCAACTGGGCCGACAGGCCCGAGAGGATACAGAGGCTCGGCGGGGCGTGCGGGAGCGATTGGTCCGACGGGACCAACGGGCCCGAGAGGGTTCGAAACGGCCGCAGGGGTGGCGGACGCAACCGATTCGGCGGACGTGGTGACGCAGTTCAACAAGCTTTTGGCCTCTTTAAGGGCCGCGGGCGTGATTTCCGAGTAAAAAAAGCGGGGTTAAAGCCCCGCTTTCTTTATTTTTCCGTTATTTACGTAAAACTTGATGTCGCCGCAGTCGTAAACGTTCCGCCCGATGTTTCTTTCGTTGAACGCGGACTGAATCTCGCAGACGGTCTTGTCCGTATAATTGTCTGATATTAAGATATTGCAATAATCCGCTACCGCTCCGTAAGAGCAGATACCTACCTTTATGCCGCCAAGTTTCACGGTCAGCGCATTGCCGCTTTCGAACTCGTAAACCGCCCCGCCGACTTCAAAAGTTTTTTCGTAGTGCACGGTTATTTTATCGTACGGTTGTACGTTCGGGTTCTGATAATAAACGTATGCGTCGCGGCAATTCAGGCCGATACTGTTTATGCCGTCTGCACTGCTTTCACCGCACAGTATAATCACGGCGGCTAGCTCGGTCGCGCTGTAACCGTTCACGGTGGAGCGCGCGTGAGCATTATTTATTGCGTCCGTGAGTATAAGCACGTTTTCGCCTCTTGATTTTATAAGCACTTCGCCGCCGCCGTAATGCGCGGATACTATTATTTTATAACCGACAAACGGCGCGAACGTTCCTACAAGCGCGTAAGTTACGAGCAGGCCCGAAATAATTCCCGCGGCGACAAATCTTTTGAACGGTCTTATATTGATTTTGTCGGACAGCGCGAGTAATCCTACAAAATATATTGCGGTGAACGCGCCCGCGCCGAACCCGCTTAAAAGCGCTTTTTCGAAGCCTGCGTTTAAAAGAAATGAAACGATAACTTCCAGCGGCAGAGCGGCGTACGGTAAAACGTACGGCGCGGCAAACGGTAAGACCGCGCAAAATATCGCGCTTACGAGCATAAGTACATATATCACCGAAAACAGCGGTATAAACACGGGGTTTAGAAAAATGCCGGCAATGCTTAAATACCCGAACGACGACAGCATAACGGGCGCGGTGGAGACCTGTGCCGCAAGACTTACGGCAAGTGGTGCGCGCAGTTTATCAGGCAGTTTTTTCATAGCCCTGGCAAGGTTTTTGGATAAGAGGATAATCCCGCCCGCGGCGCACACGGAAAGCTTAAACCCGACGGAAAATAAGCTCAGCGGATAGACGAGCAACAGAACTAAAACCGCTAACGACAGCGAATTTAATCCGTCGTATTTTTTATGTATCAGCCGCGTTAGGGTTGCGGAGGCGCACATTACGGCGGCCCTTACGGAAGACACCGCAAACCCGCAGACGCCCGAATAAAAGAACGCTGTGGAAATACAGAGTACTGCCGCGGCGTATTTGTTTAATTTAAGCTTTTTCGCAAGATAGGCCGTCACCGCGTAGACGATGCCGATATGCAGACCGGATACTGCGAAGATATGCGCTATTCCGCCGTATCGGAAAGCAGACATAGAACTTTCGTCAATATCCTGCGTGCAACCCGTCAGCATAGCGTAAGCGATAGCCGCGGTGTCCTTGTCAAGATTGTCGTACAGCGCGCCGCGCAGGGCGGAGCGTATGCCTCCGAAAAAAGAACGGCCGTGTTTCGAGGTGATACCGCCGTTTACGCGACAGGTGTATTTAACGTTGTCCTGAGCAAGATAATATAGCTTTCCGTACTGGAAAGCGTCGTTTTTGTATACCGGAGAGGAAAAGCTTATCTTATAGCCTACGTCGCAGAAATCGCCGTAGTTGCCGCTCAGCCTGACGATGATTTTACCGTCCAGCCTTACGCCGTCCGCGTAAGCGTTTTTTAAAATCAGATACTCTCCCGCGGCGCTTTCGCCCTTGTCGGATACCGTCGCGCTTATATTGTAAAACCCGCCGTCGGTTATATCCGACTCGGTAAAAGCGCATATGCGCATATAACAGTTTATTGCGCCCAGCGCGATAAACAGTGCGGTCAGGAACGGAAAGAGAAGTTTATAACCGTTTTTAAGATAAACGGCGCAAAAAATCAAAATTACCGCAGTAACGGGAACTACCGCGATAACACAGAACAAACTTATATCGTTTAAAGCAAAGCGGTAACCCAGAAAAACGCCTGCGGTAAGCGCGCAGGCCAGTATTGCGGGTAGCCGGATGTTGATAAGTTTTTTCATATTAAAAATATATCACAGCCGCGCCGCAAAGTAAACAAAAAAACGGAGCCGCTTTAAAGCAGCCCCGTAAAGTCGACAGACTTTATCAGTTACAACCGCATCCGCAACCGCAGTTACCGTTACCGCATAACAAGTTGGAAAGTGTTCCGTTCCTCCACATACTGTAAAGCAACGCGATAAGTATAGGCGTACAGCTTCCGCTGAGCACGCTCTCCAAACCGTTACCGCTGCAACTTGCTGCAAGAAGTAAAAGAATTAAAATCCAAAGGCAGCTGTTTGTGCCGCCGCACTGCGAAAAAATGTTCATAGTTTCCTCCTGTGAAATTAGCTGCATATGGCGGTATGTAAATTTGTTGTGCCTATGCAGTTTCCGTATATAACGTATATTAAATAATATTAAATTTTCTTTAAAAATGTTACTCGCCTTTAATCGCTTGCATAAAATATCCCGTAATGATATAATAATCTGGATTTATATTGAGATACTTTCGGCGGATATATTCAATCCGACCGTGCAAGAGTATAATATTTTTTATTTTGCGGATACCCTATTAAAGGGATTCGACGGAGGATTTATGTCAAGGAAAAAGATTGAATTCTTTTCCGCGAAAAACATTGCGTTTCTCGCGGTTTTAATCGCACTGGTCGTCGTTCTTCAACTCTGGGGAAGTATGATACCGATAGGCGTTGCAGGCCTGAACCTGAGTTTCGTTCTCATACCGATAACGCTCGGCGCAATGATACTCGGCCCGATTGCGGGCGGCGTATTGGGGTTTGTTTTCGGGTTTGTCGTGCTAATGACGGGCGTTACCGGCGCAAATTTCTTCACGGCGTACGTGCTTGCGGACAGTCCGTTTTTCACGGTAATAACCGTGCTTTTAAAGGGCATCGTCGCGGGGAGTGTCGCGGGCATACTTTATAAACTGATAGCGAAGAAAAACAGGTATGTCGCGGCGTTCACTGCGGCCGCGGCCGTTCCCGTTATCAACACGGCGATATTCATTCTCGGCGCGCTGTGTATGAGCGGTAGTTTAAAAGCGTTCGTTTCTTCGTATATGCCCGAATTTGACGGCAGAAATATAATGTATATAATTCTCGTCGGGCTTGTTACGGTCAATTTCTTTATAGAGCTGGCCGTAAACGTCGTATGCGCGCCCGCGTTACACACGGTTGACGGGGTTGTGGAAAAGAGAATAATAAAGAAAGTAAACCGCCGTAAAGAAATAGGCGAAACGGAAAATAAAGAAGTTTAAGTATTATGATTTTATGTATGGACGTTGGAAACACGAACATCAAGCACGCCGTATTCGACGGTGAAAAGCTTGTGCTCAGTTTTCGCATTTCAACGGAGTATAAGAAGACTTCCGACGAGTACGGCGGTCAGCTTATAACAATTCTGGGAAACAATAAAATAACGCAGGACGACATAGACGGCGGTATCATATCGTCGGTCGTTCCGCAACTCGATTACACGCTCGAACGTATGTGCCGCAACTATCTGCATTTCAAGCCTTTAATGCTTGCCCCGGGGCTTAAAACGGGCATAAATTTAAAGGTGGATAACGCAAAGGAAGTGGGCGCGGACAGGGTTGTAAACAACGTGGCGGCGGTTAGAAAATACGGCGCGCCGCTTATTATAATCGATTTCGGAACGGCGACCACGTTAAACGTAATCAACGAAAAGGGCGAGTTCACGGGCGGAGTAATTGCGCCGGGGATAAAGGGCTCTCTTGACAGTCTTGTAAACGGCACGGCGAAACTTCCGCGCGTGGAAATAGAGCGGCCTGCCTCGGTTATAGGTAAAAATACCGTAACGAATATGCAGTCGGGAATAGTGTACGGCTTTGCGGGGCTTGTCGAGTATCTCGTCAAAAAAATCAAGAGGGAACTGAAATGCGAACACGTGACGACGATTGCCACGGGCGGGTTTTCGGAGATTATAGCAAAAGAAATCAGCTGTATAGATTACGTGGACAAGTTGCTCACTTTGGAAGGGTTAAGATACCTGTATTATCTCAATAAAACGGAGGAATGAAATGAAGAAAGTCGGCGTGGCGATACTCGGTCTCGGGGTGGTAGGAGGCGGAACATATCGGATACTTACGGGTCACCGTGATTTTTACAGGAAAGCGCACGGGCTTGACCTTACCGTCGAATGCGTACTCGAACGCAACGCCGCGCGCGCTGTCGAACTCGGCATAGATAAGAGCAAAATCTGCTCTAACATAGCCGAAATCTGCTCCAATCCCGAAGTGGATATCGTGGTGGAAGTTATCGGCGGGGTGGAGCCTGCGAAAACTTTCGTTCTCGCCGCGTTAAACGCCGGGAAATCGGTCGTAACGTCCAATAAGGAGCTTTATTGCAAATACAGTTACGAGCTTGAAAAGGCCGCAAAGAAAAACAACTGCGGGCTGTTCTACGAGGCGAGCTGCGTAGGCGGTGTCCCCGTTATCAGGACTCTTCTGGATAATTTACAGGGCAACAAAATTTTGTCGATGACGGGTATTATCAACGGCACGACGAATTATATACTTACAAAGATGTCGGACGAGGGCGCGTCCTACGGCGACGTGATGAAGGAGGCGCAGAAACTCGGCTATGCCGAGGCAGACCCCACCGCGGACGTAGAAGGCTACGACGCGGCGTATAAGCTGTCCATTTTATCAAGTCTGGCGTTTCATACAAAGATACCGTTTACGGCGGTATACCGCGAGGGCATAACGGGCGTGGACTGCACGGACCTTGCAAACGGAAAAAGGCTGGGTTACGCTTTAAAACTGCTTGCCGTCGGTAAGAACAAAGGCGACGGAATAGAGGTAAGGGTGCACCCCGCTTTTATTTCCAGCAATCACCCTCTCGCGGGCGTAAAGGACAGTTATAACGCCGTTTATATTACCGGCGACAGCGTTGAGGACGTTATGCTTTACGGCAGGGGCGCGGGTGCGTTGCCCACGGGTAGCGCGATAGTCGGGGATATTATTTACTGCGCCACGCACGATAATTTCAATTATTCTCCGTTTGAAAACACCAAGGACGCGGACCCCGCTACAAAGTTTATTTGCAATTTCAAAAGCGCGTATTATATCAGGCTTACCGCGAGCGATAAGGCGGGAGTGCTTTCAAAGGTCACTGCGGCGCTCGGCAAACACGGAATAAGCGTTTCACAGCTCGTTCAGGACGAAAACAGGAACGGCGAGTTCGTATCGCTTATACTTATTACGCACGAAACGCGTGAAAAGGACGTCGACAAAGCGGTGGAAGAAATCAATTTGTCGGGCATTGCGGAGGTCGCGGCCGTTTACAGGGTGGTTGCTTGAACTGTCGTATAGTCGTCAACGCGTATATAAAGAACGCATCTCAGATTATGCAGGCAAAGCGTATCGCCGAAGAACTGGAACGAGCGGGCGCGCACTGCGAGATTGTTAAAAATATTGATTTGGCATATATTGAGAACGGTCGCGCAGTCGGCTCCGATTTCGGAGTTTGCGTGTTTCTGGATAAGGACAGGGCGGCGGCTCGACTTCTTGAAAAGTGCGGGGTCAGACTTATAAACAGCGCGCAGGCGATAGAGGTGTGCGACGATAAATTGCTTACGCATATAAGTCTTTCGGATATGGGAATACCTATGCCGGACAGCGTTTACGCGCCGCTTTGTTATTATCCCGACGCAAAGGTTAACCGTGAGTTTTTGGAAACGGTTGCAAAACGGCTCAAATTTCCTCTCGTAGCTAAAAAGTGTTACGGCTCGCTGGGTGCGGGCGTGTATCTTATAAGAAACAGTTTGGAGCTGGCCGAATTCGAGGAGCGTAACAAACTCTGCGCTCATTTCTATCAGAAGTTTATCGGCAGGGGCGGCGAAGATATTCGCGCGATAGTAATCGGCGGAAAATTCGTCTGCGCAATGAAACGCATAAATAAAAACGACTTCCGTTCCAATATAGAACTGGGCGGAAGCGGTGAAAGGTTAGATGCGGACGAAAATTTAAAAAAGCTCTGCGAGCGGACCGCCGCAATACTCAATCTCGACTACTGCGGCATAGACGTTCTGACGGACGAAAATGGTAACAGGTATATCTGCGAAGTAAACTCGAACGCCTTTTTCGCCGAGGCCGAGCGGGTCTGCGGAGTAAATATAGCAAAAAAATTCGCAGAACTGATTATTGCAAATAAAAACGCTTGATTTTTGTTATGAAATACGCTAAAATAATCAAGCAATGCAGAGATGGCTGAGCGGTTTAAGGCGCACGATTGGAAATCGTGTGTACCCAAAAGGTACCGGAGGTTCAAATCCTCTTCTCTGCGCCACAAAACGCGGGAAGGACGAAAGTCTTTTCCGCGTTTAAATTGTTATGTAGGTTTCAGTTGTCGTCCAGATTTTCCGTCGAAAATAAATCGGACGCGAAAAACTGTTCCAGCGTAATATTGAATCCTCTGCAAATATTAAGCAAAGTAGCAAGAGTGCAGGAATTGCTTTTACAAAGAACTATATTCGAAATGGTGGAAGTGCATACCGCGCTCTTTGAGGAAAGTTTATAGCCCTTCTATTTTTTGTCTTTTATGAGCTGTTGAATTCTTAGCGATAAAGCTTGATTGAGTTGCATAAAATATTGTCTCCTTTAGTAATTTGACAATATTTTATCATTACCCAAAATGGTATTATTCCAAAATTCTGACATAGCGACAATTTGATAGCGTTAAAATAAAGAATTTTTCGGCGCGCAACCAAACGGTGCGCGCTGCTCTCTTGATTTTAGTTAAGTTATAACATATAATGGTGCTATGTTTAAAGACAATTTGCGGTATAGCCGTTTAAAAAAAGGTATGACTCAACAGGAACTTGCGTCAAGGCTTTACGTTACAAGACAAAGCGTATCCAAGTGGGAGCAGGGGATAAACGAGCCGGATATAGAAACGTTAAAGAGTTTGTGCTCTGTTTTGGGGGTTACGCTTGAATTTATGTTGTCCGACAACAGCGTAGAAGACAAGAGTTTCAATCTCAATAGAACTTTGCTGTTTTATAACTTACTTACCGCTTTTTTCAGTATATTGACGGTGTTTGTTTTACTGAGGTTTTTACCCGAAGTAATTCCTGCGCACTGGACACACGGACAAGTCGACAGATACGGCAAGAAATACGAAATCCTATTGCATTTGATAACTTTTCTGATTTTCGCGGCGACGGATTTTATTGTATATGAATTCTGTAAACGCGGTAGGGAGAAAAAGTCGGTAATTTTATTTCACGTAATTTGTCTTGTCCTTACGGTATCTTACGAAATTTTTATTCTGGTAATTCATTCCCTTAGCGTTTCCGATGCAAACTTAATGTCGTACATAGTTTGCGTTATGCTTGCTTTTTTTCTTTCGATATTCTTGGCTATGTCGCCGTACGTTACTCCTCCAAACAAATTATTAGGTATAAGAACGGCCTTTACGCTGGGAAACGGCGCTGTCTGGAAAAAGATTAACGGGTTCGCCTGTGTCTGGCTGAGCGTGACCACGCTACCCGTTTTGGCGCTGAATATGGTTTTTGTTTCGGTGTGGGCTTTAATGAGCTTTTTACTTTATATTATACCGACTATTGCGATTGCCGTTTATTACCGCAGGTTACAAACCAAATAACAAAAGCCCCCGAGTATCGGGGGACTTTTTTTAATCTTCTTTTTCGGCGAGTTTCATTTTTACTTCGTTTTCCCGCTTTTTAAACACTTTGGGAAAGGTGATGAATATTACCGCCGAAGTTATCGCGCCCGCAATAAAATCGGCAATGCCTTCCGACATATACACGCCCTTGAAGCCTATGAAATGCGTAAGCGCAAAGCAGAGCGGTATAAGGATGATTACTTTTCTCATAACTGCCAGTATGAGCGCGGATTTCGCCTGACCCAGCGCAACGTTCACGTTTTGAAGGGTCATTTGTACGAAAAACATAATGGAACCCATAAGAAACAGAGGGGAGTAGTCTTTAACGATATGTTTAACGTTATCGCTTGCCGAAAATATAAAAGCGTACAGCGAAGGTGCGGACATAGAAACCGTCCATATGACCACGGCGAAGATAAACGAAATTACCGTGACGTACTTAATTCCTTTTTTCAGTCGTTCGGCGTTGCCCATACCGTAATTATAGCTTACGAAAGGTTGCATACCGCTACCAAGCCCGTTTAAAGGCAAAGATATGAATTGCAACGCGCTGAGCATTATCGTAAGCGCGGCCGTATAGTCTTTGTTTCCGCCCGTGGACATATTAAGGTTTATATTGAACACTATCTGGATTGCACACTCGGTCGAAATCATAACGAACGGCGTGAAACCTAGCGAAACGATGCCGAAAATCCTTTTTGCGTTCGGCCGCATATCTTTAAAGCGTAGTTTGAAAAGGCTATTTTTTGAGCAAAGGAAAATGATTATCCAGATAAACGAAACGGATTGGGAAATGACCGTCGCAAGACTTGCGCCCTTTACGCCCAGTCCGAACACGAAAATGAATAGGGGGTCAAGCGCAATGTTTATTATTGCGCCTATCAATACCGAAAACATAGCCGTGAACGAGTGGCCCTGAGCGGTAATGAAAGGGTTAAGCCCCTGCGCAAGCATTACGAACACCGTTCCCAGCGAATAAACTTTGAGGTATGCCGCGGCGAACTCTACTGCGCTGGGCGGACAGCCGAAAAGTATAACAAGCTGTTTTGCGAGAAATAAAGTAGATAGACTCAGTATAACCGCAAAAACGGTCAACATCAAAAAAGCGGTGTTGAAAATTTTGTTGGCTTCTTCGCCGTCGTTTTCTCCCAGCTTAATGCTTGCCCGCGGCGAACCGCCCATTCCGACCAGATTTGCAAAAGCCTGAATTATAAGAGTAATGGGTAAAACAATCCCAAGCGCCGCAAGCGCGTCCATACCCGAGCCGTCTATCTTAGCGACGAACATTCTGTCGACAATGTTATAGAGAAAAGTGATGAGCTGTGCAACGACGGCAGGTATAGTCAGTTTAAAAATCAACGGCAATATTTTTCCGTTCGCAAGCCGTTCCGTAGTGTCTGTCATATGTATTTGTTTAAATTATCCGTATAAATGTTTTTAAATGATTATAGCCTCTTTGGCCGTAAAAATCAAACATATAAAGCATTTTTATAGCTGATTAAAATATCATTTACGGCGAAAACTACGGCGAACACGATAAGCGGTATATTTAGCAGCATTATTCCGCCGAACAGAAAGACGGTCGTTATGATAAGGCCGTAATAATTGAACAAGCTAATAATTCTAAGTAAATACCTAAAACAATTTGAAAATAAGTAGCGTGTAAGCGCTCTGGTTGAGTTGACATACTTGTTGCGGCGTGATATTATATAGTCAATAAATTAGACAGTTCGTTTGCGCCATCCTGTCTTTAAACAAAACCAGGGCATCTGAATGTGAACAGTCTTTTTAGGTGCAGTCGTTTTGTCGCGGCTGTACTTTTTTGCGCAAAAGGAGAGATATGTATTATTTAAAAACTTCGGCTTGTTTTGACAGCGCGCACTTTCTTCAAGGCTATAACGGCAAGTGTGCAAATATTCACGGTCATCACTGGATTGTGGAAGTAAAGATAAGCGGCGGCAAATTGCAGGGAAGCGGTGAAAAGCGCGGTATGCTTCTGGATTTCGGCGATTTTAAGCAGGCGGTAAAAGAGCTTGCAGAAGGCTTTGACCATACGCTTATTTACGAAAAAAACACACTTAAACCGGTGACCCTTGCCGCGTTTAAAGAAGAGGGATTTACATTGGTTGAAACTGATTTCAGACCCACAGCCGAAAACTTCGCTTCGCACATTTACGCCGACCTTTGCAAGAAAGGCTTGCCCGTTTTCAGCGTGACAGTCTACGAATCACCCGATAACTGCGCGGTGTACGGTGAGTAATATGTCCTGTTTTAAAATTGCCGAAAAGTTTGTAAGCATAAACGGCGAAGGTCAGCGCGCTGGCGAGCTTGCCGTGTTTCTGCGGTTTTGCGGCTGCAATCTAAATTGCGGCTACTGCGACACACACTGGGCGAACACATCGGACGTAAAATACGAGCTTGCTTCTGCGGAAGAGATTGTTGCATACGTGAAATCAACGGGCGTTAAAAACGTTACACTTACGGGCGGGGAACCGCTATTGCAGGCGAATATTGCGTATCTTATAGGCCTGTTGGGTGCGTCGGGTGCAGAGGTAGAAATAGAAACCAACGGAAGCGTGCCGTTGAAAAATATAGTTTCCATTTCGCCTCGTCCCGCCGTTACGGCAGATTATAAACTTCCTTCAAGCGGAATGGAAAAATATATGTTGACCGAAAACTTTTCTTACCTTACGTTACGTGACGCGGTCAAGTTTGTTGTTGGTGATAATTGCGATTTGATGCGCGCGGAACAGATTATAAACGAGTACGGGCTTACGGACAGGTGCCGCGTTTATTTCAGCCCCGTATTCGGAAAAATCAAGCCAGTGGAAATAACTGAGTTTATAAAAGAGCGTAAGCTTAACGGCGTACGTCTGCAATTACAGTTGCATAAAATCATCTGGGAACCCGATATGCGCGGGGTATAGGAGAAAGTATGGATATCAAAGAAATAGAAAAACATATCCGCGGGTTATTGATCGCCATAGGCGAAGATCCCGACAGGGAAGGTCTGCGCGAAACGCCTGCCCGCGTGGCGCGAATGTACGAAGAAGCGTTTGAGGGAATTAAATACACCAACCGCGAAATTGCGGAAAAGTTTGGAAAAACGTTTGAAGTTCCCTCGGACCCGAATTCAGGCGACGCAGTAGTCATAAAGGACATAAGCGTGTTCAGTTATTGCGAACATCATATGGCGCTTATGTACGATATGAAAGTCGATGTGGCGTACGTTCCGCGCGGAAGAGTTCTTGGATTGAGTAAAATTGCGCGCATCTGCGATATGGCGGCAAAGCGGCTTCAATTGCAGGAGCGTCTTGGACGGGACATTGCCGAGATAATTTCTCTTGCTGCTTTATCGCCCGACGTCGGAGTCAGGATAGAAGGTTGCCACAGCTGTATGACTTCGCGCGGGATAAAAAACGTATCGTCAAAAACGGTTACAAAATCTTACTTCGGTGCGTTCAAGGAGAATGTTTCCCTGCAAAATCTTTTGGGGGACAGGGTATGAAAGCACTTGTTTTATTAAGCGGCGGTGTGGATAGCGCAACCTGTCTCGGACTGGCGGTTCAAAAATACGGCGCGGCGGAAGTTTCCGCCCTTTCCGTTTACTACGGTCAGACCCACAGTAAAGAACTTGATGCAGCGCAAAAAGTTGCCGCTTTTTACGGCATTGTTGTAAAACGGCTTGACCTTTCGGTCATATTCGAAGGTTCGGACTGTTCGCTCTTGGCGGATTCACCAAATACTATACCTCTGCAAAGTTATGCCGAACAGCTTTCCGTAACGGGCGGCAAACCCGTTTCAACCTATGTTCCTTTCAGGAACGGGCTGTTTCTTTCGGCGGCGGCAAGCGTGGCGCTTTCGCACGGGTGCGAGGTGATATATTACGGCGCGCACAGCGACGATGCGGCGGGCAACGCCTATCCGGATTGTAGCGAAAAGTTTAATTCCGCTATGGGCGAAGCTATTTATACGGGTAGCGGCGGACAGCTTAGAATTCTTGCGCCATTTGTAAACTTAAACAAATCTCAGGTAGTAAAAATGGGGCTTGAACTCGGCGTTCCGTATAAATATACTTGGAGCTGTTATTCGGGCGGCGGAACACCTTGCGGCGTATGTGCTACTTGCCGTGACCGCACCGCGGCATTTAAAGCCAACGGAATAGAAGACCCCGCAATAAAAGGAGAATAAAATGCCAAGAGAAAAACAGAACGAAGGTATTACCCTGCTCGGTGACAACAACACCAAATATCCGCAGACTTACGACCCGTCCGTTTTGGAAACATTTACAAACAAACACCCCGAAAGGGACTATTTCGTAAAGTTCAACTGTCCGGAATTCACAAGCCTCTGCCCGATTACGGGCCAGCCCGATTTTGCCAAGGTCTATATTTCGTACGTACCGCGCGAAAAGATGGTTGAAAGCAAGTCTTTAAAGCTGTATCTTTTCGGGTTTAGAAACCGCGGTGATTTCCACGAAGACTGCGTTAACATAATTATGAACGACCTTATTGATTTGATGGACCCTGCATACATAGAGGTATGGGGCAAGTTTTTGCCCCGCGGCGGAATTTCCATAGACCCCTATTGTAACTATGGAAGAAAGGGAACAAAGTGGGAACAGGTAGCTTGGAACAGGCTGTCGCACCACGATATGTATCCTGAAATAATCGACAACAGATAAAAAAGGCGGTGCACGGAGCACGAAAAATCGGACAGTCTTTTTCTGACTGTCCGATTTTTCGTGCTCCGTGCTCTTGGCGGAGAGAGAGGGATTCGAACCCCCGGATAGTTGCCCATCAACGGTTTTCAAGACCGCCGCATTCGACCGCTCTGCCATCTCTCCGAATATATAAATCAATGAAAGAGCGATAGAATTACGGCATATGCGCCGAATTTATCGTCCGCTCTGCTGAGGTTTAAAACAGCTTTTATATTTTATCAAAAGGCAGAGGGGTTGTCAATTATTTTAATCTTTCTTTTCAAGCTTAAATTCAACTGACGCAACGGTTGCGAGATACACGTGCGCCGCGCCCGCTTTCAAAAGTTTTCTGCATACGGTTTCCGCTGTTGCGCCCGTCGTTAAAACGTCGTCTACAAGCAGAATATTTTTGTCATTAACCTCATTGCGCTTTTTTACGCTGAAACAACCTTTTAAATTTTTAAGGCGTTCTTTCTGGGACAGCGATTTTTGCTCGGAAGTGTCTTTGACCTTGACGACGGCGTTTTTCAAAACAGGTATGCTCGAGCGTACGGACAAACTTTTCGCAAGCAGTTCGCCCTGATTATATCCGCGCTTAATAACAGCCTTTTCGGTCATAGGCACGTATACGATACAGTCTGCCAGCGGTAATTGCTTTACTTTTTCGGCCAACAAATCGGCGAAATACTCTTTCAGGTATCCGTTTCCGTTTTTGAATTTTTTAATAAGAACGGCCGCGCCGTCCCTGTAAATAAGCGCAGAAACGCCTTTCTTGAAGAGAGGCGCCCGCGCTTTACATTCGTAACATATTTCCGCCCTGACAGTTTTTCTGCCGCAAACGGGACAGGTGGTTTTGTTGTTGAATTCTATCGTTTTTAAACATTCGTCACAGATGTTTGTTTCGAAAGTTTCTATGCCGCAAATATCGCAGGTGAAGTTATTGGGAAAAAGCGTTTCGCTTAGAAATTTACCCAGCCCTTTCATAAATACTTTTTAAGGACTTCGGCGCGGTCGACTCTTTCCCAGGGCAGGCCCGATTTCCCGAAATGTCCGTATGCCGCCGTTTCCGAATAAATGGGCGCGCGTAATCCCAGCTTTTTAATAATGGAATAGGGGCGCAGGTCAAACTCTTTTAAAACTATGTCTGCAATTTCTCCGTCGGGCAGTTTACCCGTGCCGTAGGTGTCTACGAAAACGGAAACGGGTCGGGATACGCCTATCGCGTAAGCCACCTGCAACTGCACCTCGTCGGCAAGCCCCGCGGCCACGATATTCTTGCAGATATACCTCGCCATATACGCCGCCGAGCGGTCGACCTTGGTCGGGTCTTTCCCCGAAAAAGCTCCGCCGCCGTGCGCGCACCTGCCGCCGTAAGTATCGACTATGATTTTTCTGCCGGTAAGCCCGCTGTCGCCTTCGGGCCCGCCTATTTCAAACCTGCCCGTGGGGTTGATAAAATACCTTGTGTTTTCGTCGAGAAGGGCGGAGGGGATAACGCTTATAACGTGCTTTAAGATATCTTCTTTAAGTTTCTCCTGAGAAACGTGCTCGTCGTGCTGTGCGGACACAACCACCGTTTCGATTCTCTTGGGCAGCCTGCCGTCGTATTCCACGGTCACCTGAGTTTTACCGTCTGGGCGGAGGTAGGGCGCAATGCCCGAAGTCCTGACGGTTTCCAGCCTTTTCGCGAGTTTATGCGCAAGCGAAATTGGCAGGGGCATAAGCTCCTCGGTTTCGCGGCAAGCGTAACCGAACATCATACCCTGGTCGCCCGCGCCGAGCAGGTCCTCGGCCTCGCCGCCCGCTTTATTCTCGATTGAGCTGTCTACGCCCAGCGCAATGTCGGGGCTCTGGCGGTGCACGGCCACGGTTATGTTGCATTTATCGTAAGAAAACGTTCCGAAGTCGTAGCCTATTTCCTTAATGGTTCGCCTTGCGGTCTGCTCGTAGTCCACTGCGGCGTCGGCCGTCACCTCGCCCATAATCATAAGCCTGTCATAGGCGGCGCAACACTCTATCGCGCACCTCGCGTTCGGGTCCTGCTTTAAAATCTCGTCTACTATCGCGTCGGAAATGCGGTCGCAAAGTTTGTCGGGGTGACCTTCAGTAACGCTTTCGCTTGTAAATAATTTCTTCATAATAACCTCACGTATTCTTAATCATTTGTATATAGGGTAAAACCGCGAACCCGCCGTCCCTGTAAATTTTAACTGCGCGTTCGTTATCTTTCTCGACTTCGAGCCTCAACAAAACGTTGCACGAAATCTTTTCGGCGTATCGCAAAAACTCTTTCGCAATGCCAAGTCCCCTGAAATTCGGCAAAACAAACAGTTCGTCAATCCAAAGCACCGTGCCGCCGAACTCCTGCGAGGCGTAGGGGACGGTAAGCGCGTAACCCGCGCATTCGCCGCCGTGCTCGAATATGTATCCGTGCACGAAAACGTCCTTTAAAATTTCCGGCCAGAACGCTTCCCGCTTATCGTTCCCGATAGCCGAAAGTGCCGCGCCCGACGCATAAAACTGCTCCGACATTTTAAAATATATCTCTTTATCCGTACACTCTATTTTTCTGATCATAATAAAAAATCCCCGCGGACCTGGCGGGGTAAAAATCAATTATAATCCCATAGGTCTCGGCGTTAGCACCTTGCTTGGCAGGTTGCTGTGTGGTCAGGGAGCCGTTCTCTCGCACACTCTTTATAGGTTTGAACGGATTATATCATAATTGCGTTATGCTGTCAATCAAAACTTGCAATTTTCGCCGCAATAATTTATAATGGGTTTATGAATTGTAAACGTTGCCCCGTCGCGTGCGGGGCGGACAGACCCGCGCATAACGGCGCGTGCGGGGTAAACGGGTTAAAGATTGCAAAGTACTATCTACACAGATACGAGGAGCCGCCTGTATCTTTTAAGAACGGTAGCGGCTGCGTATTTTTTTGCGGCTGCTCGTTAAAGTGCGTGTTTTGTCAGAACTACGAGTTGTCGCGCAATACCCGCGGTAAAGAAATCACTCCGAGCCGCCTTTCGGAAATCTTCGCAGAACTGGAAGAGGCTGGGGCGGAAAACATAAACCTTGTCAACCCCACGCATTATCTGGACGATATTGCTCGGGCTTTCGAAATATACCGTCCGAAAATCCCCGTGGTATACAACACGCACGGATACGAAACATTGCAAAGCCTGGAAATTGCCGATAAGTTTACGGATATTTATTTACCCGATTTGAAATTCATCGACCCCTTTCTTGCAAAAAGGTATACCGCGCGTGCCGATTACGCGGACTATGCGTTGCCCGCGGTAAAGTTTATGTCGGGCAAGCCGCTGAAAATGAGCGCGGACGGGAAAATGCTTTCGGGCTGTATAGTAAGACACCTGATACTTCCGCTAGCCGCGTACGACTCGGTGGAAGTGGTTAAGTTTGTTTCCACATTGCCCGACAGCGTGTATTTCAGTCTTATGAGCCAGTACACGCCGTACGGCGAAATAGAACGATTTAAGGAATTACAGCGCAGAATTACCGCGCGCGAGTATGACAGGGTGCTGTCGGCTGTAAAAGAACACGGCCTGAAAAACGTGTTTTTGCAGGAGCACGGCAGTGCTGACGAACGATATATACCCGACTGGGATTACTGATTATTATGTTAATTACACTCGACAACGTAACTTTCGGCTATGACGGAAATCCGATATTGGAACAGGTTTCGTTCGCTCTCAACGAGGGCGAGCGCGTCGGCCTTATCGGCGCGAACGGCGAAGGCAAGACCACGCTTATAAGGCTTATTTCGGGCGAGCTGGAAGCGGAGCAGGGCTCTGTTATCAAAAAGAACGGAATAAAGATAGGTTATCTCGAACAGAACGGCGGCTATACCAGCGGCAACACGGTCTATAAGGAAATGCTGGAAATTTTCAGGGAAGAGCTTGACGCGGTCGAAAAGCTTTCCGCACTCTCCGCTGAGCTTGCCGCTACCGAATACGGCGGGCGCGAGTACGGCGCTTTGGCGGCTAAGATCGAAAGCCTTAACAAGTTTCTTGCCGCGCGCGACTGTTTCGACGTGGATGTTAAAATAAAGACCGTGCTCAACGGCATAGGCTTTTCGCAGATGTACGACAGGGTTATAGACACTATGTCGGGCGGCGAAAAGACGAGAATGAAACTTGCGCGCCTTCTTTTGGAACAGCCCGATTTATTGATTCTGGACGAGCCGACAAACCACCTCGATATTTCCACGCTTTTCTGGCTTGAAGAATATCTTCAAACGTTCGGCGGCGCGATTTTCGTCGTATCGCACGACAGATATTTTCTGGACAGGATAGCGGGGCGAATACTGGAAATAGAAAACAAGCGCCTTCTATCGTTTGCGGGCAACTATTCGAAATATAAAATTCTCAAAGCCGACTTGTGCGCAAGGCGGTTGAAGGACTACGAGGCCCAGCAGGAGGAGATAGCAAAGTTACAGGATTACGTGGACAGGAACATCGCCCGCGCAACCACCGCGAAGTCTGCGCAGAGCCGCGTCAAACAGCTTGAAAAAATGCAGATACTCGAAAAGCCGTACGTGCCGCATAAACCGCCCGTGTTTAAGTTTTGTTTCGAAATCCAGCCGTATGAAAATGTTCTGGAAATAAGCGGACTGAATTTAAGCCGCGGCGCGAAAAATCTTATTACGGACGGGAACCTGAACGTTATGCGCGGAGAAAAGCTTGCCGTCGTAGGCGAAAACGGCACGGGCAAGAGTACGCTTTTGAAAGAGATTATGAACGGCAATCCCGCGATAAAGGCGGGGCGGTTCGTCAGGTTCGCGTACTACGATCAGGAAACGGCAAACCTGAACGGCGACAACACGGTCTTGCAGGAGCTGTGGGAGCGGCACGTCGGCTATACCCAGACCGAGGCGCGTTCGGCGTTGGCGCGGTGCGGACTGTTTGCGGAGGATATGTCAAAGACTGTCAAATCGCTTTCGGGCGGGGAGAGGGCCAAGCTTGCGCTTTGCGTTCTGGAATGCGAGCGCGGCAACGTTCTTTTAATGGACGAGCCGACAAACCATCTTGACCTGCCCGCGCGCGAGGGGCTGGAACAGGCGTTGAAGGAGTTCGACGGAACGCTTATTTTCGTTTCGCACGACAGGTATTTCATTTCGGCGCTTGCGCAGAACGTGGCGGAGATCAGCGGCGGACATTTAGTCAAGTTCGAGGGCGGTTACGAAAGTTATACCGCGGAAAAGAAAAAGGCGGCGGAGCCGCAAAAGAGCGCGCCCGTCGCCGCGGAGGAAAAAAGCTTTTACCGTTCCAAAAAGGACAGGGCGGAGGAAGAGAAGAAAAAACAGTTTGTTAAGAAACTCGAAACGCAAATTGCGGAGTGCGAAAAGCGCGAAGAGGAGATAAACGGGTTGCTCGCCCGCCCCGATGTCGCCTCCGACTACACGCAGGTCAGCGTTCTTGTCGAGGAGCTGGAAGGCATAAAATTACAGATTGATAGTCTTTACAAACAGTACGAAACCGTGCTATAATATAATGCGGAATTAATCTTTGTCGCTTTGCGGCGGGAGGATTTGGATATGGACGAACAGAACAAAGAAGAAGAGAAAGTGACTATACGTCACACCATAAACGCGGAAGAAACGTTCACGCTTGCCAAAGACGTTTACGATATGCGCAGCGTGATTAAAAACATCTATAATAACCGCGCGGTTATCGCGCGCAGGCTCAACCTGTTATCAATGTCCGTCAGCCTTGTGTTTACGGTGCTGTACGTATCGTACATACTCTTTACGGGTATATTAAACAAACTCAGTCTGTACACGGAAATAGCTATGTATTGCCTTATCGGCGTTTACGTAGCGTTGTTTATAACGCTTTTCGTGGTTATGACGTGCAGTCTTAAGGCAAAGGCGACAAACATTAAAAAGTATACGAAAACGCTGTCCGTTTTCAGGTATATTCTGCGCCTGTTGTCGCTTGCTATGGCAATCGCGGCGATAGTTTTAGCTAATTTTTCGGAAGGCTCGGCGAAAAATATTGCGCTCGACATAGTGCTTATAATAATTTCAATTATTTGTCTTATCGTCCAGCTGATACCGCTGATATTCGGAAGTTTGGGTAAGCTGGCAAGATGGTTGCTTTCGCCCGTGAAAATAAAGCGCCGTTTCTCGCAGGTCGCGTTGGAGTGGTATGAACTTACCGTAACTTCGGGCGCGGAAAGCAAGGCGATTAAGCGCGTGTCGCAGAAATACCACTCGGAAATAGGCGTTTGTCTGGATAATTTCTTAATCCCCGCTTTCGGTAAAAAATACGTTTCGGCGATTAAATCCGCGCATATATTAAGCGTTGCGGAAAGCGCCGCGGAAGAGGACCGCCCCGTAGTTGAAGGCATTTTGAAAAACGTTTTCGAATATGCTACGGAGTGCGGCTACGTAACATTCAATCCTTGCAGGGATCTTAATTTTTCGGGCAGTATAGAAGAGGAAGTTAAACAGCCCAAAACGGTCAAGACAAGGCTTGCGGGCATAGGTAAAAAAATAGGTATGTCTATACTCGACAAGTATATCGAGAAAAACACCGACAAAGATTGAGGATAAATAAAAGCGGCGGCGCTGTACAGCGTCGCCACTTTAAATTTAAAATTCAAGGCTGTTTTGAATGTACGTTTCCAGCTCGTCTATTTTCAGTCTTATCTGTTGCATACTGTCTCTGTCGCGCACGGTAACCGTATCGTCGTTCAGCGTGTCGAAATCGACGGTGATACAGTACGGCGTGCCTATTTCGTCCTGACGGCGGTATCTCTTGCCGATAGAACCCGTCACGTCATAGGTAACGGAAAATTTTTTCGCAAGCCTTGCGTAAACCTCGTCCGCCTTTTCGGACAGTCCTTTCTGCAAGGGCAGTACGGCGGCCTTGAAAGGCGCAAGGAAGGGGTGCAGTCTTAAAACAGTCCTCACGTCATTCTTGCTCTCGTCGAGAACTTCCTCGTCGTACGCGTCGGTAAGGAACGCGAGAACGACTCTCTCCGCGCCGAGCGAGGGCTCAATAACGTACGGAACGTACTTTTCGTTTGTCGCGGGGTCGGTGTATTCCATATTTTCCCCGCTTTCCGCGGCGTGCTGTTTAAGGTCGTAATCCGTTCTGTCGGCAATGCCCCAAAGCTCGCCCCAGCCGAACGCGAAATTGTACTCGAAATCGGTCGTCGCTTTGGAATAGAAACAAAGCTCTTCGGGGGAGTGGTCGCGAAGTTTAAGGTTTTCTTCCTTCATTCCGAGCGTGAGTAGGAAGTTTTTGCAGTACTCTTTCCAGTATCCGAACCATTCCAGATCGGTCCCTGGTTTACAGAAAAATTCCAGTTCCATCTGCTCGAACTCGCGCACGCGGAAGATAAAGTTTCCGGGCGTGATTTCGTTTCTGAACGATTTTCCTATCTGTCCGATACCGAAAGGCACGCGAAGACGCGAAGAACGCTGCACGTTTTTGAAGTTTACGAATATGCCCTGCGCGGTTTCGGGACGGAGGTATACGGTGTTTACGCTGTCCTCGGTAACGCCCTGAAAGGTTTTGAACATAAGGTTGAATTTTCTTATGGGCGTGAAGTCGCTCTTGCCGCATACGGGGCAGTTGATTTTCTTTTCGGTTATAAAGCTTTCCAGCGCGTCGTTGTCCATAGCCTCGATTTTAACGTCCAGACCGTGTTTTTTGCAATAATCTTCTATGAGATTGTCGGCGCGGTGTCTTGCCTTGCAGTTTCTGCAATCCATAAGCGGGTCGGAAAATCCGCCGAGATGGCCGGAGGCTTTCCAGGTCCTCGGGTTCATAAGTATCGCGCAGTCAAGGCCCGTGTTGTACGGCGTTTCCTGTACGAATTTTTTCCACCACGCTTTTTTAACGTTGTTTTTAAGCTCCACGCCGAGCGGTCCGAAATCCCAGGTGTTGGCAAGTCCGCCGTATATCTCGCTTCCGGGGAAGATGAATCCCCTGTTTTTGCAAAGCGCAACAAGCTTTTCCATTGTCACGGCGCGTTTTTTGTCTGCCATATAAAATTCTCCTTACGCCGTATTTGGTTTAATACGGACTTTAAATATAATAACACAATTTTATAAAAAAATGCGTTTCAAGTCAAGCAAAGGGCTTGCAAAAAAATTAAAAAAAGTATTGTCAAATAATATACTTTTAACTTGCACGTGTGGTATAATGTAACAAACTGTAATAAATATCAATTACAAATTTTGCGAGGTGCGGAATGTTGTCGGATATCGAAATCGCCGAAAGCTGTAAGCTTAAAGACGTCAGGGAAATAGCGCGTAAGCTCGGACTCGACGAAGACGGGATAGAGCTGTACGGAAAATACAAAGCGAAAATAGACCTGAAAAAAGTCAATCCCAAATCAAAACTTATTCTGGTCACCGCCATTAACCCCACGGCCAGCGGCGAGGGCAAGACCACCGTATCGATCGGACTTGCAGACGGTATGGCAAAGCTCGGCAAAAGCGTTTGTCTTGCTTTGAGGGAGCCGTCGCTCGGTCCCGTTTTCGGTATCAAAGGCGGTGCGGCGGGCGGCGGATACGCGCAGGTCGTGCCTATGGCGGACATCAATTTGCATTTTACGGGCGATTTGCACGCCATTACCGCGGCCAACAACTTGCTTTGCGCTATGATAGACAACCATATATTCCGCGGCAACGCGCTTAAAATAAAGGAAGTGTATTTCCGCCGTTGTATGGATATGAACGACCGCGCGCTCAGGGACGTTACGATTTCCTGCGAGGCGGGTACTATGAAAGGCTGTGAAAGTTACAGCAGGAAAGAGGGGTTCGAAATAACCGCGGCGTCGGAAATTATGGCCGTGCTTTGTCTTGCGCTCGACCTTGCGGACCTTAAACGCAGGATAGGCAACATTGTTGTCGGTATAGACGAAAACGGCGGTTACGTCCGCGCAAGCAGTCTTCACGCCGAGGGCGCGATGGCAACGCTTTTGAAAGACGCTATAAAACCCAACCTCGTCCAGACCCTCGAAGGCACGCCCGCGATAGTCCACGGCGGCCCGTTCGCCAATATCGCGCACGGTTGCAATTCCGTACGCGCCACGTACACGGCAATGACGCTTGCCGATTATGCCGTCACGGAGGCGGGGTTCGGCGCGGATTTGGGCGCGGAGAAATTTCTGGACACCAAGTGCCGCGTGGCTGGTATTCAGCCAGACTGCGTGGTAATAGTAGCAACCGTCAAGGCGCTTAAACTTCACGGCGGCGCGGACAAGGCCGCGTTGTCGGAGGAGAACGTCCCCGCGCTCAGGGCGGGATTGCCAAATCTTTTAAAGCATATAGAAAATATCAAAAAAGTTTATAACCGTCCCGCGGTGGTTGCAATGAACAGGTTTGCAACCGACACTCAGGCGGAGATAGACGAGGTTATCGCGGCGTGCAGGGATACGGGCGCGAAAGCGGTATTTACGGACGTGTTTATGAAAGGCGGCGAGGGCGGTAAGGAGCTTGCCCGCGCGGTAATTGAGGAGTGCGGGCGCGGCGGCGCGGCTATGAGCTATGCGTACTCGCTCGAAGACGATATTAAAACGAAGATAAACGACATAGTAAAGAACGTGTACGGCGGCAAAGGCGCGGAGTTTACCGACGAGGCGAAAAGGAAGATTGCCGAAATAGAGAGCAAGGGTATAAAGGGCTTGCCCGTAATAATCGCAAAGACCCAGTATTCGCTTTCGGACGACGCGGCAAAGCTTTCCAGACCCGAAAACTTTACCGTTAAGGTGCGCGACATAATCTACAAGGGCGGCGCGGAGTTCATAGTGGCTGTCGCGGGTTCGGTTATGCTTATGCCGGGGCTTGGTAAAGTACCCAGTGCTGAGCATATAGATATAGACGCGGACGGAAACATTACAGGACTTTCTTAAATTTTCAAGGATATATTTTTATGAAATTACCCGAGGCAACGAACTTTATCGAACAAATAATCAACGAAGAGCTGGAAGCGGGCAAATTCGAGAGCATAGGAAACAAAATTCAGGTGCGTTTCCCGCCAGAGCCCAACGGCTATCTGCATATTGGCCACGTCAAGGCGATGTGCATTAATTTCGGCGTTAAGGATAAGTATAGCGGCAAACTCAATCTGCGTATGGACGACACCAACCCCGCGAAAGAGGATTACGAGTACGTCAATTCCATTGTGGACGCGATTAAATGGCTGGGTTTCGAGTACGACAAGCTTGTCTTTGCGTCCGATTATTACGACCGTCTTTACGAAATAGCCGAAAAATATATCTTGGACGGCAACGCATACGTGTGCGACCTGTCCGCGGCGGAAATAACCGCGACGCGCGGCACGCTTACTGAGGCGGGCACGTTTTCGCCTTACAGAAACAGGAGCGTTGAGGAAAACCTGCGGCTTTTCCGCGAGATGCGCGACGGCAAGTATGCCGACGGCGAAAAGGTTCTGCGCGCGAAAATAGATATGGCGTCGCCCAATCTCAATATGCGCGACCCCGTGGTTTACCGCATAGCGCACGTAAATCATTACCGCACGGGCGACAAGTGGTGCATATATCCTATGTACGATTTCGCTCACCCCGTGTCGGACGCGATAGAGGGAATAACCCATTCTCTGTGCTCGCTGGAATTCGAAAACCACAGGCCTTTGTATAACTGGTTCGTCGAAAAGGCGGGTTTCAAAGCGCCTTTGCCCAGACAGATAGAGTTTGCGCGGCTTAACATTACGAATATGCTTATGTCCAAACGCTATCTCAAAAAGCTTGTGGACGAGGGATTCGTCCGCGGCTGGGACGACCCGCGTATGCCTACGATTGCGGGGCTGAAAAACAGGGGCGTTCCGCCCGAGGCGCTTAAAAAGTTTTGCGCCGACGTCGGTGTCGCAAAGGCGTATTCCGTAGTTAGTCAGGCCCAGCTGGACAGCTGTATCAGGGATAATCTCAACGACAATGCAGAGCGCGCTATGGCGGTATTAAATCCCCTGAAACTTACTATTACAAATTACGCAGGCGAAGAAACGCTTTCCTTCGACAAAAATCCTATGAAAGAGGACGGCGGAACGAGGGATATAAAATTCAGCGGCACAGTATATATTGACAGGGACGATTTTTCCTTGAACCCTCCCCCCAAATACAAGAGGTTGCAAAAGGGCGGCAACGTGCGCCTTAAAAGCGCGTATATCGTCCGTTGCGACGACGTAAAGCTTAACGCCGACGGCGAGGCGGAGGAACTTTTATGCACGTACTTCCCCGAAACGCGCAGCGGCTCCGACAAGCCTTGCGACGTGAAGGCAAAGGGCGTTATACAGTGGGTGGACGCAAAGTACGGCAAGGACGCGGAGTTCAGACAGTACAGCCCGTTGCTCTGCGACGAGCAGTATCCCGATCAGGATTACGCGGAAAGACTTAACAAGAACAGCGAAACGGTGTTTGCGGGCAAGGCGGAGCCCTATCTTGCCGAGTGCGCGGACGGAACGCCGTTCCAGCTTATGCGTACGGGCTACTATAAAAAGAGCGGGCGGGACGCGCTTGTGCTGTCGGAAATAGTTTCACTCAAAGATAACTTCAATAAATAATTACCCGCGAGGTAAGTAATGGATATATTAAGTATTATAGCAATAGCCTTAACGGCGCTTTTCGCCGTCATAGGAATAATAGCGGGCGCCGTGAAAGGCTTCACCCGCGTAAAATCCTGGGCGGTGGAACTGGCGTTGACGGGGCTAATAAGTATACCGGTGTCGCGGCTTATCGGTAAAATCAACCAGACTGCGGCCGCGGTCATAACGCTGGGCGTGACGGTGGGGCTGTTGTGCCTGTTTATGTTTCTGTTTAAACTGTTTCGATATCTTTTGAACCGCAGGATAGAAAAGCGCAAAAAGCTTATGTACTATATGCAGTACGACGAAATCGAAGACAATACGGAGCAGATTTTAAACGCAATCGGCACGGAAGACAAAAAACAGTACAAAAAACTGACTAAAAAGAAATTCAAGCAGTCGGGCGGCGCGTGGAGCGTTGTGGACAGAATATTCGGTTCCGCAGTGCTTGCGATAAAGGGCGCGGCGATAGCGGGCTTTATATGCGTTTTCGCAATCGTCGTTCTCGATTTTACCAGACTTCCCGCCGAAGGCGGAAAGCTGTACGATATGCTCGGCGGGCTGTACTCGGGCGGAACGTGGCAGTTCTTCAAAAATTACGTTTTCGATTTTGTGGTTATCGCGGTGCTTGCGGTCTGTATCAAAAGCGGTTACGCAAGCGGAATATCAACGGCGCTTTGGTCGCTTTTCGTTATAGGCTTGGTTGTTGGCTCTGCGGTGCTGTCGTTCAGCCTTGCGTTCAACAATCCCGATTTCGTTGCGGCCGCGCAGAAATTCGAGGGTAGCTTGTCCGAAAAGCTTTCGGGCATTTCGGGCGTGCTCGAAACTGTGGGCTTGACCTCGCTTACGATAGCAAAGGCAATTCTGGGACTGGTAATGTTTATTTTACTGCTTGTCGCTGTAATTCTCATTTCCGTTTTCGTTCCCAAGCTGATAGACAAGGCGCGCGACGGCGTTGTTTTCCGCAATATCGACGGCGTTTTCGGCGCGGTGGTTTTAACCCTGCTCATAACGGCGTTGTTACTCGTCGTAGGCGCGGTTGCAAACTCTATGTCGGGCGCAAAGTTTATGGACGTGTTTAATAACTATTTCGATAAGAGCGGGATAGCTACATATTTCTACAACAAAAACCTGCTCAACTCGTTCGGGCTGTTTACCGACCTGCCGACGAAGAAGTGGTTTGCATAAATAAAAAGTCAACGCGGAGCGCAAATTTATTTTGCGCTCCGCGTCTTCTTATAAGGGTTAAACTTTTTCCGAATAGCTTTCGCAACAGGTGCATTTGCTGCTGTTGCAGTTACAGCCAACGGTAATTTTATCAAGCGTGCAGTTGCAGCCGTGATAATTGTACTTGCACTTATCAACGGAGCAAGCAATATCGTTATTGAAATTCTTCATAATACCCTCCGTTTATATTTTGCGCGTTGCGGGTTAAATTATACAAAGCTATTGACAAAGCCGCGTATTAATTGTAAAATGAAATAAAGATAAATGTTATGCCGACAGGAGAAAGCTTATGAAAGTTATATTATTGCAGGACGTAAAGGGTCAGGGTAAAAAAGGCGAAGTGGTGGACGTGAACGAGGGCTATGCGAGAAACTTTTTGGTAAAAAAAGGGCTTGCGGAAATAGCAACCGCGTCCAAACTCAACGACATCAGCCAGAAAAAATCCGCCGCCGATTTCCATAAAGCGGAAGAGGTAAAGGCGACGAAACAGCTTGCCGCGGAGCTGAAAGACAAATCTTTCACGGTCAAGATAAAGGCGGGACAGAGCGGCAAGGTGTTTGGCTCAGTCACGGGCGCAAACATTGCGGATGCATTGCAGGCGGCAGGCTATAACGTGGACAAGAAAAAAGTTGTGCTTGCCCAGCCTATCAAAAACATAGGCAATTACGAAGTGGACCTTAAACTTATGGAGGGCATTTCCACGAAAATCAAAGTGACGGTCGAAGGCGAATAAATTTGAAAAATTAAAACGGCGCGGCAAGATTGATATGCACCCCAAAAGTTAGACACTTTTGGAGGTGCATATTTTTATGAAAGAAAAAGGAAGAAAGAACAAAAAGT
>CAJTUI010000012.1 GCA_910579705.1 uncultured Christensenella sp.
AGTACATACCGTCCGAAAACGAGCGGGACGAGGTTACGCAAATTATATTGAAAGCGGCTTCGGAAAGCATAACTCTGGACAGGTTGAAACAACTAACTAAAAGGGAAACAAAAGCTGATTTTAAGGAGAACGGCACAAACGGATTTATCAAATTTAAAAAACAGGAGATAAATTCTATGTCGGACTACTTAAAGAAATTATTTACTATTAACGACAAAATCGTAACCTACCGCTATGTGAACGGCTTGTATCAGGCACGGTTCCGCAGGGACGGTTACAATATCGAAGTTGCGTCCAAGAGCTTCGATATAATGAGACAAAAATTCTTAGCAAAACTGCTTGCCGCTGAAAGAGCAAAGCAAAACGCAGACTTTCCCCTACTCTCTGACTTCATACACGATTGGCTGAGAGTCAAGAAGCAAACAGTTAAAGAAACCACTTACAAAAGCTACGTCAACTTGCTTACGAAAAATATTCTGCCGAAGTTCGGTCATTATCATGTCAACGAAATAACGCGAAAGGACATTCAGGACTTTCTGTTTGAACTGACTGACAACGGCAAGAACCGTACAGCCCAAAAACTTAAATTACTTTTATCTGCGATGTTTGACGTAATCGTCGAGGACTACGGCATTAAGACGCCTATGAGCAAAATCGTACTTTCGCATTACGAAGTTAAGAAAGGCAAGGCGTTTACCAAAGCCGAAGAGAAAATCATTATCGATTTTTGCAAGGAAAATCCGCATTATGCAGGAAACTCCGCCATTCTTACTCTACTCTATACGGGTATGCGCGTGGGCGAGTTGGAAACGCTGACTTACGATAACACGTTTATTTATTGCGAGTCAGAAAAGACAAGAAAAGGCTATGCGAAAGTTATAAGGCAAATTCCTATATCACCTATGCTGAAAAAAGTTTTGCCGTTAATTGATTTGGAGCAGGCAAAAGCAACTAACCGCTATACCATTCGAGATGCGCTTAAAAGAATATTCCCTGAAAGACATATCCACGAACTGCGTTACAGTTTTATTACAAGAGCAAAAGAATGCGGGTGCAATCCCGAGCTTGTTATGAAATGGGTAGGACACGAGTTTGACGCAGATGTTAAGACTTCGCGAGTCGACAGAGGCTATACAACATATTCACAAGAGTATATCTTGCAAGAAATTAACAAAATAGACTATCAACTGTAAATAACGTACAAAAACCCCTGTTTTGGGCTGAAATCGGGCAAAAAGCACTTCCCAATTACTTCCCAAACATAACAAAACGGGAGAAATTTTGTGAATTTCTCCCGTTTTGCTGGTGCTTGTGGCCGGACTTGAACCGGCACGGTATCTCTACCGAGGGATTTTAAGTCCCTTGCGTCTGCCTATTCCACCACACAAGCATTGATTTTTGTTAAGTTTTCAGTTTTTATGTTAATTTTCTGTTAATTATTTTCTGCCAAAAATTTTAAGTCCCTTGCGTCTGCCTATTCCACCACACGAGCGTATGTATTAAATAAGAGGCAGCTATATAAAGCCGCTTTTTTACTGACATACTGAATATTAACAGATTGCTTAATAGTTGTCAAGCAAGCGCACGGCAATTTACGCCAAAAGACAAATGTTGACACGAAAATTGCAATTCTGTTGATTTTTGGTACTGTCAATGTTAAAATATATGCGATATGAAAAAATTTTTTGAGTTGTTTGCCTCTAACCTTGCTTTGTTTTTAAATCTGTTGGAGCTGGTTGCCCTTTGTATTTCGGTGGCTACGGTTTTGTATTTGATGCTGAACAAATTCAACAGAGGTCTGAAAATAATTTTTGCGCCCTGCGGACTCGGCTTTATGCAGAGAATGAAAATTCTTTTTATCTGCCGCAACTCGGTGCTGAAAAAGCGCGCTTTTATAGAATTTGCTTTGCTAAAAACACAAGGTTACAGCACAATATCCTCCGACTGGAAAGCTTTGATAAATCAATTTAAGGCGTTTTATGCGGAAAACAAGTCGGACATGCTTTACGTTATACCCAACTGCACCCCGCTTATAGGCGAAAATTTTTCCAAAGCGGTTAAAAGGTACTTTGACTATCTTAACAACGCAGAGGTCAAAAGAGTTTTCGGCATAAGGGACGACCGTCTTGAATGGGTTTTGAAAATACGAATCGAGGAGGCTTACGCCACTCCCACCTGCCTTTTGACGGGACTGCTTTCCCAATATGAGGAAAACTGGGAGGAATTTATAAAGCGCTATGTTTCCACCGCATACATAACCGACAGCAATGCGGACAGCTACGACAATATCCGCACGGACGAGCTGTACTTTACCTTCGGCTGGCTGCTGTGGGGACCGAGCTACGAGCTGGACTACAAGCATTTTTGGGCGGGACTGTGCCAGCTTTCCTACGGGGATGAAAGCAACTCCGTTCCCGCCGTGGCGTGCCGCAGCTCCGACGTAATAGAGAGGCTGAAAAGCAAATTTGCAGAAAACGAGGAGCGCAGATACGGCGCATTGCTGTCGGCAGACGTTTCCATTTACGACAAAAAGCCTTACTACAAGTCCGTGCGGGAGCTGACCAACCCCGAAAACAAGTACTTTTACGAAAAAATAGAGAACGGCGAATTTTCCTTTGCGGTGCAGATAGACGAATTTACACCATGCCATAACTTCAAATCCAAAAAATATTACTGCACCGCCTACGTCTGGCTGCTGTTCGAGCTTGAAAGCGACGAGCCCGACTTCCGTCCCGAGAAATGCGTGGCATTTTTCGAGCACGCTAATCTGACCGACAAAAACGCTTATAATTTTCTTATAGGCATGCTTATCGAAAAGAGCTTAAAGCATTTTGAAAGGATATTTACCGACCCGCAATACGCAGGCAGAAGATACCGCTTTGTAACCGCGCTTAACGACAAAATAGCAAGCGAGTGCAAACAAAGCTACGCCGCGGCGGTAAAGGCGGGCGGGGCTTTCGGCGAGGCGCTTGCGGAAAGGGTTATAATGCAGCCCAAGCGCGCCGCTTCGGTTGTGTTTTCCGCCTTTGACAGCTTTTTTACGCAGTCGGAATCGCTTGAATTCAAGGAGGTCAGCCTTGCGGACAAGGGCTCCGTATCCGATTTGGCGCAGTTTTACACGGAAATTTATCTGGAAAGCTTCCCCGACGAAAACGAGCGGGAAAGCTTTGACAACCTTATTGCCTACCTTAAAAGCAGCGAGGGGCAGGACGACTGCCGCTACCACATTCTGCTTGCAAAGGACAGCGGCGGACAGGTTTTGGGCGGGGCGGTGTTCGATTATTTTAAACGCACAAACAGCGCGGTTATAGAGTTTATTGCCGTGAAAAGCAGCTTGCAGGCATGCGGAAACGGCACCGCAATTTACAAGCGGGCGCTTACGCTATTGTCCTACGACGCCAACAAAAACAACCGCACCAACGTGGACAACATTTTCTGCGAGATAGAATCGCCCGAAACCAACAGCACGGGCAGCGAAAAATATCTGTACTTCTGGACAAAAAACAATTATAAGCGGCTTATGTTCGATTACGTTCAGCCCGCGCTTGCCGCCGACCGCAAGCCCGTGACAAGCCTATGGCTTACTGTTAACAGCGGGAGTTCGGCAAACGCCTTCCCCTCCGCCACGCTTACCGAGGTGCTGTATGATTATTTAAAATATTGCATGCAGATAAGGGACCCGGAAAGCAACGAGCATTTTGCGGCAATGAAAAAGGAGCTTGAAGGCGCGGCCGAGGTCGGGCTTTGCAAAATATTACAGTAACTATCTGTTAGAAAAAGGGACGGCGTACTGCCGTCCCTTTTAAACTGCTTAATAAAAATAAAAACCCCGAACGCGGCGCCGATACAGAACACCGTTTACGGGGAGGTTTGGAGGCGCCACCCGGATTTGAACCGGGGAGTCAGGGTTTTGCAGACCCTTGCCTTACCGCTTGGCTATGACGCCTTATAAAAAAACAGTGCGGCTTTTACTGGAGCGGGAGACGAGATTCGAACCCGCGACATTCACCTTGGCAAGGTGACGCTCTACCACTGAGCCACTCCCGCATATAATTCTTCCGCACTGTTCTGGTGGGAGCTACAGGGCTCGAACCTGTGACCCACTGCTTGTAGGGCAGTTGCTCTCCCAACTGAGCTAAGCTCCCGAACGCTTAATTAATATATCAAATATGAACGTAAAAATCAAGCGTTTTTCAAAATAATTTTAATATTTTATAAAAAATTTAAGCGGTATGCGGAAGATAACGGCAAGCCCGCATTACATAGTATGCGAATACGGCGGAAAAGTTACTCGCGTTTATGCGTTGCGGTTAAAAAAAAATTTTGAAAATGAGCGTATAAATTAAATCACCCGCGGCAATAAAGAATGCGTAAGGAGAAATTGTTATGAAAAAGATTCTGGCAGGCGCGTTCGCCGTTTTGGCAATAGTACTGACTTTTATATTCGTAAGCAACGCGGGCAACACCGCACAGGCGGGAACGGATTATTTAAGAATTCACGTTCGGGCGAACTCCAACGACCAAATAGACCAGAACGTTAAATACATAGTCAAAGACGAGGTTGTCCGCTTTATCACCCCGTACGCGGCGCAGTGCACGGACAAACAGAAAGCTATGGAAGTTATAGGCGGAATCCTCCCCGAAATAGAAAAGGTTTGCGACCGCGTTTTAAAACAGCAGGGTTTTGATTACACGTCGCGGGCCAGTATCCGCGCCGAGGAATTTCCCACCCGCGTTTACGGCGAGCTTACGCTTGAAAAAGGCATTTACGACGCGCTGATTATCGAGCTTGGCAGCGGCAAGGGCGACAACTGGTGGTGCGTGGTTTATCCGCCCCTCTGCTTTACTTCGGGCACGGCAAGCGTGCAATACCGCTCCGCAATACTCGACATAATAAACAAGTTTTTTAAATAATATAAAACCGCCGCGGCAGTAAGCCGCGGCGGCCCTTGTTTTACGCCTGTTTGTAGTTTTCGAAAGTTACGTCGCCTTCCTCGCTCACGACAAGCAAAAACGTTTCGCTTATACCGTCGGCCTCGACAACCAACAGCATCTGCATTTCGTTACCCTCGACGGGCAACATAGTCCCCGACAAGTTTTCGAGAACCGTTCCGTCGTCGAATACAATGTTCAGAGCACATCTCATATTGTGTTCGTCGCCGCTCTGGTCGGTAATCTCGATTGCCTTAACGGGTTTCCCCTGTTGCGCCCAGACGGAAGATATATCCTTGCCGTTTATCACAATCGTTTGCGAGGGCGCTTCAATGACTTCCAGCGTCAGGGTAAATTCAATACCTTCGAAGTTTCCGTTAACAGTATAATTGCCCACGGTATTAAAATCGACGGCGGCGAAAAATTCTTCGATATTTTCAACCAGCTCGTTGAGCGATTTGTGTTCGCTTTCTCCGTTGGTATAAATAAGCTGTAAGGGGAACCTGTAAGCGGCATCCGTTACGTCCGTAATTTCTCCGACGTAGAATTCGGGCTTGTGCTCGCTTATAATTACCAGCAGCTTTCTTTCGGCCTCACTGTCGATAACGGCGATATTGACGATAAAATCATATCCCTCGTAAGAGCATTCGAGGCGGTTAAGCCCGACGGCTGAAACGTCGATCTGACTTAAATCGTAAACCTCGCCAAGGCGCACCTCCTGCTCGGGTCCAACGTTATAGTATACCCAGAAATTAAGCATTTCGAGCTCCTGCGGACAGTCTACGTTCACCGTATAAATCGACGCCGCGTTTACGCCTTCAACCCGCTTGTCTGCCTCGTCGTAAACTTCCAACTGCACCGTATACAGCTCGCCGTCGTACTCTATCTCGATTTTCTTTTCGCCCGCAACGGAGAAATCCACGTCGTTTTTAATCATTTCCGCCGAAAGCTTGAAACTGCCGATTAAGTCATTATTGCTGCCGAACTGCTTGTCCCCGAAGTAATACGTGGTATTCGAATATATGTTTATTTCCAGCTCGGGCACGCCGTCGGTTACGCTGACCTGAGGTTGCGCAGCCTCCGCGAATTTGCTCTCTTCGAGCCTGTCGTAAACCACCAGCGTAACCCAGCCCTGTATCTGTCCGTTGAAAGCGGAAACTTCCAGCTCGCGCATACCGCCCTCGGTAAAGTCGACCTCGCCGAGCATATCCTTGGTAACCGCGCCGTAATAGCTGTAAGTTTCACCGGAGGGTATCCAGCACTCCGCAACTATGCACACGTCGGATAAATCGGGTTCTTCGCCGGGTTTGCAAAGCACGTATCCGTAGTTTTCGATATGTCCGCTATTGAGTTTGAATTCGTCAAAGCTTTTGGCAACGTACGCGTTGAGCGTGGCGCCCATAATGTTTATCTCTGTTTTACCCGCCGCTTCTTCGGGGATAACCACCATATCGCGGGTGACCTTCTTTTCAACCTGCTTGCCGCCCTCGTACTCTATGTACACCCTTAAATCGGGAAGCCTGTACGTGCCGTTCTTTACCTCTTCTGCCGTCCAGAGCAGATTGTTGTGCGACAGGGACGCGTTTAAAATCCTTTTGGGAAGAATAACGGTTTTGACAATTCTACTGCCGTCCGACATTACAAAAGTATAAGTTATGGTATCGTTGCCCTCTTTGTCGCTGCCGTAAACGACGTCTATATCGACAATGCCGACTCCGTTATCGCCCTTATCGCCCTTGTCGCCTTTTTCGCCGTCCGCGCCGTCCGTTCCGTCAACGCCGTCGTTACCGTCTTCGCCCTTATCTCCTTTATCACCCTTGTCGCCTTTATCGCCCTTTTCACCGTCGGCTCCGTCTTCACCTTTGTCGCCCTTATCACCCTTGTCGCCTTTGTCGCCTTTTTCTCCGTCCGCGCCGGCGTCGCCCTTTTCGCCCTTGATTGTCGCGAGCCAGTCCTCATACGACAGCACGGCGTCGCCCCTGCTTTCGGCATAGGCCGTATACGTCTGATACACGGCGTAAATGTCCGAGTGTTCCGTTTGTTTATCGTTGCCGTTGTCGCAGGCAGTGAGCCCGAACGCACCCGCGGTCAGACAGGTTGCGGACAGCAAACCGATAAGCAGTTTCTTAGTTTTGTTCATAACAAACTCCTTTAAAATTTTTTTGCGGAAAATTACCGAGTTTGCCCTTAAATAGAAAAAAAATAAGGGCGGCGTTAAAAGCCGCCCGCATAACGTACCCTTAACGTCGCCAAACAATTATTCTTTTTTTTATAACGGTATAAAAACTTACACACCCTGTCAAGAATATAGGATACGAATATGCCTATAAATACAGGTTATGTAAGTTGAACGATATTATACCGTTTAAAGAATTTAATTGTTTGGCGATTAAAGTATAACACCGAGTAAAAAATAATGCAATAGAATTTTTGATATTTACGGCAAAAATTTCTACGCCGTTTTATCCCCCGCACCGAGCGTTCGGCGCGGGGGATTTTCGCCGCATAAAATTTTTGCATAACTTTTTTAAGATTATTCATAATAATTGCAACGATATAAACATATACGCTCGCCGTTGGGGGAGCAAGGAGGAAAAATGAAAAAAGCACTTAGAATAGGCCTGGCGACTACGGCTATTGCCGCCGTAAGCTGCGCCACCGCCATATTCAACAACACAGCATTAACAAGCGAAGACTACGCTTCCACGCCCTTTGTGCAGACTGCTGTTCTGAAACAGGGTGCGAGCGGCGGCGAAGTTAAAGAGTTACAGCGCAGACTTAAAGACTGGGGCTACTACAAAGGCGCGGTAGACGGCATTTACGGCAAGGGAACCGTTGAGGCGGTTAAAGCTTTCCAGAGAAAGAACGGCCTGACCGCGGACGGCGTTGCGGGTATCGAAACCTACAAGGCGCTGGGTATGAACGACTCGGTAAAGGTTCTGGAAAACGATAAGAAAGGTAATTCCAATTACACCAGCTCGGATTTATACCTGCTTGCAAAATGTATCTACGCGGAGGCAAGGGGCGAGAGCTATACCGGTCAGGTTGCGGTGGGTGCGGTTATTTTAAACCGCGTCGCGTCGCCCAGTTTCCCCAACACCGTTGCGGGCGTTATCTACCAGAAAAACGCGTTTACCGCCGTTTCGGACGGACAGATTAACCTCGAACCCAACCAGACGGCTATGAACGCCGCGTCCGACGCGCTGAACGGCTGGGACCCCACTTACGGTTGTATCTACTACTACAACCCCGCGGTGGCGACGAGTTCCTGGATTTTCAGCAGACAGACGGTTACCACTATCGGTAAACACGTTTTCGCAATATAGGAGGTAAAAAGTGAAGAAAGAAATTTCAAGCGGCGCGGAAAAGGCCGAAGAGCTTACGCGCAAAAAATCAAGTTCAACGAAAAAGGCTCAGCCCGCAAAGGCCAAGACCGTGAAAAAGAGCGTTAAGACGACCGAAAGCAAGACCGCGGAAAAGCCCGCGAATAAGAAGAAGGCATTTGCCGAAAAGAAACACAAGAAAGTTAAAAAGGTCAAGAAGTTAAGCGAGAAGAAACTTCAAAGACAGAAGGCGCGCGAGCAGAAAAAGCTTGAAGCGGCCAAGATTAAGGCGGAAAAGAAACAGAAGCGCCTTGAAAAGAAGCTCGAACACAAGCAGAAAAGGCTTGACCGCATTGCCGCCATGAAGGAAAAGGCGGCCGAACGCCGCGAAAAGAGGCGCGAGCGCAGGGATATGCTTAAACACGAAACCAAGGAAGCGCGTAATCAGCGCAAGGCCGAGGAGAAACAGGCCAAGGTTGAGGCGCGCGTTGCTAAGCGCCAGGCGGCCGCGGCTGAAAAGCAGGCTAAGCGCGAACACCGCCTTAAAGTGCGCGCGGAGAAACGTGCGGACAGAAAGGAAAGACAGCACGCGCCCGGCTTCGGAGGCTGGCTTGCGGCGGTTATCTCGCTCGGCGTTGTTACCCTCGCTCTCGGGTCTATGGTGACTTACGGCTGGCTGAATATGAACGGTATGCAGGCGGAAATGGCGGACGTGCACACGCAGTCCGTGTACGAGCTTAACTCCGTTGTAGACAACCTCGACACCAACCTTGCAAAGGCGAGAGTTTCGAACTCCGCGTCCGAGCAGGTAAGAATTCTGTCCGATATAGCAATCGAAAGCGAAATGGCAGAAGTCATTCTCGAAAGAATGCCCGTGGATACTCAGCTTACGCAGAATATGGCGTCTTTTGTAAACAAGATGGGCGACAGCGCGCAGTCTATGCTCTATGCGGTTGCGCGCGGCGAAAAGCTTACCGACAGCCAGATTGCGTCTATCGAATATATGTACGAGGTCAACCTCGAAATGAAACGCATTATGAACGAGCTGTGCTCCACGGCTTGTCCCAAGGATATGATAGCCGCGATGAAAAACAAGAAGGACGGACTTATGGTCAAGTCTTTCGGGGATTTGCAGAATAACACTATCGAAACCCCCAAGGAAATCAACGACGGCCCCTTCTCCGACAGCGTTAAGAAAGTGACCGCGAAGAACCTTGAAGCCCTTAAAGAAGTGAACGCGACCCGCGCGGAAGAGCTTGCGAGAGAGTATTTCGCGGATTATAAGGTGACGGACGTGCGTTGCACGGGCGAAACGCTTGCGAAACAGCTGGAATGTTTCAACGTCGTTATGCAGACCAAAGACGGAGAAATGATGGCTCAGCTCTCCAAAAAGGGCGGTAAAGTCGTTATGTTTAACAGCTATAAGGACTGTAAAGACAAGAACTTCTCGGTTGAAAGATGCGTGGACATCGCGCAGGATTTCCTCGATGATCTGGGTTTCGAGGATATGAAACCCGTATGGACGAGCGAGAACGGAACGACGTGCAACCTCAACTTTGCTTACGAGCAGGACGGAGTTATCTTCTATCCCGATATGATTAAGGTCAAGGTTTGCGAAGAAAGAGGTATCGTGACCGGTATGGAAGGTATTTCTTACGTTCTCAACCACACCGAAAGAACGGTTGCGGACGCGGCCGTTTCCGAGGACGAGGCCAAGAGCAAAATCAATTCCGGTTTTGAAATCGAGGGCTCGCGCCTGACCGTTATCCCCTTCGATAACGAAGAGGTTATGGCATACGAGTTCTACGGCAATTACGGCGGAAACGATTATTATATCTACGTGGACGCCGCAACGGGTGAAGAAATTCAGGTGTTTACCGTTATAGGAACCAAACAGGGAAAAGCTTTGATGTAAATAAATACTCCGCCCCGCACGGATTTTCCGTGCGGGGCGGAGTATTTTATTGTATTACGCTATACCTTATTATAATGTATGCCGTGACGGCAACGGCTTTTATAACCGTAAGGATAATCAGACCCTTTATTCCGAGTTTGGGTATTCTGAGTTTCAGGACGTAGAGCACGGAGCAGATTACGAAACAGACGGCAAGCAGGATATTGCGGACAAGTTCGTTGGAAAATAAGCTTGCGACGAGATAGAAAGACGGAAATATAAACAGGAAATAAAATGGCGGCAATCCCAGAGTATACCCGCGCGCACTTCCGTTATAGTACGAGCACTCTTCCGCCGCGGCGTTGCGGGCAAGGTGCACAAAAGCCGCAATCACGTACGCGCAAAACACGGGGATAAAGTACGGGCTGCGCATTCCCGCAGCCACCCCCGCCGCCACGGGAGCTATTCCGAATAATACCGCGCCTAAGTACATTGCGCCGCGTATGCGAATTATCCGCTTTATATCGTCCCTGTCTTTCATATAAAACCTTTATCTAATGTGTACATTATATAATAAAAGCATTATATAATTAATGCGTCTAGTTGTCAAGTATTTTTTTGATATATAATGTACACATTATATATTGTGAGGATAATATATGAAACTGAGGATACTGGATATTTTGAAAGCGCAGGGACGGACGAAGTACTGGCTGTATATGCAGATGGGGCTGAGCTATCAGAACTTCAACAATATGGTAAACAACAATACCAAGAGCATAAAGTACGAAAATTTACAGGCTTTGTGCGAAATTCTGGACTGTACGCCGAACGACCTTTTCGAAGAATACTATGATAAATAAGAATCCCCCGCGCGGAGTATCCGCGCGGGGGCGTTTTTTATGTTATTACTCAGGCTATGCCGCCGAACACGAACACGTTTACCAGTATCAGCGAAACGCAGATTACCACCACTATCGATATTGCGACGAGAAGGCCTTTTACGCCGAGCTTGACCATTCTGAAACGGAACACAAACAGAAATGAAACGAGAAGATAGCAAAAACACATTATCAGTTTCGGGACGAGTATCCCCGCCGTGCCGCCGAGCGCGCGAAACATTATCGCTATCAGATAGAAGACGGGCACGCCGATTGCGGTGTTTGTCACGGGCAGCCCCTCGTAGGAAGTTCTCCTGCCGCAGTCTGGGTTTTGCAGACGGATTTCTTCCGTAACGTCGTAGTACGCGAGGCGCACGAGCGCGCTTAGAACGTACACGGCAAAAACGGCGATAAACCACCACTCGTGCATTCCCATTCCGTAGCCTATCATAACGGGCGCGACGCCGAACGCCACAAGGTCGCTCAGGGAATCAATCCTTTCCCCGAACATCTTGTCCTCCTGCGTTCTGTTTTTGCGCGTCTTTGCAACCGCGCCGTCAAACGCGTCGCACAGGCCCGATATCCAGAGGCAGATTACTCCGCCGTAGAACGGATACCCGACGACTGAAAGGCATATCCCGATTATTGCCGAAACTACCGACATATATGTAAGAATAACACCGTAGTGCCAGAAACCGACAAATTTTTTATTCATACTCTTCCTGTTTGGGCGTACTCTCCGCGACCTCTTCCTCCGCAACCTCTTCCGCGGCTAAATCCTGCGGTTCAGGCGGCGCAACCTCCTCGGGCGGCGCATCATTGGAAGAATGTTCCACTGCGGCCTCGGCAACCGCCTCCTTGGGCTTGCGGTGCATAACTCCGATGTGAAAACCGAGCGTTATCACACCGCTTACCACTATGCTGAGATAGTACGAAACCGTTCGCATTACCATCATAGCGGAGAGAATAAAGGCGTCCGAAGTGAAAATTACCCTGTATACCCTTAAATACAAATATTCGAAAGCACCCACTCCGCCCGGCACGGGAAGAGAGGTATATCCGACGATAATAAACGACTGCAACGCAAACACGCTCCAAAAAGACGCGTCGGGCGCGGCGGCAAGGCAGATACAGCAGGAAATGATTATCCTTACCACTCTCTGCGCGGTGTTTAAAAGCAACGCGTTAAGAAACAGCAGACGGCGTTTGTGTATTTCCTGAAAACACGCCGCGTACTTAGCAACCTCTTCGGAGATTTTAGTACGCCACTTCTGCTCGTTCTTGACAATCTTTATTTTGACGAGCAACGACACAAGCCCGTTGCAGACTTTGAGCACCGTTTTATGAAACCGCATACAGCCGATAAGAAAAATCAGAAGTATGAGCTGTATGACCACGCCGAGGATTATAAGGAACTTCGTCATAAACGGAAATTCCAGAAACAGCGCAGGCCTGAGCGCGAAAGCGAACACCGTTAAAATTATCAGCGACGAGGTATATGCGACAGTATTAAACACAAGCGTGAACGACGCCGTTCCCGCGCTCATACCGTCCTTTACCATATAGTACGCCGCGGCGGGCTGTCCGCCCGAGGCGGAAGGAGTTATCGCGGAATAATAGATGTCGGCCGAGGAATAGGCAATAGACGGCAATACCTTGCCCCTATGCCCGAGTCCGCGGCTGATTATGTGCAGACTCAGCCCTTCGAACACTATGCCCGCAATCATACAGACGACGGAGAGGGCGAGTAGCCACCACTTACTCGTTCTTATGAAGTTAAGTATGTTTTTAAAGTTGAGTTCCTGATAACTGAGCAAGAGGACGGTGAGCGTTATGCTTATAAGAAGGAACAAAAACAGTAAATTCCATAATTGTTTTTTGCCTTTTTTAGATAGTTTGCCCATAACCCGTCCCTTAATATATATTCAAGAATAACAAATAATACAGCCGTTGTCAATCGACAAACGGCTGTGGATTAAAATTTACTGTTTGTCTATTATATCCAGTATCTCCGAAATTCTTTCCAAATCGTCGCGAGAATAGTAATCGATATAAATTCTGCCCTTCTTGTCGGTGCCGATAAGGCTGACCTTGGTGCGGAAAGCAAACCGCATACGGTCTACAAGCTGTTTCAGCTCCACCGACGCAATCGCGCGTTTTTTCTTCTTGCGCTCGTCCAGAACTTCGGGCGCAAGCGTGTGCGCGCGCACCTTTTTTTCAAGCTCCCTTACCGAGGTCTGGTTCTTCACGCACTCGTTTGCAAACCGTATCTGGTCTTCGGCATTTAAAAGAACAATTGTTCGCGCGTGGCCCGCGGAGAGCTTGCCCTCCGAAACAAGCCCCATTACCTCGGGGCAGAGGTTTAAAAGCCTCAGCGTGTTGGCTATTGCGGGGCGGGATTTACCGATGCGTTCGGCAAGCTCGTCCTGAGTCAGCTTATAGTCAATCATAAGCTGTTTCATCGCTGTCGCCGCCTCTATCGGGTTCAAATCCTCGCGCTGTAAGTTCTCGATTAACGAAATCTCTTTAATTTCCCTGTCGGTGTAGTTGCGTATAACTACGGGAATGGTCTGTTTACCCGCAAGCTTACAGGCACGGAAACGCCGCTCGCCCGCGATAATCATATACGTTCCGTCGCGGTTGTCGTTGACGACAATCGGCATAATCACGCCGTGTTTTCTAATCGAATCCGACAGCTCCCTCAACGCCTGATCGTCAAAGTTTTTACGCGGCTGGTTAGGGTTTGCGGATATTAAGTTGAGATCCATTTCGGACGCGTTCTTACGCTCCTCCTCGGTATACCCGAACGCACTCTTGTGCTCGAACGCTTGTTCGTATGCCGCACCCGTGTCCTTGAATAACTCGTCCAGTCCTTTCCCTAGTCCCTTAGGCGAACCTTTTGCCATAATTTAACCTCGCAATTTAAGATTTTCTTTATTAGTGTGTTATTTCTGTTTGGATAAAAACTCTTCCGTAAGCGCCTTGTACGCCCTCGCCCCGACGCACTTCGGGTCGTGCAGCATAACGGGCTTACCGTGGCTGGGAGCCTCGGCAAGCCTTACGTTACGCGGAATGATTATCTCGTAAAGTTTCTTCTTGAAAAACTTCTTTATCTCGGCGGCTATCTGTTTGGAAATCAACGCCCTGCTGTCGTACATAGTGATTACAACCCCCTCTATCTGCAAGTTGGGATTGAGATGCTGTTTGACAAGGGCAATCGTGTTCATAAGCTGGCTGAGCCCTTCGAGGGCGAAATACTCGCTCTGCAACGGAATGATAACCGAGTCGGCCGCAACCCAGGCGTTGATAGTGAGCAGCCCCAGCGACGGCGGACAGTCGATAAATATGTAATCGTATGACGAGCGGACTTTTTCGAGAGTCTCTTTCAAAATCCTCTCTCTGTTCCGCTTGTATACGAGGTCTACTTCCGCCCCCGTCAGATCGACGTTGGCGGGAAGTATATCCAAAAGTTTGACCTGCGTGGGCATAATATTGGCCGCGGCGGTATCTTCCTCAATAAGCACGTTATAGACCGATTTCTTCAACGCGCTCTTGGAAAATCCAAGCCCCGTGGTTGCGTTCCCTTGCGAATCTATATCCACAAGCAAAACGCGTTTTCCGAACTCGGCACAGTACGCCGCCATATTAACCGCCGTGGTGGTCTTGCCCACGCCGCCCTTCTTGTTAGTAAATGCAATTATCTTACCCATAAAATTCCTCGCCCTCGGGGCACGGTTTCACGTGAAACGTTCAGCTTTCGTATCTCTTGAAAGGATTCTCCGCACGGTCGTTATCGTGTTCGTCCATATACTTGATAACTTCGTCGTAGCTCTTCCCTTCGAGAAGTAAATCGACTTCTTCGGTATAGATGGTTTCGCGTTCTATCAGAACCCTCGCCATATTGTCTAAAATGTTGCGGTTTTCGCTTAAAAGCTTTCTTGCGCGTTCGAGCTGGGTCGAAATAATCTGACGCACTTCGTCGTCTATCATTTTCGCCGTCTCTTCCGAGTACGGGTTGTGGGTCGCCATATCCCTGCCGAGGAAGACGGGCTGAGAATCGTCGCTGTAACTGATAAGGCCGAGTTTTTCGCTCATACCGAACTCGGTAACCATTGCGCGGGCGAATTTGGTCGCCTGCTTGATGTCGCCCGTCGCGCCCGACGAAATATCCTTGATTACAAGCTCTTCCGCGACTCTGCCGCCGAGCGTCATACATATATCGTCAAGCATAAAGTTTTTGGAGTAATACGCGCGGTCGGTTTCGGGCCTCGTCATCGTGAACCCGCCCGCATTGCCGCGGGGAATAATCGTAACCTCGTGCACGGGGTCGCAGTTGGGACAAAGCTTTGCAAGAATGCAGTGACCCGACTCGTGGAACGCCGTAAGCCTCTTTTCGGATTCGGTGACAACCTTGCTCCTCTTCGCGGGGCCCATTGCCACTTTGTCTATACTTTCGAAAAGTTCGGCATTGGTAATGAATTTCTTGTCCGCACGCGCGGCGAGGATTGCCGCCTCGTTTAAAAGGTTTGCAAGGTCCGCGCCCGAGAAACCTGCCGTAAGTCTTGCAACCGTCTTGAAATTGACGTCGGGTGCAAGGGGTTTGTTGCGCGCGTGCACCTTTAATATCTGCTCCCTGCCCTTCACGTCGGGAAGGTTGACGTAAACCTGTCTGTCAAATCTGCCGGGACGAGTCAGCGCGGGGTCGAGAATGTCCGCGCGGTTGGTCGCCGCCATAACGATAACTCCGTCGTTGGACTCGAACCCGTCCATCTGCACGAGTATCTGGTTGAGGGTCTGCTCCCTCTCGTCGTTACCGCCGCCGAGCCCCGCGCCGCGGTGACGGCCCACTGCGTCGATTTCGTCGACGAATATAATGCAGGGCTGGTTTTTCTTCGCCATTTCAAAGAGGTCGCGCACACGCGACGCGCCGACGCCGACGTACATTTCAACGAAGTCGGAACCCGATACCGAGAAGAACGGTACGCCCGCCTCGCCCGCAACGGCCTTTGCAAACAGCGTTTTACCCGTTCCCGGAGGGCCTACCAAAAGCACGCCCTTGGGAATGCGTGCACCCACGTCGGAAAACTTTTTCGGTTGACGCAGGAACTCCACTATCTCCGCAAGCTCTACTTTTTCCTCTTCCGCGCCCGCAACGTCCGTAAAGCGCACCTTGATATTTGTAGACACGCGGGCCTTTGTCTTCGCAAAGCTCATAACCTTGCCTGCGCCGCCCATCGAGGAGCGGATTATCAAAAAGAAAACCACGCACACGACCACAAGCATAAGAACGGAGAACGCCGTCGACACCCAGCTGCCCGCATTAGGATTGGCCTGGTCGATTACAACGCCGTAGGTGAACTGCCAGCGGTCGAAGGTTTCGGAGTCCCAGCTCTCAACGCCGTAGGGCGAAGGGCCGTAACAGTAAAACGCCTTGGTGTAGCCGTCGCCTCTTTTGACGTAACCGTTGTACTCGTAGCCGCTTGTCGAAACTTTCCATATTACGGTAAGCGCCCTTTCCTTATCGTCGTCGGTGACGATTGCATTGTCCTTTACCTTATAGCCTTCCAGCTTAACCTCGGTCTTCTGCTCGCCGTCGTCCAAGCGGCTGTAAATTTTTCCGTCTTCAACGTAGTACTGCGCGTTTTCGACGTACTGCTGAAAGGTGGTCCTGTCAATTTTCGAAGCGCCGCCGTTCATAAGTTGCGTAAATATAATTACGCCGACTGCGACAACAAGCGCTGCAATAATTATCCAGGATATAATTCTGCCTTTTTTGCTCAAAATAAATCTCCTTGACAATATATATTATATATTTTGTAATAACAATTGGTATTCTACCACATCAGACGTATGTTTTCAAGCGTTTAACGCAAATAAATTGCATATATCACTTAAATTTTATGTCGTTTTCACTTTGTTAAACGCTTTAAAAATACTTAAATTTTCCCATTTTTATTGAAAAATTTCTTTGCGCCTATCAATTTTTTAATCAAAAAATGTTTAACGTGAAACTTTCAACCAAATTTTTTATACTTTGAAGTGTTTCACGTGAAACAGAAAGCGCGATTTTCTTGATAAAATGTTGATATGTTTACAGACTATTGTGGAATTGTGGAATTTATCAATACAACCCCTTTGCCCGCTATTGATTATTTTGTGTAATCGGTAAGCTAAAAATACCTTTTTTATGCCTTTTAAAGCCTATAATTTTATATATTAAGTAATTTCGGCGCATAAAAAAATTTGCGCGCCGCACGGGCGAGAGGGCGCTACGAGCCACGTAAAAACGGCGGCGGCCAAATAAAATATTCACTAAAATCAAAAAGATATTATATTTTAATAAAAAGCGGGCAATAACTGTTTCGAGGTTAAAATATGGACTATTCATTCAATTTATATAATTCGCTGGCTCCGAACGGGGTCTGCCTTGCCCTTAAAAAAATAATGCCCGAAAACTGCAAGCCGCCCGTAATACTTTGCATCGGCAGCGATTTGTCGGTAGGCGACAGCTTGGGTCCCGTCACGGGCACAAAATTAAAACAGATGCTTGCGGGGCTCAACTGCTACGTTTACGGAACGCTGGCTAAGCCCATCACCGCGCACGAGGTCAAGTATATGAACGATTTTTTGAGACAGACCCACCCCGACAGTCCGATAATCGCTATCGACGCCGCGGTCGGGCTTGCGGGGGACATCGGTCTAATCAAAATATCGGATAAGGCGTTGAAACCGGGCAGCGGAGCAAACAAAAAGCTTGCCAAGGTCGGCGACGTATCTGTTATGGGAATAATCGCAGAGCAGTCCGTGTTCAATTACTCGCTTTTCTCGGCGACTAGGCTGAACGTAATATACAGAATGTCGGAAATAATTGCGGAAGGCATTTTCTCGTACATTCTCGACCTAATTCAGAACGCGGGAGTAAAGCAGGCGTACGCCGACGTATTTACAAGTTTTCTTTAATAAAAAAGCACAGCGCCGACTTTATTTGTCGGCGCTGTGCTGTATGGGCGCATAAATTTTCAAGTGGCGCAAAGTTAGAGTTCAATAATTCTTTTACCCGCCTTTCTGGCGTAATTGACGGTATAATAAGTGCCGCCGCCGTTCCGCCTTAAAAAACTGACCAGCGCGTCGCACCTGTCTACCATAAATCTGTTGCGCTCCAACATACAGCCGTCGTAATAGGCAGGCGCAAGCGTTATAACCTCGTCGCAATATCTGATAATATTTTCATACCGCGCTTTGATTCTAGCCGAAAACAAATGAGTCTGGTTGGCGCAGGGGATACAGGCAGTAAGCTTGACGGCGTACTTCTGCTTATGATAAATCACCGCCTCGGCCGCGGCCAGATCGAACCCGACGGCCATACCGCACAAAAACTCCTCCGTGCCGGTAATTATAAGGTTGCGCACCACTCTGTCAAGAAGGGCGGCGTCAAACCCGCAATTATTCAGATTTCTGTGCCCCGTAAAAGCGCATACTCTATACATAAATTATTTCCCGAAAAACTTGAACTTTATCCGACGTTTCCTCAATCCGCTCAAAAATCAAAGCGGCTTTTTTCTTTCAAGTCCGCGGCCGCGCGGATAAGCGGGAGGGGTGCGCTTTACCTTTCTGATACAGACAAGCGTGCGCGCGCCGTAGTTTTCGGGCAGGTCGTAGCGTATAACCTTTTCTATCTCGCCGCCGAGCACGCAAACGGCAGTTTGCGCCTCTTTAATCTCTTCGGCCGCGTCGCCCTTATACGCCACAAACAAGCCACCGACCTCAACGAACGGGAGGCAGTATTCAACCAAAGTATTAAGTCTTGCAACCGCTCTGGCGCACGCAAAGGGGTATTTTTCCCTGTAAATTTCGCTATGCGCCCCCTCTTCGGCGCGCATATTTACCACTTTTACACCGTCCAGCCCCATCTTGTCCACAACCGATTGTAGATAAGCGCATTTCTTGCCCGTGCTCTCGATTAAAGTAAACCTCAGATCATTGCGCAAAAGCTTTAACGGTATGGAGGGAAAGCCCCCGCCCGAGCCGATTTCCACGATTTCCGCGCCTTTATCAAACAAAAATTCTCCCGCAACGCTGTCAAGAAAATGTTTGTAAAGCACGTCCCGCTCGTCCGTTACGGAAGTAAGATTACATATTTTGTTATGCTCTGTCAAAAGCCGTTGAAACTGCCCGAACTTGTCAAAACATTTGTTTGTAATTGCATCGAGGTAAGTGTTTAAATCCATAACTCTATTATAGCACCGAATTTCCCGTAAAACAAGCCAATCTTTATCCACGGCGGAAATTTTCCACAATTCACAAAAACAGGTTGATAACTTTATAAATTAAACTTTCTCCCCGCCGTCGGATTTAATTCGGGCGCGACCGCGACGGAAACTCAAATAAACCAATCCACCAATCCCCAAATCATAAACAGATATATTAACACAAAAATTCACCTTTTTCCACACTTTATTCAATGCGTTTTTGTTGCTTTTTCCGCGGTTTTTTGTTAATATAATAATGTATTAGGGAAAGCGCGGTGAAGTTATCTACATTTCCACCGCCTATAATACTATTTATACTATAATAAATATTAAAAAATAAAAAAGGAAGAATGTAATGAAAGCTGTTTGCGAAGGTATCGATTTATCAGACGCGGTGTTAAAGGTTGTTAAGGCTTGCGCCACAAAAACGATTACTCCCGTACTCGAATGTATAAAACTTTCCGCCGTCAACGACGCGCTTATTCTCACTGCGACGGACGGGGAAATTTCTATCCGCAAGACAATCAAGGCGGACGTGTACGAGGAAGGCGACGTTTGCGTTCCCGGCAGATATTTTTCCGATTTTATTAAAAAGCTGGAAGGCGTTCAGATTACCCTTTCGGCGGAAGATAAGAGAATGAGCATTATCTACGCCGACAGCCAGACCGAAATGCAGGTTCTGTCCGCGGAAGATTTCCCGAAAATGGATCTCGATATAAACGAGAGCAGTTTCACGCTCAAAACGTCGGATCTGAAAAAGTTTATTTCCGCCACTTCATTTTGCTGCGCGTCTGACGATTCGCGGCCCATTTTAAAGGGCTGTCAGTTCGTTATTAAGGGCGAAGACGTGTGCGTGACCTCGCTTGACGGGTTCAGGCTTGCGACCGTAAAGGGAAAGGTGGTTTCCGCTACGGGCGATATGGAAATAGTCTGTCCCGCGCGCACTTTGAACGAGATAGAAAAAATGATACCCGACGGCGACGGCGACACTGAGATTTTCGTCCAGCGCGGAATGATACTCGTATCCGCGGAAAACACCGTTCTTACGTCCAGACTTTATAACGGCGATTTCATAAGAAAGGAAAACATTATCCCCAAGGACTTTACAACCATTGTGAAGGTGGACAAGTCCAGCCTTAAAGCGAGCATAGAGAGGGCGGCGATTCTCGTAAGAAACGATAAAAACAGCCTTATCATATTCGACGTGAGCGGCGACAGGATAGAAATTTCGTCCAATTCGGAAATAGGCAACGTTCAGGAACCGGTTAAAGCCGAAGTCGAGGGCAAGGACGTGAGGATTGCTATGAACTCGAAGTTCATAATCGACGCGGTGAACGCGCTTTCCGAGGATAAAATAGAGATAGCGTTCAACTCCCAGATACAGCCGTTTGTTTGCGAAAACGAAACGGATAAGGACAGGCTGTATTTAATTTTACCCGTACGCACGGCGAATAACGCTTGACAAATACCGCCGCGTAATGTTATCTTAATTTTTGCAGACGCCGCCCGTATCGGGAAAAAGGGCGTAAATAAACTAAAAGACAATAAAAAATAAGGAAAAATAGTTATGAAAAGAACTTACCAACCCAAAAAGAGACAGAGAAGCAAGGTTCACGGTTTCAGAAAGAGAATGGCGTCCAAAGCAGGAAGAAACGTTCTTAAAAGAAGAAGAAACAAGGGCAGAAAAAAGCTTTCCGCTTAAAGTGAGTGAACTATTTAAGAATAAAAAAGAATACCGACTTTCAAAAGCTTTTTAACAGGGGAAAAAGAGTCTTTTCCCCCTCTCTTACGTTATTGTATTTTCCTTCGGACAAGCTGAGAATGGGCGTGGCCGTATCCAAAAAGCACGGCAAGGCGCACACGCGAAACAGGATTAAAAGACTGGTTCGCGCCGCGTTTTCGTCTTCCTGCGGCGTTTTGGAAAACAGTTACAGCGTAATCGTTATACCGAAGGTTGCGGAGCAGTATTCTTTTAAAGTGTTCGAGCAGAGTTTTCTGTCTTGCTTTAAAAAGGTTAACCTATGCGCGAAAAAACCCGAAAGTTTTTCAAAAAACTGAGGCGCACGGTTTTCAGACCGTTCATAAAGATGTTTTTAATGCATCTTATTATTTTTTATCAGAAACATTTTTCAAGGCACACCTGTCTGTACAGCCCCACCTGCTCGGAGTATATGCTCCGCGCGATAAACAACCACGGCGTGATCGTCGGGATATTGATGGGGAGCTGGCGGCTGCTCAGGTGCAACCCCCTGTCCAAGGGCGGTTACGACCCCGTGCCGGAAAATTATTTTAAATTGAAATGGGTTATATAAATGTCGTTGAATTTACTTGACACTTCCACCAATTTTATCGACTTCGCGGTCGAAAAAATCGGTATAATAGACCTCAACTGGATAGGAAAAATCATTCAGTTTCTCATAGAGGGCGTGGGGATTATAGGTCTGGGCGTAATACTCTTTACGCTTATACTTAAAACCGTTATGCTCCCTTTGGACGTGTATTCCAGAGTCAAAATGAAAAAACAGTCGCTGGTAATGAAAAAGATGCGTCCGCAGATGGAAAAACTGCAAAAACAGTACGCCAACGACAAGAATATGTACAGCCAGAAAGTTATGGAATTGCAGAAAGCAAACGGCATTTCTATGTTTGGCGCGTGCCTTCCTATGATTGTTACGCTGGTCGTGTTTATGGTAGTGTTCGGCGCGTTTTCGACCTACTCCCAGTACGCAAGCCTATCTACCTACAACGATATGGTCGACAGCTATAACGCAAGCGTTCAGGCCTACGTTATAGAGGACGGCAAGGACGGATTTTTACAGAAAAAGGAAGACGGTGCACTCAAAGAAGAGGCATACCTCGTTAAATTTGACGATTTCATAAGAATTTCAGGCACGGACGAGGCTAAGTTCAACGCCCTTCGCGAGGCGGACAAAATGGTAATCGTCAGGGACTACGTAAGGGAGAACGCGAGAAAGGCGGCCGCGGACTATTACAGAGGCCACAGAAACAACTTCCTCTGGGTAGGTAACGTCTGGTATCCCGACTCGCTGCTCAACAAAGAAGTTCCCGATTTCAATAAATTCAGCTCCTCCATATCCAGAGCTATGGGCTCGGGCGTGGATTTGACTTACGAGGCGTCTTACGACGAGATTACGCATTATCTCCGCAACTCTGGCTACGAGAACGAGAGCGGTAAAACCGAGGGCGGAATTTTCAACGGCTATTTCGTACTTATCGTACTTGCGATAGGTCTGATGTTTTTACAGCAGTTCATATCTATGCGCGCGCAGAAGGACGCGAACGAGCTCGGCTCGGTCGACGGTTCGGCGGCGCGTACGAATAAGTGGATGCTGATAATGATGCCTATAATTTACGGTATCTTTTCCTTCTTTTACAGCGCGGCGTTCTCGCTTTATATGATAACCAACACGTTGTACGGACTCATTATGACGGTTATAGTAAACAAAATAATGGAAGTCAGCTTTGAAAAGCAGGAAGCAAACGGCGGTTACAACGCAAAGCGCAAGCAGAAGAATAACAGAAAGAGGTTAAAGTAATGCAGGAAGAAAACAACGTTTTCACCGCAAAGACGGTGGACGCGGCAATCGAAGAGGGGTTGCAGACGCTGGGTATCACGCTTGACGAGGCGGAAATAACCGTGCTCGAAGAAGGTAAAAAGAAACTCTTCGGCGCGGCAAAGGCAAGGGTGCAAGTCACGAAAAAACAGTCGGACGCAAAGCGCGCGGCAGATTTTATCGACGGGCTTATGGAGATACTCAAAATTTCCGCCGTCAGCGAAATAGCCGAGGACGACGAGAATATTAAAATCGATATCAAAACGACCAATTCGGCAATGGTTATCGGCAAGCGCGGCGACGTGCTCGACGCGGTGCAGTGCATAGCCGGCGCCGTTGCGAATATCGGCAGGGACGATTATAAAAAGGTGGTTGTAGACTGCGAAAACTACCGCGAGCAGCGCGAGCAGACTTTAAAGTCGCTTGCCGAAAAGCTTGCGAAAAAAGCGGTTGAAAAGGGCAGAAAAATGACCTTGGAGCCTATGAACCCTTACGAAAGGCGCATTATCCACTCCGCGCTTTCGGACAATCCCGACGTTAAGACGGTGTCCGAGGGTAAGGAGCCTATGAGATATATCGCCGTTATCCCCAACAATGCAAAGCCCTACGACAAGGGCCTCAGATACGGCGAGAGAAGGCCTGCGGGCAAAGGCGCAAGACAGGGCGGGAAACCGTTCGGCGACAGTCCCCGCGGCGGAAAGAACTTTTCAAGGGATAACCGCGGCCCGCGCCCTGCGGGCAACGGCGGCGCGAAGAGGGGCAAGAAAGAAATTCATTTCGGAACTTTCCTCGGCAACAGCGGCGCGAAAGAAGAGGAATAATTTAAGTTTAATCCGCTTTCGGGCGGCTTGAATAGCGGGCGCAAGTCCGCGGAGATGGTTTTCGGCTAAACACATCTTATTAAAAAAACCGAGGAGATACGGAACGTATTGACGGCGGTTATATACCGCCGTTTTTTATTAGTCGGCGTTCCGCAAAACACCGGATGAAGAACTTTTTCACAACCAAAAGACTGTGCCGCGCGGGCATAATCGCCGCGCTGTACGTAGCGCTGACCTACGCGTTCGGCCCCCTGCCCTATATCGGCATATTGCAGATACGGCCCGCCGAGGCACTGACAATTCTGCCGCTGTTTTTCCCCGAGGCCGTTCCCGCGCTCTGGGTCGGCTGTATGCTTGCAAACCTCGGCTCGCCGTTTATAATGTACGACGTGCCGCTCGGCGGCCTCGCAACGCTTGTCGCCGCGCTCTGCACTTACGGGGCTGGCAGATTAATTAAAAATCACGTTTTAAAGGTCGCCGTCGGCGGGCTTTTCCCCGTGCTCGTAAACGCGTTTTGCATACCGTTCGTAATACTGCTGTGCGGCGGGGCGGAGGGTTACGAAACGGCCGTAATCGCGTACTGGTCGTACTTCGTTTCTCTGCTCGCAACTCAGGCTCTGTGGGTGTACGGTCTGGGCATACCGCTGTATATCGCGGTTCACCGTTTAAGACAAAAGGGCGTATCAGTGTTTCTGGACGGAAAAAAGCCTACGGCGGACAACGCGGAATAAAATAAATAAAGCTCCGCTTTAAAGCGGGGCTTTATTTGTACTCGTCTGTCAGACCCAGCAGGTAGTCGGCAGAAACTTCCAGAACTTTACAGATTAAAAACAGCGTTTGGATACTGGGAAAGGACTTGCCCGATTTGTAGTCGCTTATACATTGTTTTGAAACGTTAACTCTTGCCGCCAACTCTGTCTGGCTGATTTTCGAATATGATAATACTTCGTTAAATCTTTTTGTAAATAAGATATTCATAGCTAAATTTTAATTATACAGGTAAGTTAATAATTGACAATACGCCACCAACTTACACAAATATAATTAAAAACGCCGAACCGTAAAAGGTTGCGGCGTTTTAGTATGTATCTGAAAGACCAAGTAAATAGTCTGACGGAACATTTAATTCTTTGCAAAGTAATTGTAAAGTTTTAATACTCGGATAAGAAAGCCCTTTCTTATAATCGGTGATACATTGCTTTGAAACGTTAATTGCTTTTGCGAGCAATGTCTGATTAACATTATATTCTTTTAAAACTTCGTTAAACCTCGCAGTAAAAAAATCGTCCATAGCAAATAAATTATAAAATAAAAAGTACGCTATTACTTGACAGTCAGCTAATAACGTACTATAATATAGGTATTATGGAAGAAGAAAAAGTTTGTACAGGGTGTAAATATTTTATGCGCCATTACGTAAAGACAGGAAACGGAACAGTAGAAACGTCTTGCGGACATTGCCTTAAAATTCAAAATCAAAGTTTTTTTAAAATCAGGGATTTCAATAAATTCGGTTGTGAGGAATGGCAGGCGGCGGAAGATATAACCGTCGACAGAAAAATAGAATTTGCTTATCAGATGCAATTACTGGTAAGCAAAATGGACATAATAAATTCGTTACTTGATGATTTATATTGCGAAAAATAATTTTATTTTGCTTTACGTTTGACAATGTGGTTTTAAACCGCCTTTGTGTTTGTAAGTTTTTAAGGTTTCATCATATTTAAACCATATGTCAAATTGTAAAACCCGCCCCGCGCATTGTTGCGCGGGGCGGTAATTCTTTTTTTTAATTACTTTTTGCAGTTGTTTTTCAGCGTTTCGAGGCAGTCCCACAGCTCCTGAGGAATTCTCGATTTGACGGTGCCGTTGTAATATCCTTCGATTTCTTCGGCCTCTTTCGCCCACTTTTCCTTATCTACCGTAAGGATTTCTTTGAGCGCGTTAAGGTCGAACTTCTTCGTATCGGAAATATTGTAATCCAGCTCGGAGATGTCGATGTCCTCGGCGTTGGGCACGTAACCGATTGCGGTTTCCTGCGCGCCGACGGGGTTTTCGTCGCAGCGTTTCAAAATCCATTCGAGCACGCGCATATTGTCGCCGAAGCCCGGCCACATAAAGTTGCCGTCCTTATCCTGTCTGAACCAGTTAACATTGAAAATCTTGGGCGGGTTTGCAACCTTTTTACCCATTTCAACCCAGTGCGCGAAGTAGTCGCCCATATGATAACCCGCGAAAGGTTTCATAGCCATAGGGTCGTGACGGAGAACGCCGGTCGCGCCGGTCGCCGCCGCGGTGGTTTCGGACGACATTGCCGAACCTACAAACACGCCGTGGTTCCAATCTCTGGACTGGTAAACGAGCGGGGTCGTCGACGCTCTTCTTCCGCCGAAGATAATCGCGGAGAGAGGGAAACCCGTCTTGGAATTGAAATCGGGCGAAACGCAGGGGCAGTTCGTCGCGGGCGCGGTGAAACGCGAGTTCGGGTGCGCCGCGCAGGTCGATTTGTCTTTCTTATCGTACTTTTCGGGGTTCCAGGGCTTGCCCGTCCAGTCTATGCAGTGCTCGGGCAGTTCCTTGGTCAGGCCTTCCCACCAGACCGTCATATTGTCGGTGTTGAGCGCAACGTTGGTGAATATCGTGCCGCGCTTGGTCGATTCCAAGGCGTTGAGATTGCTGTGCGAGTTCGTTCCGGGCGCAACGCCGAAGAAACCGTTCTCGGGGTTGACAGCCCAAAGCCTGCCGTCGTCGCCCACTCTTATCCAGGCGATATCGTCGCCCACGCACTCGATTTTATAGCCCTTGTCGGTGTAGTGCTTGGGGGGAATAAGCATTGCGAGGTTGGTCTTTCCGCAAGCGGAAGGGAACGCCGCCGCAACGTACTTCTTCGTTCCGTCGGGATAGGTAACGCCGAGGATAAGCATATGCTCTGCCATCCAGCCCTCGTTCTTGCCGAGGTAGGACGCTATCCTGAGCGCGAAACACTTCTTGCCGAGCAGAACGTTTCCGCCGTACGCCGAGTTGACCGAAATAATCGTATTGTCCTCGGGGAAGTGCATAATATATCTCTTGTCGGCATCAACGTCGCACTTAGCGTGCAGACCCTTGATAAAATCGCCGTCCTTGCCAAGCGCGTCAAGACATTCCTTGCCGACGCGGGTCATAATGTTCATATTGAGAACTACGTAAATGGAATCGGTTACCTCGATACCGATCTTCGCGAAATCGCTGCCGACAACGCCCATCGAATAGGGGATAACGTACATCGTCCTGCCTTTCATAGTGCCGCGCGCGATTTCTCTTGCAAGCTCGTATGCCTGACGGGGGTCCATCCAGTAGTTTACGGGGCCCGCGTCCTCTTTGTTTTTAGTACATATAAAAGTCCTGTCCTCTACGCGCGCAACGTCGTTTACCTTGGTGCGGTGCAGATAGCAGTCGGGAAGGAGGTTTTCGTTAAGTTTAATAAGCTCGCCGCTCTTTACGGCCTCTTCTTTAAGAGCTTTAATCTGCGACGCGCTTCCGTCAATCCAGACGATTTTGTCGGGTTGGGTAAGGCTTGCGCTTTCCTGAACGAAGTCAAGAACTTTCTGGTTTTTCGTCAATGCCATATTTATCTCCTTATAATAAAACAATCTTTTCCTTCTACATTATACAAAACGCCGTTTATAAATGCAAATATTTGAAAGGTTTTTAACTGTGAAATTTTCTATGAAAATATAGTGCAAAAATATATGTGATTTTACAAAATTTGCGGTTTTTTTTAATTGCTCCGTCTAGTATAATAATAGAGTAAAAGGGAATTTTTATGAGTTACACTAAAAATATTGCAGTTATACGCGGGCTTAAAAGCGGGTTCTCCGCGGACGGCGGCCAGCTTTCCGGTCTGGTCAAAGCCGAAAAATACGGGTCGTCGTTAAAGGTGGAAGTTTCTTTAATCAATTTCGCCCCGCTTACCGAGGGGCGTTACGTCGTCGCGGTGTCGGACGGGAAACATACCTGCGTTCTAGACGGGCTGACTTTCGAGGGCCGGTCCGAGGTGGATACGGGCAGCGGTTTCGCCGCGCTTGTGTGTTTCGTCAAGGGCGGGGTTTCGCCAATAGCCTCGGCGATATGCGGCAATTTCCAGTCCGCCGCCATCGGCATACGCGAGGAGATAGAGAAACAGGAACGGGCAAACCTTGAACGCGGCGCGGCCGCAAACGCCGCGGCGCAACAGCAAAATATCGGATACGAGGACGAGGCGCTTGCGCAGGAGAATTATTATGAATACGAACAGACTGATAAAGACGGTGGGGCTTTATGCGAAAATCCGCAAAAAGAAAAAGACGGGCAGGACGTATGCGAAAATGAAACGGCTGCTGGCGCTTTCGAAAAAGAGGGCGGCGTAGGCGGGCTGGCGCACGGCGACTGTTTCTACGATAAAATGAAGGACGAAATAAGAAAAGTGCTTTCGTCTTATCCCAAGGAAACCGCGCTTGAACGCACGGTGGAAAATTCCGAGTGGGTGCGCATAAGCTACGGCGAGGGGAAGTATTACGTCTTCGGCGTCATTTACGGCGGCGGGAAACCGCAGTACGTATGTTACGGCGTGCCCGCGGCGGATAACCGCCGCCCGCCCGAAAGTTTGTCGGGGCTTGCTACATATATTCCGTCCTCGCCGCGCGGCGGCGACGGCGGATACTGGGTAATGTATCAGGACGCGGCCACGGGCGCGAGCGTGAAAATAAAAGCAGAATAGAAAACCGCCCGCGCGGATGCGCGGGCGGATATTATTTGCGGAACGTGCGGGCGCGTATTATTTAAGGCCCTTGAAGGGCTTGAACACTATCAGCGCGTATACGGTAAACAGCGCGGCGACGGCGGTTACGGCCAGCGCGGCGCGGTAAATTGTTTCCGAATTTGCGCACAGGAACAGAAGGAGGTTGAACCCCGAAAAGGCGTAGACGCCGCCGCAAACGGCGGACAGTATCAACAGCGCGACGCATAAATAGCAGGTGAATTTCATACGCATAGTATGCGCAACGCGCGGCGGCATATTCAGGTTATGTTGTCTAAAACGAGTTTGTCGAAGTCCACGCTTTCCGCAAAGTCGCGCGGGATAAACCGCACGGTGCTGAACTTGGCGTAGTTGAAGATGTGCGTTTTCAAAAGTACGGGCGTGGCTATGTCCAGCCCCTCGCATATGTCGGTCAGATACGAAAAAAACTGCGAGTAGGTGAATTTTTCGTCCCGCTCGTAGGTAAGCTGTCTTATTATTTTTCCGTCTTTTAAAATTTTGGCCCAAATTCTGAACATACCCGTATTATAACTTAAACACGCATAAATGTAAAGCGATTGTTTTTACCTTGACATAACGCGGCGAATTAAATATAATCATAAGTAAACTACGAGAGGTATCGGTTTATGGAAAAACTTGAAAAAGACATACTTGCGCTGTTGGCGGAGGACTCCCGCCTGACCGCGAAAAAAATCGCCGCGATGACGGGCTCGGACGAGAAGACCGTTTCCGCAAAGATAGCCGCGCTGGAAGACAGCGGCGTTATCGTCAAATACACCGCCATACTCAATAACGACAGCATAGAAGAAGAGTTTGTCGAGGCGCTTATAGAGGTCAAGGTAACGCCCCGCCGCGGCCACGGTTTCGATATGATTGCAAACGAAATCGCCGCGCACGCGGAGGTCAAAAATCTCTATCTTATGAGCGGGTCGTACGACCTTGCGGTTATCGTTCACGGCAAGTCGCTGCGCAGCGTGTCGCGGTTCGTTTCGGAAAAAATTTCCACTTACGACAGCGTTATTTCCACGGCCACGCACTTCATTTTAAAGAAATACAAGGTAGAGGGCGCGGCTATGTACGGCGGCGAAAACCGCCTCAGCGTACAGGCGTAATATGAGAAATTTCGTAAACGCAAGGGCGGCCTCGCTTGCGCCGAGCGGCATAAGAAAGTTTTTCGACGTAGTGCAGAGGACGGAGGGCGCAATCTCGCTGGGCGTGGGCGAACCCGACTTCGTGACCCCCTGGAACATACGCGACGCGGCTATACGTTCCGTTCAGCGCGGGTATACCCAGTACACCGCAAACCGCGGCCTCGAAGAGCTTCGCGGGCACATATCCCGCTATCTTTTTGAAAGATTTAACGTAAATTACCCTGCCGAACGCACCATTATAACCGTCGGCGCGAGCGAGGCGATTGACCTCACTTTACGCGCCGTGTGCGACGCGGGCGACGAAATTCTCGTCCCCGAACCGTCGTACGTTTCGTACGCGCCGATTATCACGCTTGCGGGCGGAACGCCGGTTGCGGTCAGGTGCACGGCGGACAACGATTTCGTTCTCACGCCCGAGCTTATCGAGCGGGCGATAACCCCCAAAACCAAGGCGATTATACTCGCGTATCCCAACAATCCCACGGGCGCGGTTATGACGAAGGAGCAGCTCGAACGCATAGTTCCCGCAATCGAGCGGCACGACCTGCTTGTTATCTCCGACGAAATTTACGCCGAGCTTACATATACGGGGACGCACGTTTCGATAGCTTCGCTGGGGGATATGTCGCGGCGAACGGTGCTTATCGGCGGATTTTCCAAGGCGTTTGCTATGACGGGCTGGCGCGTCGGGTTTATGTGCGCGCCCGCGGAGATAGACTCGGCCGCGTTCAAAATACACCAGTACACTATCCTGTGCGCGCCCCAGCCCAGCCAGCGCGCGGCGCTCTGCGCGCTTAAAGACGGGTTCGAAGAGGGGTTCGCCGCGGTCGAGGAAATGCGGGAGGAGTACTGCCGCCGCGGCAGGTTTTTAGTCAACGCGTTCAATACTCTGGGCCTTAAATGTTTCCAGCCCAAGGGCGCGTTCTACGTGTTTCCGTCGGTCGCGTCCACGGGGCTCAGCGGCGAGCAGTTCGCGGGCGCCCTGCTCGAAAAACAGAAGGTCGCGGTGGTGCCGGGGTCGGCGTTCGGCGCGGCGGGGGATAAGCACGTGCGTTGCTCGTACGCCACGTCTATGCGCAACCTTACCGAGGCGATAGAGCGCATATCCGTGTTCGTAAACGGGTTAAACTCAATATAATGCGGGCTAAACAGTTGACAACGGTTGCCGCCGCATATATAATAGTGAAGTATCTTACGTGGTTCCGTCTGCGGAATCACGTTTGTTTATAGCCGATAAAGAAATAAAAAAGAGGTCAGATATGGCAGAACAATTTGTTATGACGCAAAAGAACTACGAGAGGCTGAAAGAGGAGCTCGATTACCTTGTAAAGGTCAAGCGCCTTGAAATTATCGAACGCATTGCCGAGGCGCGCAGTCACGGCGACCTTTCGGAGAACGCGGAATACGACGCCGCCCGCGAGGAGCAGCGTTCCAACGAGGGAAAAATCGCCGAACTGGAATACAAGATTAAAAACGCCGACATACGCGAGGAAAACAACGATACCAGTTACGTTCATCTCAACAGCGTCGTGACGGTGTACGACGAGGATATGGAGGAAGAGGCGGTTTATACAATTACCTCCGTAACCGAAGTGGACGTTATGCAGGGTAAGATTTCAATCGACTCGCCCGTGGGTACAGCGCTTCTGAGGAAGAAAGTGGGCGACAAGGTGACCGTGCACTGCCCCGACGGAACGGACTACACGCTGACTATACGCAAAATTTCACGCTGACGATACAGGAGAAGTTTATGGAAGAAATTTTAAACGGCGCGCCCACCGAAGAGGAGCTTGCCGAGCAGGCGAGAATACGCCGCGAAAAACTGCAAAAACTTATCGAAGAGGGAAACAACCCGTTCGTTAAAGTCAATTACGCCGTCACCTGCGGGTCTGCGGAAGTCAAGGACAAATTCGCGGAGTACGAGGGCAAGGAAGTCAGCCTTGCGGGCAGACTTATGTCCCGCCGTATTATGGGCAAGGCTTCCTTTTCGCATATTTCCGACAGGGACGGATTAATCCAGATTTACGTCCGCCGCGACGACGTGGGCGAGGACAACTACGCCGCTTTCAAAAAGGATTACGACCTCGGCGACGTAGTGGGAATAAAGGGCTGGGTGTTTAAGACCCAGACGGGCGAAATTTCCGTGCATTGCACTCATATCGAAATGCTGACCAAGTGCCTGCGCCCCCTGCCCGAAAAACAGCACGGGCTGACCAACGCCGATATAAGATACAGACAGAGGGATCTGGACCTTATCGTCAATCCCGAAGTTAAAAAGGCGTTCGTAACCCGTTCGCTGATATTCAGGGAGATACGCGCCTTTTTGGACGCGCGCGGCTTTCTCGAAGTCGACACGCCCGTTTTAACCACGCTGGAAATAGGCGCGGCGGCGCGGCCGTTCAAGACAAGACACAACGCGCTCGATATCGATATGTATCTGCGTATCGAAACCGAGCTGTATCTGAAAAGGCTCATAGTCGGCGGGCTCGAACGCGTGTACGAGGTCGGAAGGATTTTCCGTAACGAGGGAATGGACGCGTTCCATAACCCCGAGTTCACCACCGTGGAGCTGTATCAGGCGTACTGCGACTATTTCTCGCTTATGGATCTGGTCGAAGAAATGTACAAGACGATTGCGCTCAACGTGTGCGGCACCACCGATATAACCTATCAGGGCACGGCCCTGCGCCTCGGCGAGCCGTGGCAGAGAATGACTATGAAAGAGGCGGTTAAAAAGTACTGCGGCGCGGACTACGACGAGTGGAAGACGGACGCGGACGCGCGCGCCTGCGCAGAGAAACTCGGCGCACCCGTAAAAGAGGGCGACGCGGCGACCAAGGGCCACGTTTTAATCGCGCTTTTCGACGAGTTCTGCGAAGATAAGCTTATACAGCCCACTTTCATTTACGACTACCCCGTGGAAAACTCGCCGCTTGCAAAGCGCAAGGAGGACGACCCCGCATTCACGCAGAGGTTCGAGTACTTTATTTGCGCGCACGAATTCGGCAACGCCTTTTCCGAGCTGAACGACCCTATCGACCAGAAACAGAGGTTCGTAAAACAGGTTGAGGAGAAAAAGGCGCAGGAGCCGGGTTGCAACGCGCAGGTGGACGAGGACTTTATAACCGCGCTGGAATACGGCCTGCCCCCGACGGGCGGCCTCGGGTTCGGCGTGGACAGACTGGTTATGCTGCTCACGGACAGCCCCACGATAAGGGACGTTCTGCTGTTTCCCACAATGAAACCCAAGAAGTAAGAACGGCGTTTCGCCTAGGCAAGGCGCGGAAAGAGAACGGAAGCGCGCGGATAGGGTGCGGAAGTATGAGGGGCGGAGCGTGCTCCGCCGCGCAGACGTACTCGGCGGGAGGTTTTATATGTATGAATATTTAATTTATTCGCGGCTTAAAAAGTACGCGAAGGTTCAGAAAAGTTTTCATATGCCCGGACACAAGGCGTGCGGAGAGTTCAGATCGAGATTTCACGACGCGGCGCTGGATATAACCGAGCTTGCGTATTCCGACAATCTCGCCTGTCCTTCGGGCGTGATTGCGCGCGCACAGCGCGATATTGCTGAGATACTCGGCGCGGGCGCGAGCTTTATAACGACGGACGGCTCGTCCAGCGCGGTTTACGCAATGGCGTACTGCGCGTCCAAGCGCGGCAATAAGATAATCGTTTTCCGCAACTCGCACCAGAGCGTGTGGAACGCGTGCAGGCTTTTCGGACTGGAACCGCTGATAGTTCAGGGCGCCGAGCGCGACGGCATTTTGCAACCGCCCGACGGCGACATTATAGAAAAACTCGTTTCCAACGACGCAAACATTTCCGCGGTATTGGTCACCTCGCCCGATTATTACGGCAACGTGGCCCCGCTTGCGAGATACCGCGACATACTCAACAAATACAACCGCCTTCTGCTTGTGGACGGCGCGCACGGCGCGCACCTCGCTTACGGCGACAAGAAAGGTTATGCGGGCAAGTACGCCGATATGTGGGTGGACGGAGCGCACAAGACCCTGCCCGCGCTTACGCAGGGCGCAGTGCTAAACGTCAACAACGACGATTTGATAGCGCCCGCGGAAGAGGCGCTCGGGCTTTTCCGAACCACCTCGCCCAGCTACCCGATTATGGCGTCGGTCGAGTTCGGCGTGAAGTTCCTCGCCAACAATTCCAAATACATCTTCAACGCCAAGACGGCGGTGGAGGAGTTCAAAAACGACGCGGAGGGCTACACCTTCTACCAGTCGGACGACTGGACGAAACTTCTTATAGACTTCAAGCCTCTGGACGTTTCGCCCGACAAAGTCCTTGAAAGACTGGAAAAGAAGGACGTGTACGCCGAGTTTTCGGACGGCAGATACATCTTGTTTTATCTCTCGCCTATGATAACTTCCGCGGATTTAAAAGGGCTTAAAAAGAAACTGGACGCCGTTCTCGGCAACAAGAAATTAAAGGGCACTTACAGGGAAAAGCCCGCCGTGCCCGAAGGCGACCGCTCGTACAGTTTCCAGTACGCTTTGAGAAAACAGAGCGAGTGGGTGGAGCTGGACGACGCAGTCGGCAGAATGTGCGCCAAAAACGCGGGGCTTGCGCCACCCTGTATCCCCGTGGTCGTCACGGGCGAAATGGTCACGCTTGCCGCGGCGAAAACGCTTTCGCAGGCCAAGTCCACGTTTGGGCTTAAAGACGGTAAAATCTGCGTGGTAAAGAAATGGTAAACACTATGAAAGGCAGGTTCATCACCTTCGAAGGTTGCGAGGGTTCGGGCAAGAGCACGCAGATACGTCTGCTTTCGGAGTATCTCGATAAAGCGGGCGTTTCGTATATAACCACGCGCGAGCCGGGCGGCAGCCGCATTGCCGAGCAGATACGCGCAATTATTCTCGACGGAAAAAACGCCGAGATGTGCGACGGGTGCGAGGCGCTGTTGTACGCGGCCGCAAGGTTACAGCATTTAAAGGAAATCGTAATCCCCGCGCTGGACGCGGGCAAGCTTGTCTTATGCGACAGGTTTATACATTCCTCGCTTGCGTATCAGGGCGAGGCGCGCGGATTGGGGCGGGAATATATCCTGTCCATCAACGCGGAGGCGCTTGAACTGTGCTCGCCCGATTTGACGCTTTTTCTCGACATTCCGCCCGACGCGGCGTTCAGGCGCAAGCACGGCGCGGACGAAAACGACAGAATGGAGCGGCAGGGGCTGGATTTCCATATGCGCGTTTACGACGGATATAAAAAGCTTTTGCGTGAAGACCCCCATATATGCGCCGTCGAATGCGGCGGGGACAAGCACGAGACTTCGCAAAACATCGTATCTCTTTTGAAAGACAGGGGAATAATTTAAAAAGTGAAACAGCTTATATGCGGAACAACTGCATACCGTACTTTTTCCAACGACGCGGCGGGCGGCAGGCTTTCGCACGCGTATATGCTGCACTTTAACGACGTGAAGAACCTGCGGGAGGCGTTGAAGATATTCGCGCTCAGGTTCTTCGGACTGACCGAGGAGAACGGCAGGCGCATACTCAACGAAAGCTTTACTGACTGCCGCATATTTCCCGAGGAAGGTAAAAAACTGACGGCGGACGCGGTGGCAGCTTTGCTTGCCGACAGTATATTGAAACCGTTGGAGTGCGACAGAAAGCTGTATATAATAAGCGGGTTCGAGCAGACGACTCAGCTGTTGCAGAACAAGCTCTTGAAAACGCTGGAAGAGCCGCCTCAGGGCGTGCATTTTCTTCTTGGCGTCACCTCGCCCGCGCCCGTTTTAGACACGGTCAAGTCGCGCGTGAAAACGCTTGTCGTTCCGCCCTTTACCGAGGAGCAGATATATGCGGCGTTGAGGCGCAAGGACGCGGCAAACCCTCTCAACAGGGCGGCGGCGGAGAGCTGCGGCGGGATATTCGGCGCGGCGGAGAATATGGTTAAAGGCGGCTGGTTCGCGGAGATTGCGGAGGCGGCGAGAGAAATCTGCGCCGTGCGCGACGCGGCGGCGGCAGGCAGGGCGGCCGTTAAATACGGCGATACGAAATACAAGAACGAGCTTCTTGCGCAGATGGGATTAAACTACCGCAACGCGCTTTGCAGGATTGCGCGCGGCGGAGGGTCGGACGTCACGGCGGCGGCGCTGACGTATGCGGCCGAGGCTGTGGACAAGGCCGTGTCGGACGTTAAGTTCAACGCCTTTTTTCAGGGGCTTTTGTTTGATCTTATGCTGCGGATTATTGAGGAGAACGACAGATGGTTAAAATTACAGGCGTAACTTTCCAGAACGCGGGCAAGGTTTATTACTTTGCGCCGGGGAAAGACAGATACGAAAAGGGCGCGGGGGTAATCGTAGACACCGCCCGCGGGCCGGAGTACGCGACGGTCGTCATACCGTACGCGGAAGTGGACGACGATAAGATTATCGCGCCGCTTAAACCCGTCATACGCGCGGCGACCGCGCGCGACAGGGAAACTATGATTCGCAACAGGGAAAGAAAGCCCGAGGCTATGCGGCTCACTCAGGAGAAAATCCGGCAGCACGGTCTGGATATGAAACTTATCGACTGCGAGTTCTCGTTCGACGGGACAAAGGTCGTGTTTTACTATTCCGCGCCGCACCGCGTGGATTTCAGGGAGCTCGTCAAGGACTTGTCGTCCGTGTTCAGAATGAGGATAGAGCTACGGCAGATAGGCATACGCGACGAAATAAAAATGATAGGCGGCATAGGCGCGTGCGGAAGGGAATGTTGTTGCGCGACCTGTATGTCGGATTTGAAAAAAGTCACGATTAAAATGGCAAAGACGCAGGGGCTTTCGTTAAACCCCAGCAAAATATCGGGGATGTGCGGCAGGCTGATGTGCTGTCTTTCGTACGAGAACGATTATTATACCGAGGCGGGCAGGAGTATGCCCAAGCTCGGCAGCGAGGTGGTAACGCCCGAGGGCAAGGGCGTGGTCGTCAATATCAATATGCTCAAAATGCTCGTCAGGGTGAGAATAGAGGACAAGAAAAAGGACCTCGTCACCTATCACGACTTCCCCGCCGACCAGTTGAAGTTCAGGCGCGGCAAGGAAAAAGAGGAAAAGGACGAGGGTAACGAGGGCGAAGATTTAAAAGAAATACTAGATTAAATAAAAAAAATCGTGTTGCCCCCTTTACAGTGCAGAATTTTTATGTTATAATTCAAAAAGACGGCGAAAGCCGAAACTTATAAAAAATGGAGGAAATAAATATGGCTCACTATATAACGGACGAATGCGTAAGCTGCGGCGCGTGCGCGGGAACCTGCCCCGTTGAGGCGATTACGGAGGGACCCGATAAATACGTTGTCAACCCCGACACCTGCATCGACTGCGGCGCGTGCGAGGACGTTTGCCCCACGGGTGCAATCCATCCTGCCGAGTAATTCAAACAATAAAAGGCGCGGGGTTTATACCCCGCCTTTTTAATATCCCGCTTATGTTGAAAGAGAACGAAGTCTTAGAAGAGTTTTTCGGCGACAAAAAAATTATCCAGAACGTCAATCTATACCGTTTCACTTCCGACAGTATCCTGCTGTCGCGGTTCGCGCGCGCAAAATACGGCGACTCGGTCGCGGATTTCTGCGCGGGCAGCGGCGTGGTCGGCTTTCACTTTATTTGCCTTAACCCGCAAATTTCCGACCTTACACTGTTTGAAATGCAGGAAAGTCTGTCGGATATGTCCGTGCGCACGGCCGCGCTGAACGGCTTCGACTGCACAGTTATCTGCTGTCGCATACAGGATATAGGCCGCGAATACGACGATAAATTTTCGCTTATACTCTGCAACCCGCCGTACGAGAAGAGCGGGTTCGAAAACGAGGTCTACGAGAAAGCGGTCTGCCGCAAGGAGCTTACTTTAACCCTGCCCGAAATCGCGGACGCGGCTTTTAAAAAACTCAAATTCGGCGGCAGGCTGGCAATTTTAAGCCGTGCCGACCGCTCGGCCGAGCTTTTGTACACTCTCAAATCGCGCAGGCTGGAACCCAAGCGTTTACAGTTCGTCAGCGGCGCGGCGGGCGCGAAACCCTATATCGTTATGGTAGAGGCCGTCAAGGGCGGCAGGGAAGGAGTGGACGTTCTGCCCGTTCTCGTAAACGGCGCAAAGAGTTAGTTATGGTTTATTTTATAGCAACCCCGATAGGCAACCTCAAAGACATATCGCTTCGCGCGCTGGAAACGCTGCGCGCGGCAGACGTTATTTTCTGCGAGGACACGCGCCGCACGCTCAAACTTTTAAACGCGTACGACATAAAAAAACCGCTCAAATCCTGCCATAAATTCAACGAGCGGGAGGCCGCCGAACGCATAATCGGGGCCGCGCGCGAGGGCGGGGAAATAGCAATCGTATCGGACGCGGGTATGCCCGTCGTATCCGACCCCGGCAACATAGTATGCGCCGCGCTTAAAGAGGCGGGCATACAATATACCGTAATCCCCGGCGCAAACGCGTTCCTGTCCGCGCTGGTGCTTTCGGCAATGCCTGCGGAACGTTTCGCGTTTATCGGCTTTCTGCCCGACAAGGCGGGCGAGAAAAAGCGCTTGCTCGAAAGGTATAAAAATCTCGATATGACTATGTGTTTCCACAGCGCCCCGCAGGACGTTGACCGCGACATATCCGCTATGTATTCGGTCTTCGGCGACAGAAAAGCGTGCGCCGTAAGGGAGATAACAAAACTGCACGAGGAGGCGGCGGAGTTCACTCTCTCCGCGGGGCTTGCGGGCGAAAAGCGCGGCGAGTACGTGTTGCTCGTCGCGGGCGCGGAGGAGGGCGAATGCCCGCTTAACGAACTGTCCGAAAGGGAGCATATCCTGCACTATATGCGCGGGGGAATGGACAAAAAGGACGCGGTTAAGAAGGCGGCGAAGGACAGAGGGCTCAGCAAGTCCGATATGTATAAATTTTCGCTGGATTTACAATAAAAAACGCGTTCGCCGCGGCATATGCGCGGGCGAAACGCTTGAAAGAGGATAAAATGTCAAACAAAAACAAGAAGACGGAGAAAGAGCAGGAAAAACTGACTATTTACGAATACGAGCAGAAATACGTTAAGCGCGAGAACGTGCGCGGCGCAAAGCTTTTGATAAAACTAATCGCCGCGGCTATCGGCGTGTTTCTGTTTTTCTGTATGTTTTCGATAACTATGCGCGTGTTTGAAATCAATTTATACGCGGGTATAGGCGCGGCCGCCGTGTGCGCGCTTCTTTACATATTCCTGTTTATCGTTCCGCTGGTCAAGATAGTAAAGACCAACCATTTCGTGGTAAACGTAAACGCCAAGACCGCCCGTGCGGCGCAAAAACACAACAGGCAGGTTCGCCACGAACTTGCGGACAGGATTATCGATTTGACCGCCAAGGTCGAGGGCGTGGGCTGGTATAACTCCGACGAGGTCGGGCGGCTTGCGATAGCCGTCAAAACGGGCGACGAAAAGGCGATTACCGCCTCGCTTACGGGGCTGTACTCCGGCTGCGTGAAAAAGAACGCCAGGGATATGATTTTGAAATCTTCCGTGAAAACGGGAATGTACTCGGCCATTTCCCAGACCAACAAGGTTGACGCAATGCTCGTCGTGTTTCTCAATTTACAGCTCGTTAAAGATCTGGTGTTTCTGTACGGGTTCCGCCCGTCGGACGCAAAGCTTGTCAGGATATTCGGCAGGGTGTTGCAGAACTCGCTCATAGCCTACGGGCTGGGCGGTATGAAGATAGGCAACTCAATCGTCCAGACTATGGGCAACGCCGTAAAGGGTATACCATTGCTCGGCGCGGCCATATCTACGGTAGTGGACTCGTCCGTGCAGGGACTGACGAACGGCGTGCTCACGGCGGTAATCGGTTACCAGACCATAAAGTATCTCAATATGGAATACCGTTTGCAGGAAATTCTTGACGGCATAGAAATAGTCGAGAGCGAGGAAGAATTCAAAGAAACCTGCGAGAATATCGAGCGCGAGCTCAAAGGCGGCAAAAAAATGCCGCAGGCATCTTAATTTAAGGAGATTATTATGACTGACGTTAAACTTATCGAAAGGCTTTGCAACGCGCGCGGCGCATCGGGGTTCGAGGACGAGGTTGTGGCTGTCGCCCGCGAATACTGTAAGGATTTTTCAACGTTCGAAGAGGACAGTATGCGCAACCTGTATATCTATCCCGACTACAACAAGGGCGGGCGGCCGCTGGTTATGCTGGACGCGCACTCCGACGAGGTCGGGTTTATGGTTCAGGCAATCAAGCCCGACGGCACGCTCAGGTTCATACCGATAGGCGGCTGGAACGAGAAGGCCCTGCCCTCTGCCAAAGTACAGGTATATACAAAATCGGGCTATATCAGCGGAGTAATCGCGGCGATGCCGCCCCACCTTATGTCCGCCGAGCAGCGCAACGCGCCGCTGAGCTATAACAACCTTACGATTGATATCGGCGCGACGAGCGACAGGGAGGCGGAGGAGTTCGGCGTGGAAATCGGCGCGCCCGTCGTTCCGCTTTCGCCGTTCGAGTACGATAAAAAACACGGCGTTATGCACGGCAAGGCGTTTGACGACAGGCTGGGCGTTGCGGCGATGTTGCAGTGCCTGAAAGCGCTTAAAGACGCAGACCTGAACGTGGATATAGTCGGCGTGGTATCCTCTCAGGAAGAGGTGGGCGAGCGCGGCATAACAGCGGTTATGGGCAGGGTGAAACCTGCCGCGGCAATCTGTTTCGAGGGCTGTCCCGCGGACGACACTTCCGCGCCGTCGTATATGGTTCAGGACGCGCTTAAAGGCGGGGTTATGCTGAGGTATATGGACGCGACGGTTATCTGTACGCCGCGGCTCACTTCGTTCGCACGCGAGGTCGCGAAAAAGCAGGGCGTCAAGGTTCAGATGGCCGTGCGCTCGGGCGGCGGCAACAACGGCGCGTATATAATCTCCGCAAACGGCGGCACGCCCGTAATAGTGGCCGGCATACCCGTAAGGTATATCCATACCTTCAACTGTATCGCCGCGCAGGAGGATTACGAAAGCGTGGTTAATTTCGGCGCGGAGCTGTGCCGCGCGCTTGACGGGGATATAATAAAAGGATTTTAAAAAATGGCACAAAACGTAGACCGCCGGTTTTCAAAGGCGGGCGCGCTGGGGTATCTTTTAAAGGGCAGTTACGCAATGTTTGCGGCGGTGGTCGCAGCGAGCATTGCGATAACCTTTTTCAATATGCTCGTTCCCGAAGTTATCTCGTTCGCGATTGACAGCGTAATAGGCGACAAACCCGTTCCCGCAACTTTTGCGGGAATAATTTCACTGTTTGGCGGAATCGACGGGCTTAAAGCGAATATGTGGTCGCTTGCGGTGCTTGTCGCGGCGCTCGCCCTTTTGACGGCGGCGTTCAATTTCATAAGGGTATACTTCAACGCCCGCGCGAACCAGACGTTTATGCGCCGCACGCGAAACACGCTGTTTTCGCACCTGCAACGCCTGCCGCTCGGCTGGCACATAAAACACCGCACGGGCGATCTTATACAGCGTTGCACTTCGGACGCGGACACAATCTCCAACTTCGTTGCGGGTCAGCTCATAACGCTTTTCAGGATAATCATACTGATCGTTTTTTCGCTCGTATTTATGTTTATGAAAAACCTCAAGCTCGCGCTCATCGCCTCGGCGTTCATTCCGATTTTCATCGGCTATTCGCTGGCGTTCTACTCGCACGCGAGGAAGTCTTTCAAGAAATGCGACGAGGAGGAGGGCGTTCTGTCGGCAATCGCTCAGGAAAATTTCACGGGCGTGCGCGTCGTCCGTGCTTTCGGCAGGGAGAAGTACGAGCGCGACAAATTCGAAACCCAGAACGTTTACTACACGGGGCTTTGGGTAAAGATAGAAAAATTTCTCGCCCTTTTCTGGTCGTCAAACGATTTTCTGGCGCTTATGCAGGGGCTTCTGATAATCGCGCTCGGCACGGTGTTTTGCGTGAACGGAGAAATGACGGAGGGCGACCTCGTCGCGTTCGTGTCCTATAACACGATGCTTATGGGGCCGGTGCGCCAGCTCGGCAGGATTATATCGAATATGAGCAAGGCGGGCGTGTCGCTTGGGCGTATCGCGGAGATACTTAACGCCGAAGAGGAAAGCTACGGACAGGCGGGCGCGCTTTCCGGCGCGATAGAGTTCAGAGAAGTCGGTTTCGAATACGAAGAGGGTAAGCCCGTTTTAAATAATGTCAGCTTTACGGTCGAAGAGGGTACAACGCTCGGCGTGCTCGGCGGCACGGGCAGCGGTAAATCCACGCTCACGTATCTTCTGGACGGGCTGTATCCCGCAACGCGCGGCGGCGTGTATATCGGCGGGAGGAACGTGAACGACATACCGCCCGCAACGCTGAGAAACAATATCGGGCTGATGTTGCAGGAGGGGTACATATACTCGCGCACCGTTGGCGAAAACATAGCGCTTGCGGCGGACGGGTCGCAGGCGGACATAGAGCAGGCGGCGCGGCGGGCCTGCGTACATTCGGATATAAGCGGGTTTGCGGCGGGCTACGACACCGTTGTAGGCGAGCGCGGAGTAACGCTTTCGGGCGGGCAGAAACAGCGCGTTGCAATTGCGCGCACGATTATGCGGAAAACGCCCTATCTGGTGTTCGACGACTCGCTGTCCGCGGTCGACAGCGAAACGGACGCGCGTATCCGCGCCAACCTCAAAGAAAACAACAGGGGCGCGACCGTGGTCATAATTTCGCATCGGGTCGCAACCGTTATGCACGCGGACAAAATTATCGTTCTAGACGGCGGCAGAGTAGCGGAACACGGGACGAGCGCCGAACTTCTGGCAAAGGACGGGCTTTTCAAAAAGATTTACGATATGCAGACGGCATTGCCCGAAGAGCTGAAAGGGGAGGCGTGATATGAAAGACCTTTCCGTAAAAAAACTTAAATTCTTCGGCCTCGGCAAAATGAAACCCTATCTCGGGCGGTATAAGGGGCTGTTTCTGTCAATGCTTTTTTGCGCACTTGCGTGCTCGGCGATAAACACAGTTCTTCCGCTCTTTCAGCGATACGCGATAGACAACTTTATTGCGGAAAAAACCTTGCAGGGTTTCGCGGTGTTTATAATCCTGTACGCGGCTCTCGTCGCGGTGAGCACGGGGCTGGATTTCGTAAGCGGGTATAACTGTTGCCGCCTCGAAATGTTTCTGCTCCGCGATATGCGCAGGACGGCGTTCAATCATTTGCAGACCCTGTCTGTCGCGTACTTCAACGAGAACGCGGTCGGCAAGATACACGCGCGGGTTATGAGCGATACTTCGGGCATAGGCGCGGTCATTGCCTGGGATTCCTTTCAGGCGGTTTCAAACGTCGTATACGTCGTGGGCGCGGTTTCGGTTATGCTCGCGCTCAATCCACTGCTCGCGCTGTGCGTTCTGACGGTTGTGCCCGTGCTCGCGCTCGTGTCGGTGTATTTCCAGCGCAAGCAGACCAGACTCAACAGAAAGATACGCGAGACCAATTCGCTTATCACCTCGGGGTTTAACGAGGGCATAACAGGCGTGGAAACTACGAAAACGCTTTCGGCAGAGGCTAAGCTCGACAAGGACTTTTACGACTGCACGGCGCGAATGAGGAAACAGGCAACGGGGCTGGGGCGGCACAAGGCGGTGTTTTCTTCGGTTGTCACTTTCGCCGCGTCCGCCGCGCTTGCGATAGTGCTGTGGTATGGCGGGGTGATTACCGTCAAGGGCGTTATCGAGATTGGCACGCTGTCGGTGTTTATGACCTATGCGCAGGGGCTTATAGACCCCGTGCAGTTCGCCGTCGAGTGCATATCCGATTTGATTACCATTAAGGTCAACCTCGAAAGATTTTCCGCGCTCACCGAAACGGAGAGCAACGTTTCCGACAGGCCCGAGGTCATAGAAAAATACGGCGACTGTTTCAACGAAAAGCGTGAGAACTGGGAGCCGCTTTGCGGCGAAGTTGAGTTCGAGGACGTGACTTTCCGTTATCCGGACGGGGAGGAGAACGTGCTGGAACATTTCAATTTAAAGGTGGCGAAGGGCTCCAACGTGGCGATTGTCGGCGAAACGGGCGCGGGGAAATCCACGCTTGTCAACCTGGTCTGCCGCTTTTACGAGCCGAATTCGGGCAGGGTGCTCATTGACGGCAGGGACGCGCGCGACCGCTCGGTGCAGTGGTTGCACGGCAATATCGGATACGTTTTGCAGACCCCGCATTTATTCTCGGGCACCGTGCGGGAGAACCTTCTCTACGGCAAGCCCGACGCGACGGACGCGGAGCTGGACGCGGCCGTCAGGTGCGTCAATGCGGACGGCATTATCGCGCGTATGGAGCACGGCTACGACACCGTGGTCGGCGAGGGCGGAAACACCCTGTCCACGGGCGAGAAACAGCTTTTGTCGTTCGCGCGCGCAATACTCGCGGACCCCGCAATCTTCGTTCTGGATGAGGCGACTTCGTCTATCGACACGCTGACGGAAAAGCTCGTTCAGGACGCGATAGAAAAGGTAATGAGGGGCAGGACGAGTTTCGTTATCGCGCACAGGCTTTCGACCATACGTTCCGCGGACTTAATACTTGTCGTCGAGGACGGGAAGATTATAGAGCGCGGCACGCACGCGCAGCTTTTAAAGGCGCGCGGGCACTATTACAAACTGTATTTAAGGCAGTTTCAGGAAGAGCAGGCGAAAATATAAGCGGGCGGGGATTTATCCCCGCCCGCTCTTTATCAGGCTAAGCTTTTTAACCTAAGGTTTTTGTACGTTGCCTGCGCGCCGTCGCTGTACAGTCCGAACCTGCCCGTCGGTATCGCGTGCGGCACGGCGAACGAGTACAGCTCCATATCGTCGATATATACCGTTATCAGGTTGCCCTGAATTACTGCTTTCAGGTTGAACCATTTCCCCGTTCCAAGACCGTGATAGGCGCTTTGCAGGGCGGGCGGCGTGAAGTTGTAGTTGCACCGCTTTACAAACAGCGAGTTCGAGTTTATGCCTACATAGTAACCCTGTAAGGAGTTTTCGTTGTCGTGCGCGGTGTCGGCGAAGTTGCGCGCGCGAAGTATAAGCCCCGCGCTCTTGCCGTTCATAGAATTAAGCTTTATATCCACGCTTATCTCCGCGTCGTCCATATCCCCGCCGAAATAAACGATGCTCCTGCGGTTCGCGGCGGAGCCGTGTCCATCGCCGCCTATGTCGTACTCGGTCGGATACTCCGCGCGTTCCACGCGCTCGGTAAGCGTTTCGCTCATATCGCATTGAGTAACCGGCCGCGCCGTGAACGAGATAAACCCGACGTCGCTTTTAAGCGCGTGGAACGTGACGAGGTTTGCGCCCCGCTCTACGTCTATGTAGGCAAACGTCGCCGAAACAAGCACGCCGTCGGCCGTTTCCGCCTCGGGCAAGGTTATTGTCTTAACGTTGCCCAGATTGACCTGCAACCCCAGTTTTTTACCCGCGTATTTCGTGTCGTAAGTCATAGAAAGCGCAAACGTCCCGCCCTCGCGGAAGTACAGAGAATACCTCGCGAAATCGCCCTCTTCGGCAAGTTTAAGCTCTTTCGCCCCGTCATATGCCCTGTCGTCCGCGCCGAACGCCGAAAATTCCGAAAGGGAAGTACCGCCCGTAAACTTGTGCGAGGTCAGGTTTTCATACCCGCCCTCGGGCAGGTATGCGGAGGAACCTATATCCGCGCCAGACTGTTTGAGTTCGCGGCCGTCGGAGCTGCCCTTCGCCACGTTCGAGAACGCTATATACGACATATCGCCGCCCTCGTGCCCTATCCCGCCCGCGGAAATATTCACTTCCGCGTCGCGTATCTTGCACATATTGTCAAAGTAAACGTCGGCTTTTCCGTCCGCATATGCTACCCTCACGGTATGCAGTGCGTCGGCGTCATAATCTTTTATAAGCTCTCCCGCGGCAACTTCCTTAACTTTGCCGCCGTCCACGTCGTAAAGCGTCACGCTTTTGGCTTGGTAGTCGGCCACGACGTAAGAATAATCTGCCGCGCCGTTATAGCCCACAATGCACTTGACCTTGTCGCCCGTGTAGTTGAACTCGGCGGTAAACACTTTCCCCGAGGCGGCGGTTGAAATCCTTGCGCCGCGCTCGTCCCTGAAATTATCTCCGTCCGTTCCGTCCGAATAAAACTCGGGCAGGGTCGCCGCAACCGAGCCCTTGTCCGAGCCGTCCACGGACATCTGCGTTCCGTTAAAAATAAGCCTGTCTATGTTCATACTGCGCCAGGGGCCGTGCCCCGTAAGCGCGTTCAGGCTGTGGTAAACGATATAGTAGCTGTCCATATCGGGGCCGAGCAGGGTGGAGCTGTGCCCCAGTCCGTTAAATCCCTTTTCGGTGGACTGTAAAATGGGGTTCTCCGCGGCGGGAGTGAACGCGTCTGCGGAAGTCAACGGGTTTCCGTCCCGCTCGGTGGCGTACGCTATCTTATAGCCTGGGCTTACCACGTGCACGCCCGTGTAGGTCAGGTAGTATATCCCGTCTCGCTTAATTATCATAGGGCCTTCCGTCCAGCCCATTTTGGTATTTTTAAGCACGGTCGCCTGCCCCGGCACGCTGTCGGGCGTTGACATAGGCCGTATCTCTATGCCCTCGCCACTGGCGTTCATAAAATACATTTTTTCGTCGTCGTCGATAAATACGGAGCCGTCAATCGACATTCCGAAGTTTTGCTTAACCGTCCTGAACGGGCCTTCGGGGCTGTCTGCGGTAAGTATGTAGTGGCCGCCTCCCGAGGGGCTGGTATACATATAGAATTTACCGTTGAAGTAAATCACTTCGGGCGCATACGCCGTCTTCGTTATGCTCTCGTTGCAAACGTAACCCTCTTCAAGTCCCTCGCCGCGGCAAGGCGTCCAGTTCAGCAGGTCGCGGCTTTTCCAGGCGCGTATACCGATCATTTCGTCCCTGGTCGAAACGTAGAGGTAGTACATACCGTCGTAGCGGAATATGTAGGGGTCGCCCGCGCCGTATTCTTCCCACTGTGCGGGCAGGCGCTCGCTCTCGACCGTGCCGTCCTCGGAATAGTCGCTGTAATCCGCGTTGTCGTAGGTCTCGAATTTGAACTCGGGCATAGTTTCCACGGCGGTAATGGGCGGACGTTCCTCTACGGGCGTATCGTCCTTACAGCCGTAAATCGTTGCGGTAGAAACCCCGACGGTCAGCGCAAGCGCAAACGCGGTCAGTTTTTTTGTGCTCATTGATATTTCCTCCTGAACCGAAAAACGGTTTTTTGTTAAATAATACCATACAAAGCGCGGTTTGTCAACGGCGGCGAAAATAAAAAAAACCGAGCGCGGGGTCAGCCCGCGCCCGGCAATTTGTTAGTATATAACGCTCTCTATAACCCCGCCGCCTAGGCAGGCTTCGCTGTCGTAGAATACGGCGTACTGGCCCTCGGTTACGGCGCGTTGCGGCTCGTAAAATTCGACCAAAGCGCCGCTATCATCCAAAGTAACTTTCACGCTCTGCTCGGGCTGGCGGTAACGGAATTTTGCGGCGCATTCAAAGCTTTGCGACGGCATATATCCTATCCAATTCAGTCCCGACGCGCGGCAGGCCTTGGAGTAGAGCGGGGTTTCGTCGCCGTGGGATACGTACAGCACGTTGCGTTCAAGGTCTTTTTTAACGACGAACCAGCGGCCCTCTTCGCCGCGTTTTCCGCCGAGGTCAAGTCCCTTGCGCTGGCCTATGGTGTAGTACATAAGGCCTATGTGCTCGCCCACGGTTTCGCCGTCGAGAGTGAGTATTTTACCGCTTTGCGCGGGCAGATATTCTTGAAGAAATTTTCGGAAATTTCTCTCGCCGATAAAGCATATCCCCGTGGAATCCTTCTTTTCGGCGGTGGAAAGGCCGTTGTCCTCGGCCAGCTTTCTCACTTCGCTTTTGGTAAGGCCCGCAAGCGGGAAAAGCACGCGTTCAAGCTGCCGCTCGTAAACCTGATTTAAAAAATAAGTCTGGTCCTTGCCCGCGTCCTTCGCTTTTAAAAGGCGGGTGCGGCCGTCGCCGTGCTCTATGCCGCAGTAGTGTCCCGTCGCGATATAGTCGGCGTTCATACTCAGCGCGTAGTCTCGGAAGGGGCCGAACTTTATCTCGCGGTTACAAAGCACGTCTGGGTTGGGCGTTCTGCCCGCCCTGTATTCCGAAAGGAAGTACGAAAACACTCGGTCAAGGTATTGCTTTGCAAAGTTCACGCTGTAAAAAGGTATGTCAAGCGCGCCGCAAACGCGTTGCACGTCGGCATAGTCGGCGTCCGCCGAGCATACGCCGCGCCCGTCCGTTTCCTCCCAGTTAAGCATATAAAGGCCCGTAACGTCGTAACCCTGTTTTTTCAAAAGGAGCGCGGCCACGGACGAATCCACCCCGCCGCTCATTCCAACAATAACGCTTTTCGCCATAATTCACCCGTTTACAGATAATTTTCCTTAAATAAATTATAGCACAGGCGGACAATAATTTGCAATTAAAAAAAATTGTGTTATAATCTAATTATGATTTTACCTGCCGACGCTTTTATGTTGCTGTCAGTCGTCAACACCAAGCTGCGCGACGAATACCCCTCTCTGGCGAGGTTGTGCGAAGAGGAGGGCGCGGACGAAACGGAAATTGTTTCCCGCCTTGCCGCGCTTGGCTACCGCTACGACGGGTCGGCGAACGCTTTCAAAAATCTATAACCTATAAACGCACCCGTAGTCTAATTGGATAAAACAAGGGCCTCCGACGCCCTCGTTGCGAGTTCGAGCCTCACCGGGTGCACCAGTTAAAAGGCGCGTGCGCAAATTGAGCGCGCGCCTTTTTTCTTTTAAAATCATATTGAAAAGTAAAATTTCCGTGATATAATGAAAACAGAAAATCACGTGAGGAGGGGGCTTGACCGCGAGTCCGAATAAAATCTATGGTAATTTTAATTGCGGGCGCGACGCACGTCGGTAAAACCGCCGCGGCGCAGGCCCTTTTAGAACGATTCAAATATCCCTATATGTCGCTCGACCACCTGAAAATGGCGCTTATAAAGAGCGGACTGACCTCCCTCACGCCCGAGGACGACGAGGAGCTTACGCCATACCTTTGGGGTATAGCCGCGCCGCTTATAGAAACGGTTATAGAAAACGGTCAGAACCTGATTGTCGAGGGGTGCTATATCCCGTTCGACTGGAAACGATATTTTAAAGAGAGCTGTCTCCGTCATATAAAATACCGCTGTCTTATAATGAGCGAGGACTATATAAATTGCAATTACGATAAAATCTGCGGCTATGAATGCGTAATAGAAAAAAGGCTTTACGGCGGCGCGCCGACAAAGCAATGCCTTATTAAAGAAAACGCCGAAAATTTACGGCTCTGCAAAAAATTCGGGCTGGACTACGTTCTGATAGATAAAGAGTACAGGGTGGATTTGAACTTATGAGCGCGGAGAGCATTGCGGCAGGAATAATCAAAAACGCGGCGTTCGTTCCCGAACGTGCGGCGGCTTACGGGTTTGTGCATAAAGACGGCGTTTATGCGTATACAACAGTTATATCGGACGGGCAGTTCTCGCTGACGATAGAGTGCGGGCCCGACGGCTTTTTGCGTTCAGAGATAAAGGAGCGCGACACGGACGAGCCGTATACCCTGCCGTTCGTCGCGGGCGCGGCTGGCGGATTTGTCGGCGCGGTGCGCGCCGAGTATGAGCGCGTGCTGGCCGATATTGCCGAACACTGTTTTCAGAGGCGCGCGTTTAAGGAGCGGCAGACGCAGCGCCTGCTGGATTATGCCAAGGACAAGTACGGCGACTGCCCCGAATTTTTGTGGGATAATTCGGAAAACGCCGTTTTGAGAAGGGGCGATAATAAAAAGTGGTATGCCGTTTTTCTTACCGTCAGAAAGGACAGGCTCGGCGAGGCGGGAGAGGGAAACGCGGAGATTATCGATTTGAGAATGGAGCCCGAAGACCTAGAAAAGGCGGTTGCGGGCGGCAGGTATCTGCGCGGCTATCATATGAACAAGAAGCATTGGATAACCGTTGTTTTGGACGGGCGGGTGCCGACCGGGGAAATATGCGGGTTGCTTGATAATAGTTACTCGCTGGCCCGCAAATAATGGGCGGCAATCGAGGCCATTATTATGAACATTGTTAAAATAAAGATATTGGTTATACTTTTCGGCGCGGCGGTGCTTATTTTAAGCGCGGTCACGGTTACGTATCCCGAGAATCTGTTTGACGGCAGGGTTTTAAGGCACTACGGCGTCAGCTGGTTGGTTAGTCCTCCGAACGCGGAAGAGGAGTTGTTTATATTAAGCGGTAAAGGGCGAGAACCCGTTCACGAATATAAATGCAAGATACAAAGCGAGCAAAGGTTTAAGGAATATGCGGAGTTCGTGTTTTCACGTTTGAACGGCCGCGATTATATCGTCGCAAGGTTTTTGAAAAAGTCGGTTACGAACGGCATAGTTTATTACAGGGAATGGTCCGAAGTTGTTAAAGGCGAAAGTGCGGAAGAATATAAAAGTTTATCGGATAACAACGTCGGCGCGTACGGCTACGAATTTTATTTTACAACGCGCGGACTTGGCGAATACGAAGATAGCTATCACGGCAGTAAAATGAAAAAAGTCTGTCGGATAATACTTCAATATTGCGCCGCTTGCACGGACGGATATAATTTCTATATGAAAGTCGGATATGATTGCGAGGCGTATTATATCACAGACGAAAAATATCTTGAAAAACTTCTCAATCCGTATCCGCTGTGATTTCGGTAAATTGCCGCCGCAAATAATGCGGCGGCAATATAAAATTTCTATTGCAATTTAACGCGCCGTGTGGTATAGTGATAAAAATGCGGTTTACAACCAAAGAGGAGTATGTAAAATGAAGTTGATTTACGGCGTAAAGGACAGACCGAAGTGGGGACAGCTGATACTGTTTGCACTTCAACAGCTTCTGGCAATTCTCGCGGCGACAATCGCCGTGCCTATGATTGTCAAGAACGGTATGTCGGCCTCGGCGGCGCTTTTCGGCGCGGGCGTGGGCACGATAGTTTATCTGTTATTCACCAAATTCAGAAGTCCCGTATTTCTGGGGAGTTCGTTCGCTTTTCTCGGCAGTATGTCGGCGGCGTTCGCAGGCGGAGTATCCGCGTCCCTCGGATATCTGGGGCTTTTATTGGGCGCGGCGTTCGCGGGTATCGTTTACGTTATAATCGCGCTCGTCGTCAAGTTCGCGGGCGTTAAGTGGATTGACAAGGTTATGCCTGCCGTGGTAATAGGCCCCACGGTCGCGATAATCGGGCTGTCGCTTGCGGGCAACGCCGTTTCCGACCTGTTGCGCGGCAACGTCACCGTAGACGTGTCGAACTGGGTAATCGAGTTCGTAGAAGGCGGCGCGCCCGTGTTAAAGGAAGAAACGGTCGCAAAAATGCTGTGCTCGCCCTTCGTCGCGCTGGCTTGCGGGCTGACCACGCTCGCGGTCACGGTCGTATGCTCGGTGTACGGTAAAAAACTTCTGAAAATGATACCGTTCATTATCGGCATACTCGCGGGCTACGCGCTTGCCGCGGCGTTCACGGGCATAGGCTATGCGGCCAAGTGCGACGCGCTCAAAGTTATCAATTTCGAGCTGTTTAAAAATATGCAGTGGTATCCCGATTTCGCTTTCCTCACCGCTTTCAAGGGCGGTTACGTAGCGGGCGAGGCGGGCTCGGTCGGCGCGTATATCGGAACGATTGCCGTTGCGTATATCCCCGTAGCGTTTGTCGTTTTCGCCGAGCACATCGCCGACCACAAAAACATTTCTTCGATTATCGAAACCGACCTTTTGAAAGACCCCGGCCTTACCAGAACGCTGCTCGGCGACGGTATCGGCTCGGTTGCGGGCGCGTTTTTCGGCGGCTGTCCCAACACCACTTACGGCGAGTCGGTCGGGTGCGTGGCCATATCGGGCAACGCGTCGGTAATAACCATTCTTCTTACGGCCGTTCTCGCGATTGTGTTTTCGTTTATAGCGCCTTTCGTAACCTTCCTCGCGACGATTCCTTCCTGCGTAATGGGCGGGGTCTGCGTCGCGCTGTACGGGTTTATCGCGGTTTCGGGTCTTAAAATGATACAGCCCGTCGATTTGGGCGACAACAGAAACCTGTTTGTCGTTTCGGTAATATTAATCGCGGGCGTGGGCGGACTTACGCTCAATATCGGCGCGGTAACGGTGACGGAAGTCGCGTGCGCGCTTATACTCGGTATACTCACAAATCTGCTAGTTAATATCCGCAGAAAGAAAAAGGACGGCGAAGACGGACTTGCGGAGGCCGTACAGCCCGCGCCCGAAGTTGCGGACAAAACAAATGAGGAGGGAACCGACAATGTTTAAAAACGTATTTATTTTCGACCACCCGCTTATCAAGCACAAGGTCGCGATTCTGCGCGACAAAAACACGGGAATGAAGGAGTTCCGCGAGCTTATCGAAGAGATTACCACTATGATGACGTACGAGAGTATGCGCGACGTGGAGCTCGTCCCCGTAGAGGTGGAAACCCCGCTGGAAACGGTTACGCAGTATAAAGTGCCCGACGACAGCATAGCGATAGTGCCCATTCTCCGCGCGGGGCTGGGTATGGTCAACGGCGTGCACAAGGTCTTTCCTACGGCGAAAGTGGGGCACATAGGTATGTATCGCGACGAGGAAACGTTGCAGCCTCGGGAATATTACTGCAAGCTGCCCGACGGCATAGAAAACAAGACGGTGTTTCTTGTCGACCCTATGCTCGCCACGGGCGGGTCCGCGGTGGACGCGCTGGACGCGCTCAAAAAACGCGGCTGCAAGAAGATAAAGCTTATGTCTGTAATCGCCGCGCCCGCGGGCGTGGAAAAGGTTGCGCTTGCGCACCCCGACGTGCCGGTGTACGTGTCCACGCTGGACAGACAGCTTAACGAAAACGGCTATATCCTGCCAGGTTTAGGCGACGCGGGCGACAGACTGTTCGGAACAAAATAAAAATATTGCAAAGCGCCCCGTATGAGATAAGTACGGGGCGCGTAAATTTTTCCAATTTAAATTTTTATACGCTATTGACCGCACGCATTTATTGTGATAGAATAATATAGAATAGTAGCGTTTTTTACGGAAATATGCTTAAAAGGAGTGCTCAAAATGAAAAATGCGTTAAGTTTATTGTCGGTTAATCCGTTGTTAATAGCAGGTATAGCTATCGGGGCCGTGGTAATCGCGACGATTGCGATAGTCGCGGCGGTTATAGTTTCGCACAGGAAAAGCGCGAAGAGCAAGGACGCGCTGGACGCAAGCACGTTTTTAAAACCCGATTTACATAACGTTTCCCGTCAGGACGAAATTAAACCTTCGGAGGCGGAAACCGTGGCGGAGCCTGTGCCAGTGAAAGAGGTTGTCGAGCAGGCAGAAGAGCCGATCGAGGCTGCGGCCGAGCCCGAGCCCGAGGAAGAGCCCGAGCCTGCCGAGGAAGTGCGGGGTGAGCCCGCCGTCGAAAAAGTTGTCGAAACGCAGCCTGCGCCCGAGGAAGTAGTCGAGGAGCCTGTCGAGGAGCCTGTCGAGGAGCCCGTAGAGGAGACCGCGCCGGTCGAAGAGGCCGTGCGGACAGTGGAAACCGCGCCTGTAGATACTGCCGCTCCCGCGGTAGAAGAGGAGGCTGAGGCCGAGCCCGTGCCCGTGCGGGAAGAGCCGGCGGCAGAGCAGACCGAAGAGCCCGAGCCCGTAGTGGACGAGGAGCGCGTCGAAACGAAAACAAGGCCCGTTGTCGTTCGCAGGGTCGCGCCCGCGGGCAAGGTGTTAATACGCGTTCGCTACAACCGCAGTTATACCGCTAAGATAATTCAGGCGGAAGACGTTCTCAAAGATTATTACACTCAGATAAAGAACGAAATTCTGAGCTATAAGAAGGTTAAAGAGCGCATAAGCTGGCGGCACGAAACGTTCAGGAGCGGAAGGAAATTGCTTGTAAGGTTTGCGGTTCGCGGCAAGACGCTTAACGTGTATCTGGCGCTCGATCCCGCGGATTATGCGGAAAGCAAGTATAAAATCAAGGACGTTTCGCACGTGGCGAAAAACAAGGACGTTCCCACGCTCTACAAAATAAATAACGACAGGCGTCTGAAATACGTCAAGGAGCTTATCGCGGAAGTTATGTCGGCGAACGGCATAGTTGCGGGCGAGCCCGCGGCGGAAAACTACGCGGCGCAGTATCCTTACGAGCCGTTGGAGCCGTTGATTGAAAGAAATCTCGTCAAACTTCTTACTTGGGAGGATACCTCGGCCGATTACGAGGTCGGCGAAATCGCCGTTCCCGAGGACAGCGTTCCCGATAATATTGCAATAGTTCCCGCCGAGGAAGAGGTTGCCGTTGCGGCCGAGGAGCCCGTTTGCGAAGAGGAGCCCGACGAGATTGACGAGGCTTGGTTCGCCGAGGAAGAGACGCCGGCCGAAGAGAAGGAGCCCGAAACTCCTGCGGACGTCAATATGAGCATAAGTCTGGACGAGGCGGAAGAGATACTCGACGACAGATACGTGGAGGTGTTTGTCCGTCAGGGCAGCCGCACGTCGGACAGGACCAAGAAGGCGGTAATCAATATAGACACGCTCGGTAAATACTTCGAAAAGGGCGAGCGGGTAACGGTTGAAGAAATCAAAAAGCGGATACCGTCCACGGGTAAAAAAGTGACGTATGTAAAAGTTCTCGCGCGCGGCACTCTTGACAAAGCGCTTACCGTCGAGGCGGACGATTTCTCGCCCGCGGCGATTAAGATGATAGTTCTTACCGGCGGCGAAGTAATACGTACGAAACGCACCTAAATTTAACTTTCAGCGTATAATTTTAATATAATTATGCTTGATTTTGCTTAAAAATTATTATACAATATAAACGAACAAAAAGACAGAGGATGTAAAGCTATGACGGAGAAGAAAGCAAACACCAACGAAACCGAAGTAAAAGCGGCCGCGCACCCTGCGGAAAAGGCGGCTAAACCCGCCGCAAAGCCCAAGGCGGCTAAGCCCGCGAAAAAACCCGAAAAGGCCGACGAGGATAAAGTTTACCACATCTCCAAACGAAAAAAGGACCGTATGTGGCAGGTAAAGGCGGAGGGCTCGCCCAAAGCGTTAAAACTTTTCTTCACTCAGGCGGAGGCGGTCGATTACGCCAAGTCGGTTGCGGGCAACAACGAAGGGCGCATCGTTATACATAAGGAAGACGGTTCTTTCAGAAAGCTCAGCTATTAATCGTATTTTAAAATTGCCGTCGGGCGTTTAACGCGCTCGGCGGTTTTATGCACCGCAAATTCAGGACAAGGAGTTTGGCGGGGCGCATAAAAGTTTATAAATCATTCAAAGGAGCGGTTATGACAAAGATAGATATTTTTTCGGGATTCCTCGGCGCGGGTAAAACAACGCTTATCAAAAAGCTTATAAAAGAGGCGTTCGCGGGAGAAAAACTTGTACTTATAGAAAACGAATTCGGCGAAATCGGCATTGACGGCGTGTTCTTGCAGGACGCGGGGATTAAGATAAACGAGCTCAATTCGGGCTGTATATGTTGCTCGCTCGTGGGCGACTTTGCGGAGGCGCTTAAAAAGGTTTACGCCGAGTACGCGCCCGACAGGATTTTAATCGAGCCGTCCGGCGTCGGAAAACTTTCGGACGTTATCCGCGCCGTCGAAAGCGCAAACCTCAAAGACTGTAAAATCAACACCTATACCGCCGTAGTGGACGCGGGTAAGTGCAAAATGTATATGAAAAACTTCGGCGAGTTCTTCAACGACCAGATAGAAACGGCCTCCTGCATAGTGTTCAGTCACGCGGACGTCGTAAGCGCGGAAAAACTGGAAACGGCGCTCGGCCTCGTCAGAAAACACAACCCGTCCGCAACGGTTGTCACTACTCCTTGGGCAAAGCTCGACGGCAAACAGATACTCGCGGCAATGGAGCACGGCGAAACGCTCGAAACCGAAATAGAAAAACTTTCGGAAGAGGAGAGGTGCGGTTGTCACGGCCATCACGAGCACGAGGACGGGGAGTGCGGTTGTCACGGCCATCACGAGCACGAGGACGGGGAGTGCGGCTGTCACGGCCATCACCACGAGCACGAGGACGGGGAGTGCGGCTGTCACGGCCACCATCACCACCACGAGCACGAGGACGGCGAATGCGGCTGTCACGGACATCACCATCACGAGCACGACCACCATCATCACCACCACGCGGACGAGGTGTTTACCAGCTGGGGCGTTGAAACGGGCAGGACTTTCACCGCGGAGCAAATCGAGCGGGCACTGTCGGAGCTTTCCGACGAGAAGAGGTTCGGCGTCGTTCTGCGCGCCAAGGGCATTGTGCCCTGCACGGACGGCGGCTGGATACACTTCGACTATATCCCCGGCGAGAGCAACGTGCGCAAGGGCTCGGCGGCGTACACGGGCAGGCTGTGCGTTATCGGCAGTAAGTTGAACGAAGAGCGGCTTGCGCAGCTTTTCAACGTATAACAAGGTAGACAATGCAGGAAATATCGGTATATCTGTTTCTCGGATTTCTCGAATCGGGGAAGACCAAATTCATACAGGAAACGCTCGAAGACGAGCGTATGGAAAACGGCGAGCGTACTCTGCTGCTCATTTGCGAAGAGGGAGAGGAGGAGTATTCGCCCGAAAAATTCAACGTCAAGAACGTTGCCGCGGTAACGCTTGAAAGCGCGGAAGAGCTGAGCGCGGAAAACCTCGAACGCCTGACCGCAAAGTACAAGCCTCAGCGCGTAGTTGTGGAGTACAACGGAACCTGGCTTTTACAACAGTTTTTCGACGCAATGCCCGAAAGCTGGGTAATCAACCAGATGATGACCTTCTTCGACGCGGCCACCTTCATAAACTATAACCAGAATATGCGCCAGCTCGTGTTCGACAAGATACAGATGACGCAGATGGTAGTGTTTAACCGTTTCAAGGGCGAATACGACAAAATGCAGTTCCACAAGGCGGTGCGCGGAATATCCCGCCGCCCCGACATCGTCTACGAATATATCGGCGGCAAGGCGGAGTTCGACGAAATCGAGGACCCATTGCCGTTCGACGTGAACGCGCCCGTAATCGAGATAGAGGACAGGGACTTCGCCTGGTTCTACCGCGATATGGCCGAAAAGACGGATTCGTATATCGGTAAAACGGTAAAGTTCAAGGGAATGGCGGCGGTATCCAAGAAAGTGCCCAAGGGCTGTATCGTGCTGGGCAGACACATTATGACCTGTTGCGAGGCGGACATCGCCTACGACGGGTTCGCGGTTAAAACCAACGGACTTCTGGACGGCATAGAAACGCGCGACTGGCTTATGGTTACGGCGAAAATCGCGTTCGAATACAATTCGGTTTACCGTTCCCAAGGCCCCGTTTTGATAGCGGAAAAGCTGGAACGGGCGGAGCCGCCCGAAGATACGGTTGCAACGTTCTATTGAGCTGTGTCGAACCGTGTCGAATTTATTCTAGTTTTGTCGTATACAAAAATATTTGGTAAAATTTTTTGTTTTTTCCCCGTTTGTATGTTAGTATTAAACTACAAATAAAACTAAGCGCGAAAGCCGTGCTTTAAACGGAGGAAGAAGACTATGAACATTACATTATTTGAAACGTATTTGACGAAAAAAGACAGGCTTGATGAAATCGACAGACAGCTGTCCGCGCTTGAAGAGAAACTCAAAACTCCCGAGCGCACGGTCGAAGACATAATATTGCATATAAAGTTAATCAAGGAAAGAAACTCGTTGAGTTAATCATTCGCCGAGGGGCGGACGGCAAATGCCTTCCGCCCCTTGTTGAATAAAAGGCTCCGCCGTCAGTGCGGAGCCTTTATTTACTGTTTTTTCGCGGCGGCTATAATCTTTTCGGCAAGCTGAGGCGGAACCTCCTCATACCTCAAAAATTCGGTAGTGAACTTGCCCTGTCCGCGGGTAAGTCCGCGCAGGTCGGTCGCGTACTTGGCTATTTCCGCAAGCGGAACTTCCGCGATAACGGTCGTAATAGCTCCGTCCGTGTGGCTGTCCGAAATCCTGCCGCGCCGCTTGGAAATATCTCCCATAACGCCGCCGAGATATTCTCCGTTCACGGCGACTTTAAGTTTGCACACAGGTTCCAGAATAACGGGTTTGGCGTTCTTTATGCCCTCCTTGAACGCAATCGCGGCCGCCGCCTTGAACGCCATTTCGGACGAGTCCACGTCGTGATAACTCCCGTCGTACAGAACGGCCCTTACTCCCGTGACGGGATAGTCCGCAAGTACGCCGCGCGCCATACATTCTCTCAGCCCCTTTTCCACGGCGGGTATGTACTGCCTCGGAACGGCTCCGCCGACAACCTCGTCGCCGAATTCGAAGTGCTCTTCGCACGGCTCGAAACGTACCTTGCAGTGCCCGTACTGGCCGTGTCCGCCGGACTGTTTCTTGTGTTTGCCCTCGGCGTTGGCAACGGCGCGAATGGTTTCGCGGTAGGGTATGCGCGGCTCGGTCAGTTTTACCTCTATGCCGTAGCGTGATTTAAGTTTTTTGGCGAGAATTTCAAGGTGAACTTCGCCCTGTCCGCTTATTACAAGCTCGCCCGTGTCGGCGCGCTTTTCAACCGCGAACGTGTAATCCTCTTCCTGCATCTTGATAAATCCCGCAAACATTTTGTCCTCTTCGCCCTTGTTGGCCGCCTTTACGGCGAGCGATAGCGCGGGTTTGGGGAAACGCACGGGGTCGAACATAATTTTCGTCCCCACGGCGCAGAGCGTGTGTCCCGTGTCGGTCGCGGTAAGTTTGTTGACCGCGCCTATGTCGCCCGCGGTCAGCTCCGTCACCAGCTCGGTCTTTTTACCGCGCAGCATAAACAGCTGGCCTATGCGCTCCTCGGTGTCGGTGTTGGGGTTGTAGAGCGTCATACCGGACTTGACTTTCCCGCGGAATATCTTTATATAATTGAGCTTGCCCGAATACGCGTCGTGCACGGTCTTGAACACCTGCGCGGCGAACGGGCCGTCCTCGTCGCAGTTCACCGTTATAACGTCGTCGGCGTTAAGGTCGGTCGCGAGCGAGTTTTTCCTCTCGTTGGCGGTGGGCATATACCTGACTATTTCGTCGAGGAGGTTGATAACGCCGCGGTTCTGCAAGGCGCTGCCCGCCATAACGGGAATTACGTTACCCGTCGCAATGCCCTTGCGCACGCCGTGAACGGTTTCTTCTTTCGTAAGTGTTCCGTCGGCGAAATATTTGTCGAGCAAAATCTCGTCGTTCTCGGCCGCCGTTTCCATAAGGCTTGCCTGCATTTCGTCCATATAGCCTTTAAGCGCGTCGGGCACGGGCATTTCCTGCGGGCCCTGCGTTGAAAATTTATAGCAGCGCTCCTGTATCACGTTTATGTAGCCCGTCATTTTTCCGTCCGCCATAACGGGCAACTGTATGGGCGCAAGCTTTCCCGCATACTTTTCTTTCAGCGCATTCAACGTGCCCGCGTAGTCCGCGTTTGCCTTATCCATACCGTTAATGAATATGATAAGCGGTTTCCCGAGTTTGAGGCAGTATTCGACCACGCTCTCCGCGCCGATGGGCAGAACGCCGTTCGCGCCGATTACAAGCACGGCCGCGCCGCACGCGGCAAGCCCTTCGTGCCGCTCGCCCTCGAAGTCGTAGAACCCCGGCAAATCGAGAAGATTGATTTTGACGCCTTTCCATAGCAGGTAGGCGACTGACGTGTAGACGGAAAGCTTTTTCGCCTTTTCCGCGTCGTCGAAGTCCATAACGGTGGTTCCGTCCTCGGTTCTGCCCATACGGTCGATTGCGCCGCCGTTGAACAGCATAGCCTCGCAAAGGGTGGTCTTGCCTTCGCCGCTGTGGCCTATCACGGCCACGTTCCTTATTTCCTTAGCGGTAATATACATAAAAAATCCCCTTATCCCCGCAAATGCGGTTATTAAAACCATTATACTATAAAATTTTTGTTTTTCAATAGGCAAACGCAAAAAACAGGTCATAAATATTTTTCGTAAAAAGGCCCGACAGCGCTAATCGTTGTCGGAGAGGGGTGTGGGTATTTACAAAAGGCCAGACAACGCTAATCGTTGCCGGGCAGGAAATCGGTTGACGCGCGCGGGCGGAAAGTTTCCGTCCGCGCGAAATTTTCATTGAAATTAACAAAAAAGATGTTAAATTCGTTTGACATAGTCAATAATATGCCTTATAATAATTCAGCGTATTAATGAAAATGGCGTTAAATGCCGTTTACCGTATGTATGGGTAGAGGCGTGAAGTTACTGAAAAGTCCGCTTAGCTGACGGAACAGATAATTTACGCTGACAAATGTAGGGGCGCGACCCCTGCGACTAACCGCAGCTGTTTTTTTATGTCAAAAGTTGCGATACACACGGTTAAGTTGATATAAACAAAATGTTAGGATAAAAAGGAGAAATTAACATTATGGCAGGACAGAAAATCAGGATTAAACTTGCGGCATACGACCACGAACTCGTTGACCTCGCCGCGGCGCGCATCGTTGAAACTATGAAGAAGAGCGGCGCGAAAATTTCGGGACCTATTCCCCTTCCCACGGAAAGAGAGATTGTTACCATTTTGCGTTCCCCGCACAAGTACAAGGACAGCCGCGAGCAGTTCGAGCAGAGAACGTACAAGAGAATTATCGACATTTACACCCCCAACGCGAAGCTTCTGGACACCGTTCACCTTCCCGCGGGCGTGGACATCAAAATCAAACTGTAATATTTCATTATTAATATAGATATTCTACGGCTTACGACGACGCCTTGCAGCGGCGCAACGATAAGGCGCGATATCTGAAAAATATAAAACGGAGGAACTTTATCAATGAATAAAGCAATCATCGGACGTAAAGCGGGGATGACCCAGATATTTACGCCGGAAGGGAAAGTAATTCCCGTAACCGTAATCGAGGCGGGGCCTTGCCCCGTGGTTCAAATCAAAACCGTAGAGAAAGACGGCTATGCCGCATTGAAACTCGGTTTCGACGAGGCTAAGGAAAAGAACCTTACCAAGCCCGAGCTCGGTCAGTACAAGAAGGCGGGGGTCAAGCCCTGCAAAGTGTTGAAGGAATTCAGACTCAGCGATTTGTCTTCTTACGAAGTAGGCAAAGAGGTCAAGGCGGACGTGTTTGCGGCGGGCGACAAAGTAGACGTGCACGGCGTAACGAAGGGCCACGGTTTCACGGGCGTAATCAAGCGCTGGAACCAGCAGAGGCTTAAAGAAACGCACGGCGTCGGCCCCGTACACAGGGAACCCGGTTCGATGGGCTCGATAAGCGCGCCCTCGCGCGTGTTCAAGCACAAGAACCTGCCCGGCCATTACGGTCAGGAGGCGGTAACCGTTCAGAACCTCGAAATAGTGAGAGTGGACGTAGAGAGAAACTGCCTGCTTATTAAGGGCTCCGTCCCCGGAGCGAACGGCAGCGTCGTTACTATCAACGACACCGTTAAATAAGGAGTAGAGAGATGCCTAGTATTAAAGTATATAAGATGGACGGCAAAGAGGCCGGCACGATTGATTTAAGCGAAAAGGTATTCGGCGCGGAGTACAACGAACCGCTCATTCACCAGGCGGTCGTAACCCGTCTTGCCAACGAAAGACAGGGCACGAAATCCACGCTCACCCGTACGGAAGTAAGGGGCGGCGGAAGAAAGCCTTGGAGACAGAAGGGCACGGGTAACGCGCGTCAGGGCTCCATAAGGGCTCCGCAGTGGATAAAGGGCGGCGTGGTTTTCGCACCGAAGAGCCGCGACTTTTCAAAGGATATGAACAAGAAGGCGAAGGCGGCCGCGCTTGTTTCGGCGCTTTCCAAGAAAGTTGCCGACGGCGAGCTGGTTGTAATCGACAGCCTTGCGGTTAAGGAAGGCAAGACCAAGGAAATGGTCGCGTTCCAGAAAGCGTTGAAGCTGGACAAGACCTGCGTTGTGGTTATGGATAACGACGATATCAACGTAATCCGCGCGGCGAGGAACATCGAAAAGCTTTCCACCCTTCCCGTACAGCAAATTTCCACTTATGAAGTGGTTTCCAACGCCAAGGTCGTTCTGACCAAAGCGGCGGTTCAGAAATTAGAGGAGGTCTACGGAGAATAATGTTGGCCGAAGATATAATAATCAAACCCCTCCTCACGGAAAAGGGTTACGACGGAATTGCCGAAAAGAAGTACACGTTCGTTGTCGCTAAGTCGGCAAACAAGACACAGATTAAACTTGCCGTTGAAAAGCTGTTCGGCGTGGACGTGAAGAGCGTGAACACCGTGAACTGCCACGGCAAATTGAAGAGAATGGGCAGGAACCAGGGTTACACCCCCGACTACAAGAAAGCGATTGTCCAGCTCGAGGCCGACTCGAAGACGATTGAGTTCTTCGACTCGTTATCGTAAGGAGAAAGAAAAATGGCAGTAAAAAGGTATAAACCCACCTCCCCCGCGCGCCGTTTTATGACGGTGAGCGCGTATACGGAGCTTACAGGCGACAAACCCGAAAAAAGCTTACTTCACGATAAGCGCAAGTCGGGCGGCAGAAACAATCAGGGCAAGATTACCGTTCGTCACATCGGCGGCGGCAACAGAACCAAATACAGAATTATAGATTTCAAGCGCAATAAGGACGGTATCCCCGCCACGGTCAAGAGCATTCAGTACGACCCCAACAGGTCGGCGCACATCGCTCTTCTCTCGTATGCGGACGGCGAGAAGAGGTATATTCTCGCTCCCGTAGGTCTTACCGTCGGCGACAAGGTGCTTTCGGGCGCGGGCGCGGACATCAAGGCGGGCAACTGCCTCGCGCTTTCCGATATTCCCGTAGGTACGGTCGTTCACGCTATCGAGTTGCAGCCCGGCAGGGGCGCGCAGATAGCCCGCGCGGCGGGTATGTCGGCGCAGATTATGGCGAAGGAGGGCGCGTACTGCACCCTTAAAATGCCTTCGGGCGAGATGAGATACGTTCCCATCAAGTGCAAGGCTACTATCGGTCAGGTCGGCAACGTAGAGCACGAGATTATCCGTGTCGGTAAGGCGGGCAAGACGAGGCATCTCGGCGTTAAGCCCACTGTAAGAGGTTCGGTAATGAACCCTTGCGACCACCCTCACGGCGGCGGCGAAGGCAAGAGCCCTGTCGGCCACGCAGGTCCTATGACCCCTTGGGGCAAGCCTGCGCTCGGCTATAAGACGAGAAAGAAGAAAAATCCTACTTCCAAGTTTATCTTGAAGAGAATTAATTAAGGAGGAATAGACAATGTCAAGAAGCGTTAAGAAAGGACCTTATGCCGAAGAAAGACTTATGGCAAGGATTGAGGCGATGAACGCTGCCGGCGAGAAGAAAGTGGTTAAGACCTGGTCTCGCGCGACAACGATATTCCCCCAGATGGTAGGACACACAATTGCGGTTTACGACGGAAGAAAACACGTTCCCGTATATATTACCGAAGATATGGTAGGCTGTAAGCTCGGCGAGTTTGCTCCTACGAGAACGTTCAAGGGACACGCGGCTAAAACCGCCAAGAAGTAAGGAGTTGAAGTTATGGCAAGCAATATGAATAAAAAAGTGGAAAGAATTGCCGCCAACAAGGATAAGCGTCCTTACGCAACGGCAAAGTATTTAAGGCTTTCTCCCTACAAGGTGAGGACGGTGCTCGCCCTCATTCGCGGAAAGTCCGTTGAAGAGGCGGACGCGATTCTCGCCTACTGCAACAAGGGCGGCAGCGACGAAGTCAGGAAAGTCCTGCTTTCGGCGGCGGCCAATGCCGAGCACAACAACGGAATGGACAGGAGCGACCTTATCGTCGCGGAAGCGTTCGCAGACGGCGGCCCGCACCTTAAAAGAATGCAGCCCGTTTCCAAGGGACGCGGCCACGCAATTTTGAAGAGAACGAGTCACGTTACCGTAATACTCGACGCGAAGAAGGTTTAAGGAGAAGATTTATGGGACAAAAAGTTAATCCTCACGGTTTAAGAGTCGGCGTAATCAAGCCCTGGGACACCCAGTGGTACGCGGATAAGAAAGCGTTCGGTGCAAACCTTAAAGAAGACAACGATATCCGTACCTTTATAAAGAAGAAGTATTACGACGCGGCTATAAGCAAAATCACCGTCGTAAGAGCGGCAAACAAGGTAGAAATCGGCATCTATACGGGCCGTCCCGGCGTGCTTATCGGCAAGGCCGGCGCGGAAATAGAGGTCATCAAGAAGGACCTTGCCAAGCTTACGAAGGGCAAGGCGATAATAATAAACGTCAGAAAGGTCGAGAAAATCGATCAGGACGCTCAGCTCGTTGCGGAAGCGGTTGCTTCCCAGCTTGAAAAGCGTGTGTCTTACAGAAGGGCGGTCAAGCAGCAGCTTGCAAAAGTTTCCAAAACGGGCGTCAAGGGTGTTAAAATCACCGTCGGCGGCAGACTTGACGGCAGGGAAATCGCGGGCAGCGAAAGCTACCACGACGGTTCAATTCCCCTTCAAACGATACGCGCGGACATAGATTACGGCTTTGCGGAAGCGCACACCACGTTCGGCGTGCTCGGCATCAAATGCTGGATTTACAAAGGCGAAGTCCTTACCGGCAGCAAAAAGCTGTTAATCTCGGACGGAGGCGAAGAATAATATGTTAATCCCCAAGAGAGTTAAAAGAAGAAGACAGCACCGCGGCAGAATGAAGGGTACCGCCCAGAAAGGCAACAAGATTGCTTACGGCGAGTACGGCCTCGTAGCCGAAGAGTGCGCGTGGATAACATCCAACCAGATAGAGGCGGCGCGTATCGCTATGACCAGATTCATCAAGCGCGGCGGTAAAGTCTGGATAGATATATTCCCCCACAAACCCATAACCAAGAAACCCGCGGAAACGCGTATGGGTTCGGGCAAGGGCTCGGTCGAGTACTGGGTAGCGGTTGTCAAACCCGGCAGAGTAATGTTTGAAATGGCGGGCGTTGCGGAGGACATTGCCAGAGAGGCGATGCGTCTTGCAAGTCACAAGCTTCCTATCAAGTGCAAGTTTGTAAAGAAAGAAGCAGAAGGCGGTGAAGCTAATGAAGGCTAAGGAAATAGTTAATTTAAGCGACGAAGAGCTCGATAAAAAGCTTAAAGAGTTGAAGACCGAGCTGTTTAATCTGCGCTTCCGCCACGCAAGCGGTCAACTTGAAAATCCCCTGTCGATAAACCTTGTTAAAAAGGATATCGCGCGTGTGAACACGGTTATCCGTGCAAGACAGTTAAAGGCGTAAGGAGGCACTCAGATGGAAGAAAGAAATCTCCGTAAAGAGAGAGTGGGTATAGTAGTTTCCGATAAAATGGACAAGACGGTAGTCGTTGCCGTAAGAGAAAACCGCAAACACCCCCTCTATAAAAAGACGATAACGAGAACTACCCGTTTCAAGGCGCACGACGAGAAGAACGAGTGCGGCGAGGGCGACAGGGTAAGGATTGTGGAAACGCGTAAGTTGTCCAAGGACAAGAACTGGCGCGTTGCCGAGATTATCGAAAAAGCGAAGTAAGACGGGTCGCGGTAATGCGCTTTTGCGTATCTGCCGTATCGGCCGTTCAAACGTAAAGTCGCTCGACTCCGATGGGTCGGTCAAACGTATAATCCTTTTCGGCCCTGTGCGGCGAAAGCGGGTTTACGGATAAGAAAATCAAAAGTCACGATTGTCTCCTGCGGCCAACGGAGAGCGGGATACTCCCCTCGCTTATGTGGTTGCGGCGCAATCCTCTGCAAACAAAAATAAAGTTGTAAGTTCAAAAACAGGAGAATTTTTATGATACAACCTCAGACAAGGCTCAAAGCCGCGGACAACAGCGGCGCGAAAGAGCTTATGTGTATAAAGGTGCTCGGCGGTTCGTTCAGGAAGACCGCGAACATCGGCGACGTTATCGTATGCTCCGTCAAGACGGCAAACCCCGGCGGCGCCGTTAAGAAGGGCGAAGTTGTTAAGGCGGTAATCGTTCGCACCGCAAAAGGAATCAGACGCGAAGACGGTACGTATATCAGGTTCGACGAGAACGCGGCCGTTATAATCGGAAATAATCAGGAGCCGCGCGGAACGCGTATCTTCGGACCGATTGCAAGAGAACTGAGAGAAAAGAACTATATGAAGATAATCTCTCTCGCACCCGAAGTGCTGTAATAAGAGGAGTTAAGCTATGAACGTAAAATTGAATGATAATGTTGTGGTTATCACCGGTAAGTATGCGGGCAAGCAGGGCAAGATAATTGCGACTTCTCCCAAGAACGGCACGGTAACGGTAGAGGGCGTAAATATCCGCAAGAAGGCGCAGAAGGCCAGAAAGGCGAACGAAGTTTCCAAGATTGCGGAAATCGAGGGCCCTATCGACGTATCCAACGTAATGCTTGTCTGCTCGTCTTGCAGCAAGGCTATCCGCGTTAAGTATAACGTCGAAGGCGAGGAAAAGCACAGGGTATGTCCCAAGTGCGGCGCAGTGCTCGACAAAGCTTATTCGGGCAAGGCGACCAAGACTACGAAGAAAGAAGAAGCTCCTAAAAAGCGCGTGAGAAAGCGTGCGAAGAAGGACGAGGCCGAAACCGTTGCAGCACCCGCGGACGGAGATAAGGCAGAATAAGGAGGGGACGTATGGCTAAGAAAGAATACAAATCGAGAGTAGTTGAAAATTACGAAAAAGAAGTTGTCCCCGCGCTTATAAAGAAATTCGGTTATAAGAACCCTATGCAGGTTCCCAAGCTTGTCAAGATAGTTGTCAGCTCGGGCCTCGGCGACATAAAGGACAACGCAAAATCCATACAGACCGCGCAGAACGAAATCAAGATTATCACGGGACAGCAGCCCGTGCTGTGCAAGGCAAAGAAATCGGTCGCGAACTTCAAGGTGCGCGAGGGAATGCCTATCGGTCTTAAAGTTACGCTCCGTGGACAGATGATGCACAACTTCTACGACAAGTTCGTATCTATCGCTCTTCCGAGAGTGCGCGATTTCAGAGGAGTTCCTCAGGACGCTTTCGACGGCAAGGGCAACTACTGTATGGGCGTTAAGGAACAGCTTATCTTCCCCGAAATCCAGTACGATCAGGTAGAGAAGATAAGAGGTATGGATATCTGCTTCGTTACCACCGCTAAGACGGATGAAGAAGCCAGAGAGCTTTTAAGGGCGATGGGTATGCCCTTCAAGAAGTAAGGAGAAAGATTTATGGCAAAGAAAGCAATGATAAACAAACAGCAGAAGCCTGCTAAATTCTCGACGAGGGCGTATACGAGATGCTCGATATGCGGAAGGCCTCACGCCGTGCTCAGGAAGTACGGAGTTTGCCGTATCTGTTTCAGAAACCTTGCTTACAAGGGACAAATTCCCGGCGTCAAAAAATCGAGTTGGTAAGACGGAGGTAATAAGATTATGACAGATCCTATAGCAGATATGCTCACTCGCATCAGGAATGCGATTATGGTAAATAAAGACACGGTTGAGGTACCCTCATCCAATATGAAGAAAGCAATCGCGGACATTCTCCTCAAAGAGGGTTACGTTTCCGACGTCAAGCTTGTCGAGGACGGCTATAACGGCAAACTCGTACTCACGCTCAAATACGTCGGCAAGAACCGTTCGGTTATAAACGGACTCAAAAGGATTTCCAAGCCCGGCCTCCGCACTTATGCGGACGTGGAGAATATGCCCAGAGTTTTGGACGGACTCGGCATCGCGATACTTTCCACCAACAAAGGAATATTGACCGACAGGCAGGCCAAAGCCGCAAACGTGGGCGGCGAAGTGCTTTGCTATGTCTGGTAAGGAGGTAATTTAGAATGTCAAGAATAGGTAAATTACCCGTAGCTATACCCGCAGGCGTAACCATTACGTTCGAAAACGGTCTTCTCACCGTCAAGGGCGCCAAGGGCACGCTCACGCAGCAGGTTGTCGGCGATATCGACGTTAAAATCGAGGGCGCGGAGGCGCACGTAGTCAAGACGGCGGACACCGCCGGAACGGACGCTAAACACGGCCTTTACCGTGCGCTCCTGCACAATATGGTAGTCGGCGTAACCAACGGTTACAGCAAAAAGCTTAAAGTAAACGGCGTAGGCTGGAAGGTTGCCAAGCAGGGCGGCAAAGTGGTTCTCAACGTAGGTTTTTCGCACCCCGTAGAGTTCCCCGAACCCGCGGGCATTAAACTCGAATGCCCCAGCGTAAACGAGATAATCGTTTCGGGTATCGACAAAACGCTCGTCGGACAGACCGCCGCAAACATACGCAAAATAAGAATTCCCGAACCCTATCACGGTTACGGCATCGCATACAGCGACGAAGTAATCGAGCGTAAGGAAGGCAAGACGGGAGGCAAGGGCAAGAAGTAATTTCCGCGCCGTATGACGCGAGAAGGATATACCGCTTGACGCGGTTTATTGCTCGGAGGTTTATTATGATTAAGAAAATAGATAAAAACAAGGAAAGGCAGCGCCGCCACGAAAGAGTAAGAAGAAAGGTTTCGGGCACGGCGGAAACTCCCCGTCTTTGCGTTTACAGAAGTCTTAACCACATCTACGTTCAGTTAATCGACGATACGAAAGGCGTAACGCTTTGCTCGGCGTCGACGATGGAAAAGGACGTTAAGGCTGAAATCAAAGAAATGAACAAGACGGACGCGGCTAAGGTCGTGGGCAAGAAAGCGGCGGAGAAGGCGCTTGCAAAAGGCGTAAAAACCGTGGTTTTCGACAGGGGCGGCTACCTTTACACGGGTCGTGTTCAGGCTGTTGCGGACGGCGCAAGAGAAGCCGGACTGAATTTCTAAGGAGCTTATTATGGAAGAAAGGAAAGAAAGACCTGCAAGAAGAAACGATAGAAGAAGACAAGAGGACGACGGCTTAATCAAAAAGCTTATACAGGTTAACAGAGTAACCAAGACCGTAAAGGGCGGCAGAAATATGCGTTTCGCGGCTCTCGTGGTCGTAGGCGACGGCAAAGGTTCGGTCGGCTACGGTATGGGCAAGAGCAAAGAAGTTCCCGAGGCGATTGAAAAGGCGACCGCGCAGGCAAAGAAGAATATGCGCAGGGTCAGCCTTAAAGGCACTTCCATTCCCCACACCGTAACTGGCGTGTTCGGCAGAGGCTCCGTACTTATGATGCCTGCCGCGGAAGGTACCGGCGTTATCGCCGGCGGTCCCGTGCGTGCGGTTATGGAGGCTGCGGGCGTGAAGGACGTAAGAACGAAGTCCCACGGCACTTCCAACCCCATCAACTGCGTTAAGGCGGCGGTCTACGGCTTGTTTGAGCTTATGTCCCCCGAAGACGTGGCTCAGTTCCGCGGCAAGACCGTGGAAGAATTACTTTAACGGAGGTCGGCTATGATTAAGGTAACGTTAGTTAAAAGCGCTTCCAACGAAACCAAGACGGTTAAGGCAACCGTAGAGGCGTTGGGACTTAAAAAAATAGGTCAGTCGAAGACCTTTGAAGCGACGCCCGCCGTTATGGGACAGATTAAAAAGGTGGGTTACCTTCTCAGAACAGAACAGGTAGGAGAGTAATCAGATGAGAATAGATACTTTATCGCCCGCAGAGGGCGCAACCTCGCGCGTCAAAAGACTCGGCAGAGGTATAGGCTCCGGCCACGGCAAGACGTCGTGTAAAGGACATAAAGGTCAGTGGGCAAGGTCGGGCGGCGGCGTTCGTCCCGGATTCGAGGGCGGCCAGATGCCTATCGCAAGACGTATCCCCAAGCGCGGTTTCCACAACAAGTGGGCAACCCGTTACACCATAGTAAATTTAAGCCAGCTTGAAAAACTTCCTGCGGGAACGGTTGTCGATTTCGATTACGTTTCCGTGAACGGACTTGCAAAGGACGTCAAGAACTCCGCGGGACTCAAAGTGCTGGGCAACGGCGAACTCAAAGTCGCGCTTACGGTAAAGGCGGCGAAATTCTCCGAAAGCGCAAAGGCCGCGATTGAGAAAGCGGGCGGCGCTTGCGAGATAATTTGCTGATATATTTCGGCAGCTTAAATAACTGTACCTCGGTACAACAAGAGGTTAAAAATGTTTGAAACAATAAAAAATTGTTTTAAGGTCAAGGAAATAAGGAAGAAGATACTTATCACGATAGGCCTTCTCCTCATATTCAGGCTCGGGTGCTATATCCCCGTGCCCGGCATCAACGTAAGCGTATTCAGCGAAGCTATTAAAGAGCAGTCCTTTCTGGAACTTTTAAACAGCATCACCGGCGGCTCGCTCGCCAACGCGACGCTCTTTGCGCTCGGCATAAGCCCGTACATCAACGCGTCGATTATAATCCAGCTGCTCACGGTCGGTATCCCCGCGCTCGAACGCCTCTCCAAACAGGGCGAAGAGGGCAGGAAAAAGATAGCCCAGATAACCCGTTACGTAACTATCCTCCTTGCAATCGCGCAGGCGATAGGTATAGTAGTAAACTTCGCGGCCAACACGGAAGGCGCAATCAAAGTCGTCTGGTTCGGCGGCGGCCCCGACGGAATCCTCGGCGACACCGCGGCGAGATGGATAGCGGGCGTGTTCTTCACGGTCGTCTACACCGCCGGCGCAATGCTGGTTATGTGGATAGGCGAAAGAATTACCGAATACGGAGTTTCGAACGGTATTTCGCTCATAATCTTCATCGGTATAGTTTCCACCGCTGGACTTATCATCGTCGAGAAGTTCATACAGGTGTTCACGGGCAACCCCGCGATCCTCTGGGAACTGCTCGGGTTCGTAATCCTGACGATTCTGGAATTCACGGCAATAGTCGCCGTAGACCTCTCGGAGAGAAGGATACCCGTCCAGTACGCGAAACAGGTCAAGGGCAGGAGAATGTACGGCGGTCAGTCGTCCGTAATCCCCATCAAGATTGCGGGTTCGGGCGTTATGCCTCTTATCTTCGCGTTCGCGCTTATTTCCTTCCCCAATATGATAATAAGCCTGTTCTGGCCCGGCTCGGCTGCGGCCACCAACATCACGAACTGGTTCTCTGGCGGCTCGCCCTACTGGTACGGACAGCTTATCTATATGGTTACGCTCTGTCTTCTGATTTTCGCGTTCGCGTTCTTCTATCAGTCGATGCAGTTCAACCCCGAAGACGTGTCCAAGACCATTCAGCAGAACGGCGGCTTCATTCAGGGTATCCGTCCCGGCAGACCTACCGCGGACTACCTTAAAAAGATTTCCAACAGGATTACCCTGTTCGGCGCAATCTATCTCTCGATAGTCGCGTTTGTTCCGTCGATACTCTCGATGGTTGTAACAGGGCTCAACCTTTCGTCCGATACGGCGCTGCTGTCGGTGTTCTCCACTACGGGTATTCTGATCGTCGTATCCGTTGCGCTCGAACTCGATAAACAGCTCGAATCGCAGCTTATGATGAAAAACTACAAAGGTTTCCTTAAATAATTAAGGACTGCAAATAAACTTATCGTCGGAGGATAACGATGAACATAATACTTCTCGGCGCGCCCGGTGCGGGCAAGGGAACTCAGGCAACGAGGATTGCGCAGAAATACGGCGTAATTCATATATCCACGGGCGATATGTTCCGCTCGAACATCAAGGAAGGCACGGAGATAGGCAAGCTCGCCAAATCGTATATCGACGCGGGCAAGCTCGTTCCCGACGCGGTTACCTGCGACATAGTCAAAGACAGGCTATCCAAGGCCGACGTTATCGGCGGTTATCTTCTGGACGGGTTCCCCCGCAGCCTCTTTCAGGCTGAAGAGCTGGGCAAATTCGCGGACATAGATCTGTGCCTCAATCTCGAAGTGGACACGGCGCTCATTATGGACAGAATTTGCGGAAGGCGCGTATGCTCCTGCGGCGAAACCTATCACGTTTCCACATTGAAGGGCGAAACGACCTGCGCGAAGTGCGGTAATGAGCTTTACCGCCGCGACGACGATAACCCCGAAACCGTTAAGGCAAGGCTGGACACGTACAACGTTATGACCGCCCCGCTCATTGCCTACTATGCGGCGCAGAACAAGCTTGCGACCGTGGTCTGCGGAAACAAGACCCCCGACGAGGTGTTCGAGGCCGTGTGCGCGGTGCTCGATAAATGATTGTAATCAAGAACGACAGAGAAATAGAGCTGATGCGCGAAAGCTGCCGTATCGTAAAGGAAACGCTTGAATTCGTAGGAAAGAATATCCGCGCGGGTATGACCACCAAGGAAGTGGACGAACTCGTTTACAGATATATCACCTCCTGCGGCGCGTATCCCTCCGAGCTCGGCTACGAGGGCTATCCCGCAAGCTCCTGCGTGTCGGTCAACGAAGTGGTCGTCCACGGCATACCTTCGGACAGGATAATCCTCGACGGGGACATAGTAAGCGTGGACATCACCGCGGAAAAGAACGGATTCCACGGCGACGCGTGCAGAACCTTTATGATAGGCGACGTGTCGGAAGAGAAACGGAAACTTGTTAAAGTTACCGAAGAATGTTTTTTCAAGGCGGTCGAGGGCTTGCAGGCCGGAGTTCCGCTTTTCGATATCGGTTACAGGGTGCAGACCCACGCCGAGGCGCACGGTTACGGAGTAGTCCGCGCACTTACGGGCCACGGCATAGGCAGAGAAATGCACGAGGACCCCGCGGTGCCCAATTATGGCAAGCGCGGAACGGGTATGAGGCTGAAAGCGGGTATGACTATCTGTATCGAGCCTATGATTACGGCGGGGACTTACAAAGTCGACTTTAACCGCGGCGACGGCTGGACCGTCACCACCGCGGACAAAAAGCCCGCGGCGCATTACGAAAACACCGTACTCATAAAAGAGGACGGAGTGGAAATTCTGACACTGTAACAAATTTTGGCAAGGAATATTATGAAAGTTAAAACCCCTGCCGTGGGCGGAATTTGTCAAAGTACGCAAGGCAGAGATAAAGACAGATATTATCTTATCAAAACGGTTTATCCGGACGGGACGGTCGGCGTTGTTGACGGCAACTTCAAAAAACTGGCCGCGCCCAAGAAAAAGAATTTAAAGCATTTGCGGCTTTTACCCGAAAAAGCGGAGTCAATCGCCGCCAAACTTACCGACGGAAGACAGGTGTTCGATACCGAAGTGTATTCGGCGCTTAAATCCTACAACTATCCCCAGCGGGAGCAAACGGTTGAAGACCGCAACATAACTTAAATTCGCAAAACGGGAGTTTTATGTCTAAAAACGATGTGATTGAAGCCGAGGGCAAGGTTATCGAATGCCTTCCCAACGCAAATTTCAAAGTCAGGCTTTCAAACGGCTACGTCATAACCGCGTATATCTCGGGCAAGCTTCGTATGAACTATATCCGGATTATCGAGGGCGATAACGTAAAGCTGGAAATGAGCCCTTACGATTTGACTAAGGGCAGGATAACCTGGCGCAGCAAAAACTAACACGGGGATTAAGCGGCCCGTCCGCGTTCCCGAAAAATATCAAATACAAAATGAGAGGATTTTTTTATGAAAGTCAGACCTTCTGTAAAGCCTATGTGCGATAAATGCAAAGTTATCAAAAGAAACGGCAAAGTAATGATTATCTGCTCTAAAAACAAGAGCCATAAACAGCGTCAGGGATAACGGTCCGCGGCACGGTGCTCCGTGCGCGGGCGGGTTTTGCCGCGCCGCCTGAAAGCGGTTTGCGGCGGAGGTTATTTTCAACCGCTCATATTCAGGCATACGGCGTTGCAAATTTTTTTGCAATGCTTGCGCCGTTTTAAGAAAACTATAATTCCGTCACCGTTTCCCGTCTCATTCCGAATTTCAGACGGGCGCGGCGATTGGTTGACATAAAAATACACTTAAATTTTTAACGGAGGAATTAAATCGTATGGCACGTATTGCCGGTGTAGATTTACCCAGAGAAAAGAGGATCGAGATAGGACTCACCTACATCTACGGTATCGGTTTAAAGACGTCGCAGAAAATTCTTGCCGCAACGGGCATTGATCCCGACACGCGCGTTAAGGACCTCGACGAAACGACCGTATCCAAACTCAGAGAATATATCGACCATAATTACAGGGTCGAGGGCGAACTCAGAAGCGAAGTTTCGCTCAACATCAAAAGGCTTATGGAAATAGGATGCTATCGCGGCATCCGTCACAGAAAGGGTCTGCCCGTCCGCGGACAGTCCACCAAAACCAACGCGAGGACGAGAAAAGGCCCCCGCCGCACGGTTGCAAAGAAGAAGGGCGCAAAGTAAGGAGGTAAGGTATGGCATCGAATAACAACAAGAAGCAGACCGTTTCAAGAAAGCGCAGAGACCTTAAAAAGGTTGACAGGGGACAGGTTCATATCCAGTCCACGTTCAACAACACGCTTGTAACGGTTACCGATATACAGGGCAACGTAATTTCCTGGTCCAGCGCGGGCAGTCTTAATTTCAAGGGTTCCAGAAAGGGCACGCCGTTCGCGGCCCAGATGGCGACCGAAACGGCGGTCAAGGCCGCGAAAGAGCACGGCCTCCGCTCGGTAGAAGTATATGTTAAAGGCCCCGGCGCGGGCAGAGAATCGGCTATCAGAGCCATCGGCGCGTGCGACGTGGAAATAACGCTTATTTCCGACGTTTCGCCCGTTCCCCACAACGGTTGCAGGCCGCCCAAGCGCCGCAGAGTATAATCGGAGGTAGATAGAAAATATGGCAACTTACAGAGAAGCAAAATGCCGTCTTTGCAGAAGAGAAGGCGGAAAGCTGTTTTTAAAGGGCGATAAATGTTATACGGGCAAGTGCCCGTTCGAAAAGAGACCCACTCCTCCCGGCGCGCACGGCGCAGGCAGGAAAAAGGTTTCCGAATACGGTCAGCAGCTCCGCGAAAAGCAGAAAGTTAAGCGTATTTACGGCGTTCAGGAAGGTCAGTTCCGCGCGTACTACGAGAAAGCCGACAGAATGAAGGGCATTACCGGTGAAAATATGCTTTCGCTTTTGGAGCGCAGGCTTGACAACGTAATTTTCCGTATGGGCGCGGGCGCAAGCCGTTCTCAGG
>CAJTUI010000013.1 GCA_910579705.1 uncultured Christensenella sp.
AAGTTCCATCCTCCATTCGCATACGATTGGATACCGCCATACGTCTTGAAGCGGACAATGCTTCGTTTTGCGCAAACGCGCTTTTTATATAGACTATCATTTCGGAATTCATTATCGCGGTATCTATATGGTCGTTTTCAAAATACACGCTTGCACCGTATGATTTTAACGCTCTGATTGATTCCAAACATTCAAGCGAATTTCGAGCAAAGCGCGTAATGCTTTTTACGAGAACGCGATCTATTTTTTTATTTCTCGCGTCTTTCATCATACGCTTAAACTCGTCGCGTTTGGCTATTTCCGTTCCCGTAATCCCCTCATCGGCATATATATCCACAAGCGTCATTTCGTCATTATGGCGTATGTAATCGGAATAATAACGTACTTGTGCAAAAAACGAATTAGCTTGATCTTGCGAATCCGTGCTCACACGGCAATATGCCGCTAGCGGAATCGAACTGCAAGTCAACCTCTTGTTCTTCGCCGCCGAACATAGAAAATACGCTTTGTCTGTACTGTTCAATATCGAACTTGTCAAACTCTTTTCGATATGCGCGTTCAGCCGCTTCCTCTTTCGCTTCTTCCATCCTATCTATGCGGTAGGTAACAGTATTGTCGTGATTATCATAGTAGCAAACAAGATAATAGTTGTCTTTGTTCCACACGACCACAAGCGGATTGACAACGTACCGTTCGCCGCCTTTGCGGTACACCTTATTCTTTTTATAGTCCAAAGAATAGTATTGGAACGACACTTTCTTATTGTTCGCTATGGCTTGTTTAAGCGTGTCTATCGTGTAAATTATGTACCTATTGTTCCGCTTGGGAATTGTACCAAAACGAGCGGCCGCTGTCAGCTCGTTTGCTTGAAAGTCGCCCATTGTAGTCATAAGTTTACTGCCGTAAAATTTGCTTTTATTCGGCAGAACGTCGTCGGCAAACTCCAACGCGATAAAATCGTCATAATTTATACCGACTATGCGCTCGAACGCTTTTTTATAATCGTCATTTCTGTACGCTCTTTCCGCCACGTAGACAAGCGTTGGCAAAACCGAAAATGCAGAGCATTCGCATCCGTCGTCACCCCATACCGTCATTAATATATCCTTGACCCCGTGTTCCTTGCAAGCATCAAGCGCAAGCTCCGTACGGTTCACCGACATAGTATTTTTAGGCGCAAACCCGCTCCACCGCCACGCTCCGCCCGCAAAAGATATTTTGTCCGTCAATTGTTTATGCGTTGCAAGCATTTTATTGTATTCGCTTTTATCGTTACGGTAATAATCCCAATACATTAGCGTCAGATTTTTTGGAATAATATCTTTTACACTCTTCGGCATTTCTGAATCACTCGGTTCATACGCACCTTTACAAGCAAGACGGAAAAACATATCCGACCACATAGTGCAAGCAAAACCGTACTTGTCCGCTATTTCAAGAACGCGTTTCATGTGTTTATATAACAAATCAAACCTATTTTGATATCCGTGTTCATCAAGATATTTCCCCAGCCCCACCATATGCGCTTCGTCCATACCGATATGCACTTTGCGCGAAGTAAAACACTCAGCGAGCGTTTTGAACATTTTATCTATAAGCTCGTAGGTTTTGTTGTCGCCGATAAGCAAAATATCGTTGCAGTCTATAATAGGCTTAAACCGTTCCCAGCGCGTAACCGCATTCACGTGCGCCAACGTTTGTATGCAAGGCACAAGCTCGATGCCGAATATGCGGGCGTAAGAATCTATTTCACGCAACTCCGCTTTTGTGTATCTGCCGCGCAAATACCCGAAATACGGCTCGCTTTCTATTTCGTACGTATCCTCGGTATACAGCATAAGCGTATCGTAACCCATACACGCCAATAAGCGTACGTACTTTTTTACCGCCGATACCTTTAACACCGCGTTGCGCGAGCAATCAAGCATTACGCCTATCGAATCGAATACGCGTTCTTCCCGAATATCCGTTTTACCGCCTATAAGCTTTACGAACTCACGGTAAAATTCGCATTTTTTTGTATATGTGATTTCAAAGCCGTTTTGGGTTTCACGAATTCCCGCAACGCCTTTTTTAACAGTTAACACAGCTTTTCCGGGCAAGGAAAATTTATAATCTTCCTTCAATTCGTTTAAGCCCGTTATCAAGTCGGCGGGTATAAACGATATATCCAAATTAATCTTAGTTTCTTCGCTCATTATTTTACTCCGAATTTAAATATAATCTTACCTTTACCAGATTTCGGCACTCTATAACTTTCCTGCGGTAAAGGTCCGCAAGAGTTAGAGCCAAGTCCGCTCATATAAAAATCTGCACATAAATATGTTCCGTCGCTTTCTGGCAATTCGTAATCGTGGTCGGCTGTTTCAATTTGTTTGACAGAATAAGGCAATACGGAAAAAGATGTCATCCCCACTATACGCACCGTATGCTTGCCGTCGGAAACCTCGGCATAGTCGGGGAGATAGTGACTTCCGCTCTCCTGTGGTTTAACGTAGTGATAATACTGTCCTTCTACCGTACTTTCATAGTTCTCTTTGAACGCATATTCATACATATCGGAATAAGTTTCACCGTTGCCGTAAGCTCTGTATTTGAGTTTATCAAACGACTTATCGAGTTGCAGTGCGAGACCTATTCTCGGTATGTATTCGTAATTTTCAGTATTCGTTTGCAGATAATCAATCGTTATCATTACGCCGTGATTACTAAATAAGTACCCTATTTGTGCCGTTAAAATAGCCAACCTGCTGGCAACACCGACAAAAACATCAAATAATATTGAATTATTCTTTATCTCATACTTTTCTACAAACGGGCGAGCTTGTTTAATCATGGCATCTTGCCACTTTTTGTTAATAAACATATCGTTATCAGTGGGAACGCGCCAAAGATTAAGTTTTATCGCTCCGTATTTCTTGCCGTTTGTTTCAACTTTTTCGATTTCCCCGCTTTGCAGGTCAATCGCATATTTATTGCCGCCCGCTTTAACGGCAAGTATATGTCCGCATTTTTCTGTTGTTATACAAACGGGTTTAAACTCTGTTTTGGGCTTTTCGCATAAAAACTGCGCCCGCGCAACCTCGTTGCCGTCTACAAAGTACTGCGCCTTAATATCTCCGTTCGGAACGATTATTTCTATACTCTCACGCGGAGCAATGCATACGCTTTGCTTTTTGCCGTTTATTATCAGCTCGCCCGTTTCCGTCTTAAAAAAGTTTTTATTGGTTACTTTAAGCGAATTATCTTGTTTTTCGAACTTTAACGGCTGGTAATAATACTTCATTTGCAGTGTGCCCGCTTTTATCTTTCTGTCCGCCGTAACTATTCCGTCCATACAGAAGTTTCCGTCGTGCAGATATTCGCCAAAATCGCCGCCGTATTTAAAGCCCTGTTCTTTACCGTACTTTACTCCGTGGTCAGCCCACTCCCATATAAACCCGCCGAAAAACCTATCCGAGCTTTCCATTACCTCCCAATATTCTTTAAGTCCGCCGGGGCCGTTGCCCATTGCGTGCGCATACTCGCACAGCACGAAAGGACGCGTTTCCTTGGTATCCTTTAAGTAACCGCTTTGCATCCATTCGGGAGTCGCATACATTTTGCTGACCGTCTTTAAGCCCGAATCTTTATAATACTCGTCCTCGCTGACGAAATTAGTATTAATGCTTTCGTAATGCACGGGACGGTTATCTCTTTTCTCGACTTCGGATAACGCTTTTTTAAAGTTTTTACCCCAGCCGCTTTCGTTGCCCAAGGACCACATAACGACGCTGGTAAAATTCTTGTGTTCTTCTACGTTGCAAATATTCCTTTCTACGATACCCTGTTCAAACAACTTGTTATCGGCGACTAACGCATACAGTTTTTCGTCGTAACCGCCTTTGCTTGTTACCGAGCCGTGGCTCTCCAAATCCGCTTCACTCATAACATAAAATCCGTACTCATCGCACAGTTCATAAAAAAGCGGGCTGGACGGATAGTGCGAAGTGCGCACGGCGTTCACGTTTAGGCTTTTCATTAAAAGCACATCTTTAAGCATATCCTCTCTGCTTACGGCGTAACCCTTTTCGGGGTGAAAGTCGTGTCTGTTTACGCCGTAGAATTTTATAGGCTTGCCGTTGAAAAGATAAACACCGTTTTTTATTTCGCTCGTTCTTATACCCACGCGGTTATAAATAATTTCACCGTTCGCCGAAATTGCCATATCGTAAAGATAGGGCGTTTCCGCGCTCCAAAACCGCGCGTTTTTTACCGTAAACACAACATATCCTTGGGGTAACGCCGTTTTTTGCTCGCCGTTAAAGGAAACTTCTACAGATATATTATTCTTGTTTTTAAAGATTACTGTACCGTCCGTTCCATGTATATCCGTTTCGATTTTGTAATCGGTTATGTGTGCTTGCGGGCGGCGAAGTATATACACGTCGCGGAATATGCCCGTAAAACGCCATTTATCCTGATCCTCCAAATAACTGCCCGCATTCCATTTCAGAACCAACACGTCTATTTTATTGTTTCCGTTTACAACGTAAGAAGTTATATCAAACTCGCTTAGCCTATGGGATATGTTGGAGTAACCGACCTCTTTACCGTTCACATACAAATAAAAACAACTGTCAACGCCTTCAAATACCATATACGCTTTTTCGTCCGTATTATCCCACTCGAAACACCGGGAATAATGGTATGCGGGGTTTTTCAAGGGTATATGCGGCGGATTGAAGGGAAACGGATACCGAGTGTTCGTGTACTGAAAATAATCGTAACCGTTATACTGTACGCAGGACGGCACATCTATTTCGCTCTCGCCTTCGTTTTCCCAAAAACCGTCCACGTCCAGAACGCTTTCGTAAGGAGTTATTTTCCATTTACCGTTAAGCGATATAAACCGACCGCTGTTTTCACGGTCATACGATTTATTGTCGTTTAAAGAAAACGGAACGTAATAGCTTCTCGAAGGCTCTACTCCCTGCGCTTTTGTTGTCTTGTAATAATCTTTAATCATTTTCCCTGTGTCCTTGGTTAATTAACGCGAAACGCCGTTTCTTTAAAGTCTTTGCCGTTGCCGCTTACAAACAGCGTAAAATCGCCGCCATCCACGCGATAATTACAATTTTCGTCGTAGTAGCCGAGGCGGTCTATCGGCAACTCGAATTCAACCTTTATTTTCTGCCCCGCTTTTATAAAGACTTTCTTATAGTCGATAAGCTGTCTTACGGGCGTAAGCATTTTACAAACCTTATCCTTAAAATAGAGCTGTACCGTTTCAAAGCCGTCCGTATCGCTTTGATTTTCAACCGTAACGCTTACCCTTACACTTTCATCTTTGCCGAACTCGTCCTTGTCAAGCGTTATCTCCGAATATGCGAATTTGCTGTAAGAAAGTCCGAAACCGAACGGAAACAGGCATTCTTTCTGTGCGTCCTTATACCGTCCGCCGTGCCAATGTTCGTATTGATTGTAATAATTCGGGTGCGAACCAACTTCGTTGGGGAATGATATGGGCAGTTTCCCGCTGAAATTTTCTTCGCCCTTAATAAGTTTTGCAACGGCAAGACCGCACATATCTCCGCCGTTAAAGGTTTCGATTAGAGCGTCGCAATACTTTTCAAGTTCGGAAATTACGAGCGGTTTTCCGTTTACCAACACGCAGATGATTTTCTTGCCCTTTGCATTTAACTCTTTGATAAGCTCGATTTGTCTGCCGCGCAGAACAGGGTTTACTATATCTCTGCCCTCGCCGTTCCAATCCAAGTTATCGCCCAAAACAGCTATAACTACTTCCGCGCTTTCTGCGGTATCGATAGCCTTATTAAACATATCCTCCGTTTCTTCGCCGCTTATAGAATACCCTTGCGAGTAAACGATTTCCGAGGACGGATATACTTCCTTTACGCCTTTTAACAGCGTATACGTTTTCTCTTTTGCCGTGGCTTCGGGTTTGGGATCGGGGTGCGAAAAGTACGTCCAGTCGCCGTACTGCGCCCTCACGCTCACCGCGTTTTCGCCTATTACCGCTATTTTTTTGGCGGCTTTTAACGGAAGTATGCCGTTGTTTTTCAGCAACACCGCGCTGTCTACCGCAGCTTTATAATTGAGTTTTTTATGTTCTTCGCAACCGATAACGCTCTTAGGCGGACGGGCACGAGTTCCGTCCAATAACCCTAAACGCGCCTTGACGCGCAAAATGCGCCTGACGCTTTCATTGATTGCGCTTTCGGGAATTTTTCCGCTTTTAACCGCTTTTAAAGTATTTTCGTAAAAATCGCAGGTAAACATTGCCATATCGTTACCGGCGGTTACGCCGTCCACACACGCTTCTTCGATATTTTCCGCAGTGTGCAAACAGGTAACGAGCGATTTATAATTGTCCCAGTCCGTTACTATGAACCCGTCAAAGCCGAGTTCTTCCTTTAAAATTTCCGTAATCCATTTGCGGCTTGCGGTAAGCGGTTTACCGTCTATTGTCCCGTATGCCGTCATAAACGTCATACAACCCGCGTCCACCGCCGCCTTAAAAGGCTTTAAAAATATTTCTCTTGCGTAGCGCTCGGTTATTTCCGTATCGTAAGAGTCGCGCCCGCCCGTCGCTTCGCCATAACCTAAATAATGCTTTGCGCACGCGGCGACAAGGTTATCCTTTTGGTAACCATTGATTATTGCCGAACCCAACCGTGACGCAAGATAATAATCTTCACCGAACGTTTCGTCTATTCTGCCCCAGCGCAAATCCCTGCCAAGGCACAGCACGGGCGAAAACACCCAGTCCAACCCGTCCGCGCAAACCTCTTTTGCCGTAGCGTAACCAATCTCTTCGAGAAGATTATCGTCAAAGGTGCATGCAAGCGCCAGCTGCGACGGAAAAACCGTCGCTTCCTTCAAAAGCGCGTGTCCGTGGATGGCGTCTATCCCGAAAATGGGAGAAATTTTTAGTCTGCTGTTCTCTGCGGGGGTCGTGTAGTCCGCCGTTTCACTGCCCAAAACGTGCAAAAACGAACCAACCGTGCCCATTTCTATAAATTTATTGCGCAACGCTTTATCCGCCATATTTGCGCTTATCTGCTGCATTTGCGCGACCTTTTCTTCCAAGGTCATTTGCTCTATCAGTTTTTCTATATACTGTTCCATTATTTTATCCTCACAATGATTAATACAATATAAAATTAACTCTTTTCACGTCTCGGCTGTTAAAGCCGACCATAAGTTCGAATTCTCCCTTCTCGGCTTCGAATCTTCTGCTTGCCGTATAAAATTTCAACATTTCTTCATCCAAGTTAAAACTTACGTCCGTTTCTTCCGCAGGTTCGAGTTTAACTTTTTTAAATGCTTTCAATTCTTTTACTGGTCTTACTACCGACGCGAACTTATCACGGATATAAAGCTGAACGACTTCTTCACCGCGTCTTTGTCCTATATTTTTAATTCTGACGCTTGCGGTGATACTGCCCCCGCAAACAAGTTTATTATCAGACAATTTAATGTCGCTCATTTCAAACTCGGTATACGTCAATCCGAAGCCGAAAGGATATAGCGGCGAATTAAGACTGTCTATATACGAGCTTTTAAACATAAAATTATCCGAAGTGTCGGGAATTTTCGGTCTACCCGTGTTAAAATAATTGTAATAAACAGGACATTGCCCCGTAGTTCTTGGAAAAGACATAGTAATCTTACCGCAAGGTTCGCATTCACCGTAAAGTAAATTAGCAATCGCAGTTCCACCCTCTGTTCCCGGCTGCCAGACGTATAATATAGCATTTACGTAAGCTTCTACTTCCGTTAATACCTGAGGCCGTCCGCCGAAAACCACTAAAACCGTCTTTTTGCCGAGCCTATTCAGTCGTTTAACAAGTTCGAGCTGCACTTTCGGCAAGGATAACTTACTGCGCGAGACTCCCTCTCCCGCATAGTCGGAACGCTCGCCTATGCAAACAATGATTGTATCGCTGACGCTTGCTATCGATTCGGCGTCCGCAAATTTGCCGTAATCGTTATCTTCAAATTCGACGCTGCAACCCATAGCGAAAGGAACGGTACGATTAAGCAGAGTTTCCATACCTGTTTTTACGCTTACCGCTTCTTCGATTTTGCCCAAACATTTCCAATTGCCGATAATGCTTTGCTCGTCGGCAAAAGGACCGACAAGACATACTTTTTCATTTACCGTTAAAGGCAAAGCGTTCTCATTTTTCAAAAGCACGCACGATTTTTCCGCGGCGATACGGGCAAACTCTCTATGCGCTTTGGGTAAAACCTTAAAATTGTTTTCCGCATCAGTGCCGTAAAGCGGATTCTCAAACAGTCCCAACCTATTTTTAAGCGTTAAAACGCGGTAAAGCATTGCATTTATTTTATCTAACGCAACTTTGCCCTCTTCAATAAGTTCGGGCAAATGCCGTATATACGAGGGCGAAGTCATTTCAATATCCACCTCGTTATTGGCGGCGACGAGGGCACATTTCTTTAAATCGGCGCAATACCCGTGGTTTATCATTTCACGGACGCCGTCATAGTCGCTTATAGTCACACCCGTAAATCCCCATTCGCCACGCAATAAGTCCAAAAGCAGCTCGCCGTGTCCATTTACGGGAACGCCGTTTAAAAGATTGAACGACGTCATTACCATTTCAGGCTCTTCTTTTAAACATTCTTCATAGCCCTTCAAGTAGTAATTTCTTAAAGAATATTCGCCGATTTCAGTCGTATTGTAATCCTTGCCTGCTTCGCAAGCTCCGTATGCGGCGAAATGTTTTATGCACACGGCAAGCCCGCCCTTTTTAAACCCGCGTATAAATGCGCGCCCCATTAAACCATTAAGGTACGGGTCCTCGCCCGTGGATTCCATAACTCTGCCCCAACGCGCATCCCTTACCAAATCGACCATAGGCGCGAACGTTACCATAACGCCGTTTGCCTTTGCTTCGATAGCGGATATTTCGGCGCAACGCTCCGCAAGCTCCAAATCAAACGTACCGCCGATAGCTATATTTAACGGAAATATAGTTCTGTATCCGTGAACGACGTCCTGCATCAGAATAAGCGGTATAGCGCTATGCTTTAAATGCTCGGTCTGCAATTCAATCGCTTTTTCCGCACCCGAAAAATTCAACACCGAACCTATTCCGTCAACGTCTTCCCGCGATAAATTCAAGTTACCGCAGTTGCCCGTTACGGTCGCTTCGTCGTCTTTTATTATAGTCGTTGCATCTATCTGCGTAAGTTGCCTCGCTTTTTCAAGCACGGACATTCCGCCTATTATTTCTTTTATTTTTTCGTTTTCCATTTCAGCCTGTCACAAATAAAATTTAATTTCGTATTCCTTGTCGATATCGGCATTTATCTTTGTGCATATAACTCCGTTGTCCGGCGAGGTATCTTCGGTACTGAACGGGAACACCGTTTTCTGCTTAGCATTTTTTACAAAGCTGCAGTTTTTACCGTTGACAGTTAATTTTTTAACGTCATCAACCCCTTTCAGAAGATGATATTTCAGTATAATTTCACGGCTCATAAAGCGTTTATTACCGTCAAAACCGCCGCTTGCCGCTTCAAATCTGACGACAAACGCATTTTCGCTTTCGCTGTAATATGCGCTGTAATTACTTTTTCTGTATTGACCGAGTTTATACGCCGTGCTATTTGTATCGTCTTCATATAAATATCCGCTGTCGCACGACTCTTTGCCGGGATAGAAATCGTAAACAAGTTTATCCCAATTCTGTTCTTTGGTGTTTTTTGCTTCATAGGCAAGTGGAATAAGCGCGCCGAGACGAACAAATATCGGCATTTCCTTTAAGCCGTATTCACGCCGCACCGTCTTACCGCCGTTGTAAATTTTACCGCCGAACACGTCCAGCCATTTACCAGAAGGCAAATATACCGCCGCTTTTTCCGAGCGTCTCAACTCTAAATAATACAGTCCTATCGCCGCTTCTCCGCCCGCCTGAAAATATTCTATCTCGACTTTATGCGGCTTGTTCTTTTCTATAACCTTTAAAGGAAAATCTATCGCCATGTGCAAAGATTTGTCCTCCAAAACTTTTTCGCAATCGAGCCACACCGTCGCGCCGTCGTCGCAGCGTACGACAAGCTCTACGTCGTCGGAAAAAGTTACTTCGGTTTCAAACCGTGCGGAAAAATTATATACGGGCACTCCTTTTTCAGGTGACGTATGATTGAGCTTTATATCAAGTTTTTCATACTCGGTTTCGACTATCGGGTCGCCTTTAAGCTCCGTTCCGTCATAATAGACGGCTTTAACGGGTCTTGTATAATTAGCCCTATCAACGCAAACGGCTCTACCGCTCGATAACGGACTTATGAGAATATTATTGCCGAGCATATAAGAGTTTTCACACTTTAACGCCTTTTTATCTTTGGGATATTCCCAGCCCAACGACTTAAATATAGGTTCGCCCGTATCATAAGCGTTAAAAGCGTTTTTATAAATTACGGGAAGCAATCTGTATCTTAAATTGTTGTATTCTCTTACAATATCGAGAGTTTCTTCATCATACGCCCACGGTTCACGTAGACGACTGACTATATTCGAGCAATGCGGACGAAATACAGGTGAAAATACGCCGTACTGCATCCAGCGGATAAATCCTTCTTTATTGGGATTTCCCTGATGCCCGCCGCAGTCCGAATGACAATAAGTCACGCAGTTGTCGCCTGTTTTGAGCATTGTTTTAATTTCGTTTATAAGCGCGTCGGGGTCGCTTTGGCTATCACCCGTCCATTGCACCGAATAACGGTGCGAAGCGCTGTCGCTTATTCCTTCATAGCAGGAATTATTCACGTTTACCGCATTGCCCATAATTACAGGACGTCGATATATTTCTTTACTGCCGGACTGCTTTTGATAATGATGCCGCGTTACGTCCTCAAACAAATACAGTCCGAACGTTTCCCATCGGATATTTTCAGTCGGAGAAATAAGGCTCGTCGTCCAGTTTCTGTCGTACCACCAGATATCCAAGCCCCTTTGCATTAACGACTGTAAGTTCCTTTCACGGTACTCTATCTCTTCGGGAGAAAATACCTGCGTGCCATTTACGGGTTCGGGGTGATCGTTAAACATTACATCTACCCCGTGTTCGTGCGCGAAGTCCAAAAACCTCTTCATATCGGGGAAGAGTTTAGTGTTTATATCATATCCCCAGCCGTGTTCGCAACTCCGCCAGTCCGTATCTATTACCATTACGTCCAAAGGCACGTTGTTTTTTTCATAATCCAAGATAAGCCGTTTCGCTTTTTCTTCCGTGTAAGCATAATATTTAGAGTTCCAACCGCCGAGCGTGGAAAGACGCACAAGTTCGGGCTTGCCAGTAAGCTCGACGTAGAGCTTGCGGAGCTTTTTCGCGTCTTTATTGCACAACAAAAGATATACGTCTTGTACGTTCTCCTCTACCGTATATTCGCCCTTTCTCTCTACGGAATAGCCGCCTTTAGGAATTATTATTCTCGGCGTATCCGATATCGCGAATACTTCGGGCGTCTTATCCAGAGGCGGCAGCTCGCCGCTGTTTGCAAGTTTTTTATACGAATAAATCTTTTTGCCGTTCTTTTCAAGGCGAACGCCGGACAAAGATTTTGCGTTTTCGGGGATATATAATTCGTATTCGCCGAAACGAATTACGCCATCTTCCCGCGCATATTCACCGCCACACGTAAAACCCGTACGGTTGGGTATAAAAAACGTATCATCATTACAAAACTTCCCGTTTTTGCCGTACTCTATACGAACAATATCGCTGTTTAACAGCTGTATTCTTACATTATTCAAAATAACTTCTTTCATAATTATAAAGAAGGGGAATCGGGCGCAATTGCAGTAAAATAAAATTAAGCCGCCCTTTTCCCCTCAAGTAGTATTTATTAATTGTATCTTATTCTTTTCCGCCGCCGAAAGAAATGCCCTCTATAAAGAATTTCTGACAGCCGAGATAAACGATTATAAGCGGTATCATTGCCATAAGCGATGACGCGCATTGGAAGTTATAATCTCCGTTAGGCGACGTGGACATATAAGTAATAAGTTTCTGCAACGTAAGCTGCAATGTCCACATAGTTTCGCTTTCGTTTCCAAGATACATAAGCGCGCTGGCATAATTGTTGTACCCGCCGACGAAACCGAATATAAACTGCGCTATTAAAGCGGGCTTTGAAAGCGGAAGAACAATGGTAAAGAATATCTGCCAGAAATTCATTCCGTCTATTTTAGCCGCTTCGATTATTTCGCCGCTTATACCGTCGAGATAAGGGCGCAAAAAGAATACCGTTCCCGCGCTTGCAAACAACCCCGGAACAATCAGCGGCAGATACGCCGCAAAGCCTTCCGTCCAGCCTAAATTCTGATAGAACATATATCCGACGAAGCCGAACGCGCTCAGAGGTATGAACATCAACGTTATTGTAAACATAAACAGCGAGTTTTTGAACGGAAACTTTTCCTGCCAATAGCAGTATGCAACCAGAAGTGATTGCAAAAGTCCCGAAACGAGCGGAATGAGCGTTATCCACATCGTGTTCAAGAAACCCCTTAATAGTGAAGGCATTCCGTCAACCATATACGGGTCGCTTACAAACAATCTTTCATAACCTTCAAGCGAAAAATCCTTGGGCCACCAGATATAACCGGTTGCATCGCCGTACTCCGCGTTCGTCGTAAACGAAGTAACCAAAATTATGAAAAACGGCGCAAGTATCCATACGGCGTAAAACAGCAGTACCGCATACGTTCCTACTCTGCCTGCCGTAAGCGGCTCTTTCTTTTTTCTCGGTTTGAAATTGCCGTCGCCGACAGAGGGTTCGGTTAATAATTTTTTTATTTTTGCCTGCATATTTTAACCCTCCGAAGCCTTATTGCGCGCCTTGATTATAGGATAAGACAGCGCAAACGTAACTATGAACAAAAACCAGCTCATTACCGCGGCATATTCCATTTCTCCATGCGATACGCCCTTGATATAGATGTAATAATTGACAGTAAGCCCAACGTCGTTCGGTCCTGCAACGCCCGTCCATTGTAACGGAGCAAGCACGAGTACGCTGTCGAACACGGCAAGTCCCGTTGTTACGCTTGCAAGCAACAAGAACAGCAATACCGATTTAATGCTTGGAAGAGTAACGTGCCAGAAACGGTAAAACGCGCCTGCGCCGTCCAACGACGCCGCCTCGTGCAGAGACGGGTTCACGTTTTTAAGAGCCGCTTTAAACATTACTATTCCGTATGCGGGAGCCTGCCACACGATGGTGATATATACGCAAAGCACAAGCCTGAACGGTCGGTCGGTATCGTCAAGCCAATCTATTTTAGTGCCTAAAATAGCGTTAACGATACCGTGGTCTTTTGAGAAAACCCACGACCACATAATTGCAACGGCAACAGTAGAACAGATATAAGGTATAAAATAAATTACCTGCAATACTTTTGCGCCCTTTACCTTCTGCTCCAAAAGCACGGCTATAATAAGAGCTATTAACAGAGTTACAAACTGCGAAGTTGCAAGTATAAGCGTTACGCCCCAGCTCTTCCAAAACCGTTCATCCTGAAATACGTAGGCAAAATTTTGAAACCCGTTCCATTGCATTGTTGCAATATCGTTGTTATCCATATCGGTGAACATAGATATAAACGAAAGCGCAACGGGGAAACCGTTGAAAACGAAATACGCCACTATGGGTATAAAAACTATTACAAGACATACCCAGCTGAACGGCTTCCACTTTGCTTTGCGCTTAGGAATACTTTCGGTCGCCGATAAATTTTCAAGCGCCTTTATTCCGTTCATTTATCTTATCCCCTTAACTATGCAATACATATTGTTTAAATCGCTTTTGCCTATGCCGCCGTTAGCTTTATAGAACGCGTCCAACGTCATTTCTCCTTTACGGACTTTGTCGTTAAAATCAGACGACCATTTGCTGACCCAAGCACCGTTTTCGAAATAAGCCCAGTCACCGCGCCCCGCAGAAAGCGATGTCTTTGCAACCGCATAAAAATTCTTGCCGTAAGTTATTGACGAATTGCCTATAAAATCGTCGCTGAATAAAGTCTTTTCCGCAACGGGAACAACGGTCTGCGTTTTAGCGATATACTTTTGACCTTCGGTTGCGACCCAGCTTATGAAATCCCATGAAGCCTGATATTTTGCAGGGTCGGAACAAGCGGGGATTACGAGTCCTTCGGATATGCTTGCGGTCGTCGTATTGCCGATGATTTTTGTACCCTTTACAACCTTTAAATCGCCCGTATAAACTTCGTCGTCGTAAGTTTCGCCTATAACTTTAAGATATTCGTTTGCAAAGCCGGTGCCACCCGAATAATACACGCTGCCGCCCTCGTATTCGCGATAGGTTTCGGGCAGACAGATGTCGAAATCGTTTGCGCGCGAGCTTTCCATTCTGCCCTTTATTCCCGCGGGTGTGCCGCGTCCCATTGCTACCTGCGCGGTGTTAATTAAATTATCGGTACTCTTGGTATCGGAATTGGCAACGCCGTAACCCTTATAATTTCCGTCCACAGTAGTTGACGTAGCAACTTGTAAAGACACGTATTCTTTAACCGCGTCGTACTGCGACTTTATTGCATAGATATTTTCAGGTTTGTCTGAGGCATTATCTATTGCTTTCACTCTGTCTTCATATAGTACTATTTCACCTGCATTATAAGTGTTGCCGTTTATCTTTGTGTTGTCCTTAGTAACTATATAATTCGGCTTATTATCCAAAAGAGTAAAATCGTACTCCGTGCCGTTAAAGCCCATAACATCGCCGCCGACCGACCAGCCGTAATTGAACCAGTATTCGGATACGAAACCGTACTTCGTAGAGGATTTCGTTCCCGTAACCGAACCGTCGTTATATTCGGTGGTAAAATACTTTAAAAGATTCCTTTGCTCTTCCCAGTTCATTCCTATACAGTCGTTGAAAACTTTATAAACTTCTTTACCCGCAAGATTTTTCGATTTGGTCATTCCCGAAACGGGCGCGTTTTTATATTCCGCATACCCGTGAGGCTTTAAACTTGCGCTGTTCTTTGTATTATAATCGTCCATTTCCTCTTCGGGAATGGAAACTATATTTATACCCTGCGCTTTGAAAAGAGCGGTATTATACCAGTTGAACTGCGCGTTCGTGCCGTAAGGCACGCCCAAAAGGTTTTGCCCTTCGCCGATTGTATGCTTTTTCTGACCCGCGCCCTGTTTTGCGTCGGGTTCGTAGGTCATTCTCCACCAGTTTAAAACGCTTTCGGGAATAGTGCTGTTTTTAAAATCTTCATCCTTTTCGGCATAGGGAGTCAAATCAAGAAAATGTCCGTTGGGCGCATATTTACTTGACCGCTCTATTGCGCGCGCTTGAAAAGAGTCCTGACTATCGGAAATTACGACGACGTTATCGGCGCGATCGGCGCTTCTTTCAAACACTCCCTTTTGCGGAGTAAGCGAACCGCTGTTCTTATAGGTGACGTACACGTTGTCTTTTATACCTTGCCCGTCGTTATAAGCCGCAACCAGCTCTTTCCACGCGCTTTCGGAATTACCGTTCGGCGCACACAAAAAACTGATATCCGTTCTGTTGCCTTTGTCTGTGTTCCCGAGCTGCTCACCGCCACCGCCGCCGCAAGCCGTTAACGAAAACGCAGAAGCCGCCGTAAGACAAATCGCAATAGTTAAAGCAAGTTTCTTTTTCATAATTTTAACCTCGTTTTTTAATTTAATTGTTTTTTACGGCGGGGCGCGGAAACGCGTCCCGCCGAATAATTATTTATTGTACCGGATTTCCGGAAATGGTTACGGCATCACCCGATGCGTGGCTGTAAGTAAACGTCCCGTTCGCATTGGTTATCGTAATAAACATTGCGCCGCCCATATCCGCGTAAACATCGTCCAATAACTTTGTGCCAATAACTTTGTTTCCAAGCAAAGTATATAAAGTTTTTCCGTCACGGATAAACGTCATATCCAATCCGTCGCCGCTATCGCCGATTGCGGTTTTTTCTTCATCAGTCATCGTATAAATATCATCCCATCCTTGCCAACCTCCGGCGCTCAACGTGTTGTCGGAACCCAGGAATGAAGGATCGGGGTAATACTGAACTTTACAGTTGCCGTTTTCATACTGATAGCGCACGCCGAGATGTTTGCCGTCGGCAAACTGATATACGAACCCTTGGTCGCCGCCGTTTGCTTTACTTATTTTCATCGTAGCGGATTCTTTTACCGTACCTGCGGGAGCAGCAAACTGAGCGTAACAATCACCGCCCGTTGCCGTAAGCTTGCCTTCGCTTTCGGTCCAGCTGCCGTTGCAACCGTTAAAAACGGTTAGAATACCCGCGCTTGCAAGAACTGAATCAACGTTGGTGGTAATTTCAAACGGAATTTCATAGCCTGCCTTAGCGTCTTCCACAAACAACGCAAATTTTACCTTTGCATTCGTATAGTCAAACACTCTCTGTGAAGAATACAGTGTTCCGCCTATGAGCGCATAAACGTATCCTCCCTTACGGACGAGCGTAAGTTTTACACCATCTTCGCCCGTATAGTCGGCATATAAATTACTGCTTAGCGGATTAGCATTTTCTTCGCCATTACCGAAATCCCAGTCGCCGTTTATGTTGGTTACGCCCCAATGCGCCATTCCGCACCATTGCGCCTTTGTAGCAGTGCCTTCGTTAATATTTTCAAAACGAACGATAACGGCTTTGCCGTTGCCGAAATCCATTAAAATACCCTGAACTCCGCTGTCTATGCGTTTGAAAATAAACGAAACGGCAACGTCACTGTATTCGTCTATCGACCATTCGTAAATTTTGCCTGCCTCGGAAGCTGCTACCTTTTGAGGGTCTGAGTTTGCCGCGCCCTGCAAGTAATTATCATTATGATTAATGGCATTGGTTTCGAAAACAAGCTTTTTAAGCGTAATACCGTTTTCAATAGTATAATCATCTGCAACGGTTACCGTCGCGGCGTAATATCCCTCGGCTGTTACCGTATATTTGCCGGGTAAAAGCGCGCCTTTTATTTTCTTGTCTAAATTCACATTAAGCGTTACGGGCGCGCCGCTTTTGGGAGTAAACACAAGCGACGTTCCCTCGGCAATCTCTATTTGCGTACCGTCATACTTTTGACCCGAAACGGAAGCCTCTACCTCTTGCGCGGGTTTTTCGATGAAGGTTGCCGTTACCGTGTACTGCTTTTGCGTAGCAACAAATGTGTAAGTTCCGTCCTGTTGCAGAGCGGCAGTAACGCCGCCCGAAACCGTAAGCGCGCCGAGGATATGCGTATCGTCCGGCTCAACCGTAATCGTAACCGTATCGCCCAGCTTTACGTTCTGCGGAGTAATGGTAACTGTTCCGCCGGCATTTGCCGGCGTACCGTTGGTAACGGTAACGTCGGGAATTTCAGTGCTGACCGTAAATTTCCAACTCTTATTGATCTCATTTTCGTCCTTTGTCATATTATGTCCGACAAAGCCGACCGAGCATTTATCGCCGCTCAGCGTATCCGCAAACGAACCGCTTCCGATATAATCGTCGTTGAGATAAACGAATATACGGTTTCCTTTTCTTAATACGGTAAGTCTGAGTTCGCCTTTGTCAAATGCGCTGAGATATGCCGCGCCGCCTTCGCTGCTGAAAGAATACAGGTCGGCACTTTCCGTGCTTCCGTCTATATTTCCGCCGCTCCAAGAATCTGCTATCCAAGTATTGAGTATTCCCAATTTTTCTTTGCCGACCATACGCACGGTTATGACTTGCTTGCCGAACGCTATCGCTATGCCCTGCTCTATGTTGTCCTGCCAAGGCTGATTTCCGTTCAAATACATTGTTACGGCAACGTCGTCAAACGTTTCTTTGGACAGAATAAGGAAACAGTCGTTACCAATACCGAATTCTCCCGTTTCGGCGTTTGCCTTATTAAAATCGAACTGCCCCCAATTAACGGTAGTGTCGAACGCATCGCGTTCCAAAATTATTTCGGCGTTGTATTCACTATTTTCAAGCACGGTAATTGTTTTGGGTAAGTAACCTTCTACGTTGACCGTCCATACGCCTGCGGGAATAGAAGCGACCGCAAGCCCGTTTGCGCTAACAGTTTGAGTTACATCATTCAAGCCGTTTGCGGTCAGCTTTACCTGCATACCCGTCAGCGTCGTTTTTTTACCGAACGACAGTCCTTTTATCCCGGCATTAATCGAACCGGGAACAATTTGAGTAAACTCGGCTTTAACTTCCGTGTCTTTGCCTATTACAAAGCTGTAAGTACTGCCGTTTAAGCGACCTGTCACGTCCTCGCCGTTGACCGTAAGTTTTGAAATTTTGTAACCGTCGGAAGGACTTAACGTAAGCGTTACCGTTTCGCCGAATTCCGCCTTGTCTTCGGTCGTTCCCGTAACCGTCAAAATGCCGTTAGCGTTGATCGCCGTGGTGTCCGTTACGGTAAATTCGGGAATTTCGTCCTCTACCTTAAAGCTCCAATATTTCCACGTTTTATACATCTCGTGTCCTACGAAACCAACCGAGCAACGTTCGGCATCGTACTTTTCAGCAAACGAACTGCTGCCGATATAATTATCGTTAAGGTAAACTAATATCTTATGTCCTTTTCTCAATACGGTAAGTCTGAGTTCGCCCTTGTCAAAGGCTTCAAGATATGTCGCGCCGCCTTCGCTGCTGAAATAATACAAATCGGCATTTTCAGAGCTTCCATCTATTGCGTTGCCTCCCCAATTGTCCGCTATCCACGTGTTCCAAATAGCCAACTTTTCTTTGCCGACCATACGCACGGTTATGACTTGCTTGCCGAATGCAAGCGCAATGCCCTGCTGACCTTTAACATTGTCGGTCGGTTTGCCGTTAAGATACATAGTAAACGCGACTTTGTCGAACGTTTCTTTAGACAGGACAAGGAAATTATCGCTGTCCGTTCCGAATTCGCCAAGCTCATCGTTGGCTTTTTCGAAGTTGTAATTGTTCCAATTTACTGTGGTATCGAACGCGTCCCTCTCCAATACTATCGCGTTGCAATATTCGTCGCCATCTGTTACGGTAATTTCAGCATTCAAATAGCCTTCTACCTTAACCGTCCAAACACCGGCCGAAAGTCTGTCGATTTCAAGCCCGTTAGCCGTAATTGATTTAACGATATCCTCTAAACCGTTTTGGGAAAGAGTTATCTGCGTGCCTACGGACAAAGCTGCAACTTTACCGAACAATTTGCCGCTTACAACCGCCTTTACGGAACTGTAAACTATTTCTTCAAAGCGGGCTTCAACCGTCGTGTTGGCTTTTACTGTGAAAGTATATTGATTGTTTTCAAGGTTGTTTAATATGTTTACGCCATTAATGAGCAATGCGGAAATTCTATAGTCCGTATCGGGAGTTACGGTAAGAGTTATGCTCGTGCCGAAATCCTGCTCGCCCGTAGGTATACCCGTAACCGAACCGTGCGCGCCTGTCGCCGTATTATTTGTTACGGTGAACTTCTGAATTTCGGGCAGATTTTCGGTTTCTACGGTAAAGTTCCAATATTTCATCGCCGTAGCCATATTGTGTCCAACGAAGCCTATGGAACATTTTTCGGCGCTATACTTTCCGTCCACCGTTGCGCGCCCGACCATCGTTCCGTTCAGATAAACGATTATTTCGTTATCCTTTCTGTATAAAGTAAGCGCAAGCTCACCCTTCTCAAAATCACTGATATACTTACCGTTCGCGTCGAACATATACATTTCGCCGTTCTCCTGCGAACTTGTAAGCGCATTGCCGCCGTGCCCCCAATCGTTTTGTGTTGCTATCCAGGTATTCCAGAGCGCAAGTTTTTCTTTGCCGACCATACGCACGGTAAGCACGTCCGTGCCGCCGAAAGCAATGGCTATACCCTGTTCCAAATTATCTTTCCAGGTCTGCGTACCGTTCAGATACATAGTTACCGCAACGTTATTGTAGAGTTCGTTGGACAAGATAAGGAAGCAATCGTTTGAAGCGCCGAATTTACCCGTTGCTTCGTTTGCCTTATCAAATTCAAACCCGCCCCAATTAACCGTGGTGTTAAACGGATTGCGTTCGAGTATGATTGCCGAGTTGTACGCCGCTCCGTCCGCAACGGTAATTTCAACGGGCAGATAGCCGTCTATGTCGACGGTCCAGTCTCCTGCGGAAATTCTGTCTATTTTAAGTCCGTTTGCGGTAAGCTGCGTATTTATATCGTCAAAGCCGTTCGAAGTCAACCTTACCTGAGTTTCAGCGGGTAGCGCCGACGTCTTGCCGAAAATTTTACCGCTTACGGCTGCGTTTACCGAACCGTACGTTATAGCGGTAAATTGCGCCTCTACCGTCGTATCTTTAGTTACGACAAAGCTATACGAATTGCCGTGCAAATCTTTTATTACGTTTACGCCGTTGATAAGCAACGCCGAAAGTTTATAATCGGTTTCTGGGGTTACCGTAAGCGTTACTTTGTCGCCGAAATTGACGCTCTGAGGTATGCCCGCAACCGAACCGTGCGCGTCGGTCGCCGTATTGTCCGTAACCGTTACCGCTTTATTGCCGCTGTCAACGGTGAAATTCCAGTGTTTCCAAGAAATATCGTCAACGGCGTTATGCGCTATTACGCCTATGGAACACGGAACGTCTTTATATTTTTCGTCAACGCTTCCCTCGCCGACAAACTCACCGTTAAGGAATACGGAAATTTTGTTTTCCTTTCTATGCACCGTAAGAGCAAGTTTATTTTCGTCGAAGTCTTTTAAATACTGCTCGCCGTTTTTAAAGGCGTACAGTTCCTTTTCTTGCGAGCTTGTCAATGCGTTACCGCCTTTCCACTCTCCCGCAAGCCAAGTATTCCACAACGCAAGTTTATTTTTGCCGACCATACGGATAGACAGAACATCCTTGCCGAATGCTATTGCAATACCCTGTTCGATGGTATTGCCGTCGTCACCGACAAGGGATAACCCCTGTTTTACGCCGCCGCCAGGTCTTTTAAATCCGTTAAGATTCAGCGTGAACGCAACTTCGTCGTAGCTGTCCTTAGTCAGCACCATAAAATGACGGTTAGTTACGCTTATTTCGCCCGTTTCATCGTTTGCTTTACTTAAATTGTACTTTCCCCAATTTATAGTGGTATCGAACGAATTGCGTTGTAATACCATACCTCTGCTGCCGCCTATTTCAATGTCTTCGTTCTCTTCCACCAAAACGGAAACCACGTAAGGCTGATAGTCGGGTTTAGAAACCGTTAAGGTATGAATTTTACCCGCTTCAACGTTTTCAACGCTGAATTCGCCCGTTTCGGTATTGAAATCGGGGTCAACGTCGTCGCCCATATCTACGGTAACGTCGCTGAAATCGTTTTCGTATTTACCGCCGAGCCCGCGCAGTTTTACCTGCCCGTGAGCTTTACCGTATTTCTTTTCTGCAACGCTATCCGTTGCGCCGCAGTCGCATTCGCCCGCAATAAACAGGTGTTCTCCGCGCGTACCCTCTTCTTCTTCGCCGCACTCGCATACCTTCCAATGCTCGTTGTCGTCCCATTTCCAGTCATAAGAGTGCGTATGTTCTTTATCGCATGCGGATATAACGCCCGCCGTAGCACAAGTCAACGATAATACCGCTAAAAAAACAGTAATCTTTTTAAGCCTTTTGCTTGATTTCTTACTCATTTCTGCTCCTTATCTTTAATTTTTTCTCACCAACTTAATTGAACTCGATTTCAATTTCGATATCTTCCGTCGGATTGTTTACGGTAAACGTTGCTCTTGCTCCGTTATAGTTCAAATCATCCAGATAGCTTACGCCGTTTACGGTAAGCTTCGTTATATCCGCGCCGTTTATGGCGTCTATTTCAAAGGTGGCGTCCGCTTGCTGCAATATGCAGGGCATCCCGTTCTGTTCCTTAATCGTACCTTTGCCCGTACCGCCGTAAGTTACGGTATAGTCGTAGGACAAAAGCCCTTTTTCGCCGAAATGGAAATAAGTGTGAGGCGTAAGCCAATCGCCCGCAATGCCGTAATTAGGCGCCCAATTAGACCATAAGCGGTCAACCTTATCTAACTCTCCTTCATAACTGAAAGAGAAGATATGGACGGGATTGATGCCTATCACCATTTCCGACTTGTCTTCTGGAATCTCCCATCCGGCAAATTCAAGAAACGCATAAGGGAAGAACGCTTCAACCACGTAACCTGTGCATTCGGGAGTATTCACTTCGCCGCCTATCGTCTGCGTTGCGACAACGGGTAATTTGTCGTAAGAAGTAAGTATTTCCACAAGCCCCGCTTGGTTTACGCGCGATACGTATTGCCCGTCCGCAACAAAACTGAATTCAAAGGTTTGACCGGACGCCGCATTTTTGTCCTCTAATACAGGACCGAAATACATATCTACCGCACTGTTTACGTGTCCGCCGTCGCGCCCTGCGGAATGATTTACCCATATACGGTTTCCCGTTTCCTCTACTTTAAGTCCGAAAAATATCCCCTTTTCGCCGTAAAACGCCGTACACGCAATTTCCGCATACTGTTCTGCATTTGCGTTCGGTCTATCCACGCCGTACAGCCACCGCTGTTCTTTTGAAGTCCAACGTTCTTCGTCAAGTTTTCCGTCGATTGTCATACCTGCGTCGTATTCGGCAACGGGGCGACCCTTATTTACAAAAGTATAGGGGTTGGGGTCTTCGATAATATTTACCTTTTCGGCACAGCCCGCTAAACTTGCCGCAAGAATCGCAACCGTACATAGCGCAAGCGTTGCTTTCATAATTTTTTTCATTTATCTTTTCCTCCTTACGCCTTGCCTAAAATTTTTATTTCGGAAATTCCCGCGCGTTCCTGACCTACGGGAACTTCTACGGTAATTTTAACCGACTTAACGTTCACGTCGTAGAACTCCGCAAATGCCGCCGAGCCCGACATCACGTATTTAACGATATTTCCGTATTCGCCGCCCATAGTGCAGTATTGCTCTACATCGAATTTAACGTCTCTGATAACGCGTACGGAGCCGTCCGCAAAAGTGAACTCCATACGGGGTATATTCAGGAAAACAGACTTCTCAAACGCCGAATTGTAAACCATTACCGCGCGGATACTCGTATCCTCGGCAAAATCGAAAGTAAAAGTCGATGTTTTGCTTATATACGTTTCCTGCACGTAATCCATAAATTCTTCGTCGGCAACCTTATGAACCGATAAAAGTCCGTCGTTTAACCATTTGAGATCCGCTGCTTCGTCGGTACAGGTAACCGTAGCTTTATCCGCAACATTTTTGTAGCCGCTGTATGCTTCGGGCAACGGCTGCATACTATCCGTCGGTCCGTTTACGTAAGGTACTTCCATTTCGCCGTCCTCGCCGTCTACCGTGATGAACCTGACCTCGTCGACCGCGGTATATCTCGCATCGCCGCCTTCGATGTAATCTTTATGCCTGTGATACGCAATATAAAGCTGGTCGCCGAAGGTTATAAACGAGTGATGTCCCGCTCCGGAAACCGTTTCCGATTCCGTTGTGGACGAACAGAGCAAAAGTCCGCCCTCCGATTCAGTAAGTTTACGGAACGGCCCTTCGGGTTTATCCGCAACCGCCATACCTACCTGATAATCGCTCGTTGAATAGTCATTGCAAGAGAACGTGAAAAAGTATCTGTCGTCGCCGTTTTTATCCTTGTGGTATAACATAAACCCGCCTTCGTTGCAGGCTGTATTTTCATAAGAAACGCCTTGATTGATACCGTTTTCCCAATCGGATATAGTGTAATAACCGTTAGCTATCACGTAATGAGCATTATCCCAATTCGGCGTAAGCCAATCGGTCATTTCAACTACTACGTTTATATTCCACGCGCCCGCGCCCGTTTTAGGCTCGGTTTTGAAATACAAGTATTTTTTATTTGATACAGGGTCAACGAAAGGCGACGGGTCTATCGTTCCTATGTAGCCCGCCTGCGGCACCGTGTTCGAAGCGCCGCCGTTTCCTACTTTGTTTTTTTGAACGAGCTTTGAAAGTTCGTCAGGAGCAAACAGACAGTACTTAGCCCATTTCTGCGGGAACGCCGCCTCATAATATTTTTCTTCCGCGGTAACGTACGCATATTCGCCGCTTTGCGCTTGGTCTTCGGTAAGCTCTCTGCCGGCAACGGTGTTTAAAGTCCGCGAATCCGAAAAATCAACCATCATAAAGGGACCTTCGGGGCTTTTAGAAGTAGCAACGTACATATTGTACATACAATCGTTGCTCACTACTCCGTTTTGCTTATCGTCCACGGTGTTCCAATCTTTATTATCGTAATCGGGCGTAGAGCTGAAAAACAGATAATACAATCCTTTACCGCCATCGCCGTCGTCCGCATCCTTGTCGTAAATGACTTCGGGTGCCCAGCTGTTGTCGTCAGTTGACTTGATTACGTCCTCGCCCTGTTTGTCTCTCGGAAAAGTCGGACCTACGTGTTCCCATTCCGCAAGATTTTCCGAACGCATAGCAGCAAAGTTTCCCGACGTGCCGTAGAGATAATATTTGCCGCTTTGTTCGGTATCGTCAAGAACTTGCGGATCGGGATAACCCTGCTGAACGGCGTTACTGTAAAACAGCGAAGTGTTATATACGATATTGCCGTCAGCGTCTTTTTTCTCGCCCTTATATGCAGACAGCGCGTATTCGTCAACTTTACCGCAAGCGGTAAAGGACAATGCAGACACCGCAACTACGCATAATGCAAGCATTAACGAAAATTTCTTTTTCATCGTTTTTCTCCTTATCTATTTTTATTTACAATTACACATCCCGCTTCTGCCAAAGCGTTGGTGAAAATGTCATAACTTTCTGTTTTCGGATGAAGTTTATCTTCACGCAAATCCGATTCGTTTATTTTAGAACAAACGTCAATGCTATTTATCCAATCAAATTTCCCACACCAATCAGCCATATAGCCGTTAGTTTCAGTTACGCGCGACGACGAAGAAATAAAATCCGAATTCGTGCTTTGAATTATATTGAACCAATAAATATTGCTTGCGGGATAACTTGAATGCAAAAACATAAATAAGCGCGTCAAACTGTCTATCGTGTCTTCCGCCATATATCGTCCGTTATAGAAATTATTTACGCCTAAATTCAGGACTATGTTTTTCGGTGCGGTTGCGCCCATTATTTTTCGGTAAGCCGCTTCCCATTGATAAGAAGTAGTTCCGCCTATTCCAGCGCATATAATTTCTTTATCCTGAGCGTACGTCTGCATATAATCGCCGATAAACCATTCATCAATAAAGCTGTCGCCGATAAAAAGCGTAGTATCTTTGGTAACGGCTTTACATTGTTCGATGCGCGAAGCTATCGCCGACTCGTATTCGGACGTATTGTAAATCTGCCCTTCAAAGCGCAAATATTTTATTTCAACGCCGAATACAACGTTGAAATTTTCGCTTTTCGCCCGAACATTTACTCTCTTGTCCGCACGTTTTAACGGCGTTACTACGCCGTTCTCTATTTTAATATCGCCCGTATCGTAAGTATAGGCAAGCTGTTCGGCTTTATCGGGTTTGGAAAAAATGGGTTCTATTTCCGCAAATGTGTACGCTTTACTTTCGGTTATATACACCGTAGGGTCTTCGATGGTAAGCGTTCCGTAATCATCGTTATTTTCACCGCCGCCCGGGTTATCCGTGCAACCGGCAAACGCCGCCGATAACGCAAGAGTTAATCCGATAGCTATAAGAGCCTTGAATTTCAGTTTCATAAATTACCCCTCAAAAATATCGTTATAATTTTGTTCTGTGCCTGCAATCTGTTTTGAATTTTTTATTGCCGACACAATGCAGAATACCGCAGTACGTATTATCAACACGCCGCCGAATATTACGGGAATCAGCGAATATAACATCCGTGCGCTGACTGCCCACCCCAATGCGAAAATCATCATAGCCGTTACAAATGCAGAAACCCACACAAACGAATATATAATTTTCAAACATCCGCCGTAAGTTTTTTCCCAACCGTTTTTTACCGCCTTGCCTATTCCCCACATAACCAGCGCAGATATAAGCGGAATCAAAATAATTGCAGGCAGTAAAGACGTTGTGCTTAAAAAATACGAATTGAAAGTATATCCCGCCGTATCGTAATATACGTCCTTTATTAAACCGTGCATATCTGTTATCAAACTGTCTTTACAGGTTTTGAAATAACCGCCGAAAACTATCGGAATATTTCCGTCTGTTTTAAACGAACCCGCTGTCATATCATCGAATATATAAAGGTAATACGCTTTTCCGCCCGCAATATAGTTTTTATAGTAGTAGTCGCGCAGTACGGGAGCTTTTGCGCCGTACATTATCGAATTTGCCGAAGTATAGTAATACTTAACATACAGATAATAAAGTTTCTCGTTATAGTCTCCCGCCGACTTATCGAGCTCCTCATACTGCTTTTTTAAATTCTCATCGGCGCTTAAAAATGCTTCGTATCTTTCTGTCGCATCTTCGGTAAATTCAAGGTGGCTGTCCGTATAGCGCGTTTCGACTTTATACTCTTTTTTTTGAGCGTCGCTTAATTCCCTATACTCTTCATAACTTATTTCACTCTCGCCTTTTATCGCAACCTGCGTAAAATTAATAAGCATATCGCTTGGTCTTGTATCGACTATAAGTTTGTAGCCGTTAAGCCCGTAACCCTCATCCGAAATGTAGCCGTTGACTTTTTCATCGCAAACGGCTTTACCGTTCGACACCTTTATTTCAAGTCTATCCGAAAAGGCGTTTTCTATAAATCGTTTATACCCCGTTGCATTTTCATAATGTGCGGAAAAGGGAACTACGTCCGCCGCATAATATCCGCACATAAAAAACACAAACGCAAGAACTATATTCAGCACAACGGCAATAAACCCAAACTGCGGAGCGCAAGACGCTTGTTTATCGGAGAAATAACTTAATCCGAAAAATTTAAGCCACTCTTTAATTCTCATTTTGATTGCCGAACCCTCTCGTCATAATGCAAAGCTCGGTTTGCCTGTCAAACAAGTGAATTCGCTTTTCGTCAAATAAAATTTTCAGTTTATCACCCGGTTGACAGTCGTTGCGGTCATTTATACAAACGACGCTATCCGCACCGTCAGAAGTAAGTTTTACAAACATTTGCGTAGTATTTCCGAGTATTTCTTTAATAGACAGTTCTGCCGTAATACCCTTTTCGTCTACTCTTATATTTTCACCGCGTATACCGAGCACAGCTTCGTGTTCCGCTCCATCGAGATATTCAGGCGTTATGTCGCGCATTTCCGAAAGTTTATAATCCTGCGTCTCGCCGTTTACAAATTTAACGTGCAATTTATTCCCGGCTCTTTTTATTGTTACGTCAAAAAAATTCATTTGCGGAGTACCTATAAACCCTGCGACAAATTTATTTACAGGATAATCGAAAAGATTTGTCGGGCTGTCGGTCTGCTGAATTATTCCTCCCTTCATAACAACTATTCTCGTACCCATCGTCATTGCTTCCACTTGGTCGTGAGTTACGTAAATGAACGTGGTTTTAAGTGAGTTATGAAGTTTTACGATTTCCGAACGCATCGAAGTTCTGAGCTTTGCGTCAAGGTTTGAAAGTGGTTCGTCCAAAAGCATTACCTTCGGTTCGCGCACAATAGCGCGCCCTAATGCAATACGCTGCCTTTGTCCGCCGGACATTGCTTTGGGCTTTATATCCAAAAGCTCTGTAACACCCAAAACTTCCGCCGCCCACTTAACTTTCTTTTCGATTTCTTCCTTCGGTATATGCTTATAAACGTACGCCTGTACGGGAGTAGTTTTGTAATATTCCAAATCACGTTCTAGCTTTTTCTTTCTTTCCGCAAGAGCGAGCTTTATCTCGCTTTCGGTCACTTCGGAAAGGTTAACCCCTGCCGTTTCGGCAAGCTCCGCCGCAAGTTTTTCTACTTCAGCTGCGTCTTTCCCCGCATATCTCAATCTGATAACCTTTATTGCGGCTTTTTGCGCGGCAAGAACTTTATTAACTTTGTCAGAAATATCTTTCTCCGTTTCGGCATATTTTGCTTTAACCTTTTTCAGCTCTTCGCCCTGCTTATTTGCCGTTTCGTTCGCCATTTGTGAAAGCATAAGCAAATATTCGTCTTTTATAACAAGCAGTTTGCGTTTAAAAACCGCTTCGGTATCGCTTTCTTCGGCATAACGCAAATCTGCGATTACCGTATTTAAACCGCGTTTAACTTCGCTTATCTTTTTTTTATTGATAGCTTTGACAAGATTGCCGTTTTCGTCCGTTTTTTCTACGGGTATTTTTCGCATTCTTAAACCGAACGCGATATTTTCGCCCGCCGTCATGTGAGGATAAAGTGCATAATTCTGGAAAACCATTGCGATATCCCTGTCCTTAGGCTCGACATCATTGACAAATCTGTCGCCTATGTACAGGTCGCCCGCCGTTATATCCTCTAACCCCGCTATCATTCGTAAAGTCGTTGACTTACCGCAACCCGACGGTCCGACGAACACGATAAACTCACCGTCTTCGATTTCCATATTGAAATCTTTAACGGCGAGAAAATCTCCGTTACGTCTTTTGTCCGTATTATTCTTCTTGCGCTTCTTTTGCTTTTCTTTACTTTGATACAGTTTGTAAACGTGTCTTAAAGTTAACCCTGCCATTTAGTTTCCGCCTTATATTTTTTTATCTGAAAAACAATCCTTTGGCTTTTAACCACTCAAAGGGGTCGTCTTCTTCGTTTTTCGTTTTAATTTTGTATTCGCTCGGCGTCATTCCCTTTTTCTCTTTAAACACCCGCGAAAAATATTTTATATCGGTATATCCAACCCATTGCGCAGCGGCGGCAACGTCGAAGTTATAAGTTTGCATCTGGTCGCACGCAACGGAAATTCTATAAGAATTGATATAGTCGATAGGCGACATATTCAAATATTCCGAAAACAATCTTTCAATTGCGCTTGAAGATATGCCGCATACTTCACATACTTTTTTTGCGCCCATCGTCGGCAAAGCGTAATTGTTATTTATATAAATAAGAATTTCCCGTAACGTTTTCTTTTTATAGAGGTCTTTAATATCCGTATATTTTCCATACTCTTGCTCTATCAGCTTGCTTATAATAAGCATAAAATAAGCGGTACAGCGCATTTGTTGATATTCGCTTGAATCGTATGACAGATACATCTTTTTCATTAGCTCGACATATTCTGAAAAATCGCTATCGATATGTTTTTTAATATTTTCTTTTGTAAAACCGCAAACCGACATCAATCCGTCGATTTCGTTGCCGTCGAAATCAATCCAGATATATGACCACGGGTCGTGCTTATCGGGCTTATAACAATATCTCTCGCCTTTATATAATAAGAAAACTTCATTCCGTCTTATCGTATATTCTTTTCCCGCTTCATCAACAACGTATCCTTGCCCATAAAGAACAAATAAAATCGTATATCTTGAATTTTTATAATCTTCGACTTTTTTACGCGGGTCGCAGTATTCCTGTCCTATTTTTAAAATATCAATCGTAAGATTCGTATCATCAATAAGCGTTGTCTTTAAAGAAAAATTCATAAATCATAACTACCCTTATGTATAGAAGTTGATTTTGTCAACAACTTTCAAATTTTGAGCCTGTTGCACAAGATATTATTATTTAAATTTAATAATATGGCAATACTTGCATCTGTTTTTGGGGAAAAAGTCCACCTCAAATTAGTATGCAGTAAAAAAAATTTAAAAAACGCCGTTCCTCTCACGAAGAACGACGCTGCAGAATATACCGTTCATCGCCGATTCGCCAAAATAAAATTACATTTCACCAAAGGGATTTGTAAACAACGATTGGGTATAGTTCCACCTAAACTATGCCCCATGATGAATAATAATATGCAATTTTATTTTGGCTCTTTCATTTTAGCAAAAATCTGTAGATTTGTCAATATTTAAAAGAAATTTTACTTATCATCCCTTAACCCTTTCCATATAGGTTGGCGCATTCCCCCGCTCTCGGTTTCGTGCATAAAATGAGCAGTTCCAACGAGCTGCGGTTTTAGCCACACGACGTTTTTATATTTATCGAACCACTGTTTTTTGACCGTGTTCTTTTTTGCAAATTCGGCAATGATTCTCTGCTCTGCTTTGGATACACCGAGATAGACTTTGCCTCTGCATTTAAGCTTGCCCTTATTGTCATAGTAACCGAGAATTAAATCTTTAACCTTTCCGTCCTCGTCTGGCTGATACCCTAAAACAAGCAAGTCCTCGTCCTGCATAACTTTTATCTTTATCCAATCGTGTGTGCGCTTGCCTATGTGGTATAGTCCGTCCTTCTTTTTGGCTACGATGCCCTCCAAATTCTCCTCCTTCGCAAGCTCGAAAAAAGCCACTCCCGTTGTTGATACATAGCGGGATATGCTTAAATTAAAGCCCTCTTTTACATTTTCGGAAAGTATTTTTTTACGTTCCATTAAAGGCATATCCGTAAGGTCTTTGCCGTCGCAATATAAAATATCATAGGCGGCGAACTGTACGGGATTTTTCTTTGCCGCAAGCGATATTCTGAAACTATCCGTCATAAGGCTACGCCGTTGCAGAGCAAAAAAATCGGGCTTGCCGTTTGTCAGAACGACAAGCTCTCCGTCAAGTATTACACGCTTTTTTACGCACTTGCAAATATCCGAAAGTTCTGGATAAATTGGGGTCAATTCCTTAAACCGCTTATTTTGCAGAGATACCGATTTAGGCTCTATATAAGCCACGCAACGTATTCCGTCCAACTTCAATTCGTATATATAGTCCTCGTCATCAAATGGCTCTTTGACCTCGTGCAATAGCATAGGCGAGATATTTTTTTCTTCAAATAAATCGCTCACGCCTCTTTCTTCCTCGACGTCGTTTTCTTCGGTGTAGCCTTTTTAGCTTTGGGCTTCTGCGCAAGCTCAAGCGATTTTGTAAGCGCTTCCATAAGGTTCGAAACGCTTGCCGTTCCGTTCTCTTTGGGTGCTACAATTTGCTTGCCGGCAATCTTTCTCTCTATCGCTTCCTGCACCTTTTGGCGGTATTCGTCCTTATATTCGGACGGAACGAACTTTCCACTCATTCCCTCTATAATTGCCTTTGCCATTTTAAGTTCGGTGGCGCTCGGCTTTTCGGTTATTTCCTTTGCAGGATTTTTGGTTACTTCCTCTTCAAAGAATAGCGTGTTCAAAAGCATCTGCCCGTCTTTCGCCCTTATTAAAATAAGCGTTTCTTTATTGCCTAATACTGTTTTTGCAACCGCTGCTTTACCCTCTTCCTCCATAGCTTTTAAAAGCACAACAAATGCTTTTTCCGCACCTGTTGGAACAACGTAATACGGCGTTTCAAAATACAGAGGGTCAACCTCAGACAGTTCCACAAACTTCTCAATTGTTATATTCTTGTCTTTCTTGGATTTCAGCTTTTCAAAGTCCTTATCTTCAAAGATAACGTACTTCCCGTCCTCGTACTCAAAGCCCTTTACTATATCTTCCTGACAGACTTCTCTACCGCCGCAATCGGCGCAGGTCTTTTTATACTGCACTCGGCTGTTGGTCTTTTTGTCTATCATATTAAAACCGATATCGTTGTTTTTGATGCTCTTATGCAGGGTTACGGGAATATAAACAAATCCGAAACTTATACTGCCTTTATAACTGTATGCCATAATGACAGTATGTGCAAAAAAAAGTAAAAATAGGCGGAATTGTCCGCCTATTAATTCTGTTCGTACCTTTTGATTATTCGGATTTATAAAATTGTTCTTTACCTACTAAGCAAAGAGGACACTCAAAATCCGCAGGAACATTCTCCCATTTTGTACCCGGTGCAATTCCGCCTTCGGGATAACCCTGAGCTTCATCATATTCCCAAGCGCAAACTTCACAAATGTATTTCATTTATTTCTCCTTTTATTTAACTTTCTTTATAGTCTGCAATACCGCCGATGTCGGTAACGTTCGAATATCCCATTTGCCGCAACTTTTTCGCCGCTCTTGCGCTTCTTGTTCCGCTATGACAGTAAACGTATAAAGGCGTTGAATAGTTTTCAACTTCAAAAATTATTTTTTCAAGTGATTGTATAGGGATATTTAAACTGCCGTTGATATGCTTAGCATTGTATTCTTCCTGAGTTCGCACATCCAAAAGCACAGCTCTTTTATTATTTCTGAAAGACTTTAACCCTTCATTAATATCATACTTTAAATGTGTCATACAATAATATTCTGCAAAAAGAGCAAACTTAATGTATGTGCGGAAGATTTCATTTTGGCGGTAACGATAAAGACATACAGAAAATTTTAGAAGGACTGCCTGAAAGCGAGAAAAACGTTCAGATTAAATTCGGCGATATTTACCCAACTTACTACCTGCCCGTTATAACACAAGATAAGCATCCGATACTTTCAAAATGGGGATTTGTACGGTTTGACGGTAAAGGCGTGCTTATTAACGCCCGTGCGGAAACGGTTACAGACAAACAGACCTTCCGCAAGAGTTTTTTGGAACGCAGATGTTTAATTCCGGCAAGCGGCTTCTACGAATGGGATACTCAAAAGAATAAGTACTACTTTGAACGTTCGGACGGAAAAGTATTATATCTTGGTGGTTTCTTCCGCAATGAGGACGGCGAAAGCAAGTTTATTATTCTTACAAAACAGTCCACCCCGCCCGTAGAAAGATACCACCACCGCATACCCGTTATTGTGGGCGACGATATAAAAGACTATTATTTGAACGATACAAATTTTGCCCGTCAATTCATATTAACGGACAATCAAATAAAACTAAAAGCGCACTCGTAAAGTGTGCTTTACTTATTGTTTTTGAAAAAGCTGTACGGGTGAATTGTGTGTTCCCCTTTTATATCCAAATCTTTGAGCTTCGGGTCATTGTAAACTATAGCCGCTTGGATTATATTGTTTCCGTACTTCGCCCGTAGCTTGTCTATTGCATTATCCAACCGCTTTTGCTTTTCGTCCTTTTCCAAATCCCCAAACAAATCAAGCTGTTCGTTTCCGAATAAAAAGTCCGAAACAGATATTCCCAAGCTGCGCACAGGCTTTTCCCACGGAAATACTTCCTTAAACAATTTAAACGCAGTTTTTGCCACATCATGCACGGTGCCGGAAGGTCGGGGCAATTTCCCTTGTTTCTGATAGCCCACCAAATTATTTGCCCTTGCATAGACGTGAACAGTGCGGGCTTTATTAAGACCCGCCTCTCTCATTCTTGCGCATACACTGTCCGCAAGCAGATAAATTACAGGCTCTACGTCATTGTCGTCCACCAAATCTCTATAAACGGTTAAGCTGTTGCCTATGGATTTAATTGATTCCTCTTCGCCTATTTTTGTTACAGGCGATTCGTCCTTGCCGTTTGCAAACGTATGAAGATAACTTCCCCACTTACCGAGCAGATTTACAAGCGTCTGCTCATCGGCTTGGGCAAGGTCGCCTATTGTTTTTATGCCTATACGGTTGAGCTTCTGTTGCGTAGCTCTGCCGACGTACAACAAATCTTCCACGGGTAAAGTCCAGACTTTTGTTTTATAGTTTTCGGGGGTAATTTCTGTCACTGCGTCCGGCTTTTTCATATCCGAGCCGAGCTTTGCAAATATCTTGTTCCAGCTTACCCCTATACTTACGGTTAGCCCTATTTCTTTTTTTATCCGCTCTCTTATTATTTCGGCTATCTCTCTGCCGTTGCCGAACAGCTTTAAACTTGAACTCACATCCAGCCAACATTCGTCTATGCCGTAGGCTTCTATTCTGTCCGCATAATCCTCGTAAATTTTCCGCACTTCTCTCGACACGTTGATATAGGTAGAAAAGTCCGCCTGCACTTCCACAAGTGTATCACCGCATTTCTGCTTTGCTTCCCAATATACGTCGCCCGTCTTAACACCTAAGCCTTTGGCGAGCATATTTTTGGCGAGAACTATCCCGTGCCTGTCCTCCTTACTGCCTACCACGACTACGGGTTTATCCATTATTTCGGGATTTCTTAAACACTCGACAGAGGCGTAAAAATTATTCAAATCGCTGTGCAGGATTGTTCGCATAAAATTATTATGCGCAAAAAAATAAGGCTTACGACTGCCCCGCAAGCCTTTCCACAAACCATTGATTTGTTTGTTTATCCAAATATAAAATTTTTTCTCTGCCTCTAATAATCACCTTATATTTTCTCGTAAGCACTCCGCCCGTATGCTCGGGCGGAGCGTTTCTCTCATCTATGATTTTATCTATTTCGTACAGTGTTCCGTCCGTCCACTCTATTGCAACAGGTTTCATTAAACCGTCCGAATTTATTTTTAAATAAACCGCAACGTAAATCTTTTCGTAACTAAGCATATAGTTAGTATGGTCATTATATAACAAAATAACGGCAGATCTACTCCGCCGTTTCGTCTTCATTTTTTTGATTTTTAAATTCATCGGATTTTGCATTAAATTGTTTTTCACATTTTGAACATACTACCGAACCTTTGGTTTCTTTCAAATCAAGTCCTTTTTGCTGCGCTCCGCAATACGGACAAATAACCGTATATAACATACTTCGTCATCTCCTATCGTTAATAAGCGAATATATTATATGAAAATTTGGCTCTTATGTCAAACAAACATATGAAACTACTCCATAGTAAATCTACTTTTGAAATCCAAAGTAATATACTTTTTTTCGTGCTTTTAAGATTTCTTTTTTTATAATTACCTTTTCTTCGAAGAGTGCAACAACTAATTGTGGTATGTAAATCGCAGATACTATCTCTTGCACCTTTGATAGTTATTTGACATTGTTATTGAAATATTTAGGTAGTTCAACTCCAGTTTTTGTAAAAAATCAATAAAATTCATCCTAAAAACCAAAAGATAATTTTCTCAACAAATAAATCAATATTTAGTGTTAAAAGACAACAAAAAACACACAATATACTACATAATGTGTGTTTTTTGTTTAGCATCCTTTTCGGGTACCAAATATGATGAAATTAATGGGATTTGACTATCGAATCATAATTAAAATCAAAACATAAAAATGGCTTACTCCAAATGAGAATAAGCCATTTCATACTACATATTGTGATTAGTTTTTTATCAAACCACTATTACTTGGACCGTGGATGTGATATATTCGCCTTTGCTGACATTTGCAATTAAATCGTTAGTTCAAATCCTATTTTTACTCAAAACTACTCAAAAGACAGCAGTGAAAACCAAAGACCACCGAAATAATGCAAAACCACAATATATAGTATGATAAAGCCCGAAAACTTTCGTTTTCGGGCTTTATGTAGTAGGACAGTATTTTCGTCCTACAAAGATGGTGACCCTGCCGGGAATCGAACCCGGGATTGAGCCTTGAGAGGGCTCCGTCTTAACCGCTTGACCACAAGGCCGTATTGATTTTTGCTTTGTGATTATATCATATACCTTTTTACTTGGCAAGCAAAAATCATACTCATTTTAATTATTTTCCAGAAAACGCGCGATATAATCCATTACCTCAGCATCCTCTTCCGTTGCGGCTTTAAAGTCAAACTCTGAAAAATCCTTTACGCCCTTTTTCAATTCGGCATAAAGCTCAGCGAGCAGCCGTTCCGCGTTTTGCGTGTTGTACGGATTATGCGCCTTACCCTTTACACAATATTTTGTAATGTTTTCACCTTCGGCCTTGCCGAATGCGGAAAGCCCGACGGGAACTATATAGTCGTTATCGCCGTGCACAAGCAGTGTCGGCGCGGAATTTATTTTCGCGCACCTTGCGGCGTTCGCGTTCCCCGCCGCGCCGAACTTGATAAAGTTAATAAGAGCCAAAAACGGCGTTAAAATAAACGCCAGCGGTTTAGTAATAATTTTAGCAGCCGAAAAGCTTACGGTTTTAGACGGCGAAAGCGGCGCGCTTATCGCAACCACTCCGTCCACCTTCCGCCGCGCGGACGCCGCAAGCGCGGAATATCCGCCCCAACTGTGTCCGACAAGATAAATTTTCGGGCACTCTGCTGCGCTTTCAGAAAACAGCTCTTCGTTGCGCCTGACAAAATCTATCGCACACATAACGGTTTTCGCACCCGAATACATTCCCTTTAAATTTTTACCGTCCGAATAATTACAACCTCTGCTGTCCGCGGCCAGAACCGTATATCCCAGATTGCAAAAGTACGCTATTTCGGTCATATAGGCGACGTGTCCCGGCCCAAGCCCGTGACAGAAAACCAAAGCTTGCCCGTTTTGCACGCAATTACCGCGGTAAATAAAACCTTTTATCCCGCGCGACACTTCGACTTCCCGCGCGGACAATCCGAAATGCTCCGCAGAAAAATATTTCAATGCGGGATTTATATCGCAACGTTTACCGAACGCCGCAAAGTCGCACAAAAGCGCAAGTATAAACAGCAACGCAACTACTGCGGCGATTACTATGGCAATTATATAATAAATCTGCACGTTTCGCTCCGTAAAAGCGGCGCGGCTTTCCGCCGCGCCTTGTTTTTATTAAACGGTATATTTTTTATCGAGCGCAGGCGCGGAATCCATCTCCGCCTTCTGTCCCTCGTATCCCTTTTTGCCCAAAAGCGCGAACGTAGCTTTCTTGCCGTTTTCAACGCCGGGCTGGTTGTAAGTATCGATATTAAGAAGTGCGCCCGTATATGCGGTCTGCAATTCGAAAAGATACATAAGCTGGCCGAGCGTGAACTCGTTTATTTCAGGCACGTTGATAGTGTAATTGAGTCTGCCCGCGCGCATAAGCGCATATGCCGTGGCCTTGTTTTCCGCCTGGATAAGCTCCTGCATAGTGTGTCCGCCGAGGAAACCCACGTCGGGAATATCCTCGCAACCGTGCGCGATAGGCATTTCCGTAGCATATTTTCCGACCGAAATAAAAGTAATTACTTTATCGTAAGGCCCTTCCGTATACAGCTGAACCTGAGAATGCTGGTCGGTTACACCCAAGCTCTTGACGGGAGTCGTGCCCGCGTTTACTGTATTTCCGTCGTAGTCCACCGCTTTACCGAGCGATTCCGCCCAGAGCTGGCAATACCAGTCCGCGATAAGTTTGAGATTATCCGAATAAGGCATTAAAACGTTAATGTTCTTGCCCTGATTCATAGTTATATACTGCAAAACGGCGCAAGCCAGCGCGGGGTTGGAAGAAATTTCTCCCTTTGCGCAAAGTTCGTCCATATACGCGGCGCCTGCAAGCATTGCTTTAATATCGATTCCGAGCACCGCCGCGGGCAGAAGTCCTACGGGGCACATCTCCGAAAACCTGCCGCCAACGCCGTCGGGAAGAACGTACTTCTTGAATTTGCCGCCGTAGCTGTTGTCTATTTTGATAAGATTGCCGCGGTTTGCGTCGGTTGTGAATATTATATTGTCGGGCAGGTTCACGCCCTTTTTCTTCAATATATCCGCAATAATAAGATACTGCGTCATTGTTTCGCTTGTCGCGCCCGACTTGGAAATAACGTTGAAACAGGTCTTTTCGGGTTCGATTACGTCAAGAAGCGCCTGCATTCTCACGGGGTCTACGTTGTCTTCGACGTAGAACTTAGGGCCGTTTCTCTTCTCGTCCGAAAGCTCGTTATAATGCAGATGTTTGAGCGCGTTAAACGCCATTATGGGGCCGAGCGCGCTGCCGCCGATACCGAGCACTACGAAATACTTGAACTTTTTCCTGACCTTATCGGCCGTCTTTATAATGTCGGCGACAATCTCGTCCTGATTGTACGGAAGCTCCGTCCAGCCCATAAACAAATCGTCCCTGCCGCGGTTTTTCGCAACGTAGTCATACGCCTTTGCCGCTTTGTCAGCAACGGCCGACAACTCCGCGTCGGAAATTCCTTTATCGCCCAACGATTTAGACATCATATAATTGTAGTCTACCGTTACGCGAAGCTCCTCTCTGTTCTTATAATTCATAACACCCTCCTGCTTTGTTAAATGAAATTTTACAATTTAATATTATAATACAAACTCATACGATAGTCAACAACCCGAATGAAATTTTTTATCGGGTTTTGCTTGCCAAAACGTTTGTTTATATGCTATAATTCGGTTATGAACGGTGAACTTACGGCTGACCAGAAAAATGCCGACAAGTTAATAACGGACTGGTTTTTAAATTCCTCCAAGCAGTTTTTCGTACTTGCTGGATATGCGGGAACGGGAAAGACCACCCTATTACGGCATACTGTAACGCAATCTCTGGGACTTGTCCCCGAAGAGAGCGCGGCTTTCGTCACGCCGACGGGCAAGGCCGCAACCGTTCTTATCCGCGGCGGAATACCTGCCACAACCCTGCACAGACTTATTTACCAGTCCATTCCCGAAGAAAAGGAAATAGAGCTGAACGGCAAGAAAATCAAAATAGAAACCCTGTCCTTCAAAAGGCGCGAAAGCATAGACAAGAGCATAAGGCTTATAGTTCTGGACGAGGCCTCTATGGTCTCCGACACGGTGCTTTGGGATTTGGCGGAGTTCGGGGTTAAACTTCTTCTTTGCGGCGACAACGCGCAGTTGCCGCCCGTGGAAGGTTTGAACTCCTATTTAAAAACCCCCGATTACACGTTAAGAAGTATAGTAAGGCAACAGCTGGACAACCCTATTATCAAGCTTTCGGAAATGGCGCGCGAGGGAAAATACATACCTTACGGCCGATACGGCGACAGCGCGCTCGTTTTGAGCAAGCGGCTGTTTACGGGCGAAAGACGAAAAAATTATCTTTCGAGGGCTGACCAGATTATCTGCGGGACAAACAAGACCCGCGCGCTTATCAACGACGAGCTACGCGCGGAACGCGGGCTCGGCCCCCTTCCCGAAACGGGCGACAAGCTGATATGCACGCAAAACAACTGGGAGCAGTACATAGACGGCGAATACCGTTTTAACCTTGTAAACGGCATTATCGGCACCGCGTACGACCCGTTTTACGACGAGAACGCGGGTATCGGGTTTATTCAGTTCAAGCCCGACTTCCTCGACAGCCTCTGTCCCGAGGCGATTCCGTTCGACACGGGCATATTCACCGACGGGCGATACCGCTATAAGCACGGCGATTATTTCGAAAAGTTCGACGAAAACGGCGAGGCGACGGGCGCGTTCACTTTGAACCGTTTCGAATACGGTTACTGCATATCCTGCCACAAGGCGCAGGGCAGCGAATTCGATAACGTTGTTGTGTTTGACGAGAGCTACGCCTTTAAAGATGACAAAAACCGCTGGCTTTACACGGCGGTTACGAGAGCGAAAAAGAAACTTATTTTGTTGAGATAAAGAACGCGCCCCGCAACAAATTGCGGGGCGCTTAAATTACGTTTCAATCAGTCAGCTGTCTGTAAGATTATCCGCGCAACGTCCGCGGCGTTCCTGCTACCGATAATCGTCGCGCCCAGACTTACGGCGACGCTCATATCGTTTACCGTGGCTATGCCGTCCGCCTTTATTGTACACTTATCCTTTACCGCCTCGCCAACGTGCGCGACCACGTCCGCATTAAAGCCCGCGCCGTAGAACCCCGAGCCCGTGCGCAAAGACGGTATTCCGCAATCGATTGCTATGGCGCATACCTTTGCTATTTCCTGAGTAGTCAGCAACGCGCTTTCGATATTAATTCTTATCGCGCGCTTTTTTGCGGCGGATTTAAGCTTTTTAAACTCGCGCTTGACGTAGCTCCAATTCGCGTCTTTTATATAAGCTACGGGCGCGGTCACTTCCACCTCGTCCACGCCGTCCTTAATAGCGTTCTTGACCGCCGCGACCTTTGTCTTTACGCTGTCGCCGCCGTGCGGGTAGGATATGCAGGCTATAAGCGAAACCTTGGGGTCGGGCCCGAGAAACGCGACGCACGGTTTGACAAGCGCGGGCAATACGCAGACCGCGCCAAGTTTTAAAATGTTAGCGTCCTGACAGGCGCGGCGAAGAAACGCCCTGTCCTGCGACGCGTCTGTAAGGTTATATTCCAGTTTCTTGACCTGAGCTTCCGCCGCCTGTTGGTTCATTTTTCTTTTGAAATCGTTAAACTGCTGTTTTTCCAGCTCGTCCATTTTCTCGTATTCCATTTTTTTTACCTAATAACCTAAAATTTTTTTTATTTCTTCATTTTTTTGAAGAGTTTTTCCCGTATAATCTTGGTATGTTTATCGGGATTTTATATTTGTTTTTAACTTTCTTGTTCTGTTTTATTCTCGTACATTTAATAAAACTTGCATACATAGGTCTTCTGAGCACGAAAAAAAAGCCCGAGCCGCCGCCTAAGGAGAAACCTCCCGCACCGCCTAAGCCCGAGCCTGTCTATTATATTGTCGAAAAAAAGAGGTCGAAGAAATCGTCCTATTCCGAACCCAAGGAAATCAAGTTCAAGAAATAATCAGTCCTCGTATCTTTTAAGGTTTTCGCCGTCCTCCCAAAGCCTTTCAAGACGGTAAAAATCTCTCTCCTCGTCCGCAAACAGATGCACTATAACGTCCGCATAATCGAGAACCGCCCATCTCCCGCCCTGCACGCCTTCAACGCGCTGGGGTATGAGCGAGTATTCCTTTTTCAATTTTTCTTCAAGGTTCTCCGCAAGCGACTTGACCTGCGTTTTAGACCTGCCGCCCGCGATTACGAAATAATCGCACAGGCTGGTCTTTTTTTCTACCGCGATATAAACTATGTTACACGCCTTCTTTTCGGATAACAGCTTGCAAATAAGCTGAGTTTTTTCATTACTGTTCATTTCGATGTTCCTTTAAATATTTATATGCTTTCTCCGTCAACGGATAAATTTCCTTACCCGACTTGCCGAGATATTCAATCTGATGCCCGAACGCGGCCAAAAGCCCCGCGTCCAATCCGCGCGCAAACTCGCCGCGAAGTTCCTCCACGCCCCCGAAAGTTCTGCCCTCTTCCAGCATATCCGAAAGATAAATAAGCTTTTCGAGCGCGGACATATTCTCCCTGCCGCTGGAATGATACCTTATCGCGTTCAGAACGTCCGCATCGTCTATGCCGAAAACTTTTTCCGCCACGTACGCGCCCGAATACTGATGCACAACGTCGTCAAGCACTCCGTCGGGACAGACAAACCCTTTCAAAAGCGGGCTGTCAAAAGTAAGATATTTAGCGCAGTCGTGAAACAGCGCGGCCGTAAGCGCGGCCCGTTCCGATACACCTGCCCGCGCGCAATTCTCCGCCGCCGTAACCGCCACGCGCACGGTATGCTCCCACCTGATTTTCGTAAGCAGTTTTTTAACTTCTTCAACGCCGTCAAGCCTGTAAAGGTTATGCCCGCGAATATATTCCGCCACGCTTGCGGGCACGTATTCGCCCGTATCCTCGCCCAGAGCGGCAAGCGCGCGTATGCGCGTGGAACTGACCTTCGCGCCCGTGTAGCCTATGCTTACGGCGGGGAAACGCCCGTTGAGTGCGAGCGGCTTTTCTCTTGCGCAGACCGCGAGCGTTACGTTATCCAAAATATCACGCGGGTTTTTCCAATCGCCGAAACTTTCGTACATATCCGCGCCCATAACGAAATACAACTCGTCGTCGGGATACCGCTTTCTGAATTCACGGCAGGTCAGATACGAATAGCTGACCCCTCCCGCCGCAATCTCGTAATCGGAAACCTCTGCCCCGTCGAACGCCAGTTTGCACATATTAAACCGGTCCACGGGCGGAACCGTAAGCCTGCCGTTTTTCAGCGGCGTTACGTGCGAAGGAACGACAATGATTTTATCCAGACCCAGCGCACGCCGCGCGGCCGCGGCGATATTGATATGTTCGTTGTGGACGGGATTGAACGACCCGCCGAAAATTGCTATACGCATAAAGTATAACCGTTTGAGAATGTGTTAATAAACATAGTATGAGAAAAATTAATTTACCGCTTATTCTTGACACCTTTTTCGCCGCCGTATGCGCGTTTTTACTTTTTTTCACGGCGATAAGGTATTATACGAGAAACGCGTACATAGCGCTCGCGTTCGCCGTATGCGCGGCGCTATTGTTCGGCTGTCTTAGTTTCTTGTACATAAGCAGAAAGCAAAACAAGAAACTTCTTATCTCCCGCGACGAAAAGCAGAAAAAACTGTTATCGTTGCACCTGTCGCTTTCGACCGACGAATACGTGTGCGAACTTTTCGAAAAATGCCTGCGCCCCGAGGAAGGGTCCTCCGAAATCAAGGGCGGAAAAGTATATACCGACGGGCGGGTGTATTTCTTTGAATTTATAATGCAACCAATATCAGAAGACGCCGTTGCAAAGGTTATAAAATTCAGGACCGATGACAAAAAAATAATTTTCTGTAACCGCATATCCGCGGAGGCCGCCGTGCTTGCAGAAAGCTTTCTGATAGAGGTTAAACAGATAGACGAAATTTACAAGCTGCTTGAAGACAACAAGCTGCTGCCCGAAAAATACGTTTACGAGGGCGCGAAAAAGATAAGCGTGTGGAAACGCGTTAAAGCAAGGTTTTCGCGCAGGATATGCGCGCCGCTCTTCTGGTCGGGCCTTGCGCTTTTGGCGCTGAGTTATTTTACGTTTTTTCCGATTTACTATATCGTAAGCGGCGGGATAATGCTTGTCGCCTCCGCCGTCGCGCTTGTCATTTAAAGCTCGATATGAGAGACGTCCTTTCTTTGCGACCGCCTGTAAAGCACGGCCTTGCGGCCTATTACTATCACGCACTCCGCCGAAAGCTTTTCCGCAAGCTCTCTGCCGAGCGCCTGCGGTTCGCCGTCCGCGTTTTCTAAAATATTGATTTTTATAAGCTCGCGTTTTTCAAGACAGTCCGAAAAACTTGCAAGCATATTTTCGCCTATGCCTTCCTTGCCCACCTGTCCTATCGGCGACAGGTTCGCGGCAAGGCTTTTTAATTTACTGCGTTGTTTTGACGTTAACATTTTTACCTCAGTTTACAAAATCGAATTCCACGTCGCCGACGATTACCGTGTCGTTTTCCTTAATGCCCATTTCACGCAATCTGGAAATAACGCCTTTCTCGCGCAGAATTTTCTGGAAATATGCCATAGAATCGGGGTCGTTGAGCGCTACGTTGCGGCACAGCATATCGACAAGGTCGCCGACTATCACATAAGCGTCTCCGTCCATATATATCTCGAAACCGAGATTGCCGCTCTTGGTATACGTAAAGTTTTCGTCGCTCTCTATCCGCTTTACGGGCGGGAGCTGTTTCAGAATCTCGAAAACGCCTTCGATAAGCTTGTCCGTGCCCTCGCCGTTCACCGCCGTTATCGGGAAGATTTTGTACTTACGCGAATATTTCTTTTTAAACAGCTTGACGTTTTCTTCCGCGCCGTACACGTCGCACTTGTTGAGCGCGATTACCTGCGTAAGTTTACCGAGCACCCCGCTGTATGCCGTAAGCTCGGCGTTGATTTTCTTGAAATCTTCAATCGGGTCCCTGCCCTCGCACCCCGAAATATCCACAACGTGCAGGAGCATACGCGTGCGCTCTATGTGGCGCAGAAAGTCGTGCCCCAATCCCGCGCCGTCCGCCGCGCCCTCGATAAGCCCAGGTATGTCCGCGGCGACGAAACTGTCGTCGTAATACCTGACTACGCCGAGATTAGGCGAAAGCGTTGTGAAATGATAGTTGGCTATCTTTGGCCGCGCGGCCGAAATTTTGGAAAGCAGCGTGGATTTACCAACGTTGGGAAAACCAATAATTCCCACGTCCGCGATAACTTTAAGTTCGAGTATCAACACGTGCGGCCGGGTCTTTTCGCCTTTCTGCGCGAAATTAGGCGCGTGCCTGCGCGCAGTGGTAAAGCGCACGTTGCCCTTGCCGCCCCTGCCGCCTTCCGCGATTAGCTTTTTCTCGCCCTCGTAAAACATATCGCAGATAACGGAGTCGGTTTCGGCGTCCCTTACAACCGTGCCCACGGGAACCTTGATAACCATATCGTTCCCGCTCCTGCCGAAACACTTATTCGTTCCGCCGCGCTCGCCGTCGCCAGCAAAATACTTGCTCGTATACCTGAACGAAAGCAAATCGTTCATAGACGGATCCGCAACGACGTAAACCTTGCCGCCGTCGCCGCCGTCGCCGCCGTCGGGCCCGCAAGCGGGTTTGCCCTTGAAGGCCTTGAACGAATTCATTCCGTCGCCGCCGTCGCCCGATTTTATAGTTATTTTTACCTTGTCGGTAAATAAGTTTTTATCCGCCATAATCTACCTTGAAAGTTCCTCGCACAGCGCCGCGTTATCGCGCGTTTGCGAGAATAAATTAATTACCTCTTCCGTACGCATACCGCGCAACGCCTCCGCCGTTTTATGCTCCGCCGAAGAAAGCAAGGTATCGCTTACCGACGAATATGTGTTTTGTAAATCCAGAGGCGGATATACGCGCGCTTTCGCAAGCTCTGCGGAAAGACTTATGCGCATACCGCACAGGTTTATCAGTCCCGAACGCACAGCGCCGTCTATTCCGTCGCCGCCGTCCGTAAGCGCGGAAATCACGGTAAGCGAGCCGCCCCCCTCGGTATTTCTCGCCGCCGCAAGATATCTTTTCACGCCGTCCAGCGCAGAAGTGTCCAGAGCGCTTGCAACCTGCCTGCCGCAGGAGTTGTACGCGCGGGCAAGCCGCGTTATATCGTCCAGTATAAGAACCGCGTCTTTCTTCTGCTCCACAAGCCGTTTACAGTGCTCCAACGCAAGTAGCGCTGTATCCACCGCGTTCTGCGCCCCCTCGTCGAAAGTCGACGCAAAGACCCCGCCCGAAAAAGTGCGTTGAAAGTCCGCCGCCTCTTCGGGGCGCGCGTCTACAAGCGCAATCACGGTGGCAATATCCTTAACGCAATTTTTAAGCGCCGCCGCAATCCGCTTTAAAAGCGCGGTCTTTCCCGCGCCGTGCGGCGCCGTTATAAACGCGCGCTGACCCGCACCGAGCGGAGCAAACATATCGATCATTCGCCCGACGATATCGCCGCCGTGCGCAAGCCGTAAAATCTTATCGGGGTATATAGGTATAAGGTTGTTGAAATGCGTACGCCTGCCCGTATCCTCGGGCGAAACGCCGTTTACGGAAATGATTCCCGCAAGTCCCGCCAGCTCGTCCTCGTTACTGCGCTTGCAGTTTCCGTATACAGAATCGCCTTCGCGCAGGGAGAAATTATTTACGAAAAAATCGTTGACAAACACGTCGCCGCAACTTCCGCCCTTGCCGAAAACGCGCAAGAACCATTTACCGTCCGACCTGCAAAGCAGACCTTCCGCGGTAAAATCGAGCGGGTCGAAACCCGCTCCGCTGGAAACGCCGATATAGGTTTTTTCGCGCTCGTCGCCGCCGTTAGCGGAAAGACAAATCTCGCGGCAACGCAGAATGTCCGAAACAATCTGCCTGTCGTATTCGGTCGACTTGGGGTGTGCGCCCCTCACGGACGGAACCGCGGGGTCGCTCTCGCCAGACGCAATTTTCATTATACAATCGAGTATGCGTTCCTTTCTGCCGTCGGCAGGCCGCGGAACGCCGACAGCGCGCGCTATCTGGCGTATATCGTGTATCGTTTTGGCGTTTAAACGCCGCTCTATTTCCTCAATTAATTTTTCGGCCACTCAATGCCTCCTGAAAACGATTACCTTGGTATCGCCGCTCAGGTCGTTGCGCATAAGCTCTATTGCGTCGCCCGCAACCTCTTCGATACACTCCTCGTCGAAAAGGCCGAGGAAATCGTCCACCTTGTCTATGTCCAGCTTACAGCCCTTTTCGCGGTAGTGCATAGGAATAACCACGTCGGGCATAATCCTGTCCACGTATTCCTTGGCCATTTCCGCGTCGATAGTATAAGTTCCGCCCACGGGTATGAGAAGTACGTTTACGGGCAGAAGTAAATCGATAAGCTCGGGCGAGCACGCCTCGCCCAAGTCGCCCATATGGCAGATATCTATGCCGTCCATACGGAACTTGAAAATGAGGTTTTCGCCGCGCTTTTTACCGCGCTTTTCGTCGTGGAAACTGCGTATCGCGCTGATTTCCACCCCCGGCAGGTCGTGACTGCATTCCTTGTCGATAACCTCCGCCGCGCCGCTTACGTTCTTGACATTGTCGTGGTCGTAATGATGGTGCGAAACGGTAACCGCGTCCGCGGTCACTTCGGGCAGGTCGTAACCCACTGACTCGTCGTAAGGGTCGCATACCACGGAAGTGCCCGTGCTCTCTATTAGTTTGAAACAGGAATGTCCGAGATATTCTATCTTCATATTTTCCCCCGTGAATTTTTTACCGCAGTAAGAGTTAATTTTATCCGTTCTTTTTCGGCCCCGCTCAGATAGTCGAGGTCAAGCCTTAACCCGTCTTCACCGAAAACGCAATCCGCCTTTTCGGTAAACACCTCGAACGAGCCGGTAAACCCGCAACAGCCTACCGTGCAGGACGTTGTGCGCCCCTCTTCGAAAGCTATGTCCACAAACTGGTTGCCGCGTCTGGTCTGGGTGATTTTTCCGCCCCTGACAACCAGCGCGCACTCGTCGCCGTCGAGAACGTAGCAAAGTTTTATTGATTTTCCGTCGTTTACAAGCCGTCCTTCGGCCGTTTTCAAATCGCTCCAACCGTCGCCGCGTGAGTCGATTTTTACGTTTACATTCTGATTATAACACATATCCAAAAAAATTACTTCAATTTTTGTACGAAAATATCCGATTGCCGTAAAGTATTTTTACCGCTCTCGAAACGCGCCCTGCCTTCGCGCAGTACAGCCCGCAAATTCTGCCCGTCGCCGCTATCGACCGCGCGCTTGATTTCTTCCAGCGAGGAGATAAGATTGCCGATACTCCGCGAAAGATTTTCAGCGTTATTGAGATAAAGCGCCGCCCAGACGTTTTCGTCCACGCCCGCAATCCTGGTCATATCCTGAAAACTGCCGCCCGTGAAACCTATGCAACCCGCTATCTCTTCGTCTTTGACGTACGCGTTGGAAACGATATGGGCAAGCTGAGAAGTATAGGCGATTTTCCTGTCGTGAGTTTCGGCCGAGCACTCGACTATATATCCGAACCCCATATCGGCCGTGAGCTTGCGAATAATTTCAAGCGCCGCCGCGTCGGTCTTATTATCGGAAGTTATGACCATACTCGCCCCGTCGAAAAGTTCGGCGCAGGCGTTTTCTATGCCCGAAACCTCTTTACCAGCCATAGGGTGACAGCCCACGTAACGGAAGTTCCGCGGCTTCGCCTCCACTTCGCGTAAGATATAGCGTTTGACGCCGCATATGTCCGCGACAACCGCCCCGTCTTTGAACTCCGCCGCGTTTATAAAGTCTGCCGTTGCCTTTGGCGGCAGAGCGACAAACACGACGTCATAGCCCGAAAAATTTTCGGCAGACGAGTCAATTATTTTATTTTCCAGCGCGTAACCGAGCGCCTCGGCCGAACGGTTCCAGCCCGAAACTTCATAACCCGCGCGTTTAAGCGACATACAAAGCGAGCCGCCGATTATGCCCAGCCCCGCGACACAAATTTTCATAAGGGCATTATATCATACTTTTTGACTTAACACAACGGATAATCCGTTATTAAAAAATAAAAAAGCGGTGAAATAATTTGTACGTTCCGATTTTTATTGACTTTTCCGCCGCGTTTAATTATAATGATTAAGTAAAAAATTATTTATTTAAAGGAGCTTGTATCTATGAATAAGATGTCCGTTAAAGACCTCAAAGACTTATACGGTAAAAAAGTGCTTGTGCGCTGCGATTTCAACGTGCCTATGAAAGACGGCGTCATCACCGATGAAAACAGAATTCAGGGCGCATTGCCCACCATTAAATACCTGCTTGAAAAGGGCGCGAAAGTTACGCTCTGCTCGCATATGGGTAAACCCCACTCCATTTTCTCGGCAGAGGTTAAGCTTAACAAAAAAGATAAAAAGAAGGTTGACGCGGGCGAAACCACGGCGGACGCGATAATCGCGAAAGCCAAAGCCGACGAACCCAAAAAGCTTACGCTTGCGCCCGTTGCGAAAAGACTCAACGAGTTGCTCGGCGGTAAAGTCGTATTCGCGACCGACGTTATCGGCACAGACGCAAAATCCAAGCGCGACGGCCTTGGTTGCGGCGAGGCCGTGCTCCTCGAAAACCTGCGTTTCCACTGGGAAGAAGAGAAAAAGGACGAAAACTTCTGCAAAGAGCTTGCTTACGACGCGGAAATTTACGTAAACGACGCTTTCGGAACGGCGCACCGTTCGCACGCGTCCACCGCCGCTATCGTTGAATACGGCATAGTAAAGACAGCCGTTTGCGGTTTCCTTATCGAGAAAGAGCTTTCGGTTATGGCAGACACGCTCGACAATCCCCGGCGCCCCTTCGTCGCAATCCTCGGCGGCGCGAAAGTTGCGGATAAACTCAACGTTATCAACAACCTGCTTGAAAAATGCGACACGCTGATAATCGGCGGCGGAATGGCTTACACCTTCCTCAAAGCAAAGGGCTACGAGGTAGGCACCTCCCTTCTCGAAGAAGATAAGGTTGCTTACTGCAAGGAAATGATGGAAAAAGCGGCGAAAGCGGGCAAGGAACTTCTGCTCCCCGTAGACACCGTCGTCGCGGACCACTTCCCCGACCCCATCGACGAAAAAATCGAAGTTAAAACCGTACCGTCAAGCGAAATCCCCTCCGACCTTATGGGTATGGATATAGGCGAAAAAACAAGAAAGCTTTACGCGGAAAAAGTTGCGTCCGCAAAATCGGTTATCTGGAACGGCCCTATGGGCGTGTTTGAAAACCCCACCCTTGCAAAGGGAACTATCGCAGTGGCTCAGGCGCTTGCGGACGTTTACGGCAAGTGCACCACCATTATCGGCGGCGGCGACAGCGCGGCGGCTATCCAGCAGCTCGGTTTTGCAGATAAGGTAACCCACATCTCGACCGGCGGCGGCGCGTCGCTCGAACTCTTCGAAGGCAAGATACTCCCCGGTATCGACTGCCTGAACGAAAAGAATTAAACTACAAAAAACAAACGGCTTGCGACAATGTGTCGCAAGCCGTTTTATTTTATTTTTGGGCTGTTCCCGTTGCTTTATCGATAATAAACATTATCCCTATGCCTACCGACAGTAACAGATAAGCTACGTTAAACGGAAACGCCAGATAGTACGGCGCGCTCTTATCCTTTGCAAGCCTGCGCGCAAATACCCCGCAAGTAACAGATAAAGCAAAAACAATTAAATAAATAATCAAGAAAACTATATCTATATTTTTGAAAACAGCAAAACCCGTAACAAAGAAATTATAAATAAGCCCCCCGGCGCTTACAAAAAGCCTATCAAAAATTATAAACATATAAGACGCTATGGTTAACAACCAACTAAACACTTTTTTCTTCATAAATATTTTCTCCTTTTTATCTTGTCCTGTCATAGGACAAGTTTTTCATTATTTTAACATTATATTTGTCCTGTGTCAAGACAAAAATAATATTAAAACGGAAAGTGAAAAGATGGCGAGAATAATAGACGGAAACAAACAGAATTTGGTTGGGCTGAACGTAGCCAGAAGGCGCACAGAACTTAAAATGAGCCAGCAGCAGCTTTCAAACAATCTGGAACTGTACGGCGTGTACGTCTGCAGAGGCTCGGTATCAAGAATCGAGGACTTCTCCCGCACCGTCACCGATATTGAACTGTACGCCTTGTCCAAAGCGCTTAACACAAGCATAGAAAGCTTGCTGGACAAAGATATAATCGATAAAAAGTGATAAAAAAACGACAATTGCATTTAATGCGATTGCCATTTTTTTTATTAAGTGATATAATAATTAGCGTTAAAAAATTTTAGGAGAAAATTATGTCAAGAAAACCTTTTATAGCAGGAAACTGGAAAATGAATATGACCGCGGCAAGCGGGGAAAAACTTATCAAAGACCTTATCCCGCTCGTTAAAGACGCGGACTGCGACGTGTGCCTTTGCGTACCCGCAATACTCATTCCCGCAATGACGAAAGCCGCGGCGGGCAGCAACATAGCTATCGGCGCGGAAAACGTGCACTGGGCGGCCTCGGGCGCGTACACGGGCGAAATTTCCGCGGATATGCTTAAAGAATACGGCGTTAAATACGTAATCATAGGCCACAGCGAAAGGCGCCAGTACTTCGGCGAGACCGACCGGACGGTAAACAAGCGCACCCTTGCCGCGCTTAACGCGGGCCTTACCCCTATCGTATGCGTGGGCGAGCTTTTGGAAGAGCGCGAAAGCGGAAAGACAAACGAAGTTCTCGACCGTCAGCTTGCCGAGGGACTTAAAGACATAGAAGACATAACCAAAATTGTTATCGCCTACGAACCCGTATGGGCAATCGGCACGGGCAGAACCGCAACCGACGCGCAGGCGCAGGAAACGATTGCTTATATCCGCAAGAAAATCGGCGAACTTTTCTGCCCCAAATGCGCGGAGAAAATTATTATCCAGTACGGCGGAAGTATGAACGCGGGCAACTGCAAGGGGCTTATGGCTCAGAACGACATCGACGGCGGACTTATCGGCGGCGCGTCGCTTAAAACCGACTTTGCGGCGATAGTCAACTACAACAAATAATCTGCTTTAACGGAGCGACTGTAAATGAAAAAAACACCTTATGCATTAATTATAATGGACGGATACGGACTTGCCCCGTCGGGCGCAGGCAACGCCATATCAATCGACGGCAGTAAAAACGTAAACGCGCTTATAAAACAATACCCCTCCGCCACGCTCGGCGCGAGCGGAATGTGCGTGGGCCTTCCCGACGGACAGATGGGCAACAGCGAGGTCGGGCACCTGAATATGGGCGCGGGCCGTATCGTATATCAGGACCTGACAAAAATTACGAAATCAATTTCCGACGGCGACTTTTTCAATAATCCCGCGCTTATCAAGGCAATGGATTCGGCGAAAAACAACGGCAGGAAACTTCACCTTTACGGACTTCTTTCCGACGGCGGAGTGCACAGCCACATAACGCACGTCTACGCGCTTTTGAAAATGGCGAAGATGCGCGGCCTCGAAGAATGTTACGTTCACTGCTTTATGGACGGAAGGGACGTTTCCCCCACCTCCGGCGCGGACTTTATTCGCGGACTGCAAGCCGAAACCCAAAAGCTTGGCATAGGAAAAATAGCGTCGGTTTGCGGCAGATACTACGCTATGGACCGCGACAATAACTGGGACAGGATAGAAAAGGCGTACGATATGCTCACGCTCGGCGATGGAATTTCCGCGACCGACCCCGTAAAAGCCGTTGAGGACAGCTATGCGGACGGCGTTACGGACGAGTTTATCCTCCCCACTAAAATTTACGAGGACGGCAAGCCGCTCGGACTTATCGAAAAGGCAGACAGCATAATTTGTTTCAACTTCCGCCCCGACCGCGCAAGACAGATTACGCGCGCCGTATCACAGCGCGAATTTATCGTCCCCAAGGGCACGGCATTCGAAAGAAAGACGGGTTATCTCGACCCCGTATACGTCTGCTTTACCGTTTACGACGCGCTTTTCGAAGGCATAGACATAGCGTTCCCCAAAACGTCTATGGAAAACACGCTCGGAGAATACCTTGCTAAACTCGGCAAGAAACAGCTGAGAATAGCCGAAACCGAAAAATACGCGCACGTTACGTTCTTCTTTAACGGCGGCGTCGAGCAACCCAACGAGAACGAAGTGCGCGACCTTATCCCCTCGCCAAAGGTTGCTACGTACGATTTACAGCCCGAAATGAGCGCTTATGAGGTAACCGACAAGGTTCTCGAAGAGCTTGACGGCGGCGAGTTCGACGTTGTGATTTTGAACTTCGCTAACTGCGATATGGTCGGACACACGGGCGTTATCCCCGCGGCGGTCAAGGCCGTAAATACCGTTGACGAGTGCGTAAAGAAAGTGCTTGACAAAATACTTGAAATGGGCGGCTCCGCACTACTTACCGCAGACCACGGAAACGCGGATAAACTATTGTCCGAGGACGGATCCCCCTTCACCGCTCACACGACGAACCCCGTGCCCGTAGTGCTTGTTTCGGATAAGTACAAGAACGTGAAACTGCGCGAGGACGGCGTGCTTGCCGACCTTGCCCCCACGCTTTTACAGCTTATGCAACTGCCCGTACCCGCGGAAATGACGGGAAAAAGCCTTATAAAATAATCTTACCCCGCACGTTACGTGCGGGGAATTTTTTTAAGCGTAATTATTTGCCTAAATTTTTTATTTGAAATATAATAATACTGATGCTGATTAAACAACCCGAAAAATTCTTCTCTAAAAATTACGTAGTGTGCATATGCGCAATCCTGTGCTGCGTGCTGTGGGGCAGCGCTTTCCCCTGCGTTAAAATAGGCTATAAGCTTTTCGACGTGGACACGCAGAACGTGCCCTCGCTTATGCTGTTTGCGGGAACCAGATTTGCGCTGGCAGGCGTGCTTGTAATCATATTCGGCAGTATCCTCAAACGCAGATTTTTATTGCCCAAAGCAAAAAATTTATGGCGCGTGGGCCTGCTGTCGGTATTCCAGACAATCGCACAATACACCTTTTTTTATATAGGTCTTGCCAACACGGCTGGCGTCAAGGCCTCGGTATTGAACGGACTGGGCGTGTTTTTCACGATTATAGCCGCCTGTTTCATTTTCCGCACGGAAAAGTTCAATCTCATTAAATTCGCGGGTTGCGTGCTAGGGTTCGGCGGCGTGATACTCATAAATCTCGGCGGCGACTTTTCTTTCACGTTTACCCTGCTCGGCGAAGGATTCGTAATTTTTTCGGGCCTGTCCGCGGCCGTTGCGGCGGGGCTTGTCAAGGTCTTTTCGAAATACGAGGACACCACCGCGCTTTGCGGCTATCAGTTCTTCATGGGCGGAACGGTGCTTGTAATTATCGGGCTTGCTACCGGCGGCGAGTTCCGTCCCGTTGCAGTCGGCAGTATCTTTATGCTACTCTATCTCGGGTTTCTATCGGCGTGCGCGTTTACGTTGCAGGGGTTTCTGTTGAAGTTCAATCCCGTGTCCAAAGTTGCGGTGTTCAAGAGCACCAATCCCATTTTCGGCGCGGTGTTTTCGGCGATTATACTCGGCGAAAGCGACCAGCTTTTATCCTACACCACGCTGATTGCGCTTGTGCTTGTGTGCGCTGGAATATTTATAATAAACAAATTCGGGGAAAAGAGTTTAAAATTTAAAAAATCGGGATAAAATTTTTTAAACGGCCGCATTTTTGATTGTAATTATTTTTTAACTGTGTTATACTCTTTAAGTAAATTTATTTGCGAGGATTATTATGGTATCTAATTTACTTATCCGTGAAGGTTTATATCCCGTATATCTGGCATTGTCGATTACCTGCCTTGTTATATTGTTTGTCGTGGCGCTTTTGACTATCATTATAGTTTTGTTCCAGAAAAGTAATTCGGACGGTATCCAGGGCATAACCGCTTCAAGCGAAACTTTCTTCGGTAAAAACAGAGGACAGTCTATCGAAAGCAAATTGAAGAAATGGACCTGGATTTGTTTGGGCGTACTCGCTTTTCTTTCAATCGCTATCTTTATAGTCAATCTGGTTGTTGCGTAAAATTAAAGATTATCAGGGGCGGCTTTTCAAAGCCGCTTTATTTTTTGGTTATGAAATTAGAACAGAGATTATTTAACGAAATTAAAAACGGCAGGCTTGCGTTTAAGAACCTGACCCAGATTATCAGCACCCCTCCATTTATCGCGCACAATAAACAGGAGAAAAAAACCGTCAGGCTTGCGCTTAAGCTGCTTGAAGAGCAGGATAAAATCGTCTGCGACAGAAAGGGGCGTTACTGCACGCCAGAGCAGCTGGGCGTGTTTTGCGGTAAAGTTCAGGGCAACGAGCGCGGTTTCGCATTCATTAAACCCGACGGCGGCGGAACGGATTTTTTCGTGCCGCGCAGTTCGCTTAACGGCGCGTTCGACGGCGACAGGGTAATTGCGGCGCACGTGCGCGGAACCGAGGACGAGGCCTATATCATTAAAATACTCGAACGCGGCCGCAGCACGGTCGTTGGCACATACGAGCGCGGGCGGCTTTATCCGGACGATTTGAAAATGCCCGAAGTCATAATCCCTTCCCCCCTTTCCCTTAACGCCGCGGACGGCGACAAGGTTGTGTGCGAGATTACTGCCTATCATAAAAACGGACTGCCCGCAGGGAAAGTTACCGAGATTTTGGGCGAGGGCGGCGACTTTTTAACCGAAGAGCTTGGCATTATCCGCGCTTACGGGCTTTACGAGCAGTTTCCCGAACACGTTCTGAAACAGGCGGCCGAGGTCAGTGCCGAAAAAATCAGGGTCGACGGCAGGAAAGATTTAAGGGATAAAATCATATTCACTATCGACGGAGCCGATACCCGCGATATAGACGACGCAATTTCGCTTGAAATGCGGGACGGAAATTACGTTTTAGGCGTGCATATCGCAGACGTAAGCCGATACGTGAAATACAAGTCCGCACTTGACAAGGAGGCCTATGCCCGCGGCACAAGCGTGTATTTCCCCGACAGGGTTTTGCCGATGTTACCGAAAGACCTTTCAAACGGCGCGTGCTCTTTAAACGAGGGCGAGGACAGATACGCGCTCTCCTGTATTATGACGTTCGATAAGGACGGCAATCGCACCGGCGCGGAGATTTGCGAAAGCGTGATTAACAGCGCGCATAAAATGACTTATATAGACGTGACCGCCATTTGCGACGGCGACTGCGTTCTGCGCGAAAAATACGCCGATATCGCGTGCATCGTAGACAATATGAAAGAGCTTTGCCTTATTATGGAAAGAAGACGGCAGGGCGCGGGCGAAGTCAACCTCGACGTGCGCGAGGCTAAAATATATATGAACGAGGACGGCGAGATAGTTATCCCCGATTACGAGCGCGGTATTTCAGAACGGATTATCGAGCAGTTTATGATTGCCGCAAACGAAACGGTTGCGGAATTCCTGCTCGGGAAAGAGGCGCCCTGCCTCTACCGCGTGCACGAAACGCCCGCGCCCGAGAAGGCGCAGACGCTTGCATCGTTTTTAAGGGATTTGGGAATTAACGCAAAGCTCGATTCGGAGAACGTAAAGCCAGCGGATTTTCGCGATATTTTGAACCGCGTTGCGGACAGGCCTTTCGCCGCCGTAGTAAACAAGGTTATGCTGAGAAGTATGCAGAAAGCGAGATACTGCGAAAAAAACCTCGGACACTTCGGGCTTGCGTCAGCGTGCTATTGCCACTTCACCTCCCCTATCCGCCGCTATCCGGACTTGTTTGTGCACCGCGCGGTGAAAGCGGTCTTGCAGGGCAACCGCAATAAATTGCAGACCTACGCCGAAATTTCCGCGCAGACGGGCATCGACTGCTCCGAACGCGAGCGCGTTGCCGACGAGGCCGAGCGCGCCGTGGACGATTTATACAAAGTCGTGTATATGTCCGAGCACATAGGCGAAACCTTCGAAGCGACTGTTTCGGGCGTAACCAACTTTGGAGTGTTCTGCGAGCTTGACAATGCTATAGAAGGCCTCATTCCCATAGAAACCCTGCCGCGCGACAAGTACGAGTTTATCGCGGAAAAGTTTATGCTTAAAGGCGGAAAAAACTGTTATAAACTGGGCGACAGGCTGAAAATACGCGTGGATAACTGCGATTTCGGCAGAATGCGCGTAATGTTTTCGCTTGACGGCTGAAAAATTATTTTACTATTAAAAAATTTATGGTATAATATTCTATATGAAAACTATTGCGTATAACAGATACGCCACGTACGAATATTTTGTTCTTGAAAAGTACGAGGCGGGAATAGCGCTTGAAGGCGCGGAAGTCAAGTCTTTGAGGGCGGGAAACTGCAACCTTAAAGACAGCTTTTGCTTTATACGCGACGGCCAGCTTACGCTTAAAAACGCGCATATCGCCGTATACGACAAGGCGGGCGCGTTCTCTACGAAAGAGAGCAAGCGCGACAGAAAACTTCTTATGCACCGCTATGAAATAGATAAGATAGTCGGGAAAATAAACGAAAAGGGCTACACCCTTATCCCGCTGTCGATTTATTTTTCTGGCAGTCTTGTAAAAGTCGAGGTGGCGCTTTGCAAGGGCAAGCAGAACTTCGATAAAAAACGCACCATTGCCGAGCGCGACCAGAAACGCGCTCTGGACAGGCAGATAAAAGAATATACTAAATGAGGATAAACTATGGAAAACTATAAACCCGACACACTTTGCGTACAGGCGGGATATTCCCCCAAAACGGGCGAGGCAAGAATACCGCCCGTAGTCCAGTCCACCACGTTCGTCTACGAGAAAACTCAGGATATGGCGGACCTGTTCGACCTTAAAAGCGACGGCTATTTCTATACGAGGCTTGCAAACCCCACCGTCGCCGCGTTCGAAGGTAAAGTCGCGGCTCTCGAAGGCGGAGTCTGCGGCATAGGCTGCGCGTCGGGAATGAGCGCGACTGCGCTTGCAGTGTTTACCGTTGCCGGCGCGGGCGACAATATACTTTCCTCGCAGGCGGTATACGGCGGAACTTACAACCTCTTCTCCACCACCTTGCCAAAGCTTGGCATAGAGTGCAGATTTTTCGATCCAGACGCACCCGCGGAAGAAATCGAAAAGCTTATCGACGATAAGACGAGAATGATATTTACCGAAACGGTTGCCAACCCCGCGATAATCGTGCTCGATTTCGAAAAAATCAATGCGATAGCAAAAAGACACGGAGTTCTGTTTGCGGTTGACAACACGCTTGCAACGCCCGTGCTGTGCCGCCCTAAGGAATGGGGAGCAAACATTATAATCCACTCCTCCTCCAAATATCTCGACGGGCACGCGGCGGCGCTGGGCGGTATGATTATAGACGCGGGTAATTTCGATTTCAAGGGCAAAGCGCGCTACGCGCAGTTCAACACTCCGGACGAAAGCTATCACGGACTTGTGTACGCGGATTTACCCGTTGCGTTCGGAACGAAATGCCGCGCGCAGATGATGAGGGATTTCGGCGCGATTTTAAGCCCGCAAAACGCGTTTTTAGCGTATCTGGGCTGCGACACGCTTGCGCTGAGAATGGAGCGCCACTCCTCCAACGCCGCAAAGGTTGCCGAATATCTTTCCAAGCACCCTAAGATAGAATGGATTTTGCACCCCTCTTTAAAGGACAACAAATACAACGCGCTCGCGAAAAAGTATCTTCCGAACGGTCAGGGCGGAATGATGAGTTTCGGCATTAAGGGCACCGTGGAAAAATGCGCGCGGTTTATGGAGGCGTTGAAACTTATCACGCAGGAAACGCACGTTGCGGACGTGAGAAGTTGCGTGTTGCACCCCGCCTCCACCACGCACCGCCAGCTTTCCGAGGAGGACCTTGTCAAAGCGGGCGTGCCGCACAATCTTATAAGACTTTCGGTGGGAATAGAAAACCCCGACGATATTATCGCCGATTTGAAACAGGCGCTTGAAAAGGTTTAATTTATGCCCATAGTTATTGATAAGGATATACCCGCGTATAAAATACTGACGGGCGAGAGAATATTCGTAATGGACAGCCAGAGGGCGGTTTCGCAGGAAATCCGTCCGATTGAGATTGCGATTTTAAATCTTATGCCCACCAAGGAAACCACGGAAACGCAGTTTATGCGGCTACTGTCCAACTCTCCCTTACAAGTCAATATCACGCTTATCAAAACTTCCACTTATAATTCCACGCACACGGACAAAAGCCATCTGGACAGATTTTACAAGCAGTTCGATGAGATTAAGCACGCCAAATTCGACGGTATGATTATAACCGGCGCACCCGTTGAGAATATGCCGTTCGAAAAGGTTGCGTACTGGGCGGAGCTGAAAGAGATACTTGACTGGACCAGGACGAACGTGACCTCCACCCTGTTTATCTGCTGGGGCGCGCAGGCGGCGTTGCACTACTTCTATAAAATAAAAAAGCACCCGCTGAAAGAAAAGTGCTTTGGAATATTCGCGCATAACCGCGTCAGAGACGGCGTGCCCGAACCGCTTATGCGCGGCATTTCGGACGAGTTTCATATGCCGCATTCGAGGCATACGATTGTTTACGCAAAGGATATACTCGACGTGAAAAACCTTAAAATACTCGCGTACAGCAAGCGCGCGGGCGCGTCGATAATTAAGAGCGTGGACAACAGACAGGTTTTCGTTACGGGGCATATGGAATACGACCGCTACACGCTTAAAAACGAATACGAGCGCGACCTTGAAAAAGGGCTGGACATTAAACCGCCCGCAAACTATTTTTCCGACAAGCAAAAAACCGAAGTTAAAATGAACTGGTCGTCGACCGCAAACCTGTTCTACATAAACTGGCTGAACTACTACGTATATCAGGTAACGCCTTACGATATAAACGAGCAAAGATAAAGACAGCCCTCTGCCTGTTTCGGCAGAGGGCTATTTATTAAACTACGTAATTTTTGAAGTATTTAGAAGAATCGAACTTTATCGATAATTTCGTTTCCGTTTCATCACGCTCAACCGTCAGATTCAAGGTATCGCCCTCGCGAACGGAAAGCATAGCCTCGGGCAGGTGATAACGGCGGGTAATTTCCATATACGGCTGTTTCACCTCTCCGTCCGCTCCCAGAATTTCCAAGCCCCTGAAATAATCGCCTTCGCGCAGAACGCCCTGTGAAGGCGCGCCGCTTACTTCTAAGACTTTAATCTGCTCGTAAATCTCGGCAAGGCCCGTTTCCTTGTTGTATTGAGAATACGTGTCGGTGACATCGTGTTTAACGTTCAGCATCGCCTTGTAAACCCCGCCGTTAGTAAGCATTTTGTTACCGTTATCGACGTAGTTTTCATACATAAGCGACAACAGCCGCCTGACGCTGTTTGCGGGGAGAGCGTAACCCATATTGTCCGCGCCCTCTTCGTCCGACTTGGCGTTTACGATTGCGATAATTTCGCCCTTGGTGTTATACAGCGCTCCGCCCGAATTGCCGTGGTTTACGGCCGCGGTAGTGCGCAATACCCTGTAAGACACATAATCGTCTTCGTAATAAGCATTTTCTTTCAGCGACAACAATATATTCTCGCTGTCCCTGCTGATTATTCCGTTCGACGCCGAAACGCCTTCGCCAGACGCGTTTCCGACCGCATAGACGTACTCTCCGACGTTGACGTCGGCCTGCATCGAAAAGCTTGACGCAACGGCGTCGCTGCGCCTTAAAACCTCGCTGTCTGAAACTTTCAAAAGCGCTATATCGTACGTGACGGACGCACCTATGATTTCGGCGTCCATTCTGTAATTTTCGTCGCCAGAGATATTGTAATTCAAATCAACTTTATAATTGATATCGTTCTCGTCCTGTCCGTAAAGATACAGTCTTATATCCTGACAGAACGTGCTGTCGGAAGTATCGTCGTAGATAACGTGACAGTTGGTTACGACGTACGCGTCGCCCGCGCTCTTGTCAAGCCACAGTATCGCGCCCGAGCCCGAGTAAACCTTGTAGGTCGTGCGGGTGCTAGAAAGCCCCGGAATACTGCTGGGCCGCGAGGCCTGAGTATACGCGAAACGCGAAAGTATGGAAACGCCCGACATAAGCGATTTGTTGATAACGGACTGTAAACCGGTCTGGTTTTCCACGTCCTCTTTATCGTAAGTAAGATACTCTTTCAAAAACTCTTCAAGCGAAAGATTTTCGTTGCCGGGGATTGTTTTTGCCGCCTCGTACAAGTCGTAAACCGTGACGTCCTGAGCGGATTTACCGTCCCGCCCGTCTCTTCCGTCCTTGACGGAGCAACCCGTAAATAACATCAACGCGGCCAAAGCCGCGGCGACGATTACCGTTAAAATTTTCTTCATTGCAAAATCCTTGTGACGTTTGCTTTAATTATAAACAGAAAAATACGTTTTAAAGCTCCACGCCGTTAATTTTAAGAAGTTCGCGCGCGGTGTCAACGCTGTCTACGCCCGTCTTGTTTTTTACAGGCGCAAACTCCTTTTGTCTGTCGACTTCGAACGCGAGGCAGTTGCCCATAAACCTGACCATATCCACGACCAGCGTTTCGAATTTATAGCCGTTGGGCTCTTCGGGCTCCGCAAGCGCGCCGTTTTCTATATGCGGTATCGCCTTTTTTGCGAGGTGATAGGGCAGTTTCCAGGAAATCGTAGCATTGAGCACGTGAACGTTAAACAGATAGTTGAGCGTTACGCCGTAACGGTAAGAAAGCTCGCCTTTGCGGTTGTACTTTTTGGTAAACTCGGGCGGCATTTCATAGTACTCGACGATACAGGGCTTGCCGTCCCTTTCGCAGAGTACGCCCACCTTTTCCTCGGGGCAGGTCTTTTTGACGACCTTCGCGCCGCAAAAACATCTCGACAGCGAAGTCGCGCCGATAAACGCAGGGTCGCAAATGCGCTGTAAAACGTTATCCACGCCGAAAACGTTCAGCCATTCCACGCCCTCGCGTTCGAGAACGCGGTTAAGGCCGCTGTTTATAAGCGACGAATACCAGCCGCCGTTGCCGTTGGGAGAGAGCGCGACGCGGTGTTTCTCCGAAAGGAATATCTTTCCGTCGAAATCGCAAACGGGCTCCTTATCCTGTATATAGAAATATATCTTGTCTTTGGGATAACCGAAGTAGTTGTTCTCCGCAAAGAACGCGACAGTTTCGTCGTTATTGACGTCGCTCGTCATAATAAACAACGGGAAATTCCTGCCCGTGACGCGCGTTACGTCCTTTATGTTGTTCATAAGCTGTTCGAAAATAGACAGCTGTCTTGTTACGCCGATATTAAACATACCCTTTGGCTTATCGAAACCGAGACGGGTACCCTGACCGCCGGCGAGCAGAACCGCGCCGACCTTATGTTCTTTTAAAAGTTTTATTCCTTCTTCTTCGTATTTCTTACGGTTCTTTTCTATATCTTCAAGGCTTTTCGCAGGGACGGGTTTATACTTGCCCGTCTTTTTCTGCTCCGAATTGTTCTGTATATTTTTAACAACCGAAAAGTTGAGATTTGTTATTTCGTCGAGCAAGATACGGCGCTGTTCTTCGTCCAGTTCGTCGTAATAATCCAAAAGCTGGCTCTGCCCGCGCTGACTGAGAAACAGTTTAGCTCTTTCGTAATCCACTTCGAGTTCTCCGTTAAGTATTATATTATATATATTATATAGTATATGTGAAAATAAGTCAATAATTTTGTTAAAACTTGGAAATAACTATTGTAAATTGTTAAAATTTATTGTATAATATGAGTTGTAAGAGTTTATAGTTTTTGATTTTAATGACCTGTAAGGAGGTAGAAATATGTATTGTACGGTTTGCGGAGAAAAACTTACGCTTATGTTCAAGCAGGACGAAGGACTTGTCCCCTATTGCAAGACTTGCAGCGAATACCGCTTCCCCCGCTTCGCCACGGCGGTCAGTATGGTGGTGACAAACAGGACGAAAGACAAGATTTTACTTGCAAGACACAACGGCAGCGAGGATTACATACTCTTCGCGGGGTATATCAAAAAGGGCGAAACCGCCGAGAAAGCCGTCACGCGCGAGTTCAAGGAAGAAACAAGGCTGGATACCGTGAAGTTCAAGTATATGGGCTCACGCTATCACGAACCTAAGGACGTGCTTATGCTCAACTATCTTATTATGGCCGAGAACGGAAACGCCGTGCCCGATTTGAACGAGCTTGAAGAAGTTAAATGGTTCTCGCCCGAAGACGCGATTGCCGCGATAAGAAAGGACAGCGTTGCCGAAACGTTTTTAAAGAACGCTTTGGCCGAAATAAAGAAACTGTAAAATAATTTTTAGGAGATTTTTTATGAATTTACTTTTAGGGACCGGCGTTATCGCCGGCATAGTTGCGGGCGTTGTGGCGCTGATTGTGCTCATAATAGTTATCTGGGCGATTTCCGCGCGCAACAGGTTTGTACAGATGGAGAATCAGTATGAAGAGGCTTTCCACAATATCGACATCTATCTTAAAAAGCGTTACGACCTTATCCCTAACCTCGTTGAAACGGTAAAAGGCTACGCCGCGCACGAAAGCGGCACGCTTGAAAGAGTTGTCGAGGCGAGAAACAAGGCGCAAAACGCCTCCTCCCCCGCCGAGAAAATCGAGGCGAACGCGGAGCTTTCCCAGTCGATAAGAAACTTCAATATGGTTATGGAAAGATATCCCGAGCTTAAGGCAAACGCCAACTTTATTGATTTGCAGAACCAGTTGAAAGCAATCGAAAGCGAGCTTGCAAACGTAAGAAAATACTACAACGCGACCATCAAACAGTTCAACACCAAAATACGCACTTTCCCCGCTTCGATTATCGCAAAGAGTATGAAGCTTGAAAAACAGCCGTATTTTGAAATCGACGACCCCGTTGAAAGGCAGAACGTTAAGGTTCAGTTTTAAATTTTAAAGAGATATGAAAAGAGTTAAATTTTTTCCCGTAATATTGTTACTGGCGCTTACCGCATTGCTTGCGGTAAGCGTTTACGGGCTTAAAAGCGCGCAGCCTGCCCGTGCGCAGGATACGGTTGACTACGGCGGCTATAATTCTTACTCCCTCTACTTCAAAAGTCTTGACGTGACTTACGAGGTTGCGGAAAACAGGAAAATTGCCGTAACCGAAATACTGACCGTGCATTTCACGGGCACGCAGAGCACGGGTTTTATAAAGGACATTCCCACTAACGGCGGAGAACTTATCAGAAACGTAAAAGTATCTGAAATGTCGAACGGCGTTTATAAAAACGTGCCGTACAGCCTGTATTACGAGGACTCGGGTTTCCTCAGCGTGGACATCGGCGACACCTCGCTGAAAACAAACAAGACTTTCACATACGTCATAACTTACGATTACTGTCTTACCAAATCTCAGGAAGGTAAGAACGCCTTGCACCTGAACGCGATAGGCACGGGCCGCGACGCGAAAATCGAAAATGCAAGCGTGACGATAATAACGCCGAAAGGTTATATCGATTCTGTCTGCCGCGTCGGGCTTAGCGAAGAAACCGGCGAATGGCACGGAGAAGTTACGGAAAGCAGGCTTGACGACGGAAGAACCAAGCTGTCCGTCAAAGACGTTGCTCTGGCAGAAAAAGAAGGCGTGACGATTGAAATGAATTTCGAGGACGGTGTTTTATCCAACTACTTCGAGTTCACGCCTTACTGGTTTTTAATTGCCGAACTTTTAATCTTTGCGGCAATAGTGCTCCTGAAACTGTTTGTGTTCAACAAGAACCGTATTATGCCGGTCGTCAACTACGAGGCGCCCTATAAAATGGACCCCCTTAAAATGGGCAAGCTTATCGACAACTCCGTCGACGGAGAGGACGTCACCTCGCTTATATATTACTGGGCCAGCAAGGGTTTTATAAAAATCAACCTCGACGACAAAAAAGACCCCGTGTTGATAAGAATCAGGCAGACCCTGCCCGACGACTTCCCTTCCTATCAGAAGGTTATGTATAACAGCCTGTTCCTGAAAGGCGATATGATACAGACAAGCAGCCTAAAAAACAGTTTCTATAAAGTAGTAGCGCAGGTATCGGCACTGGTGAACGGCCAAAACAAAAATCTGTACGACAGTAAAAGCAAAACTTTTTCGCTGGTGCTGGCTGTTATAGGCGGATTTATTCTGGGACTTGCACCCTTCCTTATATCTATTTTGCAGATATCAGGTAAGCTCCTGTCCTTTTTCAGTTTCTTCACCGTAGTTCCGGCCGTAGCCTTAAACATACTTATGCAGACCGTAATGTTTAACAGGCACAAGTTTAAAAAGTTAACCTTCATTCTTTGCTGCTTAGGCTTAACGCTGCTGGGCGCGTTTATAGGTCTGTTCTACGTCTTTTTGGTACCGTCGGGAATTATCGGCGTAGTCCCGAAAATTCTTATTTACGCCTCGGGCGTGGCGGTATGGCTTTCGTCCGTACTCATTATCTCGCGCACTAAGGAATACAACGACACGCTTAACGAGATACTCGGTTTCAAAAACTTTATTAAGCTTGCCGAAAAAGACCAGCTTGAAATGATGCTCGAAGAAGACCCGCAGTACTACTACAACATTCTGCCCTATGCTCAGGTGCTCGGCGTTTCGTCTATCTGGGAAGAAAAGTTCCAGTCGCTCACCGTTGAGCCCCCTCAGTGGCTTACGGGTAATATGGTTTCGACTTATATCGAATTCAGAATTATCAGCGGTATTATCAACAGCTCGCTCGGCAGAATGTCGTCCGACTTCGTTTCGCGGCCCTCATCGTCGGGTTCAAGCGGAAGAGGCGGTTTCGGCGGCGGCCACGTGGGCGGAGGACACGGCGGCGGCGGTTTCCGCGGAAGATAAACAACAAAATAAACGGCGCGGCAATCTGAAGTGAACCCCAAAGTTTGGACAAAAAAATAAATAAATTAGAATTGTGAATGAGTTCTGTATTGCACGGGACTCATTCCTTTTAGTTTGAGAGAAATTCTCTCGTTGTTGTAGTAGTAAATATAATCGTGAAGTTTAGTTATAAAGTCATCCACTGAGCTAAACTTTTCACCGTAAAACATTTCAACTTTCAATCTTCCGAAGAAGTTTTCCATTGCGCTATTATCTAAACAATTCCCTTTCCGAGACATACTTTGCGTTATGCTATGGACTGCAAGTAAATGCTGGTATTCTTTCATCTGGTATTGCCAGCCTTGGTC
>CAJTUI010000014.1 GCA_910579705.1 uncultured Christensenella sp.
GAGCCAGAATCAAACTCTTAAGTTTAATTTGTATAAAACCGATTACCGAAGTAACCGTGGCTCTATCTCGACTATTTTAGTCATTTATCTTTGCTGACTTTGCTTTGTGGTACTAATGTACTTCAAAGTTAATTGACAGAAACTATTTTAAAAAATTCGTTTCCTTCTATTCAATTTTTAAACTGCATTAAGCCGAAAACATTCGGCGCTCGACCAGCGAGCTTGTCTATAATATCATATAGAAATATGTTTGTCAAACATTTTTTAGAACTTTTTTTATAATTTTTTAATTATTTTTTAAAGTTTTTTATCTGTCCGACGGCATATCTTGCTTTCTCGCCGCAAGCCTTACAAAAATATCATAGTTGGATATATTATGTCAACTGAAATAATAAATCTTTTTATAAAATATTTTTATAAGTGAATATTTGACATTTTAAGTAAGTTTTATACATTATATCCAAAATTTACCAATTGCGTTTTTTCTTGCTTTTTATATTATTATGTTTTATAATGTAAGCGTGAGGATAAATTATGTATAAGATATTGCGCATAACTTTTTCGATACTTGCCGCACTTGCCGCGGCCGCGGCAATTTTCGTATTTATTTACGCGGGCTGGCCGTGGGGGCTGGCCGTAGTTCTTGCCTGCGCGGTGTTCGGCGCGCTTATGGTCACATTCACGACGTTGCAGGAAAAACAGGAACGCAAAGCAAATCCCCCTCCCCCCGAAGGCGATTTCATTACGGGGAAAGTGGAAAAGGACGAAAAATAAATCAACGGTCGGTTGCGTTCAGGCAACCGGCCGTTTTATTTTAAAAAATATTTAAATCATTCTCTGGCTCTGGATATAGTAGCCCCAACGCGTAGAGCTTATCTGCTCGATTTTCGCGTAGTCGGAGGCCGTGTGCAAAATCCAGTTGTCGCCGAGATACATTGCAACGTGCCCTATACGCTCTATGCCGACCTTGTCTTTACGCGTCGCGTTTGTGAAAAACATCAGATCCCCGCGTTTCAGATCCGATTTGGCAACGGTTTTACCCTGCTTTACCTGAGTACGCGTAGTTACGTCCAGAAGCGTGTCCGCCCCGTAATAGTACATATACTGCATAAGCGACGAGCAGTCGAACGCGTTCGACGAAAAGCCTTTGAGTTTATTGCCCTTGCCGTCGTGCAGTCTTACCGCGCCGTACACGTACGGAACGCCCATAAACCTCGTTCCCTCCGCAATGACGGCCTCGACCTCGTCGCCCGCCTTCTGCATATCGACTATGACGCAGTACTTTTTGGAAATGTACACCGTCTTGTTTTTGTACTTGGTAATATACCAGCCGTTCTCTTCGCCGAGGCAGGCGTACAGCGTGGACTTTTCCGCCGTGCCGAGCACCGCATAGCCCGTGCCTGCGCCGGAGCGGATATTTACATTGTTCGTTGTTACCGATATGTAAGGAATAGTCTTGGGTTTGGGCTGCTCGTCGGGGGTTTCGGGTTTCTCAACCTCGGGCGGGGTCAAATCGGGTTTCTCTTCGGGAGTTACGAGCAACTCGTCCGAGATTTCGTAGTTATCGTTATCGCCGTTTTTCTCGGGCACGGCCGCGCAACCCGCCGTCATTGTTACGGCAACCGCGAAAGCCGCGGTTAAGGCCGCTAAATTTTTTCGTTTCATAAAAAATTTCTCCTTATAAAGTTTTACAAGCGTATTATACCAAACCCTGCGCATATGCGCAATGCAAAGATTTTTCCAGTAAAGGCAGGCATTGGAAAAGCCCCGCGCGTTAAAAACGCACGGGGCTTTATATTATATGGAATTATTCCACGCCTTCGTTGAGCTTGTCCAGAAGGGACTGCAAATCGTTGCCGTGAACGAACACGGCCTGCTCTATCGTCTCGCCGTGAGCCATAGCGCAACCGAGGCAGTGCATTCCCACAGCCTGTAAAATCTCCGCGCTGTCGGGATTGATTTTAAGACAGTCGGCAATTAAAGTATCCTTTGTTATCTTAGCCATATTATTATCTCCGTATATTTTATTTATGGTGATTATAGCACCCTTTTATACTTTTTACAATCATTTTGCGGCGGTTTCGTCCGCCATATGAACGACAAGCTGGTTGAAAGGTATTCCCACACCGTTCTCGTCAAACATATTTTTAAGCTTCTTGTTCATTTCACGCTGAACGGCGAATATGTCGCCCTCGTAACACGAAGCCGTAAACTGCAAGGTAACGCCGGACGCACCGAGCGCCGCAACCCCGTCGTAAGAAATACTGTCGATTACGCCCTCGATTTTGATTTCGGGAAGTTTTGTCGCGATAATTTCCTCAACGCGTTCCAGAGACTCGCCGTACTCTATATCGACAAGCGCTTTCGCCGTGGACGGATTTACAGTCTGGTTGAGCACGCCCCTTATGTCGCTGTTGTTTATGATTTTGATATTGCCGAGCGCCTCCAGCTTGGTCGTCCTTATACCTATAGAAACAACCGTTCCGCGGAACCCGTCCACCGTCACGATATCGCCCACGTTGAACTCGTTCTCAAACACAATGAAAAGCCCCGCGACGACGTCGGCGATAAGGCTCTGCATTCCGAGACCTACGATAAGAGTTACGACGCCCGCGCCCGTTATAAGCGCGGTGGTATCTATGCCCCAGATAGCGAGCACGGCGATTACGAGAACTACCGCAACTACGCATCTGATCATATTCGAAATAAGCCTTACGACGGTGATTTCGCGCTGGTTGCGTTTAAACACCCTGTTGATAATACCGAGAACGATTGCCGTTACCACAAGTATGATCGTTACAATCTGTACGGCCCTTATGATTTTGGGAACGAGCGCGAGAAGTCCGTTAAGGAATTCGGAGTCCGTTATGCCCCTGTTGAAAATACTGTCCTCTACAAAAATCTTATCGTGAAAAACATAGGAGCAAACCGTTCCCACCGCCAGCAGAATGAGGATGATTATTTTCACGGGCCCCATTCTCCTGATTTTGTTTTTCATTTCTTCCGTCTGTTGCTTGATACTGTCCTTCATATAAACTCCTTAAAATTTAATCTGCATTCTGCCGTCGGGATAATCCGAACGGTGTTTGAGCGCGTAAACGGCAACCACCTTGCCCACGCCCTCCTTTTTAAGCGGCTTGCCGCGGAAAACACGCGTTTCTATAGGTATTTCCTCGGTGTTGACTTCCACGACAGACTTGTCCTCGTTTACGACTGCCAGAGAGTACGGTATGGTGACGTAATCCGCAAACAGGATTTCACCCTTGCCCTTGATGTCGGCAATCATTACTCCCTTGCACGCCCTGCCGATAGGGTCTATCGTAGACGAAACGACGCGTTTGAACCCGCCGAGCGTGGTAACGATTATAATTTCACCCTCGCCCGTGTGCTGGGTAGCAAATATAACCTCGTCGCCCTCGCCTAGCGAAATGCCCTTCACGCCGCCAGCAATCCTGCCCTGCACGGGCACGTCGTCCTTGCTCGCGTTGAGGCACAGCCCCTTGCGCGTTATGAAAAGCATAGTCGAATACTCGTCCTCGTCGAACCTTTCGACCGTCAACAGCTCGTCCCCGTCTTTGAGTTTGACCGCGGGGAAAACGTTCTTGCTCTGCTCGTACTCGCTCCACGCCGAGCGCTTGACCGCGCCCTGTCTGGTAAAGAATATCAGCTCGCCCTCGGGCAGCTTGCCGTCGCGGCAGGCGAAAAGCCTGACGGGATATTCGTCCTTCTGCACTCCCTCAACAAGTTTTTCGAGCTTGGTGCCCGACGACTTGAATTCGTTGAGGTCGGCATACTTGGAGTTCATTTTTACGCAGTTGCCGAGGTTGGTAAACGCAAACACCGCGTCCTCGCCGCCGCAGTTTATTACGTGCCTGTGCAAATGCGACAGGGAAACTGACGAAGAAAGTTTCTTCTTGGCAGCAAAATCGAACTCCTCGCGCTCGACGAACTTGACGTGGTTATGCGCGTTGAGGCAGACCGACCATTCCGCAACGGACTTGCGCCCGTCCGCGTGCTTGACCGCGATTTTCTCCTCGTCCGCAACAATGCGGGTCTTGCGCTCGCACTTGTACTTGCGCTTAATCGCGCGCATTTCGGACTTGACTATATCCCACTGCTTGCTCTTGTCGTCAATAATTGCGCGCAGCTGCTCTATGAGCACTTTAAGTTGCGCAAGCTCGTCTTCCAGCTTTTTGACTTCCAGCTTGGCAAGCCGCGCAAGCCTTAAATCGAGTATCGCCTGCGCCTGCCGCTCGGACAGCGCAAACCGTTCCATAAGCTTTCTGCGCGCGTCCGCAGTCGACTCCGCGGTCTTGATTATCTTAACCACCTCGTCGACGTTGTGCACGCCTATAATAAGTCCTTCGAGTATGTGACAGCGCGCAAGCGCCTCTTTCAGCTCGTATCTCGTACGCCTGAGAACGACTTGCCTCTGATACTGTACATAATACCTTATTATATCCAGAAGCCCGAGCTGGCGCGGACGGCCGCCCGCGATTGCTACCATATTGATACCGAACGTACATTCGAGGTCGGTATACTTAAACAGAAGTTTTAAAATTTTATCTACTTCCGCGTCCTTTTTAAGCGTGATAACCGCGCGCATACCCGTGCGGTCGGACTCGTCCACAATCTCCGCAATGCCCGAAAGCTGCTCCTTTTTCTCCTCGCGCAAAAGCATTATCTTTCTTAAAAGCTCCGCCTTGTTGGTCTGATAGGGCAGTTCGGTTATGACGATATGCTTTTTCCCGTAGTCGCCGGGGTCGACGGTATACCTTGCGCGGAGCGTGATTTTACCCCTGCCCGTTTCGTAAGCCTGTTTAAGCTCTTTCGCGATTACGAACCCGCCCGTGGAAAAGTCGGGGCCGGGGATTATCGTCATAATTTCTTTGAGCGAGATTTTGGGATTGTCTATATACGCGCAACACCCGTCTATCACCTCGCCGAGGTTATGCGTGGGAATGTTTGTTGCAAGACCTACTGCAATGCCGTTCGCGCCGTTTACCAAAAGGTTGGGATAACGGCCGGGCAGGAGGTCGGGTTCGAGCAACGAGTCGTCGAAGTTGAACGAAAACGGCACGGTTTCCTTGTCCAGATCGCGCAGAAGTTCGAGCGCGAGCGGTTCCAGCCTCGCCTCTGTATACCTCATAGCCGCGGCAGGGTCGCCGTCTACGGAGCCGAAGTTGCCGTGGCCGTTGACGAGCGTCATACGCATATTGAAGTCCTGCGCCATTCTTACCATAGCGTCGTAGACGGAGCTGTCGCCGTGCGGGTGGTATTTACCCATACAGTCGCCGACAATTCTCGCCGACTTCTTGTGCGGCTTGTCGGGCGTGAGCCCCATCTCTACCATAGTATAGAGAATACGGCGCTGAACGGGTTTAAGCCCGTCCTCCACGCGCGGCAATGCCCTGTCTAAAATTACGAATTCCGCGTACGGCAGCATAGACTGCGGCATAACCTCTTCGAGCGGCGTGATAAACACGTTGCCCGTGGGTATGGAGGTCTGAACGCTGCCGTTGTTTTTCTTGGCCATATCAGTATCCTCCCGCCGCGTTGTTTTCGGGCTTGAAGTTTACCCTCTCGATAAGCCCGTCCACTTTATTGAAGTTGGCGTTTTCGTTAAGAAATTCCTTTCTGCCGTCAACCTTGTCGCCCATAAGCATTTCGATTACGTTCGCGGCCTCGGACACGTCCTCGATTGTAACCTGTATAAGGTTTCTGGTGGCGGGGTTCATAGTCGTGTCCCAAAGCTGCTCTGCGCTCATTTCGCCGAGGCCCTTGTAACGCTGTATCTGATAGCCCTTGCCGACTTTCTTTATCTTCTCGTCAAGCTCCTTGTCGTCGTAAGCGTATTCCACCACGTCCTTTTTATAGACTTTATAGAGCGGCGGCATACCTATATACACGCAACCCGCGTTCACCAGATCGCGCATATACTTGAAAAAGAAGGTTAAAAGTATACAGCGGATATGAAGTCCGTCCTGATCGGCGTCCGACAAAATTATGACTTTGCGGTATCTGCTTTTTTCCAGATCGAAAGAGCGGTTGAACCCCGCGCCGATAGCCGAAACAAGCGTCTTTATCTCCTCGTTCTGCAACGCCTGCAACGCCGTCTTTTTCTGCACGTTCAAAGGCTTGCCGCGCAACGGAAGTATGGACTGATACTGCCTCACGCGCGCCTGTTTGGCCGTTCCGCCCGCGCTGTCGCCCTCGACTATAAACAGCTCGTTCATTTCGGGGTTCCTGCCCGAGCAGGGCGCAAGCTTGCCGATAAGGTTAAGCCCGTCGTTATCGGACGCCGCTTTCGCAACGTCCCTCTCGGCGCGGTGCTTTATCCTGTCGTCTGCGGCGAACTTGGCTTTTTTCGCCATTTCCTCGAATATCGGTTTGTTGGTCTTAACCGCCATAAGCCGGGCAAGCCCTTCGTAAACGGCCTGCTCCACGGGCGCCTTAACCTCGGGATTGCCGAGCTTGGTCTTGGTCTGCCCCTCGAACTCCACGCCCGTCATTTTGACGGTGAGCACGGCGGTAAGACCCTCTTTTATGTCGTCCGCGATAAACGGCGCCTCCTTGGCCCTTAAAATACCGTTGTTTCTCGCGAATTCGTTTATAACCTTCAAAAGCCCGTTATGGAAACCCGTTTCGTGATAACCGCCCTCGACGGTGGAAATATTGTTTACGAACGAGTAAAGGCTTTCGGTGTCGTCCTTTGTGTGACAGAGCGCGAACTCTATCTTGATTTTACCCTTGGGCGCGCCTTTGAGCTGAATGTCCCTGACGTCCGAGCAGGAAAGCGGCTCGGCATACAGCGGGGTCCTGTCGCCGTTAAGGTATTTGACGAAGTCTATAAGCCCGCCGTCGTACTTGAAAGTAACCGGCTCGCGCGCGGGCAGAAGTTTTTTAACGGCCTTGGCGTCCCCGAAAATGTCCTCTTCCTCGACTACGCGGTAAACGTCGCGCTCGTCGATAAAATTGATTTTCAGGCCCTTGTTTAAAAACGCAAGCTCTTTAAGCCGCTTAAACACGGTTTCATAGCTCCACTCCACCGTTTCAAACACTTCCTTATCGGGCATAAACCTGACCAGCGTTCCGCGCTTTGCCGTCTTTTCGCCCGTGTTTTCAAGCGGACCGTCGGGCACGCCGCAAAGCCATTTCTTGCGCTCTCCGTCAAAGCGGCTGGAAAACGCCATTCTGAAAATCTTGCCGCGGTAGACCTCCACTTTCAGCCAGGCCGAAAGCGCGTTCGTAACCGACGCACCCACGCCGTGCAGTCCGCCCGAAAAGGCGTAGTTTTCGGTATCGAACTTGCCGCCCGCGTGAAGTTTGGTAAATATTACCTCGACGCCGCTCATTCTGGCCTTTGTGTTTACGTCCGTCGGCATTCCCCTGCCGTTATCTTCCACCGAGGCGGAGCCGTCCTTATGCAGTTTGACGGTAATCTCGTCCGCATAGCCGTTTGCCGCCTCGTCCACGGAGTTGTCCACTATCTCCCACAGAATATGGTGAAGACCCTTTATGCCCGTGGAACCTATATACATACCGGGGCGCATACGCACCGCTTCAAGTCCTTCCAGTATTTTTAAATCGTCCGCGTTATAGCTTTTATCCGCCATATAAATCCTTTAAATGCAAATAATTTCTTACGTATCGGCGCGCCTTTTTGCCCTATACGGCTTTTTTCGGCACATATACACCTTAATTATACCACATTTAGAAAAAAATGTAAAGCGCGGCGAATAAATTTTTCGCAAGCCGTAAATTGTCATACATTTCATTGACATTATTTTATTTTTGTGTTAATATACTGCATTGTTGAGAGAATTTTTACACCCTTGCAAGGAGAATCAAATGATAACAGTTAAACAAATCAGCTCTAAGCGGGATAAGAAAAAGTTTTTTAAGTTTTTAATCGACCTATATAAAGGGAACGAATTTGCCGTTCCCAATCTTTATATCGATGAATTCGGAGAATTTGACCCGAAAGTAAACGACGCGTTCCGTTTTGCGGACTGCAAGATGTTTCTGGCCTATAAGGACGGAAAGATTGCGGGAAGAATCGCGGGCATCTGGCACCGCGGCTGGAACGAAAAATCGGGACTTAAACAACTGCGCTTTACCCGCTTTGACGTTATAGACGATTTCGAAGTAACCAAAGCACTTTTCAACGAGCTCTATAAATGGGCGCGCGAGCTGGGTATGGAAGAAATTATCGGCCCGATGAGCTTTTCCGACCTCAACGAGGAGGGTATGCTTATCGACGGGTTCGACAAGCCCAGCACGTATATTGAGATTTACAACCACCCTTACTATGTCGAGCATATGGAGAAACTGGGCGCGTACAAGGTCGTCGACTGGACCTGTTACCGCCTTACCGTGCCCGACAAAATGGACGAGGAGATCGAACAGCTGAGCAAGACGGTCGCCGAGAAAAACGGCTATACCCTGCTCGACGTTGCGTATCTTTTAAAACACGATAAGAAAAAGCTTGACGGCTATATTATGCAGTGCCTCGGCATTCTGGACGAGGCATACGCCCACCTCTACGGCGTTACGCCCATAAACGATAAACAGAAACGCCGCGAAATGCAGGTTATTTATCAGGCGCTCGTGCCCGAGTTCGCCGCGGTCGTACTCAAAGACGACAAGGTTATCGCTTACGGATTTATTATTCCGTCTATGAACAAGGTGTTGCAGAAGGCGCGCGGAAGTATCTTCCCCCGCGGCATTATTCCGTACATAAAGGCAATGAAACATATTGAAGTTGCGGATATGATGAGTATCGGCGTCACCAAAGAGCACCGCAACAAGGGCGTTGCCGCGCTCATTCTGGCGCATATTATGAAGGGCGTGCTTCAACATAAAGTCAAGTATCTCGAAACGGGCCCTATGCTCGAAAACAACAGAAACATACAGAACCTGTGGAAAAACTTCGACAGGGAGCTTGCAAAAACCCGCCGTTGCTGGGGTCTGAAAGTAGACGAAAAGAACTGACGGCGAAAACGGCTCGGCCGCGAGGTTTCGTGCGTGGCCGCGTGGCCGCGAAGATTTCAGCGGGCCAGCACCGCTAGCGCACCCCTGCCGTTTCTCTACTCGGCGCAAACCAATTACAAAACCCCCGACCTTTTGGTCGGGGGTTATTAATTTATTTGCTCTTTTTCGCTTTTTTCTTTTCGAACTGGACGTCTATGTCTTCCTTGTTCTTGGGCTTGATTACAAGCAGAAGAATTATGCCTATGAACGCGAGCGCGGCAATCGAGAGAAGTACGACCGAGGCAACGTTGTTTTTGAACCAGTCGTTTTCGCCCTTGATTACTTTCGCGTTCTCGGACGCGACGACCGCAAGTCCGCAGGTTACGGGAGAAGTGTTGTACTTGGTGTCAACAACCTCCGCCCTGATATAGTAGAACGCGTTCGCGTCCTGCGGGGTGAAAGTAGTGGAAGTACTGTTCCAGCCGTAGTCCTTATACTTGTCGTAGTCCGCGTCGCCTTCGGCAACCTGAGGTATTTCCTTGAAGAACTTACGCGTATTTCTGTAATCCGACAACTGCTCGTCCGTCATAGTGTCGAACTTATCGCCGAACATTTCTTTAAGCTTTTCGTCGGTGAAAAGCGTGTTGTTGTAAAGTCCGTCCATAACGCCTATAAACTGCTCGTAGCTGTAAGTCAGCCCCGTCGCGTTATAGTAAGACGCTCTGTCGAAGTTGAAAAGTCTGTACTTGGTCTGGTAGCTGCCCGATATGCCGTTGATTTTGAACGACGCCGAGCTGTAACTCGTTCCCACGTACGCGGTGCTCTGCATTCCGGGCGTTTCCTCGAAACTTACTCCGGTATAGCCGACCTCGAACGTGAACCAGGGGAGTTTGTCGTGAAGTCCGCCGTCCTTGTCGCTGAACATATCCCATATCTCGTCCGCGCCGAATTCTTTGACGACGCCGTCCTCGATATAGTACATATTGTTTCCGGCCGCGTCCGTCGCATAAATCGTGAACGTGTAAGTTCCCTGCTGCGTTATATTAATGGAAAGATTGTTTGTTGCAAGACTTGTGTTTGAAGACTGCGAGTTATGATAGTAGTAAATGCTGAGCTTCAAATCGGTATAAGCCGAAACGTTGTCCCTGAAAAGGTTCTCCGCCGAGGGAAGATACAGATAGCTGGAAGAACCTGCCGAAAGGTTCTGCGCAAGCTTGTCCACCTCCGCCTGATACTCCGCAATCCTGCCGTTTGCGCCGTCCGCCCAACCGCTTTCGCCGTCGTCGTAGTTATAGGTAACTCCAAGCTCGTCCTTTGCAACGGCCATAAACGAACTCTCGTCCGAAGTCCCGCCGTTAAGCGTAATGAGATAATCCGCGGGAACGTACCAGTCGAGATAAATATCGGTGGTTTCCTTATACGTATCGCTGGAATAGTCGGAAAGATTGATATAAACCTTAACCATCATATCGACGGTAAGCTTATGCGTGTCGTCCTTCTGGTTATATAAATTGAACTTTGTCCCCTGCAAAAGCGCCGCGTCGTCGGGTAGATACTTGTCGTAGTCCGACTCCATAAGCGCGTCGTCCTCGGCCTTCTTGTACATCGACTTGTCGTTGAAGTTGTTGATGTCGGGGTCGACGTAATCGTCATAGCTGAGTATATAGTAATAAACGGTGGACGTGGGCGAAGTACGCAACACGTCGATAACGACGTAATCAATATCGAGCTCGCCGCCCTGCGTGAAATATCTTATCTCTTCGGTAAGGCACAGCACGGGGGGCGCGTTATCCGTAACGGTGGTCGCGGTCGCGCTGCTCATCTCGAAGCTCTGTCCGTTGATTTCGTACAGATACATCTGAGCTTTGTTCTCGCTCTCCTCTTCTTCGCTCTCTGCGAACTCCGCGTTGAAAATAAGCGGATAGAGAGGACTGGAAGACGAAGTGGAAGACTTCGCGAAGTTGCCGCCCACGTTCTCGAACTCGCCGCGAACGTAAGTGTCGCCCGCGCCGACCTCAACCGCGTAGCCGCAGCTGAGTTTAGCCGTGAAATTAATCTCTATATTGCCCGCGTCGATAGCCGTATGCGTTTCGCCGTCCTTGATTTTCGCGTCCCTGTCGGTGGAAATAAGCGCGTAAACCTTGCCCTCTGCCGCAGGATAGAAAATTACGTAGTTGCTGGATTTCTTATCCTTGGTCTTGTTGTACTGCTGCGACTCGAACGTTACGATAAACCTTTCGAAAGAAAGCTCCTTGAACCCGAGCTCCATCGAGAAAAAGGCCTCCTCGCCGTAAACCGACGGGCCCGTCTTATCGTCTTCCGCAGCAGCAACGCTCTTCTGCCAGTGGTAAGCGAGATTTCTTCTGTAAGAAATTCCGTCCTCTTCGCCGTCTTTAATCGTGAACGTGGCGTAGTATTTAGAGCCCTCGCCCTCGCCCACGGCCGAACTGGTAACCGTGGCGTCGCCCGTCGCGGTAAACACGTTCGTTCCGCTGACCGTAACCGTGCCCGACGCGTCCGCCCTGATATTATTCAGCCCGAACAGCGCCGTAACCGACGCAAAAATTATAAGCGCCAGCGCCAGTATCGATAATTTATATTTTGTAAGTCTCATAAGAATTTACTCCGAATACCGTTAAACTTAATCCAATACATTTTACTATAATAAAAAGCCGTTGTCAAACGCTTTTGTTTTTGCGTATATGAAAAGTTGGTTAAATTTTTAAATTATATTTATATCGAAAAGCTTCCAGGGCGAATTTTCCGCGGGCGGCAGAACCACGAACCGCAGGTTCTCGCCAGTGGTCGGGTGCGCGAACCTGAGCGAATACGCCCAAAGCGCAAGCTTGCCCTTGACCGCCTTGTCCCCGCCGTAGCGCATATCGCCGTAGACGGGCGCGTTAATCGCGGCGGTCTGGACGCGTATCTGGTGCGTTCTGCCCGTGTTGAGGTTTATCTCCGCCAGCGCAAGCCCGTCGCGCTCTTCGCGTATCTCGTAGTCGAGAGAGGCGAACTTCGCCCCCTCTTCCGTCTGGGTGCAGACGTATACCATATTGTTGACCGAGTTCTTTCTCAGATAATTTTCAAGCGTGGCCTTTTTCCTCGAAGGCGAGCCGCAGAGCACGGCGAGATAACGCTTTTCGAAACCGCCGCTACGCATCTGCTCCGAAAGTCTTGCCGCCGCCTTGGAGGTTTTGGCGAACACCATAACCCCGCCCGTAGGCCTGTCAAGCCTGTGCACAAGCCCTATATAGACGTTGCCCGGCTTGTTGTAAGTCTTTTTGACGTAACGCTTAACGCAGTCGAGCAGGTTGTCGTCCCCGCTCTCGTCGGGACAGCACGCGACGTTCTGCGGTTTCAGAACCGCGATAACGTGGTTGTCCTCGTGCAAAATAATAAGTTCGCTGTCTTCCATAACCAAATCCTTCAATTACGATTGCAAATAAAAAGTCCGCTCGCCCCGCAGGGAAGGTTTATTCCCTCGTCGGTGGGGATACCCACCTCGTACGCCTCGATTTTACCCTTAAACCCTTTTAGAGTGAGCGTCAGGATATTTTTAAGCACTTCGGGCTGCAAACCCGTAGTGTAGCTGTTAATGAGAAAAAACAACGGCCTGTCCGAAAGCAGTTTCACGCACTCCGAAACAAACGCAAACAGGTTTTCCTCTATCTTCCACGTCTCGCCGTTCGGGCCCCTGCCGTAGCTGGGCGGGTCCATAATCACCGCGTCGTAACGTTTACCGCGCCTTTGCTCGCGCGAGACGAACTTCATACAGTCGTCTATTATATATCTGATACCGCCGTCCACGCCCGAAAGCCGCGCGTTTTCGCCCGCGCGCTCGACCATACCCTTGGCCGCGTCCACGTGCGTTACAAGCGCGCCCGATTTCGCGCACGCGACCGACGCTCCGCCAGTGTAGGCAAACAGGTTCAAAACCTTAATCTCTCTTTCGGGCTCGTCTTCCTTAGCCGCGGAGATAACGGAGCGCATAACGTCCCAGTTGACCGCCTGCTCGGGGAAAAGCCCCGTGTGCTTGAACCCCATAGGCTTGACCTTGAATTTAAGGTCGCGGTAGCAGACCGTCCATTCCGTGGGAAAGCTTTTGCGGATTTCCCAGCCGCCGCCGCCCTTGTCGCTCCTGTTGTACACGGCGTGGATACCGCCGCGCGCGGACAGGTCCCCGCCCTTCCAAATGACCTGCGGGTCGGGGCGGAGAAGAATAACGTCTTTCCAGCGTTCGAGTTTCATTCCGTTTGCGGTGGCGAGAATTTTATAGTCCTGCCAGCCTTCTGCCGTTTTCATAATACGGATTATAACAAAATGCGGAAAGTTTGTAAAGTAATACGCAAAGGCAATTTACCATTATTTACCCAACGCGCGTTTAGAAACGCGGCGCATAGATAATACAGTTAAATGTCGGCAGCGCGCAATATAATAAAACGGAGGACTTTAATGGACGCTGTAACTGTGATAACCTCGCTTTTGACCCTGCTTGCGGGCGTGGGCGTATTTTTAACGGCCTGCGGGATTATGAGCGCGAACCTGGAAGCGCTGGGCAGCAAAAAGCTGAAAGCACTCTTTTCCAAAGCCTCGAAAAACAAACTGCTGGGCGTGGGCGTAGGCACGGTTGCCACGGCGGCCATCCAGAGTTCAAGCGCGACAACGGTTATGGTCATAGGCTTCGTCAATGCCGGCATAATGACTCTCACACAGGCCGCGACCGTTATATTCGGCGCAAACATAGGCACCACGATAACGGGCCAGATAGTCGCCCTCGGTATGTTCGGCGGCAAAGGCGTTTCCGCGTCGGTCATATTCTCCGCGCTTGCGGGCGTGGGCGCGTTCACTTCGTCGTTCGCGAAAAAGGACGGCGTGCAGAAGGCGGGCGGAATACTCGCGGGGTTCGGAATGATTTTCGTCGGGCTTACGGTTATGAGCGACTGTATGCGTTCCTTTTCAGAACTGGAAGAAGTGAGAAACTTTCTCGCCGCGTTCGAAAACCCGTTACTGCTCTTAATCGTCGGCGTACTGCTCACCGCGCTCGTCCAGAGTTCTTCGGTTATGACCTCGATGACGATAACTATGGTTGTGACGGGGCTTATAACTTTGGAGCAGGGCATATACGTAACGCTCGGCTCCAACGTCGGAACCTGCGTAACCGCGCTTATCGCGGGATTGTCGGGCGGGGCGAACGCAAAGCGCGCCGCGCTTCTCCACCTCATATTCAACGCGGGCGGCGCGGTTATATTTCTTATTGCGGGGCTGCTGCTCAGACTGGGCGGCACGGGCTACGGTAAAATTTTCGGGGCCGTGTTTCCCAACGCGCCGCAGACCCAGCTTGCAATGTTTCACACCTTCTTCAATCTGGTAACCGTGCTTGCCGTTCTCCCTCTTACGGGCGCGCTTGTCAAGCTTGTGACAAAGCTCGTCCCCGAAAAGAAAACAAGGCCGCGCGCTTTGCAGAGGTTTTACTTTATAGACGAGCATATGCTGGCGACCCCGCCGCTCGCCGTCAATCAGGTCAAGAACGAGATAACGAATATGGCGTATATCGCCGAGCAGAATTTCTCGGCGGCGTGCGAGATGTCCTGCACGCTGGAATTCGGCGGGCTGGAAAAGTTCAGAGCCAACGAGCGCGAGCTCGACTTTCTCAACCGCGAACTTGTCGCGTTTATCGTAAAGCTAATGAAATCCCGCCTCGGCGACAGGGACCGCGCATACCTCTCCGCCGCGCTCCGCACCGTTTCCGATCTGGAACGCGTGGGCGACTACGCCGAAAACATTACCGAGTACGCCGAAAAACTGGCCGCCGCGAACGAAAGATTTTCCGAAGACGCGGTAAGCGAAATAAGGAATATAGCCGCGCTGATAAAACGGCTATTCGAGCAGACCGTCAAAGCCTATAAAGACGGCGACGCGGCGGCGCTTAAACGCGCCTGCGAAACGGAAGACGAAGTAGACCGCGCCGCCGCGGCAATGACCGAAAACCACATACGTAGGCTGGGCGGCGGGCTGTGCACGGCAACGGTCGGCGCGCACTTCCTCGCGCTGTCCTCCAACGCAGAACGCGTTGCGGACCACTTTATGAACGTGGCGAAAACCGTGCGCCGCGCCTGATACAGAAAAGCTCCCAAACAACCTGTTTGGGAGCTCTTACTTAACTATCTCAATGTTTCGACGCTACAACCGTTACGCTTGTAGTATTCCAGCATTTCGGGGATTTTCTTCTTGTCGTAGCTTGTAATACAGTCGGACAAAACGTGAACTTTGTAACCGTTCTTTGCCATATTATAGCAAGTCGATTTTACGCAGGCAACCGCGTCCGCACCTGCCACATAAAATTCGTTTATGCCGTTCTCGCCAATAAAAACGCTAAATCCTTCACTGGTCAATGCGTTGCCCTTACTCTTAACGAATACGTTCTCCGACGCAATTTTCATATCCGGCACCAACTCCGCACCGCGGGTGTCGGGCTTAAACGTTCGCGTTCCCGCCGATAAGTTGTTATGTTTGATATAGACAACGTGAATATTATTTTCGACGGCCCAAGCTATTGCGGCATTGATATTGCCGATTATTTCTTTGTAGTTTTTTGTGATGTCGTTTTGTATATCGATTACAACCAACGCTTTGTTTATCATATACGTTCCCCCGTTTATTGTACAACCATTTTATCATACCGAAAACGAAAAAACAAGCGTATCCGTTACCGTTTTCAGCTCCGTCATTGACTGTAAGCGTACAGCACGTTGTAGAGAGTGCCGTAATAACTCGACAGATATTTTTTCGCAACGTCGTCCTGCGAGTACAGCGCCATTCTTTCGTTCGGGTCTGATATCGCCATATAATAGTCGCGCACTATCACGTATCTGTCGTTGTACGAAAGAGAATAATCGACTATATATCCCGCGCCCTCGTCGCCGCCGTCGCCACCTATGTCGCCGTCGCCCGACGGCTCGTTCAGGCTCATATTGTAAATGAGATTGTCGGCGAGTATCGCGGTCTGGTAATCGGCCTCCTGCCACAGCGCCGCGCGCTTGCTTTCCGCCAGCGTGGAATTTTTCATTCCCGCGCCCAGCGTCATTTCCGTATAGTTTTTAAGCTCGCGTTCGGCCTTGTGATAAAGCTCGTTCTTCTTCTGTTGCGCCGTGCGCAGCATCTTCATCTGCACCACGCTCAGCGCCTCTATCTCCGTTTCCGTCAGCTGAATAATATCAAACTCCATTCATAACCTCCGCAACGGCCGCCGCGCCGTACACGGGTTTTGCGCCCGTCAATTTAATACCGAACTGCGTTCCCCTCATTCGCGGACGGATAACCCCGCTCGCGTTATAAAATTTCCGCACGGCCGCGCCGCAGCTTATCTCAACGTCCACGCCCTCGGTCTGCAACCTTATTTCGGTCAGCGTCGCGTGCGACTCTCCGAAATAAATATCCCCGCACAGATAACTCATTCGCCCCGCGCCGCCTATCCTTTGCAGACCCGTGGAGTTATATGCGCATATGTCCCCGTCGTCACATAATGCGTACGCAATCGCGTCTATGACGCAACTCTGCCCGTTCCCCGTATCGTATCGCAATATCGCGGGCCCCTTGAATATATCGCTGCGGCAGGCCAGATAATAATATTCGCCCTTACCCAGCGAATATGTCGGCGCGGACGCGTCCCCCGCCATACGGTGCCCGACTTTACGCACGGCGTTTCCGTCGAATTCGGCAAGCCCAGAAACGGTATAAAACAACAGCTTTCCGCCCGCGACCGCGGCGGTGTTTTTGTATATCCCGTCCGTGTCAGTATCGGTTATTCTGACCGCAAAATTTTCGGGTGACCCGTACATATCCGCCACCGTAAGCCCGCGTTCGCGCACGATAACAAGCTTGCCGCCGTATTCCAGAACGTTTAAAATGCGCCCGCGTTCGGGGTCAAGCCTTACGCTTCCGCAACCCGTCAACCCCTCCTCCCAGTCGCGCACCCCGCCCTCGCCCGACCAGCGCAGGAGCAGTCCGTCGTCGGCGTCGCCGCCGAACAGGCGGCCGCAGTGCATAACCCCGCAACTCAGGGCATATTTAAGCCCGAACGCCATAAACGAACTGCCGTTGTGCGCCACCGCGGAGCTGCCGTTTATGACTACCGCGCGGCCGACACCGTCCACGATTTCCTCCACGGCGAACGGCGATTTCCCCGCAAGCGCGTTAAGCTGTATAAAGTCCTCGCCGTTGCCCGAAACGTAGCAGTCCGAATCCGTGCAAAGAAAATATCTCTCGGCCGCGCGGGAGTAAAACGCATAAATAATGTCCTCGGGCACGCGCCCCTCGTAAAGGGTTGCGGTTTCGTCGGGCAGTAATTGCCCCGCGCATATGCGGCAGCTTACGCATTTCGCATTGCCGTACTTTAAAAGGTCGCGCTTGATTTTAACGCTCATATCCACCTCCTCGGCGGTATCGTCCCGCCCGAAGGCAATCGTTTCTGCGCGCCGTCAATGTGCCTGCGGTATTTCTCTTCCCAGATTTCCGCGGCCTCCGTTTCGCCGTTGATAAGGCAATATTCCGCAACCGAGCCGAGCGCAAGAAGATACTCGCCGACCTCGCTCCCGAAATCGCTGTCGCCGTCAATCGTTTTCTTCGCGGGGGCGTACTCAAACTCGACGGTAATCTTCTTCGCGTCCACTCGCATAAACTTTGGAAACAGCTCAAACTCCACCTCCTTCCCGTCGGCTATGACCTTGTTTATTTTAACGGGCGCGTGCAGAAAAATCGTATAATTAAATTCGCCGTTGCTCGATATAACTGTGTCGGTGCAGACCAGCGGGAAATACTTTCTCGCAAGCTCGTCCTCGGTCGCGTTGAAACAGTACAAAAGCGTTTCCACCACCTCCGCGTCCCCGGCCGTAAGCGTTCCGCCCGCTTTAAGCAAAGCGGCAATATCCCGCCTGCCCAGAACGGACAGCGCGGATAAAATTACGTCCTTTACTTTCATTTAATTTTCCTCCTCTCACTTACCCTTCCCACCCCCCCCTTCAAAACTACGGGCGCGCGGTTTCCCGCGCGCCCCCTTTCCCGCCGCGTTACGCGAAGTTTAAAAGCACGGCCTGTCCGCAGGGCTTGCGACAAACCAGCTCGGCATACTTGACAAGCGTGGCCGAGTAAGCGGCCTTGCCGGGGATCTGCTTTAAAATCTTACCGTCCTCGTCTTCAAGCCATTCCCAGTCGCAAAGCTGGTACAGCGCGAAGTCGTCCGTGTTAAGGAAAATAATTCTTCCGTCGGGACAATACTTATCCGCGTAAACGGGCACGTCGTTCACGGTAACCGCGCCGAAACCCGTACGCGCGTCTATGGAGTTGACAACCCTTCTGTTTGCGTCTATCAGCGCCGCTATCTTCTTTCTCGTGCGGTAGGAGCAGAGTATCGCGTTGATTTTGCTGTTGAAATTCTCTTCCATATGGTCGAGCACCTCGGTCAGCATATCCTCGGTAAGCTCGCCGCCGGCCGCGTCCTTTTTAAGCGGCGCGAAAAACTTGTCCGCGGACTTGGAATATCCGTAAAGATTTTCGGAATCGAATATCGCGCCCAGCCCCGTCAGCTCGCTGTCCTTGGAGCCGTGAACGTAAATCGCGCCGTTTACGACAAGCTCGGTAATCCCTTTGCTTATGGTAACCGTGCCCTCGCCGAGGTCGACGCTCTCAATGTACACTCCCGCTCCGTCCACGGCGGGCTTGCCGACTACGGTGCACACGTCAACCTGCATACCCGTATAGTATTCCTTCACCCTGTCCACCTTGTAAACGGTATTGGAAACCTTGTCGGAAATACCGCAGAGCTTGCCCGTTCCGTCGCCGAAAAGCATACGCTGGAAATTCTGTTTCGCGCTCGAAACAAGCCCGTCCATTTCCGCGTTGAGAAGGCTCACGAACGCGCCCGACGAATCGCGCGAGGCGCGCAGCGCCTTATCGCTTATCTCTATCGTTCCGTACAGGTTTTTAAGCGGCACGGTGATATTGACGTATCTGTTTTTATGCGGGTCGGGCAAGTCCCCGTCCTCCGCGCCCGCCATAACGTTGCCGGAGTTCCCGCGTATTACCGCAAGCTTTACGTCCTTGCCGTAAACGTAGTCCGTGCCCTTTTCAATCGCCGTGAAGAAAGGCGAAATGCCCTCGTTGAGTTGCGCCGAAACGGCGTCGAGATAATAGTCCTTTAACGCCGCGTCGGCGTTCTGCATAGTAATCAATTTCATTCTCCTTTAAACTTATTTCTTTAAAAATTCCCGCGCAAGCCTGCCCGCCTCTTTAACCGTTCTGGGCGCGTTGCGCGGCGCGGCAACCGCGCCGCCGCCGTAAGCGAGCGGAACGGACGAAGCCGCCACGCCCTGCAAATACCCGCCGATAACGGCGTCGCGAACTTTCTCGCTCGACAGCGCGCGCCGCACCAGCTCCTCCTCGTCAATCGGAGAGGATTTCTCCGCCGCCGCGTCCGGCGGCAAATCCGTCTTGTTCTCCCTTTGTTCCAACTCCTTCAGCCGTTGACTGCGTCGGGTGAATTCGGCTTCCAGTTCGGAATATGCTTTCACAAGGGTCCTTACGTCTCCGAATTTTTCGGGCACAGTCGCGGCATCTGCTCTCTCCGCCTCCGCGGTCTCCGCCGTCGCCTTCAAATCCGCCGTAGAATTATCCTTGTTATTTTCGTTAATCGTCCGTTTGCTCTGCATTCCCGCTCTCCTCATATTTTTGTCTGTGCATATCTATATGTGCGCATATCCTCTCTTCCGCCTCGGGCGAAAGCTTTTCCGTCAGCAAAAACGCCTTGTGCTCGGACAGGTGCACGGTATGGTCGTCGTAGTCCTTGACCCCGACATATTCCCTCTTCAATTTCAGGTTTTCCTCGCCCGCGCGGTTTCTGTTAAGCTCGCTTAAATCGCGCTCTGCGGAAAACCCCTTATATCCGAGAAGTTCGAGTATCTTGTTTTTGACCGACGCCGGCAAATTCCCTTCCGCGTCCGTAAACAGTCCCCTGTCCAGCATCTCGTATATAACCGAACGCCTCTGCGCGGGGGTCAGGTTCGCCTCCGTATCGGCTTCGAGAACCACGTCGTCCGAGGATATGTCGCTGCCTTTGAAATAAAACAGGCTTAAAACGTTATTTGCACCCGCGAACTTCAACAGCCGCAAATCGGAGGCGAACTGCCTATAAAGCCGCAATATATGCCGCCCTATTCGTTGCATCGCCCTCTTAATCTGCTGATAGGCGTACTCCATTCTCTCCTCGTCCTGCTCGATTATCAGCTGTAATCCCGTGGCCGAGGTAATGCCCGAAAATCCCCGCGCGTTGTCCGCAAGCTCGCCCGAGCCCGACACCTTGGAAAACTCGTTTAAAAGGTTTTCCTCCTCCTCGCCGAACTCCGACGGCACCCCGCCGAGAGTCAGCATTTCGGGCGGCTTTCCGCCCTGACGGTAAACGATTATTTTACCGGGGTTAAGCCCGTCCTCCGCCAGCTCGTCCGTATCGACCGAGCCGTCCTCGACCGCGACCGCGCCCATAGAAATCCTGTTTAAAAACTCGTGCTTTCTGTTTTTCACCGCGTTATATGCGCGTTGCAAAGGTATAAGCCGCTCCACAACGCTCGGCGCAAAGAAACTGCCCGCGCGCGGCAGCGACGTCTGTCTGACAAACGGATACCCCCGCATTCCCCCGTCGCCGTTTATGTACGGCAGGGGGCCGTCGTACAGCAATACCCCTGCCGCAACCACGGTAAGCCTGCCGTTGGGGTTGTCCGCGTCCGCCCGCTTATACCTCTCTATAACCAGCTCGTAGCCGTGCCTTACGGCATTTGCCCCGCGCATATCCCCGCGCGGATACGCCGCGTCCTCCAAATCCCTGCCTTCCAGCTTGACGCCGTAGGCCGAGTATATGTCCTGCACAGCCACCGCCTTGGCGTGTATTATCGCGGGCTGCCCCTCCACGCTTTCCTCCGAAAGCGAATACGGATAAATCTCGAACGGCGACACCGCGCACACCTTCACGCCGCCCTGTTTAAGCTTTCTTCCGTCGCTGTAAAGCCCCGCGTCGCCGCCCGCGTTCCCGTCCCATACAATTTTATAAAACGCAGTCCCGCACGTTTCCGACCAGACCGTCGCGGCGGATATAATCCCGTCAAGGTCGCACTCCTCCGAAACGGACGCGAGTATAGCTGAGGCAAGGCTTGCCGAGTGCCTGTCCCGCTCGTCGTCGGAGGCCGCCCTCACGATAAGCGCGGGGCGTATTCTGCCCAGCTTGGAGCACCGCAAATCCACCGCGGACGCGATATGGTTAAACACCCGCCTCTCCTGCCAGTAATAGCTCTTGTCCTCCTCGAAAATCTCGCCCTTGGAATTAACGTCGCAGTACTGATTGCCGCTTACGAAATTCATATTCAGCTGCCAGCCCCTCTCCGTGAACTTTCTCTCGCTCTGTCTTTCGAGAAACTCTTTCGTAACCTCTTCCGCGAGAATTTCTTCCGCGGACGCATCTTTCTTTTCCGTCATTTCAACCTTCCTTTAATTTAATTGTTTAAGCTCCCGTATAAGCCTGTCGCGCTCGGCTTCCAGCTCCGCGTCGGAAAGCTCCTCCACGCCGTCGTCCATCAAAAGCTTTACCGCCTTTATGTCGGGCGGAATTTCCCGCCGCGTAACCTTCCTCTTGATAAGTTTCAGCTCGCCGTCCTCCACCCCGAACTCCTCCACCGTCTCGCTCGTGCTCAGCCCCACCGCGCACTTTTTCAGCGCGTTTACAACCTCGTCCTCCATAATCACCTCACGCCCTTTTTTCTTCTTATTCTCCGCCGTTTATCCGCGGCAATGACCGACAGCTCCTCCCGCTTTTCCGCGGGCCGCGGCCGCGTCATAGCGTAATACCTCAGCTCGTCCATACAGTGGTCGTCGCGCTTCAACGGCGTGTCGCCGTCCTGCCAGCGGTATGTCCTGAACTCCTCGATCATATTCACGCAATCGGAAAAAATATATAAATCGCCCTCGCCGTTGCCCCGCCTCAAAAAACTTTTCACGCGGTTTATCCCCGAATAAACGTCCTTGTCAACGTTTGTGTCTACGAGTATTCCGCGCTCGTAAAACAGTTCGGAAACGCTCTTCGCGGAGGCCAGCGTGCGCTGGTTCGCGGCGCTGTCTATAAGCGCGGAAACCCTGCCGCGCCCGTCCGTCTTCCAACCCAGTTTAGCGCTGATATTCTTAATCGCCTCGGCGTGGAAATCTATGTCCCTGCCTGCCGCGAAATGCTCCGCCACCACGTACACGTTCCCGTCCCAGTCCACGCAATACCAGTGCGCCGACAACGGGTTGTTGAGGCCGGGGTCGATTGAAATTTTGTCCTGCCAGTCCCTCGGGATTTCGAAGGGTCTTATGACGTGCACCGCCTCGTCGAACTCGGGATAGACAAGCCCCGCGCCCTCTGAAAACCTGCCGTACTTTCTCGCGTCCAGCGCGGTACCGTCCAGCGCGTTTTCGAGATACTTAATCTCCTTTTTGCAAAGATAGGGGTTGTCCTCCCAGTTCATAAACTCGCACCACATTTCGGGGTTGCGCCTGCGGTTCAGATACACCTCGTTATATATAAAGGTCTTGCCCTTCAAGGGCGTCATAGTGCCGAATATGTCGCCGCGTCTGTCCATAACGCGCATAACGCACTCCTCGTAAATGTCCCGCGGCGGCTCTTCGTCAAACCATACGAAATCCAGCGAGGAGCCCTGAAATTTTTCCCTGCCCTGATCGCAGCTCTTAAAGCCGAGCGTCGAAATACCGCCGAACACGTTCTTTATTTTTATCTGGTCGATAACCCCGCCCGCGGGGCTGTCCCTGCGCCCCGACAGCATAGTAATTCCCGCAATCCAGCCGCGCGGCAGATAGCTTAAAATTTTCGCCTGAGCCACGTCCCTCTGCACCTGCGCCGACAGCGACACCGCCCAGCCGAACACGTCCTTTCTGTTTTTGCGGTAGGGGTGAATGCCGCGCAACATCCAGATACATTCCACGGCCCCGCATTCGGTTTTCCCCGAACGGTTGCCGCCGAACACCCAGCGGTTGCGCTTTTTGCATTTATGGAACGCGAGCTGTTTTTTATGCTTTTTCGTCTTGTTGTATCCGTTAAGCCGCTCCGCGTCAGACCTGCGTTTATTCAGTTCTTTTTCCACCGCGGCAAGGCGGTTTAAAATTTCTTCTCTCTGCATAGACCTTTTATGACAAAATAACAATGTTTTTTCAACAAAACTTACTCTATAATGTTCGGGTATGAAAGCCGCGAAATTAATTATTTGCTGTATCGTTACGGCGCTTATTATCATTTCACCCGTCCGCGCATCGGCGAACGGAAATTTCACCGCGGCAGCGGCGACTTCCCGTTATGCCCGCGCCGATGCACGCGACATCTACTTTTGCGAACGCAAGGATTTAAACTACTCGCTGTTTATTATCCCGTACACCTATTGCGTGGAAATAATTTCGACGGACGGCGACTGGTATTACTGCAAGTACGCCGAAGACACCGCGCTTTACCGCGCGATCTACGGCTACTGCCTGTCGGAACACCTCACGCCCGTGGAAACCCCGCCCGCAAATATCTTTCTTAACAAGCCCGTTACGGTAAAGTTCAAAACCGACGTCCCCGCGGGTTCGCTGCCCGTTCTCGGAGAGCTTGACGTAACCGCCGCGTTTTACGGCACGTACTACGCAGGCGCCTCCGCATACTCCTACGTTATGTACGACGGCACGTTCGGCTATATCTACGGCGCCAACGACGACTACGATTTAAACGAAATCCCCTCCGATACCCCGCCCGATAACGAAGTCCCCGTTCAGGGCGGCGGCGGAAACTCCAAGCTGTACATAGGCCTCGCCCTCGCGGGGCTCGCCGCGGCCGCGCTCGTCATCTTGTATCTCACGGGCAGAAACCGCCATTTCCGCCCCGACAGGTAGCGGCGGGCACGCAAGGCATATATATTTAACCGCGATACGCATAGCCCCGCCGAATGAGGCCAGCCTCCGCGCGCGCCGTTTAAACTTCAATACGGCGCGCTTTACCGCCCTGCGCCCGTCCTCGCTCAGGAGGCTTATACCGCACCGCAGGGCCGCGTATCCGCGCAGAACGCGCACGTCCGCCGCGGGCAAGCCGCAAATCACGCCGTCCAGATATGCGCGGAACGTGCATAGCACGGACTTCTCTTCCAACAGCCCGCATATGTTCAGCGCGTCGGAATATCCCCCGCGGCCCGCCCCCGAGCAAGCCCTCTTTAAAATGAGGTTTTCAAACGCCGCGTCGATTTTTTCCGCAAAAAAGTAAAACTTCAAAATGTCCTTCGTTTTCAAAACTACCCCACAAAAACAAACAAATGTTTTTCTTGTTACGGTCTTATTATAACCGTCAAATATGACAGTTTCCGTGCAAATTAAAAATTAAATATAAGTTTTTTTCAAATAAAAACGTAGCCGCGGTGTAACATTTTTCGTATATTACAGTCGCGGCGCGGACAAAAAAATTAAATTTAAACAGTTTACAATAAAAATATGGTATGGTATAATTTAAACGTGAAACGTTTTGCAATTTTAACAACTACATTGATTATGGCGGCCGTCACGGTCGGCGGCGGAGTTTCTGCCGCGGCCGAAGAAAGCGGCACGGTATACCCCGGAAACGGCGATTTCGTCAAGACGCTGGAATTTTCGGGTCTGACGGATTACGCCGTAAACGATAACTCCTACGCGTTCGCCGAAGACAAATCGGTATATGTATGCTCCGACGGAACGCGCACGGTTTACGTGTTCGAGAACACGGTTACCGCTCTCGACTGCAACGACGGAATTTTCTATTTAGAGGACTCCACGGGTAAGGTTTATTCCCTCCCCTATTCAGAAGGTCAGGAACACGCGGATTATAAGATGCCGGAGCCCGAAACGACGATAACCGTCGGCGCGTATAACTATTACCTCAAAGACAAGTCGCTTAAAATATCCGACTACGAGCAGGACGTAATACATACAGCCGAGGGCGAATATCGCAATCTCAAATTATTCGGCGAAAGCGTTTACGCAATCAGCGAAAACGTAGTCTATTCCTTCACTGGCGAAGTCGCAACCGCGGTCACAATCTCGTACGAAGATTTTTCCGCAACGCAGACTATCCTGACGGGACAAGCGTCCAAGGCGTTTGAAGACGGTTACGAACCCTCGTTCGTCGAAGTTACCGCAGGCGCATATATGACCGAAACCGATTTGACCGAGCTGGACGGAAAGTATTTCAAGACGGGCGAAACTGTTACTGCAAAGGAAAACCTTACCGCACTGCTTTTGTGCCGCACGGGCAACGCGGCGGTAATCGCTACGGGCGGCAAGGGTTATATCCTGCTTGCGGACAACGTCAAAGAACGCACGGTCAAATACTCGTTCACTCCCGAATTCAAATCCGCGACCGTACTCGGCGACGATATATACGTCGCGCCGTATGTGGCAATGCAACCCGCGCTTACGGGCGCAATGAACAAGGTTGTCGACGTCGAAGGTAAAATAGAACTTAACGGCGTTCTCGATTTCGTATTTTATAAGGTTAAATATAAGACCGAAGACGGAACGGATAAATACGGATACGTGACGGCTGGCCTTCTCAGCGGAATTTATATATCTTCCGACAACGACGACCCTTCGCACATCACCGACCCCGACTACACGGAGCAGAGCGACACCAGAACAGTTCTTTTGATACTTGCTGTGGTGATACTCATACTCGCGGCCGTATCGTATCTCGTTTACGTCGGAACTTCGGGCAAGCGCAAAAAGGACAAGGACAAAGTTAAAGACAAGGACGAAACCCCGCAATAAATGCCCTTCCCCACTCTCTACAAACAAACCGCCGCTCCTAAATTAAAAGCGCACCCCCCCCCACACAACAAAAAAACTCCGCCGCCCTCAAATTAAAAACCCACAATAAAAAACTCCGCCGCTCTCAAATTAAAACCCACCAACAAAAAAACCCGCCGCCCTCATCAAATCAGGGCGGCGGTTACTCACTGTCGGTAAACGGCGGATATTAAAATTATTTCTTCATAAACACGGACGCGGCAATTCCAAGTCCGGACAAAAAGACTGAGCACGCCCGCAACTATTGCGCCCGCACCGAGCTTGAACTTAAACCCGAGCGCTTCGGCAGTGGCTATAACCTGCTTGCCGTTTTCCATACACATAGGATAGAACGCGCGGAACATAAAATACAGAACGCCCGCCGCGATAAATCCCACGAACGCGATAAACTTGCCTATCTTCTTGTTTTTAAGCACAAACGACAGTATTACGCCTACAACGCCGACAATACTGCATACAAGCGCAATAAACATCATAACGTTGAATTTCGCGCCGTCGCCCGTGCCGAACATCAGCGCAAAACCCGAAGTCGAATCGGACGTGGTATGTCCCGCAACAGTTATCGACTTTGTGATACCGGGCGCAAGCAACAAAAATATTGCCGCAATTCCCAGCACCGCAGACAAAAAGTAAACTAAATCGTTGGTTTTAACTTTATTTTTCATTTTAATCTCCTATCAAATAAATGTCGATACCGCCGCGCAACGGCTTTAATACCGTTGACTTACTATCCGTGATTAAATTATAATATTATATGTAGATAAAGAAAAGAACATATATGCAAATGTGTAAATATATAGACATTTTTACGAATTTGTTTAAATTAAGGAATTTATGAAAGCACGCAATCTGAACAACTCCTCCGCCAAAACAAGGAAACTTATAAAACACACCTTTATAACAATGCTTGCCGAAAAAAATCAGATCAATAAAATATCGGTAAGCGAACTTACTGCCCGCGCGCAGATAAGCCGCGCCACGTTCTACTCCCATTTCACCGATATCTACGAAGTCGCCGAAGATTTCGAAACGGAGCTCATAGAAGAATTTTATACTAACGTTAAGCTACTCGCGTCCGACAATTACGACGGCTTTTTCGACGAGCTGTTTGATTTTATCGATAAAAACGACGGGAATTACAAAATGCTTTGCCGCACCAACGATTTCGTATTTTCCGTAAAGCGGCTGGCCTCAAAAGTAGCGGGGAAATTTTACGAGCTGTGCAACGGCGACGACAGGATTAAAAACAGAGAATTTTTAGAGCTTGAAATCAACGTTTTCGTCGACGGGCTACTAATGGAATACGTCAAATATTGCAGGGGCGTTTCCTCCGTAGACTGCGCGCAGCTTAACGCATACGCCAAAAGCTGGCATAAAAAGTTTACGGAGCACAGGCACGGACAGTAATTTCCTTTTTGAAAATCTTGGAAATTTATGCATATAAGGTTAAAAAATAAGTTGACAGTCAAAACTTGATTTGATATAATCGTTTAGCATTGAGTTGTGCGGAATGCTCGTAAACAATGCGGGTGTAGTTCAATGGTAGAACACTAGCCTTCCAAGCTGGTTGCGTGGGTCCGATTCCCATCACCCGCTCCAACGCTTTTAAGGTAAGCGCGCCGCCGCAATGCGAAACGCGCCTGTAGCTCAGTAGGATAGAGCAACGGCCTTCTAAGCCGTGTGTCGGGGGTTCGAATCTCTCCAGGCGCACCAATAAACGGCGGGCGTAGCTCAATCGGTAGAGCGCCAGATTGTGGCTCTGGAGGTAGCAAGTTCGAAACTTGTCGCCCGCCCCATTTTTTATTTTAGGCAATGCGCCTTTCATTGGGGTGTCGCCAAGCGGTAAGGCACGGGATTTTGATTCCCGCATTCGTAGGTTCAAATCCTGCCACCCCAGCCAAACAAAATTCGCAGGTTCGGCTGCCACACCCAAGCCAAACAAAATTCGCAGGTTCGGCTGCCACACCCAAGCCAAACAAAATTCGCAGGTTCGGCTGCCACACCCCAGCCAAACAAATTCGCAGGTTCGGCTGTTGCCGGCCAAAGTCGGTTCTCCCCCCTTCGGATTTCGGCCGAAAAGTGCCACAGCAAGGCCCATTAGCTCAGATG
>CAJTUI010000015.1 GCA_910579705.1 uncultured Christensenella sp.
CCGAAAGCGGCCGCGAAGACGCCTCTGCCGATTCCGCCGCAGATGAGGGCGCGCAGGAAGAAGAGGAGGAGTACGACGAGCGTTATGACGAAGGCGTTTTGAACTCTATTGCCGACAGGACCGGCATTAAGTTCGAATACGTCGACTTTTACGCGCGCTCAATGGAAATAACCGCGGCGGAATTGGAGGAGTTCGTTGATACGGACTTGCAGACCACCGCGGAAACTATCCTTGCCTTCAATAACGATTATGAGGCGGGGTATATCGACCTTGACGCAAAGCAGGACAGAAAGTCTGCGGCCTCCGACGATATGCTGCTCCCTCCCGACGGAACGGGCGAATATGCCAGCGGATATACGGAAGGTTTGCAAACCGCATTGCCTATTGAAAAAATATCTGCGAGCAAACCGATAACTAATGAAACCGAGTTATGGGGAAGTAGTGCATATACCATTTTCGGCTCAGACCATTGGGGGAATCAAAGAAATAATCTTGCCGCAGGTGAAGCGGGAAGATACTATTTCGTATGGTTAGAGCCGGGCGAATCGTATACATTCAGCGTTTATGATGCGATAGGCCATTCGTCTGTTACATACGGAGCATACGACGATACGTCTCATTGTTTTTACCGTTATTTATACAATAACAACCCTGAGGCTACGGCATTAAGTTATTATAAAGATGTCGGATTTTGGGGAGGCATATTTGATAATGATGCTAACGGTACTCCGATAAATGGATATACAGGTCAGACGTTAGCGGAAACGCAGGAAGAGTATTCTTCCTCGATAACGCCCAGCGCCGACTATTTGGTTGGGTCAACGACCTATAATAATGCAGGACAAACGAGTACGCTTGTGATTGACGGCGACGCCCCGAGCGGGGTTTACTACCTCAGATATTGGAGGCCGCGTAAGGGCACGACCAGCCGTTACTGGGGTACTGGAGTTTCCACATATTATAATCCCGTAAACTGGCAAAGCCAGTACTTGCCCAATATGTCTTGGTATTGGGGGCCTTGGTCTTATTGGGCAGAAATAAAAGTCATAGTGCACAGAAGTTCCGTAGAGGCGCCCGTTATGAAATTCGACGAGGGCGTTAACACGGACAGAACGAGAAAGGAAGTTATCTATAACCAGCAGCCCCAGCAGATTACGTTCACGGGCGACTACGGCCCCGGACTTGTAAGCTGGACGTCTACCAGCACGAATCCCAACTCCGACGTTACACTTGTTTCCAGACCTCAGTCGGGTATCGACCCCCGCGGTAACCTCGTATTGCAGGCGACGGACGTAGGCGAGTACACGATAACTTTGACGCCGTTCAGGAAATGGTCGGACGGAACCGACACGCCGCGAACGTTTACGTTCATAATTAAGAAATTGGAGTTGGAGCGACCAACGCTACAGGACGAGGGCGACGTAGTCGACCCGACGCAACCAAACCTGAAATTCGTATACGACAGGGGCGGACCGCAATATATAAGCGTTTATCCTGTGCCAAGTGAGAACGTTGAGTACACAACCCAAGGACTGACCGAATGGCTGTGGACGGAAAACGGAATGCTCACTCTTCAGCAGAGCAATCAGGGCACTTATACCTTCACGGTAAAACTGAAAGACAAGGACAATATGGTGTGGACCACGCCGGCGGACGTGACCGACCCCACGACGGGCAACACTGTACAGTCCTATAACGACGAGATTACATTTACATTTACAATCGGTTCAAAGCTGATTTCTCTGTCGCCGGAGATTATAGACGACGGCGGCGAGGTCGAGGATTTCTCCAAGACGGTCACCTACAACGGCGCGGACCAGCTTATGAATATAATGTACGTATCCCAGCAGAGCGTTGAAATAGACGTAGGCGTTCTGGGCACGTACTCCATTACGGATAACGTACTTACCGTTTCGGCCAGGGACGCGGGCACTTATCCCATTATCCTCACGCCCAAAGCCGGATATGTGTGGAACGACGGACAGTCGGGCCCGCGCACGTACGATTTCGTAATCGACAGAATGAAGATATCCGCGCCTTTCCTTACGGATAAGGACGCTAAGGATAACGTAAAAGAAGTAACCTATTACGGCGAAAAGGACGAAAACGGCAACCAGTGGTTTGAAACGCTGACATTTGACAACGCATACGAGGCGCGTATAACCTGGACTGCTATCGGAATGAACCAGTATCTCTGGGGCGACAGACAGCTTATCCTTTCCGCGCGTGCGGCGGGCACGTATACCGTGCGTTTCGATACCAAAGCCAACTATCAGTGGGATGACGGGGTCACCCCTCCCGTAGTCACGCTCATAATCAATAAAAAGCCGGTAGAATTACCTTCGCTGGTTATGACCGATACGGCGATTTCCTATCCCGACGGCGCAACCGAAGAGATTGTAAAATACGAGGGCAACTCCAAGGAAGTCAAGTTCAACTTCAAGGAGCACTATATCAACCTCAAAGTCGGTTTGCAGGGCTCCATATTCATTTCCTACAACGAAACGCTGGACAGGGAATGGGGACTTACGAGCGAGTTTGTCAAGTTTACCGGTACGGACGCGGGCGAATATCCCATCAAGCTCTCTCCCACGGCGAACTATTGCTGGGCGGACGGAACTACCGACGAGAAAATTTTCTATTTCAGAATACACGCTATAAGTCTGCCCAGACTTACCTATAAAACGTTCTATAAGGAAACGCAGTCGTATTACGAAGTTGCGGAAGTGGACGATATGGGCAGGCCCACTGCCTCGTTCGCATACGACAAAGAGATTCAGACCGTCAGAATCGGTTCCGGCCGCGACGACGAGTTTGCGTACAATCCCGAAAAGCACACTTACAGAATAGTAGACGAGCTGAATAACCCTATTGAAAACTTCAATGAACTGGGCATTATATGCACAGAAGGCAAGGGCTATTTACAGGTCGAGATAACCGAGGCGGGCTATTATTTCATAATGGTAACGCTTAAAAACACCAACTACTGTTGGGAAGGCACGGACGAGTCGCCAAGCCTTGTTTACAGAGTGGTCATAAATCCTATGGCACTGACCGACCCCGTTCTGGTATATGACAGGAGCGAAGAGGCGGGCGAGAAGGTGGATTACGAGGGTAATATGATGGTCGGCGAATACTGGACCACCGATTACCGTATGACTATTGCGCTCAAAGACGACTACCGCAATCTCGTAGAAGTGCTCTACGACGAAACCAAAATCACCTACGAGGGCTGGAAAGACGGCAAGCTTGTATTTACCGCAGGCAATACGGGCGAGTATAAAGTCAGGCTCAGAACTAAGTTCAGCAGCTACAAGTGGGCCTCGGGCGAAACCTACTGCGAGTTTATTCTTAAAATAGTGTTCGCACCCGTCGCGGGCATAGAGATGTACTACGTTGACGAGGAGGGCGCAAACCACGACAACACGGGCGACCTTATCGACAACAGGACGGATATACAGGGCGGCCAAAACGACGAGCTGAGCAAGACGATTATATTCAGCGAAAAGAATCGCGGAATATACATAAAGCGCACCGATATGAGCGAGGAATATATACCCACCGGTTTCTTCGACCAGTTCGACTGCGTCGTAACGGCGGCCGACTCCACGGGCGCGGCTCAGGGCGCAGACTGGTGGACCGTGCACGAGTACGGCGAGAACCTGTTCCGTTTCTCGTTCCTCCACGCGGGCACCTATAAGGTCACGATTACGCCGAGAGCGGACTACTGCTGGCGTGATTCGCAGGATAACAGAAAGAGCGTTACCTTAACCATCATCGTCGAGAAGATGGAAGTTACGCGCGCTCACCTCTACGACGACGGCGACGGCGCGACTTACGAGGACACTCTCTCGCAGAAAACGATAGCTTTCAACCGCGACGAAGGCGTTAAGTTCAGTATCGGTCTCGGCGAGCACCCCGACGCATACGAGGTTGTCGCGTTCGAGGCGAGCGAGAGCACCGACGGCGACGGAATGGTCGCTCCCGGCGCGTATGTCGAGTTTGATAACGATTTCGTATTCACTGCCAAGGCGGTGCATACCGGTTCGTACGTTCTCAAACTGGGAATTTCCAATCCTAATAACTATAAGTGGCCTTCGGGCTATGCCGACGTGCTCGAATACAAGCTGTATGTCGAAAAACTCGGCATTGCGGCGCCTACGGCCTGGCTGTACGACGACGGCGACGACACGTTCAATGCCGCCACGGGTTCGGGCACGCCCATAAAAACGGGTATGCAGGCGACCGAGGTATACACGGGTTACAAGCGCAACATCTATATAATCGGCGAAACGGTAAGTGGCGGCGATATCGAGTTTATACTCAACGCAACCGACTCAACGAACGACGACAAGGCGGGCGTGGAACTCACGCTTAACGACATAAAGGTCTATAAGTTCAACGCGTCGAAGGTCAACTCGTATACTATAACGGTTAGATTCAAGACCGCGGACTATTACTGGTTGAAGGACAACGGCGACAAGAACGACACTGCCGCGCGTACGTTTACGTTAAAAATCAACACGAAAATGCTGTCTGTGCCCGTAATAGACGGTTACGACTGGCAGTCGCTTGTGGACAACAGCCATTTCGCGTACTTCACTTACGACAGCGACGTGGAATCGCAGGCTATAACCATCAAGGGCGTAAATTTCGGCGAAACGCTTACGGCGGATTCGTATACCACCGTTACGCCTTCCTATAAGTATATCACCCCTTCCGTATCTTCGAAAGCTACCGCGGATAAGACGGACTTTACCGTGAATATCGGCGACGACAACACCGGCACGATAGAGATGTTTACGAAGAACGGTACCCCCGGCGTGCCCGACGTGTACTGTATCGAGCTCAATCTCGACACCAAGAACGAGGCGTGGCTGTCGACGGGCGCGGGGCTGGATACCGATACCAAGTACTATTACATCATAATCCAGAAGGCGGCGGTCAAGGTTCCCGAGATAGAAGTTACTTCGGGTCTTCTTCCCAACCCTTACGAAAAGCACGTGACCTATACGGGCGAAAAGTGGGTTGACGCGCTCAAACTCCTGAATATGGACAGCAAGTGGGTAAATTACAACTTCGCTTATCCTTCGGAGATGACGGGCGTTCATTCCGACGCGGACAATACCCTTGTCGTAAGCACGGACGCACCCGCCAAGAGCTATACGATAACCGTCAGCCTTGTCGACCCCGACAATATGGAATGGCTTGCAAAGGACGGCAGCACGGACGATCTGGATTTCAACCTTATCGTCGACCCGTACAGCATTGCAAAACCCTACATCTACGTTGCTACCAGCGAGGGCGCGGAGGGCGTTGTAGGCCTTACCAAGACGGTTACTTATAACCGCGACGAGCAGGAAATCAAGATTGCAAACTTCTGGAACGATATCGAATCCAGATGGATGACCAAGGCGGTCGTATCCTCGGCTACGTTCGAGAGAGAGGGATACGAGGAGAACTTCTTCGACGAGGCAAGTTTCGAAACGCGTAAAATCAGCCACGACTACTATCAGGACATTAACGACGGTCTGCTTGTGTTTGCGGCGAGGAATGCGGATAAGTACGTAGTAAGGTTTACGCTTACGGACAACGCGGTCTGGGCTGACGGCAGTACGGACCCCGTGGACGTTACTTTCATAATCGAGAAGTTGCAGTACGATACTCCGTATATCTTTAACGACAGCACGGACACCGAAAAGACCATTTCGGGCAGAACTAAACATTACAGCTACAAAGTCGACGAAAACGGCGACGGCGTTGAGCGCGTTTTACAGATACTCGAATTCGACGAGCAGATTATGGACCTCGATTCGATTGCGGGCGTGCGCCACGACGGAACGACCGAGTTCGCGGCGGGTATAACCGCGCACGGTTTTGACGGAACGTATTATAACTTCCACGCAGCCGAGGCGGGTATCTACACGCTCACTTTCAAGTTGAAGGATTTCGCAAACACGCGCTGGCGCTATGCGAACCTCGAAACTATTGCGTTTACTTTCAGGATTGACAGACTCAAACGCGAAACTCCTTTCGCCAACAACGAGTATCTGTTGAAACTCGAATCTTTAAAAGACAATAAAATCACCGTTCAGTACGACGCAAGACTGCATTCGATGATGGTTGAAAACATCCCGATGCAGGCCGGAAACATCGTCGACGAAAGATACGTTTCTTTCGAAGTTACGAACGGCGCGAACAACAAGTTCCCCATAAGCCTTGCCGACGTTATCGGTTACACGGAAACGAAGGACGCGTCCGGTAACTGGCTGAAAGTGTCCGACATTTACGGCCCTACGTACGACGGCGCGCTTAAAAACCTTATCGTTGAAAAACAAAACATAATCACGTTCGGCGCGAAAGAGCCGGGCTCCTATAAGGTCACCGTAAAACTGGCCAGCACGGACAATATGGTCTGGTCCAACGGCACCACCGACGAAATCGAGTTCGAACTCGTAATCGAGAAGATGGTTCACGCCGCGCCCAGCTACGCGTCCGAAACCACCAAGGAATACGAGGGCGGGGACGTCACGTTTACGATTAAGGACCTGTATAACGGTATACTCACCGAAGAGGATTACGAAAACGGAACGGTTACGGGTTATGCTTACGAAAATTACAGCATAACGTACGAAGGCCCCAGAACGGTCGCTACCGACGACAACTCGGCGTTCGAGGAGTCCTGGTTCAACGGCGTTCTTAAACTCAAATTCAGAGAAATAGGCAAATATACCGTCAAGGTATGGATAGAGGAAGATTTGCGCGAGTACGCAAGCTGGCGCGACACCACTCTCACCGAAAAGACCTTTGTATTCAACGTGACGAAACGCAATCTCGGCGCGCAGTGGACGTTCAGCTCGACCGACGAAAAGACGGACGCCGTTCTTCAAACGGGTTCGGCTACCTGGCCGATAAGCTCGCCCGTTATGGCTAAACTCACCGTGACGGGGCTCAGGGTTGTGCCCACGGCGTCGCCTTCGGCGGCGAAGGCTGTCCCCGCAGGGCTTGACAGCTATTTCAAAATCAAAATCTACTATAAGCAGAACGGCAACACCGAAGAGTGGATGCTGCTGGACGAAAACGACATTTCCTGGCAGTACGAAGAGCAGGCGGACGGAACGTACAACGCATACTGTTTCTGCGCCCTGCCCTACGGCAACAACAACATAATGAAGAGCGTTTACGATATCTATGCAGTACAGCAGGATACCGACGGCAACTACGTACTCGGCGACAGCACGCAGAGGTTCGTAGTAATCGCCGACCCCGCTCCTTTCGACGAATCCCTGCTTATATGGCAGTACAGAATCAGCACCGACCCCACAAACACCGTATACACGGTAGGCACGGAGGGACAGGACGCAAACAACAGGCTGCACCTGCCTTTCCTTACCGACGGCGGCCAGTACATTTTCAACCCGTATATGAACGCCAAGGGTATGGCCGGTTTCGATAACTTCGGCTATTCCGACTTCGAGGACGCGTTGCTGTCCTGGCAGGTCAGGCTGGACGCGTTCTGGGGCAACACCACCGCGACCAACGCGGGCAATTACGAGGCGAAGATTACGCTTTCGGCCAGAGACCCCGACAAGTATTCGTACGACACGGCCCAGCCCTTAGTGCTCTATTACACTATCGACCGCGCCAAGTACGACCTTACCGGCCTCAGCTGGGATTATGCGGGCGAAAACGCGTTCACTTACGACGACACTTCCAAGACGATAAGCCTTACGGGCACGGCGCCTTCCGGACTTACCTGGATTTATACGGGCACGGGCTACGCCAACAACCAGCAGGTTTACGCGGGCGAATACACCACTTCGGTCAAGTTCAGCAGCGCAACCAGCAACTACGAAACCCCTAAAATGGGCGATACGAGCACTTATACGGGTACGTTCGAATGGCTGTGCACCTGGAAGATTAACCAGAAGAAACTTTCCGTAAGCTGGCAGGAGGGCGAACACAGCTCCGACGGCTCCGTTACGACGTATAATCCCGTCGTAATAGAAACCGAAACGGATTCGCCCAGCAACAAGGTTACGTATATCTACAAGAAGTGGAACGAAACTTTGCAGACCTGGGAAGTTACGCCCAGTATCGAGCGCGAAGTTGGCAAGACCGTCAGGTATCTTATCGAGGCCGTTCTCAAACAGGGCACGGGTTCGCTCGATTATGCCAACAACTACGTGTTGGAGTTTGTCGGCGAGGAGAACCCCAAGGAGTTCGAGTTCGGCGGCGACGATACCGCGATACTCGTTCATATCGAAATCAACGGCAAGACCGATACGGTCTACGTCTATGACGGCGACCCGTTCGAGGCTACGGCGGTTATCGACCTTAACACCTCCAACGGCGAGATAGACAACAGCAATATCGACGTAATTTACTATTCGGACGTCAGCGGCTACACTATGCCCATACCGGCGCCCACGCTCCCCGGCAATTACAGGGTTGTGCTCAAACTCAAATACAGCGGTTCCACCGACTATTATCTCAGCACTTCCCAGTTCGATTTCCAGGTCGTCAAGGCCACGTTCGACCCCGACGAATTCTATTGGGAGTATACCCATAATTCCGAAGACGGAACGATTGTCGCGGTCTACGACAAGGCTCAGTCCATCTGGATCGATTCCGAAACGGGCGAGGCGGTAGAAATCGTTTACGACGGCTACGCGCACAATATCAAGTTAAAGAGCTCGTACGACAACCTTATAATCAGTATGCCCACCTCAACGGACGACGTTTCGTCCGCAATAGACGCGGGCGACTACGTAGCGAAAGCGTATTTCACCTACGACGAAGACAAGTGGAACGCGCCCGAAATAGAGGACACGTTCGAGTGGACTATCAAAAAACAACTCCTCGACCTTTCTCAGGTCAAGTGGAGCGACTATCAGGATTACGTGTTTACAATCGTCGGCGGCGTTGCTACGGAATACTCGGTCGAGGTTGAAAACCTTCCCGACTACCTGCTCGACAAGGTTGAGTACACCACGACTTACCGCGGCGACTTCGTTGACAACGTCAACAGCAACGCGGGCAAGTACACGACTACCATAACGATTAAAGAAGATTTAATCGATACCGACAACTACGTTCTCGGCGAATGGCCTTCCGCCACGGTAGATAAGTTCACCGACTGGACTATCGCGCGCAGAAAGATAACCGTTCCCGCGGGCAACGGCAGCTGGAACGTGTTTGACGGAAGTCTGCATAACCTTCTCAACGTGTTTGACGTTACAGTCGACTGGGAAGAGTACTACACCATAGAGATGGAGTACACCGACGCGGACGGCACGGCTACCGCGCCTTACGACGGCACGGCAGAGCACGGAATGCAGTTCCTCGCTTACAATGCGGGCACGTATACCTTCAAGCTCAAACTCAAAGACGGTATCAACGGCAATATTCTGGATATCGACTGGGCTAACGTCGTATGGCTCATACCTTACGGCGCGGGCAGCTCCGACCTCCTTACTATGGCCGACCAGACCTCTTCGCTCGACGTTGAAAAAGCGGCTATGACCGTTATCGGCTGGGAACCCGAATGGGAGTCCTCCACGGTAATTCTCGGCGCGGGCAGCGTGTCCTCCAACAAGTTCATCGATTACGAGTTCTACGAGGGCAGCGGCAAGACCGGAAATAAGGTCGACCTCGACAAAATTCTCGAATCGCTCGGCGGCGACGTTTACTCCATAGCGCCTTTCGTTAAGGACGCGTATAAGGGCAACATCACGCTCACCTTCGACGCGGGCGTAGACGATTACTACGAGTTTACCACCCGTACGCTCGACGAGCAGAATTTCTGGCAGGTAAACGGCAAACCCAAGATTACGGGCTATACCGTAGACGGCGTTTACACCCCGTTTGACAGCGATATGCAGGCATCGGGCGAGGTCTACGTACTGTACAGCGGCAAGACCGTAACTTTCGAAATCGACAACTGGGATTATTATCAGAACTACGTTGACGTATGGGGCGGCGACGAGCTCACGCAGAGCGAGGCGGGTTCTTACAGCATAACGTTCGTTCTTAAAAACGATTATCCCGATTATACGCTTTACTGGGGTCTTAAAGACGGCGGCACTGCGGTTGACCGTTCGTCCGTAACCCTCAAATTCGAAATCAAAATACTCAAACTCGAAATACCCGAACTCGAAGAAGGTATCACCTATACCGGCGACACCATCGACGTTATCGGCGCGTCGCTCGGACAGGAGGCATACGACAAACTCCTCGAACAGTACGGCGATTACGTTGAAATTTCGGGTAACGAAGGCACGAAGATAGGCAATTACAAGCTGTATCTCAGCATCAAGGAAGAGTTCGGAACGGCCGTGCGTTGGGACGACGGCAGCGGCACGGGCCTTGCGGGCACGTATTCCGTACTCTGGAAGATTAATCCTATCTATCTCGTCAAACCCGTCCTCAACACAACCGTATCGCTCACCTACGACGGCAACGAGCACAGCGTTTACGAAGTGCTGGTCGGCTACGGCGCGGACGTTTCCTCGCCCGAGCTTATCTGGCTTATGCAGAACGTAAGGCTGAAAATCGAAGGCAGCAGAAGTATCAACGCGGGCGAGTTCGCCGCAGTGTTCTCTCTTCCCAGCGCCAACTACGCCTGCTACGCCTGGATTGACGCGAACGGCAATGTGGACGCAAGTTCGGACAGCATAACAATCAACTGGGTAATCAATAAACAGATTATCGATTTAAGCAACGTTGCGTGGGGTTATACCGACGCGGAAGGCAATCAGATTGCCTACGACGACAGCAATCCCTTCATTTACAAGCGTGAAAACGGTCAGGCGTACGTGCATAAGGTAGAGCTTATCAACCTTCCCGACGCGCTTAAAAACTACGTAAGCTACCGCACCGACGGACTTGCGGGTAACGGCGCCTCGGCAGTCGGCGAGTATACCACGACTTTCAATCTCGTATTGACCGCGCTTGACACCAAGAACTATGAGGTAGGCACTCTTCCCGAAGGCTTGGCAACCTCGCTTACCTGGCGCATAGTTGCAAGACAGTTCAACCTTCCCCAGACCAATGTGGATTGGGATAAGTTCGACGGCAGCGTGCACGAGCTTATGGAGCTTGTCGGTTTCGAGGCCGGTTGGGAAAACTACTTCGACGTAAAAGTTCAGTACTCCAAGGACGGCGTTATCTACGACGAGTATCTCGGATACGACTATTCGATTTACAAGGCGTACTTCACGGGTTCGTATAAGCTTGAAATTTCCATTAAAGCGGGCTTGAACAGCGACGTTCAGAGCACGGTATGGTTCGACGGAACGGACGTTTCCACCGGCGTGCAGACCGTTGTCGTCAAGTCTGAAAAGCTCGAACTGGAAATAGACGGCTGGACGGAGAACGACCAGTACTCGACCGTTATCATCAACGGCTGGGACGATATTCCCGACGACGTCAAGGAAATGTTTGAGTACGTTATTTACGAGGACGGCAAACCCGACGTTCCCGTATCGCCCGAAAATATCCAGAGCGGACTGACGTACGTAGTGAAATTCCGCGTCAAGGCAGAGTATCTCAACCTCGGCGAGTATGCGGAAGGTCTGTACGAGTTCGGCATTGTGTTTATCTACAAGGGTGAAATCGTAACTGAGTTGACCTACGAGTTCGGTACCTACGACTTCGGCGACCAGCCCGTCGTATGGCTCCCCGCGCCCGTTCTCGAAGACGACGAAATCGTCTTCACCGCCGAAGATATTACGTTCGAAATCGACGGCTGGGCGGAAGGCACGTATAACATTACCGAGGCGTTCTATAACAACCTCCGCGCGCTTTACGGCGTGGACATCGCAGACGAAATGCAGAAGCACAACTCCAAATTCTTCTACATTTTAAGCGGCGGGCTGACCCACAAAGCGGCGGGCGAGTATCAGGTAATAGTACGTTTCATTAATAAAGTAAACCTTTCCTGGTATGACAGCACCAAGTACAAGTACGAAAACGGCAGCTTAATCGAACTCGCCACCAACACGGCGGTAGCGGATACGCAGTCGCTCATCAACCGTACTTCCAAGACGATTAAGTTCAGGATTCTTCCCGCAAGACTTGACAGTATAGATATTTCCGAACTCGAAGAGCTTATCGAGGACCTCGAATATACCGGCGAAGAGCAGGATATCACCAAGAGCGAGGCGGTTGCCGAATGGTTCCGCGCTCTCGAAGAAAAGTACGGAAAACTTATATCTTACGACAAAAACAAGTTCACCAAGGCGGGCGAATACGAACTCGTTATCAAACTTACCGACCCCGACAGCAGCTACTGGGGCCTCGGCGAGAACGAATTCAGACCTGTTGACGCCAAGGGCTACGAGCTTAAATACGTATTCGTGGACGGCGAATGGAAACTGATGTTTGTACACGACGTCGAAGGCGGCTTTGTCGAATACGACGGCGATTACAGCCTCGAACAGGTTAAGTTCAAAGTCAGGTACGAGGTTGAGTACGTTGCGGCAGGCGAAGGCGCGGATTCGTTGCTTAACGCCGACGGAACGCCCAAACAGCAGTACGTACGCGACGAAGACGGAAATATCGTTTACGTAGACGGTTCGCCCGTCAGGGTTCAGTACGTGACCGACGCGAACGGAAAAGCCGTTAAGTACAATCTTGTCGACGGCAAGTACGTTGCGGCCGAGGACGGCGAATATATCGCTAAATACAAGCTTGACGAAAAGGGCGAAAAGATTGCCCAAACTCAGGAAGTCAAGGAGTATATCTATCTCTTCGACAAACTTGAAGAGGATACAAGCAACGTTAAACAGCCTTTGCGTAAAGCGGACGGAACGTACGTCAACACGTATATCAACTTCGACGGAACGGACTATGTGATTGCAGAGTACGAAATCGACGCGGGCGGAAACTTCGTTATGGACGGCGGCAACTATAAGTTCACCGTTGTAGACGCGGCTTGCCGTCTCGAACTCGACGGAGCAAATCCCGTAACTTACACTCTTGCAAACGGCAGGTATATCCCGACCGTTGACGGCGGTTATGCGGCCAAGTACGTGCTCGACGAAAACGGCGATATCAAGCGTCAGGTCGCTTACGAGCTTGACGAGAACGGTAATCCCGTAATCGACACGGAAAACAGCAAGGTAACCGAAGAAGTAGAAAAGACCTCCACAGACCCTTATACGGTCAAATGGAAGATTGTCGCGTCGGGCGTTGAAACTCCCGTCATAAACGACAAGTTATCGCTTGTTTATACAGGCAAAGAAATCGATATTTCCAAGGCTAAGCTCGGCGACAGCGCCGTAGTCATAGCTAACGGATTAACGGCTGACGACGTAGAGGACGAGTATGTGCTCGTCGGGTTCGATTCCGAGAATATGGAAGTAGTTTCGGGCGGACTCAATACGGACGCGGGCACCTACACGGTGGTAATCAAGCTTAAAGGCGGAAATTACTTCTGGCAGGGAACGCAGTCCGATACCGTTTCCGTCAGCTGGACAATAGGCAAAGCGACGGTAGATTTAAGCGGCGTGAAATGGAGCTACAACAGCGACACGAAGTACACGTACACGCGCGAGAACGGCAAGGCGAAGGTGTTCAGCGTAGGCTTGTTGAACTTGCCGGAGTCGCTTGAAGGCTGCGTGGAATACACGACGAACGGCAAAGTGGGCGCATACGCGGGCAGAAACGCGGGCAAGTATATAACGGAGTTCAGGTTCGACATAGACGAAAACAACTTCAACCCTATCGTAATTCCCGATACGCTGCCGAGAAGCATCACGTGGCAGATCCAGAAGCGCAAGCTTGAAATCCCCGTAAACAGCGAGGCGTGGGTAGTGTTTGACGACGAGCCGCACGACCTGCTTGGTCTACTCAACCTCCCCGAGGATTGGGAAGAGTACTTCGAAATTTCCGTAACCTATGCCAAGGATTTCGTAACGTTCGAACCTTACGAGGGCTATGAGGCAAAGGGAGCGGGCGCGTACAGATTCAGCGTGAGCATCAAAGCGGGAATCAACACTGACGTCACAAACCCGAGCGTAGTGTGGGTAACTGGCACGTCGCAGGGCGGCGGCGAAGTAACGCCTGACCCTACGCCGGATACACCGGACGGCCCCGAAACCGGCGACGGCAGCGAAAATACGGAACCGGTAACGCCGCCGGCCCCCGAGGCGCAGTCGGCGCTCGGCTACGCGCTGAGAGCGGGCAAGGCAGTAAAAGCAGACGACGCGACGGACGGAAGTGAGGACGGAAACGAAGAGGAAGGCGACGGCGAAATCGGCGACGGCGAAATCGCGGACCCGTTACCGGACGATGACGATGACGACGGTTGGTGGTCGATACTGGACCAGTACGTAACGGTGGGAGTAGATAAGCTCGAACTGCTGGTAACGGACTGGGAAGGCATCACGCTGATGGCGCGAGTAGTGCTGGACTATAACCCCAACGGGAGTTACAGCGAAGAGTTGGTGGAGCGGATAAAGAAAATGCCGTTCCTGGAATACAAGGTATACGACACGACGGGCAATGAAGTCGGGCAGAGCGAAATCACTGCCCGCGGCCCGGGCCATACGTATTTCGTAAAGGCAATCGTCAAGGACGGATATTCGGATTATATCGAATTGAAGTACGGAGACGGAGTAAAAAAAAAGTTTGACTTTACAACGGATTACGCGCCAACAACGCCGTTGACGGAAGTAGACAGGATAACGCAGACGCACTACGAAGAGGAATACACGGGCGAGCCGATAACGTTCGTACTGGACTTTTTGGCGGATAAACCGTATCTGATGATAGTAGAGGGCGAAAGCGCGCTGACGCAGACGGAAGTAGGGAAGTACTACGTGACGGTATGTTTCAGAGACGAGAGCCCGTATTGCTGGAAGAGCAGTAACAACCAGCGCGATAGAAGCGCGGTGGAAATCGAACTGGAAATCACGCGCAAGACTTTGGAAATCGAGGTCGAGGTCGAGCTGGGCGGATACACGGGCATAGAGATAGATATCGCGGTTATCCTGAAAGAGAAGTACGGCGATTATCTTGAAATAGTGTACGGTTCGGAAACGAAGATAAACGGAGCGGGCTGGCACGAGATAAAGGTAGTAGTAAGCAGCAAGTACGTAGGCAACCTTGAAATCGAGGGAGCGGAGATAGCGGCAGACGGAACTATAACGCTGAAATGGTATGTCGAGAAGGCAGAACTGAGCGGCGAATGGAACGCGGTCGGCAAGCTGGATATCGAAAGCGAAACGTATGTGGGCGGACTGGAAGGCGTAATAGAGTACGAGTACATTCATATCGCGACAGGCGAGAAAGTGAGCGCAAACGCGCTTAAAAAGGGTGAAAAGTACAAAGTAACGGCAACGATAGTCGACAAAGACAATTTCAACTGGACGGCGGAATTCGAGGCGGCGAAGAAGTATATCTACGAGTTCGAATTGCAGGTGGACATAGTAATCCTGAGCAAACCTGAGTTTGTGGTAACGGAGAAAGAGTACACGGGCGGCGAGCTGACGTTCGAATTGAAAGACGCGGAAAAGTACGAAGGCCAGATAGAGATAGTAAGCGGCAGTTTAACGGAAGTCAATGCGGGCACGTACAGAGTAACGATTAAGCTGATAAACGAGTATGCGATCTGGGACACGGACAGCAGAGACGAAGTAACGATAGAGTTTACAATCAAGGCAATCCAATTGCACGGCGACTGGGACAGGAGCGCGGGCACGGTAGACACGCACGGTTACAACGAGTATATCGAGTATATCTATAAGGATATAGACGGAAACGAAGTAACGCGCGCGGAAATGAAGACGGGCGAAACGTATACGGTAACGGTAGTACTAAAAGCGAGCGCAAACGGCAACTACGAATTATCCAAGGATCAGGACTGGACGATAACGTTCGTGCTTGACGCAGAGATAAAGACGGTAGTAGAGCCTAAGCTGAGCGTGACCATAAAGGTATACACGGGCGGCACGCTGGACTTCACGCCGAGCAACTGGGGCGAGATAGTGGAATACGTAGAAATCGAAGGCGACAGTTTCTCGCAGACGAACGCAAAGACGTATACGGTAATCCTGAGGCTGAAAGCGGGAATCGCGGTGAAGTGGTACGACGGCAGCACGGGCGAGAAGACGATCACGTTCACGATAGAGTCGATGAAGCTGGAAGGCAAGTGGAACGAAAGCAACGACGGCCGAGTAACGTTCACGAACGAGTACAAGGGCAATTACGACGAAGTAGTGGAGTACGTGTATATCCATAAGAGCACGCAGACGACGGTGAAGTATTCTGAGCTGGTAGCGGGCGAAACGTATATAGCGACAGTGAGAATCCGCGAGAGCGCGAAAGTGAACTTCGAGTTTGCGGAAGGATTTCAGGACACGTACGAGTTCACGTACGAGGCGGGCAAGAGCGGAATAGCGTGGTGGCTGATACTGTTGTTGGTGCTGGCGGCGATACTGGTGATAGTGATAATCATAATAATAATCATAGTAATCAAGAGGCGTGCGCAGACGGAATACGAGTATGAGGACGTATACGAAGACGGGTACGACCCTAACGCGCCGGACGACAGCGAGAGTATGGACCCCGACTACGACCCCGACGGCGAAGACGAGCCGGATATAGACGCGGACGGCGGGTATGAAACCGATACCGACGCGGACTACGGCGAGCTTGGCGAGAGCGAGGCGGAGCCTCTGCCCGACGCTACGGACGATATGGACCTCGGAACAGACCCCGACGGCTATAACTACTGATAAAACAACAACAAGCCAACCCCCTTTTACGGCGGGCTGGCTTGTTTGATTTATTGGCGTTTTTGCGGGGCGGTGCAACGCTTTTCTGATATGTATTTATCAAATCCCCGACAATCGCCATACGGTTTCGGGTTCGTACGGCAAGGAAATGATATATAGAAAAAGCGTTTAAAATCGGGTGCGGGTTACCAAGTAGATGAAGTCGGTCTTTTAATCTTCGATTAAGGTTATGGCAACTTCGGAAAACATAACGTCTATATTTCCGCGTTCCACTTCCAGTAAGTAATTAAACCAGTTGGCATAATTTTTTCTGTATCTTCTCAAAGTGTTATCGCTGATATGCACTGTTTTTGCAATACCGGTTTTCGTATATTTTTTGTTTTTCGAGTTGTACAGAATTTCGATTATGCGGCAGTGGTTCACCCTTTCCTTTACGTCTTTAAAACGGAAAACCTTGATAAGTTCTCTGTACGCGTTGGACAGGTTTACGTCTTTGCTGTTAAGTGCCGATTTCATCAAATTTTCTAATGCTTTTAAGTTAATCATCGATAAATATTCTAATACAATAAAGACGGCAAAAACCGTCAAAATGTGACGGTTTTTTATGAATTTTTTGTGTTATTATGGCGAAAGAGGTGTTTTATGAAAAAAAGAAAACTTAACAGCAACCAAATTTTAAAGTATCTTATCGATTATCTTATTATGAGTCTGGACGAGCTTACTTACACAAATACAAAGCCTCTGACGGGCTTTGCGGAGGGCACGGTCGCCGCGTTTTTAGAGTGCCTTGAAATATTGGGTAAATGGAAAAAGTTCGGCCCGACCGACTTTACCGCTCTCGAAAGCAGGTATTGCCATAAATAATTGACGTTAATTGGAAAATATTTCCTTTTTTGCTATATAACTTGTTGTATAATTTTAAAAAATAATTTATAATTAAAGATATTTATTAGCCTTTCGGCTAATACCGGTGAAGGGGCGCGCCCCTTCACCTATAAAAAACATTAATAGCAAAAGAGAAATGGGCGAAAAGGAATTTAACGAACTGATAGAAAAATTTATGTATGACGAGGAAGCTTTCAATAAGTTTTTCGATTTCTGCATACTGAATTTGAAGAGATATCTGAAAAGCAAGCTCGGCGATAAAACCGAAGTCGAAGAGCTTGCGCACGATATTTTTACAATAAAGATTTACGAGCATCCGCCGACTAAACACGTAAATAAACCGCATTCCTGGTTGAAAAAGATGGCAGATAATTTTCTGTGCACACACTTAAAAAAGGAAAGCCGTTATGTCGAGTTAATCGACAATATCGATTACGAGCCGTATTATGAAGACCATATGGATAACGAACGGTTGAAGGACGAGTTGAAAAAGTTTGATAAGATAACGCAACAGATTATAATTTTGAATTTTTGGCACGGAATGAAGTTAGATGAAATTGCCGACCTGTTGCATATAACTTACGCCAATGCAAGAACGAAAAAGTGTCGGGCGAAGAAAAAATTAAAAAAGTCTGTAACAAAATTCAAATTAGATTAGTCATTATATTGAATACAAGGTTCAGGAGATACATATGAAGAAGAAAATTTGCGCAGTAATGTTGCTGGTTGCTTTGCTTGTCGGTTCGTTCTGCGGAATTACCGCTTTTGCGGAGGTAAGTCTTGAAGAGTGCGACCGTTGTTTTCAGGAAACGGTCAACGCGCTTTTGGACGAAAACGAGGTCGGGGCCGACAGCATTTACGCAGACCGCAAACCCGTTTACGATTTGGCTTTAAATCATCTGGGATATGTTTACGAGTATGAGATTTCGGGCGGCGACGGTTACGTTATAGTAATTTGCGACGACGGCGAGTACAAGGCGCAGGAGGCGGTGAACGCGGAAAGCCCTTATGCGGGTGTAACCGAAGAGCTTTGCGTTTACGTAAACAGCCTTACATATCTTAAAAGCGCGGACGGCAAATTTTACGATATTAAGACTTCCGAGCAGATTACCGAAGAGGTTTTGACCGAACTCGGTAAAACGGCGATATATTATCAGTTGGGCGACGAAGGAACGGTTGATTTTGTAACCGTCAAAGTCGAGTATAAGTCCAAAACAACCGATGCGAAAACACATTGCTTGTACGCTCCCAGATTTTATGGCGTAGATATTAAAAACGGTTGCGCGGCTGTCGCAGGAATGAACATTATAGGGTATTACGACAGATATTATGAAAATTTAATTCCCAACCATTCGGCGGGATATGAAGTATCTGGTTTATATATATATAATTCTCAGGATACTTATGTGACGAAAGCGGTTCAGGAGCTGTATGCAGATATGGACGGCAGCGATAAGGGTATTACCGAGCCGAACTTTATTAACGGACTTAAAAAATACTGTGCGAGAAAGGGTTACAATTGCGATTTAAGCAGTCTTATGAGCTCGGGTAAGCTTTCGTTCGATAAAGTTAAGGACAGCATAAAGGCGAACAAGCCCGTTGCGTTGTTGTTGAGTACATATAATTTTGCGGATATTTTCACCGAAAACAATACCGATAGCATAGAATACCGTCTGTATTACGGGGATCATATTATGGCCGGTTTCGGGTACAGAGACGTGACCTATACTCTTAAAAACGGCACTACTAGTAATTACAAATTTATTTTGGTGTCTTCCGGCTTTACGGAAGCCCCCAGCGGCTATTTCAATATAAATTACAGCACCAACATTAACGCCGCATACGGAGTTAATATCTATTAAGGAGATATATGAACCTTAAAAAGCTATTTAAAAGCAATGAGGACGGGATTGAGGTTTCTCTGACCGAAGGGGACGAGCAACTCCGTCAGAAGCTTTTACAGGAAGTACGGGCAAACGCGGCAAAGCGGCAAGCGGAAGAAAAACCTCGCAGATACAATAATTTCTGGAAGGTATTTTCCGCAGTCGCAACGGCCTGCGTTGCGGTAGTCGTAGTAACTGTTTCAGTTGTTTTTACTCGCGATAATTCGTTTGTGTATTATAAAGAAGAGAATATAAAAATAAGCCCTTCTTCTGTTTCAGCGCTTTTAAATGATAGCAAGTATTTTGAATTTCTATTTACCGACGAATATGATATTATTTTAAAATATGATGATGTAAGTGGTGACCATTTATTCTACTCGGCAAATAATACTAATGCTATTACAGATAGTCGTTTTCAAATAGTTATTAACGAGCATTACACTTTACCGTATAAAGAACTTGAAAAGCCTCAGACTTCCAAGCTTGATAACTATAATATAGTTTATCAAAAAAATATGTACGTTATGGAAGAGTTGGGCATTGAGGGTAGCAATTATCGCGGCTATATCAAAGTGAAGACGGAAACAGTTTATTTCGATATGAAATTATTGCCGTCAATGCAGGAAGAGCAATTTTTCGATTACATTCAAACCATAGTCAAAGTCAAATAACATAACAGCGGAACGGCAAGCCGTTCCGCTGTTATGTTATTTTGATATATTATATATAAGTGATTATTATTTTACTTTATAGTTGTTATATGATATACTTTTGTTACAGTACACATACGGAGGAAACGAAATGAACATCTGGCACGACATCGATAACGGCAGGATTAACGAAAACAAGTTCGAGGCGTTGATTGAAATTCCCAAGGGCAGCAAGGCCAAGTACGAACTGGACAAGGAAACGGGGCTTTTGAGGCTTGACAGGGTTCTTTATACTTCCACCGTGTATCCCGCGAATTACGGATTTATTCCGCGCACGCTTGCGGACGACGGCGACCCGCTGGACGTTCTTGTGCTCTGTAACGAAATCATTTATCCTATGACGCTTGTAACCTGCACGCCCATTGGCGTAATAAAAATGGTTGACGGGGGCGAGCTGGACGAGAAAATTATCGCCGTGCCGCTTACCGACCCCAATTACAAACATTACTACGATATAAAGGAATTGCCCAAGCACATATTCGACGAAATGATGCACTTCTTCGAGGTATATAAGATGCTTGAACATAAAACCACCACGGTCAAGGAAATATGCCATAAATACGAGGCGATAGAAATAATAAGAAAGTGCGTTGAGAACTATAAAAACAAATTTTCGGCGAAATAAGGTTTACCCCGCAGATTTACACTGCGGGGCTATTTTTTTAAGAAAATATTAAAGATTTTCGTTTTTGAAAGTGCTATAATCTATTAAGAGGTGCGATATGAAATACAATTGTCTTATAGTTGACGACGAAAAGTTGCTTGCGGACAGCACGGCGGAATATTTCAACCTTTTCGGGCTGAACGCCGTCGCCGTGTACGGCGCGGAAAGTTGCCGCGACTTTTTCAAAACCAACACTGCCGAGCTTATATTACTGGACATAAATCTCGGCGACGGCAGCGGTTTCGGGCTGTGCAAGGAGTTGCGCAAAACCACGGACATTCCCATTCTGTTTATATCCGCAAGGACAAGCGACGACGATAAAATCGTCGCGCTCAATATCGGCGGCGACGACTACGTCCAGAAACCGTATTCTCTGGGCGTACTACTCGCCAAAGTCAAAGCCGTTTTAAAGCGTTACGGCCGTTCCGCTGCCTCTGGGTATTCCGACGGCCATTTATCCGTCAATTTCGAAGAGCGTCAGGTAGAAGTGAACGGCGCGGCTGTCAAGCTGACCGCGCTGGAATTCAGACTGCTGTCCTACCTGATCGAAAACAAGGGTAAGGTCATTTCCAAAAACGAGCTTTTCGAAAAGGTGTGGGGCGACAAGTTCACGGGTGACGGCACGCTTAACGTTCACATAAGGCGCCTGCGCGAGGCTATCGAAATCAATCCAAACTCGCCCGAGTACATTATCACGGTCTGGGGCGACGGCTATAAATTTATGCGGGGCAGTGAATGAAGAAACAAATATTTCCGGCGGTTTTTATCCTCGTCTTTGCGGCCGAGCTGATTGCGCTTATCGTATTTGCGGTTAAATCGCCCGACTTCTCGCAAGATACGGTCGCCGTAAACGAAGTGTTGCAGTCCGTAACGCAGGATTTCGGCGATATGCAAAACCATACAAGTGTTAACGGCCTCGATTACGTCGTATTGGACGGCGACGGCGCAATCCTGTTTAAAACCCGTGCCGGCCTGACGGAAACGGAAAACGACGCTATAAAACACAGGGATACGCTATTGCATATCACAATCGGCGGCGTCACCGTCGGCAGAGTTATCATATACAACGACGGCGCGGAGGCCTTGCAGGCGCAGAAGAACACCACCGTTTTGCTTATGTCTGCCGCAACCGCGGTCCAGTGCGCAATCTGCGTGCTGTACGCCGCATACCTTTACGGCACGGTATTAAGGCCGTTCGGGAAGCTCAAAACGTTTGCGGCGCGCATTGCGGGCGGCAATCTGGACGTTCCGCTTGAAATGGACAGGCATAATCTTTTCGGCGCGTTTACCGAGAGCTTCGATATTATGCGTTCGGAGCTCAAAAAGGCGCGGATAGCGGAGGCCCAGGCTAACGCGAGCAAAAAGGAACTTGTCGCAAAGCTTTCGCACGATATTAAAACGCCCGTGGCCAGCATAAAAGCGGTGTCGGAAGTCGGGCTTGCGGTTGCCGCGGACGACAGGGACAGAGCCAACTATTCCCGCATAATAGGCAAAGCCGACCAGATAAACACGCTGGTGACGAACCTGTTTACGGCAACTCTGGAAGAACTGCAACAGCTTATCGTGACCGTGACGAGCGTGCCTTGCGGCGAAATAGTAAAACTGCTTGAAAATGCCGACTATTTTTGTCGGGCGCGGATAGGCGGCGTTCCCCAGTGCCTTGTTTATGCGGACGCGTTGCGGCTGCAACAGGTGTTTGACAATATTTTCGCAAACTCCTATAAGTATGCGGGGACCGATATTCAGGTGTCGGCGGAGCTTGACGGCGACTTTCTCAACATAGTTATCGAGGACGGCGGCGGGGGCGTGCCGCAGGAAGAGATACCCGTTTTAAAAGAAAAGTTCAGGCGCGGCGGCAACAGCGCGGGAACGGATGGCGCGGGGCTGGGCCTGTATATTTCAGACTATTTTATGAAGGAGATGCGCGGCGGTCTGAACGTGGAAAACGGTCGGCGCGGACTGAGAGTTACCGTGTCTTTGCTTTTGTGCGGAAAAACTTAATAAAAATTTAAGGAATCATTAAAGACTGTTAATGATTGAACGGCTAATATGGAACGTGTAAAAGGAGGGTTTTATGCAACAGCAAATTTTATTGAAAACCGAAAAATTGTGCAAGACTTTCTCTAACGGGGGTCGGCAGCAGCACGTTCTTAAAAATATTGATTTGAAACTTTATCAGGGCGATTTTACCGTAATAATGGGTGCGAGCGGCGCGGGCAAATCAACGCTTTTATACGCCCTTTCGGGAATGGATACGCCCACGCTCGGCAAAATCACGTTCGGGGATAAGGTTATATCGGATTTGTCGCAGGACGGGCTTGCGGTTTTCCGCCGCGAGCATTGCGGATTTGTATTTCAGCAAATCTATCTTATCGACGGAATGAGCGTTATGGACAATGTTTTGTCGGCAGGTCTGCTTGTAAACAAGGACAAAAAAGCACTTGTCGCAAAGACAAAGGAACTGTTTGCGGCGGTTGATATATCCGCGGAAACGCAGAAGAAGTTCCCTACGCAGATATCGGGCGGCGAGGCTCAGCGCGTGGGGATTGTCCGCGCGCTCATTAACCGCCCCGAAATACTGTTTGCGGACGAGCCGACGGGCGCGCTCAACTCCAAGACGGGGCTTGACGTTCTCGATACTCTCACGAAATTTAACGAACAAGGTCAAAGCGTTGTAATGGTAACGCACGATATGCGTTCCGCACGTCGCGGCAACCGTATCCTCTACCTTAAAGACGGCGTAATTTTGGGCGAATGCGAACTGGGCAAATACGTTCACGGAGATTTGGCAAGACACGAAAAGTTATCCGCATTCCTCAAAGAAATGGGGTGGTAGTATGCGAAAACTATTGATAATAGCGCGCAGTAATATGCGCAATGCCAAGGGGCAGACGGTGGCTATAATATCGCTTATTCTGCTTGCGGCTATGCTGTTAAATCTTTGGCTTATGCTGTCTATGGACTATAAAGCCAACTTTTTGAGATACCACGATAAACTCAATGCCGAACACGTTACGCTTGCGGTAGACGATGCCGACGGAACGGTTTACGGGTTTTTAACCGAAACACTTGCAAAAGACACCGCCGTTAAAGAATACCGTATGGACCGCTGTATGTATATGGTCGGCACGTTTTCCTTTAACGGCGGAGAAATGAACGGACAGTTTATCTTTATGGATAAGCAAACGGCTATATCCCGCACAATCGGAAAAGCCGAAATTGTTGAGGAAGGCAAATTTACGAGCGGAGTATATTTGCCTATGCTGTATAAGTCGGACGATTACTCCATAGGCAAAACGATTGAATTAACTATCGGAAGCCACCCCGTAACGTACACTGTATGCGGCTTCTTCAACAGTGTAATGATGGGTTCGCATAATTGCGCTTTAACGCAAATTATACTTACACAGGATAAATACGAAGAACTCGAGGAATCGAATTACGCATTTCAAACAACGCTGTGCTCGATGCGTTTGAACGACAAATCAACTAATCTTACCTATGAGGCTAAGATAAAGGCAATCGTTTCGGAGAGTTTCCCTAATACGCAAATGGTGAGCAACTGTTACGATATCGTTGCACAATCGCGTTATATTTCGCAAGGAATTTGCTCGGCGATTATGAGCGTTATGGCGTTTTTTGTACTTTTAATTGCGCTTGTCGTTATCGTATCGAACATAATAAACTATATACAGGTCAATATTAAAAATTTAGGCGCGCTCAAAGCCGTAGGATACACATCCAAACAGCTCGTAAGCTCGCTGTTGTTGCAGTTTTTAGGGCTTACCTTTATTGCGGCTCTTGTAGGCGCGGCGCTGTCGTACGCGCTTTTTCCGGCGATAAATATAATGATGATTGCGCAGACGGGAATACCGTATGC
>CAJTUI010000016.1 GCA_910579705.1 uncultured Christensenella sp.
CCTATATGCAAGCAGGTAATCCGCCGTATAGAGAAAAACGCTTAAACAATATTTTTAAAGGAGGGCGGCTATGACGAAAAAGACGAAAGTTATATATATTATCGGCTCGGTTATAATCGGCGTGGCCGCGCTTTTAATAATACTGTTCGGACTTATGGCGGGCGGAGTTCTCAACGCGCGCCAGTCGAAACTCATTATCTCCTCCGCGACGCGCGCTTTCGTTTACGACGGCAGGGAGCACACGGACGCAAGCTGGGAGTATCTGGAAGACACGGGCTACAACGTGGCCGAGGGCCACACCGTGAAGGTGGCCGTAACGGGCGCGATTACAGACGCGGGCAGTACGACGAACAGAATAGACGTAACGGTTACAGACAAGCGGGGCGCGGACGTTACCGCAGACTACGAAATAGTCAAGTACGAGGGCAGGCTCACGGTGACGAAACGTAAGCTTACCGTTGTTTCGGACAGCGCGGTAAAGGAGTACGACGGAACTCCGCTTACCGCCGAAAGTAGTTCGGTCACGGACGGAACACCTGTGCCGGGGCATTCGGTTTACGCGGCGTATACGGCGGCGTTGACGGACGCGGGCTCGGCCTTGAACAGCTTTTCGGCTACGGTGAAAACCGCGCTCGGAAAGGACGTTACCGCAAACTACGACATAACGAAAATAGAGGGTGTTCTGACCGTAAACCCGAGGCGCATAACATTGCAGTCGCCCGACGCGGAGAAAATCTACGACGGAAAAGCTTTTTCGGCGGCAGATTACGGACAGTGCGAGGTCGCCGAAGGCAGTCTTGTCGGCGGCGAAGAAATAACGGCGAACTTCGCGCAGTCGTTCAAGTCCGCGGGCGAGGCGAGGAACGAGTTTACCGCAACGATTTTAAGCGGCGGGCGGGACGTTACCGCAAACTACGATATAGAGTACTTTTACGGAACACTGAAAATAAACAGGCGCGAAATCGGCATAGCCTCGGCGGACGGATATAAGGAGTACGACGGGCTTGCGCTTACCGCGCAGGGCTACACACTCGTTCACGGAAGTCTTGTGGACGGGCATTACTGCTCGGTGGAAACGTTCGGAACTATAACGAACGCGGGATATGCCGCAAACTATTTCTCCGCCGCAATATACGAGGCAGGCGCAGACGTTACGGCCAATTACGAGATAATAAGGACGGACGGCGTTTTGACCGTCGCGCCGAGAACGGTCAGGTTCACCTCCGTCGGCGGCGAAAAGGAATACGACGGAACTCCGCTCACGGCGGAGGGTTGCACGCTCACGGACGGAAGTCTTATCTCGGGGCACGAATATAAGGCCGTATACACGGGCACGCGCACGGACGCGGGCGTTTCGCCGAACGCGTTCGAGGTGGAGATAACCGCGGGCGGGGAGGACGTTACGGCCAATTATCAGCCCGAATACGTGTACGGCGAACTCAAAGTCAAGAAACGGCGGATAGCGTTCTCCACGCTTTCGGCAATGAAGATTTACGACGGATTGCCTTTGACCTGCGGCGAGTGGCGCATAGACTCCGAAATCGGGCTTATCGCGGGGCACTTTATAGATAACGTTGTTATGCCCGCGGAGATTACGGACGCGGGAACTCAGCAAAATTACGTTTCAGAGCTGAATATCTCGGACGGCGAAAGGGACGTTACCGAAAACTATTCGGTGTCGTACTTTTACGGAAACCTCAGCGTGTCGCCGCGGCTTATAGCGGTGCGGTCGGGCAGCGCCGCGAAGGACTACGACGGAACGCCTTTGACCTGCGACGAGTACGATATCGTGTCTGCGACTCAGCCCGTGGAAGGGCACGTTCTGACAGTGGTAATATCGGGAACGCGGACGGAGCCGGGCGAAAGCGAAAACGTGATTGCGGAAGTCATTGTTTCCGAGGGCGACAGAAACGTTACTTTGAACTACAACGTATTAAAACAGCAGGGCGCGCTTGTCGTCCGCGACGGCGGCCACGGTAGCGCAGGCGGCGGCAGCGGCAATCTGGACGAGAGCGGCTCGCTCGGTGGGAACGGGCTGGAAGACGGCGGGGCGGAGGAAGAGCTTGCGCTCAGGGTTCTGTCGGACGAGGGCGGAAGAGTATATCTCAGGTATATGAGTTTCGGCGCGTACAATATGCGCGGCTGGGACGCGGCGCCGCAATACGGCTATCTTCTGGGCAACAAGTACTCGTTCAACTATCTTCCCGCGGCCTGGCTGAACGGCGCGGGATTTACCAGCTCGCGCATTAAAATTCAGGCGGAGGGCGACAACTATTTTCTGCCCTACTACGCGGATTTCGGCGACTACGTTTATGACGTTCAGACCAGCGACGTTAAATACGCGGGCGATACTTCGGCGGCGTATTCGCTGTTTTACTATTCTTACGACTACTTAAAACATGGCAGGGTTTCGGGCGGGACGGGCGCTTACGCCTCCGCCGAGAGAACGTATGCCAACTTCGTCAAAGACAACTATTTGTACGTTCCCGCGGCGACCGCCGCGTATCTGGACGGCGTTATCCGCGGCAACGCGTTCGACGCGTCCGACCCCGACGTTATAGGCAAAGTCGCGCGTTACATAAGCGGCGCGGCGGAGTATAACCTCGACTACGACCGCGCACTGGATAACGCGGCGGATATAGCGGTCGGGTTCCTGCGCGACTTCAAGCAGGGCGTGTGCCGACATTTCGCAAGCGCGGCCACGCTTATGTACAGGGCGCTGGGCATACCCGCGAGATACGTTATAGGATACGTCGGCGACACGGTCGCGGGCGAGTGGGTTGATATAACCACGGCAAGCGCCCACGCCTGGGTCGAGGTATATATAGACGGGTTCGGCTGGGTTCAGATAGAAGTCACGGGCGGCACGGGCGACGGCGAGGGCGGCGACGATACCGCGGACGACGTAATAGTCGTTAAACCCGTCACCGAATACGTGTTGTACGACGGGCGCGAGCACTATTATAACGGCGCGCGGTTGCAGGGCCTGCACCGTCTGGAATTGCAGGGCTATACCTATACCGCGGAGGTTACGGGCGGCGGGCGCACGGCGGGAAAGCATAAGTGCGTTATAACCGCGTTCACGCTGTACAACGCGGCGGGCGAGGACGTGACGGAGGGCTGCGGGTTCAGGTTTAAATTTTCAACGGGCACTCTGCATATCTATATGGCGGAGATTACCGTCACAACGCAAAGCGGCGAAAAGGAATACGACGGAACGCCGCTCACCGCGTCGGGCGCGGAAGTTAATGGCCTTCTCATAAGCGGGCACAGCGTGGAATACGTGCGCGCGGCGGGTTCCCAGCTCGGCGTGGGCGTCAGCCGTAACGATTACGAAATACGCATTGTGGACGGCGCGGGCGCGGACGTTACCGACTGTTACAAGATAAACGGCGAAACGGGCGCGCTGGAAGTTACGCCGCGCGAAATCACCGTTACGGCAGGGTCGGCGGAAAAGATTTACGACGGAAACGCGCTCACGTGCGGGGATTACAGGGTGGACGGTTTGCTGTGCGACGGGCATAGCATTGCCGTGGAGATAAGCGGTTCGCAGATAAGAATAGGCAGAAGCGAAAACAGGATAGTAAACGTTATCATAACCGACGCGGACGGTAAAGACGTTACGGCGAACTATACCGTAAACAGGGTGAACGGTATGTTGTACGTCAATCCGCCGATTAAATAAAAAAAGGAGGGGCTTGCGGTGCTGTACGATGATTACCGCGCCAGAATGGGCAGGGTCGCCGATTTTCTGGCGACAATCAGACGGTTCAGAATTTTAATAATAGCCGTATGCGCGTTTGCGGTCGCATTGACCGTGAGCCTTCTTGCCGTGCGCGGAATTGTTTACGAAAGCGCGCCCTGCCCCAAAAGCATAACCGTCGGCGAAGAGCTGGGTTACCGCGCAGGCGCGGTCTTTACGCGCGTTAAGTACGAGTACGCGCCTGTTTATTCCGAGCAGTGGTCGGAGGATATGCCCCGCCGCCCCGGCGAATACAAGGTGCGCTCGGTCGCGCGCGGCGGGTTCGGAAACAAGCGTTACGGCGCGGTTTACGCGTTCGAAATTCAGCCCAAGCGCATAGAGATAACTTTTTCGAAAGAGGCGGTGACATACGGCGACAAGCCCGTGCTTTCGGCAGAGCTTGCGTATTCGGACACGCTGCACTGCTCGCGGTTCGAGTACGAAGATCTGACCGCGGGAAGGACGGCGGCGGTTGCGCGCGCGGAATTTATAACCGTTTCCGACGAGAACGGCAAAGACGTTACAAGCTCCTACAAGTTCGGCGACGCGGAGGGCGAAGTGCGGTTTACCGTGCGCGAGATTAATCTTTCCGTGCCCGACAAGAGCAAGGTTTACGACGGACTGGAATTTAAAAGCGAAGAATACGTTCTTGACGAACATACCCCGCTTGCGGACGGCGACGGTATAGTCGCACAGTTCACGGCGGCCCTTACGGACGCGGGCACGGTTGAAAACAGACCCGAAATCAGGATATTGCACGGCGACGGGCAGGACGTTTCGGCGAACTATAAAATAAATCTGAGCGCGGGCGCGCTCACGGTGGAAAAGAGGCCGCTTGCGGTCGAAACGCATTCTGGCGCAAAGGTGTACGACGGGCGGGAGTTCTCGTATCCGTATTACGCGTTTACGGACGGCAAACTCGTTGCGGGGCACGCGGTTGCCCTTACGTACCGCGTTTCCGAAAGGGACGCGGGCGTATACGAAAACAGAATGGAACTGCGCGTTCTGGACACGGGTCGGGACGTTACGCACAATTACGAGCTGAACTTTACCTACGGCAAGCTAACTGTTTCCAAGCGGCCCGTTACTGTTTCCACTGCCTCCAACGTCTGGACATACGACGGCGCGGAGCACTTCGACGACAGGTTCGATATTTTCGGCGGCACGCCGCTTGCGGACGGACACTCCGCGCAGGTTGCCGAGCGGGCGGGAATAACCGACGCGGGCGAACGCGCAAATGCGCTTATGCTTGCGTTCTACACAGAGGACGGCGAGGACGTAACTCGCAACTACGATACCGAATATTTACGCGGCAGACTGACGGTCAAAAAACGGCCCGTCGGCGCGCTTACGGGCGATTGCGAGTTCGGGTTCGACGGCGAGGAGCACAGCTACGGCGGGGTGACGGCGGTGAGCGGTTCGCTTGCGGAAGGACACCGTTTCGATACGAGCGGGCTTGCCGTAATATCGGAGCCGTGGGAAAAGAAGAATTCGATGCAGGTGCGCATACTTGCCGCGGACGGCGGGGACGCGACGGGCAATTACGAGCTTACCGTCGAATACGGCACGCTTACTATGACCCCGCGCCCGATAACGGTTGCGGCGGGCAGCGCGCAGAAGATTTACGACGGAACGCCGCTCGTTTCCGATAAAGTATACGTAACTTCATATCTCGAACTTGCCGCGGGCCACCGCATAACCGCGCGGACTGAGGGCAGCCGCACGGACGCGGGCATTGGCGCAAACAAAATTGTCGGCGGCACGCTGAAAATTACAGACGGCGAAGGAGCGGACAAAACTTTCTGTTATGTGATAGAGGCGGAGGCGGAAGGCAGTCTTATAGTAACGCCGCGGCCCGTGCAGATAACGGCGGCCAGCGCGGAAAAGGTGTACGACGGTTCGCCGCTTACCGCGGACGGTTACGGCATAACCGAGGGCGCTATGGCGTCGGGACAGTCGCTTGTCGTGCGCGTTTTCGGCGAGAGGACGGACGCGGGCGAAAGCCCCAACGAGATAGCGGAATGCAGGGCGTTCGAGGGGAGCAGGGAAGTCACGTTCAACTATGAGTTTTCCTTGCTGTCGGGAACGCTGAGGGTAATTGCGCGCGCAATCACCGTGACGACTGAGGGCGCGGAGCTGTATTACGACGGAGCGGAACAGTGCTTTGACGGCTTTACGCTCGGCGGCGAATATTCGCTTGTCGCGGGGCATTTTGCGGAGTGCGCGGAAGAATACCGCGTAACCGACGCGGGAGTGTACGACAATAGATTGAGCGTTGCGGTGTACGACGCGCAGAGGCGGAACGTAACGCACAATTACGATATAGCTTACGTTTACGGTAAAATAATAATAAGTCCGCGCCCGATAACTCTGACTGCGGGCAGCGCGAAAAAGGTGTACGACGGAACACCGCTCGTATGCAAAGAAGTTGCGGTGACATCCGACTTAACTCCCGCTTTGGTCGGCGGGCACGAGCTGTATGCGGAGACGGCGGACAGCCGCACGGACGCGGGCGTGAGCGAAAACCGCATAGACAGAGAGAGCGTGAAGATAACCGACTCTTCGGGGGCGGAGGTCGGGCGCAATTACGATATTACATATGTAGACGGAACGCTTACCGTAACAAAGCGGCCGCTTAAAGTAACCACCGTTTCGGACAGCTGGGTTTACGACGGCGAGGAGCACAGCGCGCCCGTGGCGTATCTTTCGGGGCTTGTCGCGGGTCATTACGTGGATTGGAGCGAGGGTAAAGCCGCGACGATTACCGACGTGGGAATAGTTGAAAACGTGTGCGAGCTGTCGGTTAACGACGGAGAGCGGGACGTTACGCACAATTACGAGATAAGCTACGAATACGGAACGCTGAAAGTTACTCCGCGTGAAATTACCATTTCAGCCGAAAGCCAGAGCAAGGAGTACGACGGTACGCCTTTACCCGTACTGCCCTATAAAACGCAGGCGACTTCCGACTATTCTCCCGCGCTCGTCAAGGGCCACCGCATAGAGGGCGGAATTTTCGCGGGGAGCATTACGAACGTCGGAGAGGCGGCGTTCTATGTGAGCGATTGTAAAATATTTGACGGCGAGCGGGACGTTTCGGACAACTATCTTATAAATTACGGCGAAGGAAAGCTTGTAATTACGCCGCGCGCGATTACCGTCAGGGCGGGCAGTGCGTTGAAGGTTTACGACGGATCGCCGCTTACGGACGAACTTTTCAGCTATGACAATCTTCTCGAAGGACACACGATAACCGCCGAAACGTACGGCAGCTGTACGGAGGCGGGCGAGGGAGTAAACAGCATAGTCGAGGGCAGCGTTATCATTAAGGACGCGCGCGGAGCGGAAGTTACGCACAACTATGAAATTACGCTTGCGGACGGAACGCTTACCGTAACGCCGCGTACGATAACGGTATCCACCGTTTCCGATGATAAGGTATACGACGGAACGCCGCTCGTTGCGGACGGTTACGAAATCTATTCCATTCACAAGCCCGCGCTTGTGGAGGGGCACAAGGAAAAGGTGGTTTGCACGGGCAGTCGGACGGACGCGGGCGAGAGCTTAAACACGTTCGATATAACCATAGCCGACAGCGACGGGCGGGACGTTACGCGCAACTATAACGTTGTGAACGACTGCGGTTTCCTCAAAGTCAACAAACGCCCGCTTATGTTCTGGACGCAGCAGGACAGCTGGGTCTACGACGGCGACGCGCATTCCAACGGCAAGCACGGGCTTGTAAAGGGCAGGCTTGTCGAAGGACACGTAACGGTTGCGACAGATTTGACCGAGATTACGGACGTAGGCCGGAAGATGAACGAAATAACCGTCAAGGTTTACGACGCGGACAAAACGGACGTGACGGGCAACTACAATATTTCGTATCAGAATTCAATAATATTCGTAACTCCGAGGCCGATTACCGTTGCGGCGGACGTAGCCGAAAAAATTTACGACGGCGCGCCTGCGGAATGCGGGGTGCGTATCGCGCAGGGCAGTCTTGCCAAAGATACTCACAGCGTATCGGCAGAAAGCGACGTTACGGTCACGGACGCGGGGATTTATAAGTTGGCCGTAAAAGAAGGCAGTGCGCGCGTTTACGACGGTGAGCGGGATATTACCGCCAACTATGAGATAAGCTACGACTTTGCGAGAGCGGTCGTTACGGTTTTGCAGAGGCCCGTCAAGATAACTTCGGCAAGCGCGACAAAGTATTATGACGGAACGCCGCTGACGGCACGGGATTATACCGTGACCGTTGCGGACGGATACGATTTCGCCGACGAGGGGCCGTACGCGCCTTTCGCACCCTCGCACAGGGCCGTGGTTACGGTTATGGGCAGTCAGACGGTTGTGGGAAAGAGCGCAAACACGATTACACGCGTAAGGTTTGTCGGAAGTTCGGGTCAGCCCGATTTGACCCATAACTATAAGATTACCGTTGCAGAGGGCGAGCTGACGGTTATTAAGTGCAATATTTACGTCTATGCGCGAAACGCGCGCAAGGCCTACGACGGAACGCCTTTGACCTGCGACGAGTTCGGATATACATTTATCGGCGACGACGTGTATAAATTCGACTGGTTGGAGGTTACGGCGCGCACGGAAGGCAGTCAGACGGAAGTGGGCGAGAGCGTAAACAGGATTGTCGAAGGCAGCGTTAAGGTAACTTACGACGGCGAGGACGTGACGGCGAACTTCGACGTAGTGTTAATGGAAGGAAAGCTTATCGTCACGGCGGGCGGAATAATAATCTCCACGCCAACCGCCCACTGGTATTACGACGGTAAAGAGCACAGCGAAGAAAGATTCAGCGTGTTGTTTCTCGACGGATACGAGCTTGCCGAAGGCCACTATATAAAAGCGGAAAACTTCGCGTCGATAACGGAAGTGGGGCGGGTGGAAAACAGCGCCACGTTCCGCGTGTTTGACGCGCAGGGGCAGGAGGTTACGGACAACTATCTGCTCGAATTCGAGTTCGGCACGCTGGTTGTATCGCCGTACAGCGGCGGCGGAGAAGACTCGGGCGGGGGCAGTCTTGACGAAAGCGGTTCGCTCGGCGGAACGGGCAGTAACGGCGACGGGAGCAAGAGCGCGCTCGAAGTTATGTCGACTTACAGCGGAAGTATGTACGTCAGGCTGAGAAGTTACGGCAATTACCACGGCCGCGGCTGGCTTGCCGCGGAGGAGTATGCGGGCAGCATATCCTATGGCGGCGAATCGTACGGAATGAATTATCTGACGGGTATCGCGCTTGCCAACAGCGGCAGGAGTACGGAGCGCGCCTATATAAACGTTAAAAGCGAAAACTATTTGCTGCCGTACTATATGGGGCTTGGTAATGCGGGTTACGGCGTGCAGAGTAGCGACGTTAAGTATACGGGCGACACCTCGTATGTCTATGCGGTGGATTATGTCCCTTACGATTATCTTGCGGAGGGCGCGATTTACGGTCGGCTCGGCAATTACTATACCCACGAGGCGGCGTATTCGCAGTTCGTATACGGCAATTACCTTGCGGTGCCGACGGCCACGGCGCAGTATCTCAATGCGCTTATTGCGGAGCAGGGGTTCGCCGCGACCGACCCCGAAATAGTCGCAAAGGTTGCTAACTATATAAAGGGCGCGGCGAAATACAACCTCGATTACAACAAGGCGATAGACGAGTCGTCCGACGCGGTGGTAAGCTTTTTAAGGGACTATAAAGAGGGCGTGTGCAGGCATTATGCCAGCGCGGCTACGCTTATGTATCGCGCGCTGGGTTTGCCCGCAAGATACGTCATAGGCTATTCTCTGGAAACGGTCAAGGACGAATGGGTGAACGTGACCGCGGACAGGGCGCACGCCTGGGTAGAGGTGTATATAAAAGGTTTCGGCTGGGTTGCGGTAGAGGTGACGGGTTCGGGCGGCGACGACGGAAACGGCGGCAACGAGATGCCTTCGCACATAACCTTAAAGCCTGCGGACGAGATGAAGGAGTACGACGGCACGCCGCTTGTCGCGACGAGGTTGGAGGATAACCTGTATATCAACGAGCTTGAAAGGGCGGGCTACACCTATGAGGCGGAGTTCGGCGGCAGTCAGACTGTGATCGGCGAGAGCGCGAGTACGATAGAGCGGTTTATTATGTTTAACCCCGACGGCGATGAGGTCACCGATATAGAGTTCGAGTTTGCGGAAGGCAAGCTCACGGTGGTCAACGAAACGGTTATCACGGTTATTACTTACGGGCTTAAAAAGACTTACGACGGAACGGCGATGAAGTTCGCGCCCGACGAGTATTACTGCCCCGACCTGCCCGCGGGGTATAGTCTTGAACTGGAAGGGCTGGAAGACGTGGGACTTACCGAGGCGGGCGTTTTGACCGCGCGGGATTTCGAAAACATTAAAGTTATCGTTCGGGACGAGGACGGGCGCGACGTTTCAAGGTTTTTCAGGGCGGCGTTCGACTACGAGTTCGAGATAAGCAGGCGTGAGATTACCGTTACCAGTATTTCGGAGACCAAGCCGTACGACGGCAAGCCGCTTGAAAACGGAGGTTACCGCATTTCGGGCGGAAGTCTTGCGGAAGGACACACGGCGCAGGTCACCGTGACGGGCAGCATAAAGGACGTGGGCGTTGTCGCAAACACCATAAGCGAAGTGCGTATCTACGACGCGTCAGGCCGCGACGTGACCAAAAACTACTACGTAACATGCGTGTTCGGCACCCTGACGATAGAGCACGAAAAATAAACAGACACATAAAAGGCGGTATCCGCGCGCGGATACCGCCTTTATTTTTTTGCAAAAAAATTAAAAAAACTTTGTAACATATTTATTTCGATGCGTGTCTATATAATGACAAGCCGAAAAAAGGCGAAAAACCGCAAAAAATACGGAATTTAGGCGGAAACGAAGTTCCGCACTAGGTATGAACTTATTGCGGAAACCGCAGAAAGTATACGCTTTTTGCGGAACGGCGTTTAAATCCGTAAAAAGTTTACGCTTAATACGGAACCTAAGTTTCAGGCTCACACTATTCATATATATCTTTATGGGTCGCCCGTGCGCTTTGTTGCGCGCGGGCGGTTCTGTTTGGGATTAGCAACTTTATACCGGAGACAGTTCAATCCGCCGAGATAACGGTCAACACCGCGGCAGCGGGCATTGTACGGATTAACCATTTATATCTTCGGCGTAATTATCTTCCTCATTTTTTTGCGGCTTTTTTTCTAATATCTCTTTTGCAAAGTCCGGCAAAAGGTTGTTTTTTGCAAGTTGTTTTTTAAAGGTTGTGCCGTAGCAAACAATCGTTGCGAGAGTAATGCCGATAATTTCCTGAATAACGTTCCTTAAAACGCGTTCACTTGCGTAAACAACGCCGTATTTACCGTCGCCCGTCGTCAGCGGGAAAATCAGCCAGTACGTTATAAAATAACCGCCGATAACTATTATTGCGCCGGCCATTGCCGAAATCGCCGCCCACACGGACTCGCGCTTGAATTTTGAGAATGCATAGTGCAAAAGCACGCTTGTTATTGCGGCCTGTAAGCCGTGAATCAGAAGAGACGCAACGGCCATATGCACGTGCCCCACTCCAAAATCATACAGCGCCGAACCGAATCCTCCTATAATAAAAGACGCAATAGGATCAGTAAGGTATGCGCCTAAAAGTATCATACCGTCGCACCAGTATACGTTGTTCGTTCCTATGGGTATTGGCGGTATGACGCTTGTTGCGACTACGAGGGCTGTCAGCATTGCAGTGTATGCAATCCACTTGGTTGTAAAAAATAATTTTTTGTTTTTCATAATATCTACATTTTAATTCTTTACCGGCTTTAGTGCAATAACCAATTTGAAATAAACTGATATAACCAGCCGTTTAGCTATGGTTTAGACAGAAAAAATATGCGCCGTTTTGCCCGTCAATAAAAAAGTCCCCCGCGCCGAAAAGGCGCGGGGGACTGGTTGTATGTCCCTTAAAAGCAAATACATAGTGCTTTCTCGCCGTTTTTTACATTTTTATTACAATTTCACGAGGTAAAATTTTACAAGCGTGCTCTATCATTTTAAGTGACAAAAGGGAGATAATTTTAATGGACGTAGTTCAGATAATAACCTCGGTTTTAACGCTTTTCGCGGGCGTGGGCGTGTTTTTGATATCCTGCTCTATGATGAGCTCCAACCTCGAAGCTCTCGGAAGCGCGAAACTCAAATCGCTGTTTTCGAGGACGGCGAAAAGCAAGCTCGTCGGCGTAGGCGTGGGCGCGGTTACGACCGCCGCAATCCAGAGTTCGAGCGCGACTTCGGTTATGGTAATAGGTTTCGTCAACGCGGGGATAATGACGCTCGCGCAGGCGGCGACGGTCATATTCGGCGCGAATATCGGCACAACGATTACGGGCCAGCTTGTTGCCCTCGGAATGTTCGGCGGCAACTCCATATCCTCGTCGGTAATATTCTCGGCTCTGGCGGGGGCGGGCGCGTTCGTTCTCGCGTTTGCGAAAAAGGACAGGGTGCAGAAAATAGGCGGAATACTCGCGGGGTGCGGTATGCTCTTTGTCGGGCTGTCGCTTATGAGCGGGGCTATGGAGTATTTCTCGGGCTTGGAGCAGGTGAAAAACTTCTTCGCATTGTTTGAAAACCCGCTGTTGCTCGTGCTTATCGGCGCGCTGTTTACCGCGCTTATACAAAGCTCTTCGGTGATGACCTCTATGGCGATAACTATGGTCGTCACGGGCCTGATTTCGCTAAATCAGGGCATTTACATTACGATAGGCTCCAACATAGGCACGTGCGTGACCGCGCTTATCGCGGGTTTCACAAGCACGCGCGCGGCCAAACAGACCGCGCTAATTCACCTCATATTCAACGTCGGCGGGGCGGCGGTGTTTCTTCTTCTGGGGCTGTTTATATCTTTCGGCGGCATTGACTTCGGCTTTATATTCTCTAAAATGTTTCCCGGCGCGCCGCAGATGCAGCTGTCTATGTTTCATACCGTGTTTAATATAATTACGGTCATTATAATTCTTCCGCTTACCAACCTGCTTGTCAGGGCGGTGACCAAAATAATCCCCGATAAGAAAGAGGCGGGGACGGGGCCGCGGCTCGCATTCGCGGAGGAGCATATGCTCAAAACCCCGCCCATAGCCGTCCAACAGACCAAAAACGAAATTCTGCGTATGTCGGAAATAGCCATAGAGAACTTCCGCGAGGCCTGTAAAATTATCTGCACTGCCGATTACGGCGGGATAGACAAATTCCGTGAAAACGAGCGGACTCTGAACTTCCTCAACTCCGAACTCGCAAAGTATATGTCCAGCCTTTTAAAAGCCGATTTAAGCGAGAAAGACCGCGTGTATCTGTCCACGGCGTTCCGCACGGTTATCGATTTGGAGCGTATAGGCGACTACGCCGAAAACATAGTCGAATACTCCGACAGACTGAAAGCGGCGGGCGGTAAGTTCTCTGACGAGGCGGTTAGCGAAATCGGGCAACTCAAAGATACCATCGACGCGCTGTACGCCAGCACTGTAAAGGCGTACAAGCAATCGGACGCGGCGGCGCTGGACGAGGCGCTTGCTATCGAGGAGCGCGTGGATATAATTACCGCGGAAATGGAGAACAACCATATCGCAAGGCTCAGCGGCGGCGGGTGCGAGGCGGAAACGGGCGCGCAGTATCTGGCGTTCGCGTCCGACGCGGAGCGCGTGGCCGACCACCTCGTCAACGTGGCAAAAACCGTTAAGGCGTATATATAATCTTCCTTGCGTTTTTCGGGTCGCGGGGTTATAATGAGTTGAGAGGTGTTTTATGCGCGGAAAAGTATTTATTCTCGAAGACGATACAAGCATTTGCGGACTTATAAAGGTGGCGCTGGAAATGAACGGTTTACAGTTCAAAGCGTTTACCACCGTAAAGGAATTTAACGCGGCAATCACGGAGGAGCAGCCCGACGTGGCGCTTTTAGACATAATGCTGCACGACGGCAACGGGCTTGACGTTCTGAAAACCGTTAAGAGCAGGTATCCCGCCGTGTCCTGTATTATGCTGTCCGCGCTTGCCAAGGAAGAGCATAAAGTGGAGGGGCTGAACGCGGGCGCGGACGACTATATTTCAAAGCCGTTTTCCGTGTTGGAACTGACGGCGCGGGTAAACGCGCGCCTTCGCGCAAAGGCCAGACCCGAAAAACTCGTATACGGCGGGATAGTTCTGGACTGCGCCGCTATGACTGCGGAGCTGGACGGAAAGCCTCTGGTTCTGAACAAGAAGGAGTTCGCGCTTCTGAAATGTTTTATGGAGAACGCGGGCAGGGTGCTCACGCGCGAGCGGTTGCTCAACGAAATATGGGGTTACGACGGCGGAGAAACGCGCACGCTGGACAACCACGTCGCAAGGCTTAGAAAACTGGGCGTCAATATAGAAACGGCGTTCGGAACGGGTTACAAATTATAAAAAAGGGGCTTTGATTATGAGATGGCGTATCTGGCTTTTATCGCTTGGCATAACGCTTTTCAGCGTGCTTGTGCTGAGTTTTGCGACCACGCAGGTATACTATAACTCGTCTGTGGACGACGCGAAGAAGTTTTTGCGCGTTTATATGAACGCGTTCGACGAGAGTTTGTACTCTCTGGACGAGGCGGGCGCGCTCGCGTTTTCCGAAAAGCTTGACGGCGCGAGGGTAACGTTTATGGACGCGCAGGGCAACGTGCTTGCGGACAGCCTTGCGGGCTCGGGCGTAAACCATTCGGACAGAACGGAGATTAAGGACGCCGTGTTTAAGGGCGAGGGGTTCGCCGTGCGCGGCAGTTCCACGCTCGGTAAAAATATGGTGTACTACTGCAAGAACTTCGACGGAAGGTTTCTTGTCAGGCTTGCCATTTTCACCGATTCGGATTGGAGTATTTTCGCAAGCACGCTCCCGACGCTTGCAATGTTTTCGGGGCTTATGATTGCGCTCAGTCTGGTTGCGGCGTTCGTCGCAACGCATTTCATAATCAGTCCCGTCAAAAAGCTGGCGCAGGAGGCGGCGGAAAATAAGGGCGAGGTCACGGCGAAGTATTCGGAGCTTGCGCCGATAGCCGATATTCTGAACGGCCGCAACAAGAGTCTGAGCGTGCAGATGGACGAGATAAAGCGCGAGAAGGAGCTTGTGGACAGGACTCAGGCGTCCAAGGACGAATTTATCTCCAACGTCACGCACGAGATGAACACGCCGCTCACCTCAATCCGCGGCTATGCGGAGCTTTTGAACGCGGGCGGTATGACCGAAGAGCAGAAGGGTGCGGCTTATACGACGATAATGGCGCAGAGCGACAGGCTTGCGAACCTGATCGCCTGTATAATAAATTACAGCGAGATAGACAGCGACGGGCTTGCGCCGTACGAGGTGGACCTCTCCGCGCTTGCACGCGAAACGCTGGGCGTTCTTCGGCCCGAGGCGGACAAGCACGGCGTGGAACTTATCGGAAAGATAGAGGACGGGATAAAGATTTCCAGTCGTCACGAGCTTCTGAGCGAGATACTCGGCAACCTCGTCCGAAACGCGATACGCTATAACAGGCGCGGCGGGACGGTGACCGTTACGGTGAACGCGGAGCGGCTGTGCGTGGAGGATACGGGCATAGGCATCGCCGAGGAAAATCTGGACAGGATTTTCGACAGGTTCTATACCGTGGACAAATCGCACGACGGGAAGAACGGCGGGTTCGGACTGGGGCTTGCCGTCGTTAAGAAGATTTGTCGCAAATCGGGCTGGAACCTCTCCGTCGAGAGCGTTGAGGGCAAGGGCAGTAAATTCACAATCGAGTTCTAGTCCGCGGTTGCGGCGGGAAAATAAGCGGGACGGCTATTCGCCGTCCCGCTTTTGGATTATGTTTCGGGGAGAGTATCTCCGCCCCGCTCTTCGGTTTGCAATTCGTATTTTTAATTCGCCGTCCCGCTCAGTCCTTGAAAAGGTTTTTAATCATAGTGTTTACGTACAGTATTGGCACAATCGCAATCCTGTCCGCGTACTTTGCTACCGACTTCATATTTTTCGCGGGAACGAGGATTTTCTTGAAACCCATTTTAACGCACTCGGCAACGCGCTTTTCGCAGTAGGACACGGCGCGGACTTCGCCAGTGAGCCCGACTTCGCCGAACACAGCGACGTACTTGTCTATCGGCTTGCCGAAGTAGGCGGAGGCCAGCGCGGCGCAGACCGCAAGGTCGCAGGACGGCTCGCCCAGTTTAATGCCGCCCATTGCGTTTACGTACACGTCGGAGGAAGAGAGGTTCAGCCCGCAACGCTTTTCCAGCACGGCGATTAACAGAGTGAGCTTGTTGTAGTCTATGCCGAGCGGCATACGCCTGGGCAGTCCGAAAGAGGTCTTGGACACAAGCGTCTGTATTTCCACGTTCATACACCTTGCTCCCGTCTGGGCGGGGGTCACGGCCGAGCCCGGTTCTTCGCCGCGGCTTTCGGACAGAAACACGCCCGAGTAGTCGGTCACGGGTATTATGCCGCTTTCGGTCATTTCGAACACGCCCACTTCCTGAACGTTGCCGAACCTGTTTTTGACAGAGCGCAGTATCCTGAAATTTTCCTGATTTTCGCCCTCGAAGTACAGCACGGTGTCCATAATGTGCTCCAAGACTTTGGGGCCCGCAAGCGCGCCTTCCTTTGTGACGTGCCCTACAATGAAAAAGGTTATGCCGCGGCTCTTTGCAATGCGCATAAGCTTTGAGGCGCATTCGCGCACCTGCCCGACCGAGCCCGAGGAGGAGGACAATTCGTCGGTGTACACGGCCTGTATGGAGTCAATAATGCAGAACTCGACCCCGTCAAGCTCGGCTTCCAGCCCGTCTATGCACGTTTCGTTTATTATGAGAAGTTTTTCGGATTTGAGGTTGAGCCGTTCCGCGCGGAGTTTGACCTGCGAGCAGCTCTCTTCTGCGGAAAAGTACAAAACCTTTCTGGCCGCGGAAAGGTGCGCGGCAATCTGGGTCAGCAGTGTTGATTTGCCGATGCCGGGGTCGCCGCCGATGAGCACGAGCGAGCCGTTGACAATCCCGCCGCCCAGCACGTTGTCGAATTCGGATATGCCCGAGCTTATGCGGTCGTATCTCTCGAAAGTTATTTCGGAGAGCGGTTTCGCCCTGCCGCCGTAAACGGTCTTGCGCGCGGCGGTCTGGGGCTCGGCCTTTACTATTTCTTCGGCCATAGTGTTGAATTTACCGCAGGAGGGACAGCGCCCAAGCCATCTCGGGCTGGACGCGCCGCATTCGCTGCAAACGAATTCTGTTGTCGTTTTTGTGGTTTTAGCCATAATTTACCTTATATATTATCGAGTGTGCATATGCAGTATGCCGCAATCCCAAGCCCTTCGCCGACGAACCCAAGTCCTTCGCAGGTCCCTGCGGCAACGGCGATATTTTGCGGCGAAAGACGGGCCGCGCGGCTTATGTTGTCGGTCATAGCGTCGATATGCGGGGCGAGCCTCGGCTTTTCGGCCTGTACGCTCACCGATATGTTTGCGGGCTTGAATCCGCGCTTTTTTATCTCGCGTACAACGCGTTCCAAAAGCCGCATACTGTCCGCGCCGTCGTATTCGGGGTCGGTGTCGGGGAAGTAGTGGCCTATGTCGTCAAGTCCCGCCGCGGACAACAGCGCGTCCATTACGGCGTGAATTACAACGTCGCCGTCGCTGTGCGCCGCAAGCGCCCTGTCGCAGTCTATTTTAACTCCGCCCAGCGTTACGAACACGCCCGCGCAGAACGCGTGCACGTCCACGCCGAACCCGACTGCGGCTCCGCCGACGGAGGGCAGGCGTACGGGTGGGATGTCGAAGTCCTGTTTATAGGTCAGTTTTTTGTTTTTTATGTCGCCGCGGGTAAGGTGCGGTTTTGCTATGAACGCGCCGTAGACCGCGCTGTCGTCCGTGTAGTCCGCGCCGCCCGAACACGCGTACGCTTGTTTTATGTCGGCGGTGTAAAATCCCTGCGGGGTCTGGACGTGATAGAGCCCGTCCCTGTCAAGGCGCGCGCAAATTTCCCCGTCCCGTGCCATAACCTCGGTATCCACCGCGGGCACTGCGCATACGCCGCTGCCAAAGCGGCGCACGTCGTCAAGACATTTTAAAATGAGCTCGCGCCCGACGAACGGGCGCGCCCCGTCGTGGATAAGCACTATGTCGCCCGTAACGCTGTTTAGCGCGTTTTTAACGCTTTCCGCGCGCGTTTCGCCGCCTTTTACCGTGCGGAACCCGAACGGCGCGGCGATTGCGGAAATTTCCCCGAAATCAAAATCGGACGAGGTGATGACAACCTCGTCTATTTCGGGTATATCGAATTTTTTAAGTGTGTGATACAGTGCGGGCGCGCCGCAGAGAGGGGCGAGCAGTTTGTTTCTGCCGAAACCCGCCCTCAGTCCTTTTCCCGCCGCCAATATGACGGCGCTTACTTTTTCTTTCATTGTTTTCGCGCCTAATTAATTATTTCGTAAAGGGAGGCGGCCTCGTCCTTTTTCACCGTTTCTTTTACGGCGTTTATTTTAAATCTGACGGCGCCGCTGGTATAGTTTATTTCAACCACGTCGCCCTCTTTAATCTGGTGTCCGGGCTTTACTTCCCTGCCGTTCACTCTGACTTTGCCCTTGTCGCAGGCCTCCTGCGCGAGCGTGCGCCTTTTGAGTATCCTTGAAACTTTTAAAAATTTGTCTATTCTCATATAAAAATTATTTTGCGTTTACGTTTGAAAACGCTTGACTTTGTTTGTCTGCCGTTTTATAATAATACACTGTATTAAAATGCGATTTTTGCACAAAAATCACTTTTTCGGCAACTTTTAATTCTTAAAAACCGCCGAAATCCGTCAATTTTTTGACCTTTACGCCACTGAATTATACACCATATAATTTAATTTGTAAAGGGTTGGCGCCGAAATTTTTTCCGAAAGAAAATTTTTTGCGGAACGTGCGGCGCCGTTCGCACCGCGGAGATACGAAAAAGACGTTCCCGCGAGTTATTCACTTTGTTACATTAAAAGATTTTTTCCGGTGAAAAGATATAAACGGATAATCGCCAAGATGTGAAATATTAAATATGGCGCAACGCTAAAAGGAGTATTTTTCTTAAATGAATTTACCGGTTCACAAGTATGGCAAAACCGAGCGTAAAAAGTTCGGTAAAATCAACGAGGTTATCGATATTCCCGACCTTGTCGAAATTCAGAAGGCGAGTTACAATTCGTTTATCAACGAGGGAATAGCGGAGGTCTTCGAGGACTTTTCGCCCGTAACTGACTATTCCGACCACTACGAGCTGTATTTCCTCAACCACTGGTTCGACCAGAAACCCAAGTACGACGAGAAGGAGTGCAGAAACCGCGACGCGACGTACGCGCTGCCTTTGCACGTAACGGTCAGGCTTGTAAACAAGGTCAAGGACGAGGTTATCGACCAGCCCGTGTTTATGGGCGAGTTCCCGCTTATGACGGACTCCGGCTCGTTCATAATAAACGGCGCGGAGCGCGTTATCGTTTCCCAGCTCGTCCGTTCGCCCGGCGTTTACAACGCGTCGTCGCGCGACAAGACGGGTAAGGAAATTTTCGGGACAACGGTTATCCCCAACCGCGGCGCCTGGCTCGAACTCGAACAGGACGCTCAGGGCGTTATGTGGGTGCACGTTGACAGAAAACGTAAAATCTGCGCGACAGTGCTTTTAAGGGCTTTGGGCTTCGGCTCCGACAGGGCTCTTTTAGACCTGTTTGCAAACGATAAGATGATAGAAAACACCATTGCGAAGGACACCACGAAGTCGGAGTCCGACGGCCTTATCGAGCTTTACAGAAGGCTGCGCCCCGGCGAAGTTCCCACCGAGGCGTCCGTTAAACAGCACCTCAACAACCTGTTTTTCGACCCGCGCCGCTACGACGTGGTGAAAGTGGGCAGGTATAAGTTCAATAAAAAGCTCAACCTCGCTTACCGTCTGCCCGGCTGTAAGCTCGCAGACGACGTATTCAATCCCGAAACGGGCGAAGTAATGGCGCACGCGGGCGAAATCGTGGAAGAGGCAAAGGCGTTTGAAATGCAGGACGCGGGCGTGAACGAAGTGTTTGTACTCGTTTCCGACCCCGTTGACGGCGAAATCAGGCACAAGATAATCGCAAACAACACCGTCAACTTCACGGCGGTATCCGATAAGAGCCACAAGATTTTCGGCCTTCTGCCTACAATCTATTATCCCAACTTCAAGTTTATGCAGAAAATGGCGGCAGAGTGCGCGAACGCTAAGCCCGAAGAGGTTGCGGAAAGATATATCGACGAAATCAACGCAATCTACTACACCGCCGAAACTCCCGAAACCGAGGACGAAAAGCCCGAGGAGAAGAAAAACAGGGAGAAAAGGCGCGATATGCGCGTGAAGTTCGTAGTGGCGTGCAAGAAGTTCAACGAACTGCTTTCTTCCGACAAGACAAGCCTTGACCAAGACGAGAAGAAGGAAATCAAGCCCGTTATCGAAAAGCTTAACCACAAGCACATCACCGTCGACGACATCGTCGCGTCCATTTCGACCAATATCGACTTGCAGTACGGCATAGGCACTATCGACAACATCGACCACCTCGGCAACCGCCGCGTGCGCTCGGTGGGCGAACTGTTGCAGAACCAGCTGCGCATAGGTATCGCAAGGCTTGAAAAGCTTATAAAGGAACGTATGGCCACGCAGGACGCTATGGAGGTAACTCCCTCGGGTCTTGTCAACGTGCGCCCCGTTTCCGCGGTTATCCGCGAATTCTTCGGTTCGTCCCAGCTTTCGCAGTTTATGGACCAGACCAACCCCGCCGCAGAACTTACGCATAAACGTAAGCTTTCCGCGCTCGGCCCCGGCGGTCTTAACCGCGACCGCGCCACTTTCGAAGTGCGCGACGTTCACCACTCGCACTACGGCAGGCTCTGCCCCATAGAGACGCCCGAAGGCCAGAACATCGGTCTTATTTCCTCGCTTGCCACTTTCTCGAAGGTGAACGAGTACGGGTTTATTATGAGTCCTTACCGCAGGGTTATAAAGGACGAGAACGGCCTTCCTACCGTTACCGACAGGGTGGACTATCTCACCGCGGACGAGGAGGACAGGTATATCGTCGCTCAGGCGAACGAACCGCTTGACGAAAACAATCATTTTATAAACTCGCATATCGGTTGCCGTCACCGCGACCTCATCACGCAGTATCCGCCCGAGAGAATGGACTATATGGACGTTTCGCCCAAACAGCTTGTTTCGGTTGCGACCGCGCTCATTCCCTTCCTTGAAAACGACGATACCAACCGTGCGCTTATGGGCTCGAACATGCAGCGTCAGGCAGTTCCTCTTATGAAGACGGAGTCCGCTATCGTTGCCACGGGTATCGAGGACGCGATTGCGCGCGACAGCGGCGTTATGGTACGCGCAAAGCGCGCGGGCGTCGCCACGGGCGTTTCTTCCGACCTCATTACCATTCGCGAGGACAGCGGGTTCACCACCGAATACAAACTTAAAAAGTTCGAGCGTTCCAATCAGGGTACCTGTCTTAACCAGCGCCCGATTATCAATACGGGCGACAGAGTAGAGGCGGGCGAGATTATTGCAGACGGCCCCGCGACCAACAGCGGCGAGCTTGCGCTGGGCAAGAACATTCTCATAGGTTATATGGAGTGGGAAGGCTATAACTACGAGGACGCTATACTCATTTCGGAAAAACTCGTTCAGGACGACGTGTTTACTTCCATTCATATCGAGGAGCACGAAACCGAGGCGAGGGATACCAAGCTCGGCGAAGAGGAGATTACGCGCGACATTCCCAACGTTTCCGAGGACGCGCTTAAAGATCTGGACGAGGACGGTATCATAAGGATAGGCGCGGAGGTTCACCCCGGCGATATACTCGTCGGCAAGGTAACGCCCAAGGGCGAAACCGAGCTCACGCCCGAAGAAAGACTTCTCCGCGCGATTTTCGGCGAGAAGGCGAGGGAGGTAAGGGATACCTCGCTCAAAGTCCCGCACGGCGAGGGCGGTATCGTTGTCGACGTGAAGATTTTCACGCGCGAGAACAAGGACGAACTTGCGCCCGGCGTAAACAAACTCGTACGCGTTTATATCGCGCAGAAACGTAAGGTTCAGGTCGGCGACAAGATGGCGGGCCGCCACGGTAACAAGGGCGTTATTTCCCGCGTTCTGCCTCAGGCGGATATGCCTTTCCTTGCGGACGGCACGCCTTTGCAGATAGTTCTTAACCCGCTCGGCGTTCCTTCGCGTATGAACATCGGACAGGTTCTCGAAGTGCATCTCGGACTTGTCTGCAAACAGCTCGGCTGGAAAATCGCGACGCCCGTATTCGACGGCGCGACCGAGCAGGATATCAAAAAGCTGTTTCAGGAAAACAATATTATCAACCCCGAAGGCAAGGTTGACGGCAAGATACAGGTCTACGACGGCAGAACGGGCGAACCGTTCGAAAACAGGGTTACGGTCGGCGTTCAGTATATGATTAAGCTTATCCACCTTGTAGACGATAAAATCCACGCAAGGTCTATCGGCCCTTACAGCCTCGTTACGCAGCAGCCGCTCGGCGGTAAAGCGCAGTTCGGCGGACAGCGTTTCGGCGAAATGGAAGTCTGGGCGCTGGAAGCTTACGGCGCGGCGCATATCTTGCAGGAAATTCTTACGGTCAAGTCGGACGATATCGTCGGACGTGTAAAGACCTACGAGAGCATAGTAAAGGGCAACAACATCTCCGAGCCCGGTATTCCCGAGGCGTTTAAGGTGCTTTTGAAAGAGTTGCAGTCGCTTGCGCTGGACGTTAAGGTTCTCACCGAAACGGGCGAAGAGCTTGTAATCCGCGAGCTTGACGACGATGATGAAAACATTCCCACCGCAAGGGCGCGCGAGTTGCAGGAGCAGGAGGCGAAGATACCAGAAGAAGAGCTTGAAATTATCGGGCATTCGGACGAGGAAGAGGAGCTCGACCTCGAACCCATTTCGATTTTCGACACCGACGACGAGGACGACTTTACGGGCAAAGCGTTGTTTACCGGCGACGAGGACGAAGATGACGACGACGATTTCGGCGATAAATTTACCCTGTTTGACAGCGAAGAGGACGCGCTTGACATCTTCGACGACGAAGACGGCAAGGACGGGGAATAAAGGGAGGTTAATTAATGTTTGAATTAAACGATTTCAGTTCTATCAAAATCAGCGTAGCGTCTCCCGAAAAAATTAGGGAACTCTCCAAAGGCGAGGTTACCAAACCCGAAACTATAAATTACAGGACCCAGAAACCCGAAAAGGACGGTCTTTTCTGCGAAAGGATTTTCGGACCGATGAAGGACTGGGAGTGCCATTGCGGCAAATATAAGCGTATACGTTACAAGGGCATTACCTGCGAGAAGTGCGGCGTCGAAGTTACGCGCGCAAAGGTAAGAAGGGAAAGAATGGGACATATAGAGCTTGCGGCTCCCGTTTCCCATATCTGGTATTTCCGCGGCGTGCCGTCGAGAATAGGTCTTATTCTCGATATGTCGCCCAAGTCGCTCGAACAGGTTATATACTTCGCGGCATACGTAGTAATAGATCCGGGCAACGTGCCCATTCTCGAATACAAGCAGGTTATCAACGATAAGGAACTGCGCGAGATTGAGGAAAAGTACGGCGAAAGCGACGTTACGGGCCTTAAAGTCGGTATGGGCGCGGAGTCCATACGCGAGCTACTTATGGCCGTGGACCTCGAAAAGGAATGCGAAGAAACCAAAAAGATTATAGAAACCAGCACGGCGGCGCAAAAGCGCATTAAGGCGGTCAAGAGAATAGAGATACTCGAATCTTTCAGAAAGAGCGGCAACCGCCCCGAATGGATGATTTTAACCGTCCTGCCCGTACTGCCTCCCGAGCTCAGGCCTATGGTCCAGCTCGACGGCGGCAGGTTCGCGTCGTCCGACCTGAACGATCTGTACAGGCGCGTTATCAACCGCAACAACCGTCTTAAAAGAATGATGGAGCTGGGCGCGCCCGAAATGATTGTCAAGAACGAAAAGCGTATGTTGCAGGAGGCTGTGGACGCGCTTATCGACAACGGCAGGCGCGGCAAGGCGCTTTCCGGCCCCTCCAACAGAGAGCTTAAATCGCTGTCGGGAATGCTCCGCGGCAAGCAGGGCCGTTTCCGTCAGAACCTGCTCGGTAAACGTGTAGACTATTCGGGACGTTCGGTTATCGTCGTCGGACCCGAGCTCAAACTCTACCAGTGCGGCTTGCCCAAGGAAATGGCTATCGAGCTTTTCAAACCGTTCGTTATGAAAAAGCTTGTCGAAAGCGGACAGTGCCACAATATCAAGAGCGCAAAGCGCACCGTCGAGAAGGCTAAACCGCTCGTGTGGGACGTTCTGGAACAGGTTATCAAAGAACACCCCGTTCTTTTGAACCGTGCGCCCACGCTGCACAGACTCTCGATACAGGCTTTCGAGCCCGTGCTTATCGAGGGCAGAGCTATAAAAATCCACCCGCTCGTATGTACGGCGTTCAACGCCGACTTCGACGGCGACCAGATGGCCGTGCACGTGCCGCTCTCGGTCGAGGCTCAGGCGGAAGCAAGATTCTTGATGCTCTCCTCCAACAATATTTTGAAACTTTCCGACGGCAAGCCCGTTATGCAGCCCGCGCAGGATATGGTCCTCGGCGCGTACTACCTGACGATTATCAGGCGCGAAGAGGGTAAATTCTACCGCTGGGGCGGCGACAGGTATTACGAGTGTGCGGAAGGTGAAGAGGGCGCGGAAAAGTACGTTCCCAACGCGTATATTTCCGAGGACGAGGCTTTGATGGCGTACCAGACCAAGCTCGTTCATATGCAGGACGAAATTTACGTGCGCCGCACCGTAACCGTAGACGGCGAGCCCGTTTGCGGCAGGGTCAAGACCACGGT
>CAJTUI010000017.1 GCA_910579705.1 uncultured Christensenella sp.
CTTGTAGACAAGGTGTATGTTTACGGCGACCGCATAGAACTGATACTTCACTACACCGATCAACGCATAAAACCAAAACCTCAAATAGATAATAATGACGAAAGCCCTGAAGGTAACGACCTTCGGGGCTCTCTTGTTTTTACGGCTATGACGTTGATAGATGAACTTTGGTTTAAGGGATTAAAGAAAAAAGACCTTGAGCCGAAACTCAAAGGCACTCGCAATATGCTTGTCTATGTGGAGATTTAAGGGTAAAATGGCTATTTTTACTATAAAAAGGTGTTCTAACGAGGTTAAGCAAACGCAGAACTGCCGATAGAAGTCACGCCGTCGGGGATAATAAGTTCTGTCATTTCTGTTAGTTTTTGATTGCCTATATAAACTAAACTTTTGCTTAAACTGTTTAATCCATTAATACCGCACCAACTTGCCATATCGCCCGTATAGTTTACTCTCGTAAGTCCGCTGCAATTCTTAAACGCATCCCAGCCGATAGAAGATTTTATTTTGCCCGACACAACAAAACAGCCGCTTGCAACACAAGCGACCGTTTTATTAAATTATTAAATAATTAAACTTTTTTGACTTTTCCGCCCGTCAAGGCAATCATTTTTATTGCTTCAAGCGAAAAATCCTGCGCTTCTACAATCAAAGGCTTTGAAAGCGATCCGCGGGCAAGCACCTTAATATAACCAACAGAAGCGGGAATTAACTGTTTTTCTTTAAGCGTTTCGATATTGACAATTTCATTCTTCTCGAAGTTTGCTGAAAGCGTGTCAACGTTAATTATACCTTTTTTACCGCTCTTGGAAAGCTTGGGAGCCGTTGCGTCTTCAACATTTTCGATCAGAGACATAGCCACCTCGTCGTCAATAATGCTATTGACCTCAGCCGCGGAGATAAATTCACGACGGTTCTTGTCAACTTGACGTCGGCTGTACTTACGCATAAACGCCTCATAATCTTCTTTAGAAACAAGCTCTTTAATTAATTCGCGCTGTACAAGCGATTCCGTTGTATCGTAAGGCTGATAATAATCTACGCCCGCATTTTCACCTGCACTTAATCCCGCTTTTTCGGCGGCGGCTTTTATAAGGTCTACCGCATATTTAAGTCTGCGGGTATTCTTGATACGATACAGGCACGGCACTTCGGCATATCTTTTTGCAAAGGACCGAACAACTTTATACTTTGTTCCCTCATATTCGTCGGGGTCAAGCGCAAGATACATACAGAGCGTCTTGCCGCGTATTACAAATTTTGCGAACTGAGCTCTGCCCGCATTTATGCTGTCATAGTTCCAAGAAACTCGGCTCCTGGTCTTTTCGTAACTTAAAACCTCATTTTTTAATTCGGTGTAATAACCTTTAACATCGTCCGAAGATTGAATAAGTTTTGCCGTAAACGATTTTTTATACCGTACAACTATCGCAAGCCCCACGCTTTCGTCTTTACCGATTAATATTCCGAAAGCCTCGTCATCTGATTCCGACAGGGGAAGTGACTCCTCGTTATCACCCTCTTCCTCAGGTTCTTCCTCTTCAAGATCATCCTCTTCTTCATCCTCAGGCTCGGGTTCAGGCTCGGGTTCGGGTTCAGACTCGGGTTCGGGCTCTGGCTCGGGTTCAGGCTCGGGTTCGGGTTCAGGCTCGGGCTCGGGTTCGGGTTCGGGCTCTTCTTCAACCACCTCTTCCGCCGTCTCGGCAATAGCAAGCGTTTGCATAGACTCGTCGTCCAAATCAATAACTCTGCCATTTTGTTCAGGCTTTTCATCCTGCTTAGCAGATTCATTTTGCAAATTATAAATATTGGTGACGTTAATAATGTTTGTAACTTGCTGTTCTTTCTGTTCATGCTGTTCGGAAATCTGTTCAGCTTTGTTACTCTTCTTTTTCCCAACGGCAAAATAGATAATGTTGGCAACAAGAAGCACAAGCGCAAGACAAGACAAGCCGATTACGCCGTATAATTGCCCCGCAGGGTACGCCGCCGCTAAAAACAGCGGCGCAACAGACGCTAATTTTTCCCCGCCTGACTTTTTTTCTCCTTCGCCTTTCTTTGCGTCGTCACCCGAATTGTCGGGAGTGTTGTCGGGCGAAGTTCCGCCTTTGCTATTCTTCTTTTTTCTGCTTATAACCTGCGCAACCAAGGCAACAGCGAGCAATCCGCTCACAACACCGAGCGCAATTATGTAAACGACCAGAGTTGAAGCTTCCTTAACAAATATGAATTCACTGAGCGTATCCGATACAATAATAGCGTAGCCGTCTTTTACAGTAAACTGCACTTCCTGCGCCTTTCCGCCAACCATTTGATAAATCTTAAATCCGTTATCCGAAAGGGTTTCGGGAATGAGAAGTTTTATTATTACGTCTGACGTCGGCTGAACAATTTCGTCGCCGCGTTTAAGTATGACCTCATAAATAACTTCTATATTGTCGGAATTTACCGCAGAGGAATATTTGGCATAATCTTTCTCGTCAAGAATGTTAACGTAGATCTTCAAGTCGGGGTCAAAACCGTTTTCGGAAGAAATATCAACCTCGTTACCTTTATTGCCATCTCCCGTTATCGTTATATCAATCTGAGAAGATTTAATCGTCAACGTTGCATAAATAGTCCTTGTAGTCTCTTCGTGATTTTCGTCACCGGCGCAGGTAATTACCGCATAAACCTTATAAATACCCGCATTTGTCTGCATGTTGTAATCGCTTGCAATGCTTCCGTCTTCATTCTTGTAAACAATAGTAGCGCCTTCGGGCATTGTACCGTAAACCGCTATACTGCGCTCCTCGCCGTTGAACAAAAACGACGCGTCGTCCATTTTAATTCCGCTGAGGTCATAGCTTGCCTTAGCTATAACAATCGTAGCCGTTATAGGATCGGAAACAGTATATTTATAGTTGTCGCTTTCCGCACAGGTGAACACGACTGATACAGTATACGTACCGGCGTTAACGCATTCCGCAACGGTTGAGCCGTCCTTGGTATAAGTTGTTGCAACCTGAACATAATCGGGCAAGCCGCTTTCATTATTAAGATTGGCTGAATGCTCCTTCCCGTCGTAAACGAAGTTAAATTCACTCTGAACAAAGCCCATATCACTGAAATCGTAGTTCGCCTTGTTGATTTTGAGCGAAGCCGTTCTTGAAGTTGTTGCCGCCGAATAATTTTCATTTCCCACAAACGTTATCAGAGCATAAATTACATACGTTCCCGCATTTTTCTGACTGTTATAACCCAACGTATCTTCCGCATAGCCGCCAACCGACGAGTTATCGGCTCTGTAATATTTAACCGTGAACAATCCGTTATCGGGAATACCCGCAACGTTGAGCTCATAATACGACGCGTTGAAAGTCTGTTCATCATTGCTGAAAGTAATTCTGCTGAAATCGTATTCCGCCTTGTTGATTTTAAGTGTAACCGCAAATGCCTTAGTAGTAGTTAAGTAGTTTGAACCTGCGGGCGCGTTATAACGCAACACTGCAACTATTTCGTACGTACCCGCGTTGGTTTGTCTGTTATAATTATCAACCGCCGGGTCATAGCTGTCAAGCTTGCCCGAATCCGCCTTGTAATAGCCGACAACTTCAACGTCCTCGGGAAGCTCGCCGAACTCAACGGCAAATTCGTTTCCTGTATAAGTTACTTCCTTGCCCGTCAGCGTTATTCCGTTAAAGGCGTATTTAACTGCTTTTATAACAATAGTAGTTGTAACCGTCGCCGTCGTTTCGTTATGGTTATCGTCCGCAGCCTTGGTCACGGTTGCCGTCAACGTGTAAGTTCCCGCGTCAACAGGACTACCTTTGATAGCCACACCGTTCTTTGAATATGCGTAAACAACTCTGACGCCCGAAAGTAAATTCGTCGAAAGCGTCACTTCGTGCGCGTTGCCGTTATAGTCGAATTCGTACTGCTCTTTGGCGAAAGTAATGTCTGACAGATTGTGCGCAGCCTTTTTAATAATAAGTTTAGCGGTCATCTCCGCAATGGCTTCGTGATTGCTGTCAACCGTAAATACGGCGTAAACCACATAACCCTTTTCATTGGCGTTTGTGTGAGCGTTGTAATCGCTACTTGTCTTATCTGCGTTCCAGTAACTAACCGTTACGCCTTCGGGAAGCCCCGAAACCTCGATAGTAAACTCTTCACCCGTATAAGTCTGTTCAACGTCCTCGAATTTCAGATTTGTAACGTCATAGCTTGCTTTTTCAATTGTAATTGCCGTCTCTCTTCTGCCGTTCTCGCCCGTACTATCGACAAGCTCGTAATTTGCAGTATCTTTTAAAGTTATGGTTGCGACAACCTTATATTCGCCTGCATTTATGACTGTATTGACGTTACTGCCGTCCTTAGTCACAGCATAAGCTACGTTAACAAGGTCTTTAACAGCGTCGTAGCCGTTCAACGCAGCCTTGTCAAGAATATCGGCTTTTTTATCGTTGCCGTCATACTCGGCGTTGTAATTGCAGGACAGCCCGGCGCCGCTTACGTTTACCTGCGCTTTTGTTATTTTTACATTAAAGTAATATTCATCACTTGCGCCGTAAATATCATAGTTTTTGACGCTGAGACGGTAATGCACCTTGTAATCACCCGCGTTGCGGGGAACGATTCTTGTAGAAGCGGTATCCATATCATTCTTAGTCAGATAAGTGGACTCGCCCCAACGAGCTAATCTGAATGAAATTTCAGCCGTATAATAGCTGTCGTAAATTTCTTGATTCCAGATGCCCGTTCTTTCAACCTCGTCTGAATTGCTGAACGGATACGTGCCTTCGGGAAGCTCATACAGATGCAAATCCCCATCGTACACGTGCGGATATTCTTTCCCTTTGATTTGATCGTCAATAGAGCTGAGTTGCGCATTGCCCACCGTAAAGGTGAATGTGCGCTGGAACGCCTGATAGGTTACGCCAATGTCGTCTCCGCCATTGGACGTATAGCTTGCAACCGATACCCGAAGCGCGTATTCGCCTGCGGGCATAGACTTGTTGATGTAGTTTGCAAATTCCGAACTGCTAAACTGCCCTCCGATTTGCTTATCAGCCTGAATAATATTACCCGAATAAAGAGTAAACGTAATCAAATCGTCAGCCGAGCCGTGTTCAAGCGACGGCGCTTTTGCCGCGCACACCCCGCCGAACGTCCAGCCGTCAATACCGCCGTACTCCTTATTACTGTCTTCGGGGTCAAGCAAGCCGTTGTTTATGTCTACAATGTACCACGTCTTGGTTATAATCGCCTGATTGCCGTCTTGCAATATTTCTATAACCATATTGCGACCCGCTTCAAGCGTTGTAGAGCTGACGTACTTATAGTTTCCTTTTGCGGCTTCGGTAAGCGTTATAGTTGCCGTTGCCGTATACTTACCGACATTCGTTTCCGTACAACCATCGTAAACCACGGAAGCGCGGTCAACATTAGTGTTAAAAATCTTAGGAATAGCGCCATTATTAAGAACTATTGTCAGCGAAGTATTTCTGTATCTAACTATTGAACGGATCAACTCCCCATTCCCTTCAAGGGTCAGAGAAGAATCAGTCTGCCGTTCGTTAAAATAATAGTACTTGCCGCTTGCGTCTTTGTAAACCCAACCGGTGCGGAGGTTACTTCCGTATTGATCAAGCGTCCAGTAATAGTTGTCTGCAAGATCGATTTCATAGGGCTTTACGGTTATGTTTACCGTCTTCCCCTCCGCGCCTGTAAGCGTGTAATTCTCATCTAGCAATTCGAATTTGAGCGTTGCGGTGTAGCTGCCGGCAGTAGTAATTCGATCTTCGCTGAATACAATATCCACGCTTACTATTTTCTCGTCGTAATTGCCTGTAACGACAATATCACTCATATGGTCGGCATTGTTAAATTCAAACTCGTACTCGGGCTTGTCGAAATTAACGTCGTCTACGCTATAATTTTTACGCAAAATAGTTATAGTAGCCGTAACATTTTTAGACGTATCGTTATGGTTAACGTCGCCCGCTTTTGTAATTGTAGCGGTTACGGTATAAGTACCGGCGTCGGTCACGGAGCTTACAGGACTGCCGTTTTTGATATACCCATAAGTAACGGTAACTCCGTTTTCGTTTTCAAGCTTTACGTTGTGCACCTCATTGGGTTCATATATAAAAGTGTATTCTGTTTGTTCGAAACCGTATGCACCGAGATCCCAATCCACCTTATTGATTACGATTGTCGCGCTCCTCGTTTCAGCGGGATGATGCTCATTATAATTGCCGTCGCAAGTAAGCGTAGCAGTTACAGTGTATGTACCCGCGTCAGTGGGAACTTTACCTGCGTCAAGCGCCGCACCGTCCTTTTTATAGGTATAAGTTACGTGTGCATATAAAGGCACACCGCTGATTACTACCGTATGGGATTTGCCGTCATAATCAAACTTGTACTCGGTCTTCTCAAAATCCAATCCCGAGAAATCGGGTTCAATTGTAAACGTTGCGCTGTATTTTCCTTCGCCTTCAAGCGAATAAGGGTCATAGTAATTTCCGCTGTTCGAACGTATATACGCATACACAGTGTAGACGCCGACGTTTTGCTGTTGGTTATAGCCGAACTGATCTTTGCTGTCATATGTAGATTTCTCGGAATAAACAACTTCGGCTTTTATACCGTCAAGCCCCGTAGGGAGCTCGCCCGTTACGGTAATGCTGTGCGTTTGTCCGTCATACTTGATTGTGTCATCTGCAAACGATATACCGCTCAAATCATATTTTGCTTTGTCAATAGTAATTGTCTTTTCTCTTACAACTTGAACAGCGCCCGTACCACCGTCGCTAAGGCTGTAATTTTTGGCGTCTTGCAGGGTAATTGTAGCCTTTACGGTATACGTACCCGCATTGATAACGGAGTTTACAGGACTGCCGTTCTTGTCTGATATGCCGTAAACCACGCTGATTTTGCTGCTCAGGTCACCGCCAAGCGCAATCGTCAAGTCACTAATAATTGTGTCGTAATAGTTGCTATTATTATAAATCTTTGTATACGCGGCGTCGGTAAACTTAACGGTCGTCACGTCTACTTCCTGCTTTATGATTTCAACAAGGAAATAGTAATCGTCTTGACCCAAAGAGCCGTACGTTGCATAGTTTTTCGCATTGAGCTGATAGTAAACTTTATAACCGTAAACGTTCACGCCGCCGTGCGTAAAAGACTTATCGGTTTCAACAACGTCGGGTTTACTTCCTGACGCAAGATTACCCATTTCAGCTTCCGTGAGGAAGTTGTGCGTATTGCCCCAACGCTCCAACCGATAGGTTATTGCAGCCGCCGTATCATAAAGATCATTGTATTTATCGCTTGCCCAAATTCCTACCCTTGTCGTTTCAAACGTTGCGGAAAGAGCCGCGTTGCTATGCAAATGCATTGCGCCGTCATAGGTATACGAATAAAGCTCACCCTTTATTGCGTCGGATACGTTCATTTCAGCCGTTTTAACAGTGAACGTAAACGTGCGGCTGAAGCTTTGCGCCGTTATACCGTCGTCAGAAGTATATGCGCCGACATGCACAACCAATGAGTAAGAATTGGCGGGCATAGAATTGTTGATATATTTACCAAAATCACCGTAGACAATTTCCTTAGCGATTTCTTTCGCGTCGTTACCCGTTCCGAAATACAGGTCAAACGTAATCAACTCAGTTCCGCCCACTTCAAGCACGGGAGCTTTTGCCGTGCACTCCCCTCCGAACGTCCAACCGCTGATACCGCCGTACTCCGTTGTACTGTCTTCGGGGTCAACCAAGCCGTTACTGATTTGCGCGATATACCACTTCTTGGTTATGGTTGCTGATTTACCGCCGTCAGCAACGTTTATCGTCATTCCACGGTCAGTGTAATCGGTTTCACTTACTTTGTAAACGTAGTTAACCTTATCATTTAGTATTATTTCCGCCGTTGCAGTGTATTCACCCATATCGCTGGCGGTATTATCAGTATATTTTACAGCCGCACGCGGATCGGAAGTCCCTGCTATGGTTGGAATATTTCCGCCGTTGAGCCGTATAGTAACTTCTGTATTTCTGTATCTTACGATAGACCACTTGACGTTATCTGCTACAAGGGTCAATCCCGTCGTATCTACCGCTTGTTCGAAGTATAAGTAGTTATTATCCGCGTCCTTATAAACGTAACCGTCGCGTAAATCGCTCGAATTATCATTATCTGTAAGACCGTTCAGCGTCCAGTAATAATCCTTTGACAGATCAATTTCTATCGGCTTTACCGTCAGAGTGAATTCATTGTTCGCAAATTCGTAGTCGCTATGAGAGCCGCTATGAGAGCCGAGCCGGAAAGTATATGTGCCCGAGTCTTTTATACTCGAAGCATTACCTCCACTGTAAGTCATCTGAACTCTGTTATCGAGCGCAGTTAATGAACAAACGCCATTTGTATCCGCAGAGCTGTCATTCTCCGCGGCGTTATAGGTAAGCGTAATCAGATTCCTGTCGCCTGTGCCGTTAAAATTTCTCTCAGCGGAAGTTGTAGTTTTCCCGTTATATTGCCACGTTACCGCAGTCGGCTTTTTAGTAACTTCTAACGTGAAAGTTTTACTATACTTCTCGCCGTTTTCGGAATATGTAACGGTCACTGTCTGTGAGCCGGCGTGAAGATATGAACTTTCAGCCGGATACGAAATCGTATAGTTGTCAGTCAACTCTTTACTGCCGTCCGAAAATACTTTATTAACGGTTATATCTTCTTTGGCAACCGTATCGAATGCGGTATATGACTTTGTCGGCTTAGTTACTTCAATGCCCGTAATCGTTATATCCTGAGTAAAATGTGCAGTTATGGTTGTACCGCGCTGAGTTTTATTGTCCGCCGTTGCTTCGACAATTTCCCAACTGCCGAAGTTGTACCTATTTTCTGTATCGGGAGTTGCTGTTACCTTGTTTCCGTTAATTGTGATAGTATTGCCTGACTTTTCAATCGGATAAGAGTCCGAAACAGATAAATAAGATTTATCGACCGATCCGCCTCTATCCGAGACAAAATATACATTATAGGTGGCGGTAGAGCTTGTATCTATAGAAACCTCACCGTTCTCCAATTTAAAGGCGTACCCCGCGTCGGAAATGAAGTAATCGTTGATATCTCCGTCACCGCCGTGATAATTCTGCAAAAAGGATGGACTAGTCTGTATCGAGCCTGTGCTGTTGTACGCAATGCCAATTGAAGCGGCAGGCGTCAAAGAGTCGTACACTTCAATTTTATTATTATTAAAGACGTATACGTTGTTGAGTTCGTTCCCGCCTTTGTTTGTATTATTGGCTACTACGGGGCTGCCGGCAAAACCGACGACGCCTGAAGCACCTGTGGAAAGACCGCCGCCGTAATTGGCGCCGTTATATTCGATTCTTGCTGTTCCCTCGATAAAGACGTATCCGTCGCGAGAGAAAAGACCGCCGCCGTATTCGGCCGTGTTACCCGCAAGCGTACCGCCGTCCATTAAAAGAACGCAGGACTTATTATCGACGTAAATTGCGCCGCCGCAAACTTGCTCATTATAGAAGTTACCCGGAGCATTGGTTACCTCATAACCCTTGCCGCCGGTAATCACGCCGCCCTGAATTGTAACGTCTTTATCATTTATTTTAATTGTGTTGACTGCGTTGGGATTGCTGTCTGTAATATACAGTCCGCCATTGTTATTTTTGTCAACAATTGCAAATACCGAACCTGTTGACGCCGTGTATGTAATCACGTGTCCGTTCAGGTCAAGCTTTACATAGTTACCGTTCAACGTTCTTGTCGTGGACGTATCTGGTATTTCGATATCTCCCATTAATTTTATGTAGCTAACCTGCCCCGAGCCACCATTTGTAGAAGTTACCCACGCACTATTGAATTCGTCATAATTTGCAGGCGTATAATTCGGAGACGAATCGGTGGACCACTTGCCTATCAAAGTTTCCCTCAAGCCCGTATTAATACTTGCATTTGCAATTTTAGGCGTTACGAACGATAAACTGAAAATCAGCGTACAAAGAAACACCACTATCAGCGCAACGATTGCGTAAAGCTTTTCGTTGCGCAAAATGTCGCCTACCGCAAAGCCTTTGAAAGTTTTTTTCATTTTCCTATCCCCCCAAAAAAAGTAACAACATAATGATACAAGGCATTTCGTTTAACACCTTATATCACAACATTTACACTCTTTTTTATAATTCTAGCTTTTTAGCTTTTCTTAACTGATAAAACGTATTGCTTGCGTTGTCCCAACGCAAGCAAGGGATATCCCTTGCGTTTTTTTATGTATGAATACACAAAGCCCGCTCGCAAGTTGTCAATAAGTTACACAATATATACATATCTATTATTATACCGCACAAACACATAAGATGCGTAACAGCGTCTATGCACAAAAAAATTAGTAAATCTCGACGATTTACTTATCATCTTTACGGTTTTCGGCAATGTTTTTACTCTACTTGAGTTAAGTATAACATATTTTTTTTTACTTTTCAACATTTTTTCGAAAAAATATTTCAAAAAATCGAAAAAATGTTGTCTGTAACTCATCACTTATTGAACAAATCACCCACCTGAACACTCTATTAAGTTTTGAACCGTATGAGTCCAAAATCAATAGAGTGTTCTTTTATTTTTGTCAGTTTTAGCCCGTTTTACGGGCTTTTTCGTTTAAATTATACAAATTCTAATTTGGACGGCTTTTCTTAAAAAGCGCAATTTTGCAACGTAAACCGCTGAAAAGTTTATATCTGAACCCCTTATGTCTTATTGCTGTTCTATGGATGCATAATAATCTTGCTCTTTCTTTAAAGGCGTTCTGTAAATGTTTTGATAATGCGGTCGCTTTTCATTGTAGAAAATAATGTATTCGTCAACCGATTTATGAAACTCATTTTCGGATTTGAATTTACGCCTATACAGCTCTTCCCTTTTCATAGATGAAAAGAAACTTTCCATTACCGAATTATCATAAGGAACATAAGGTCTTGAAAAGGACTGCTCTACATTCAATACGTTTGAAACGTTTTACAGCAATAGTTTCCACCATTATCCGAGTGAAACATCAATCCGCTCTGCGGCTGTCTGTTTATGTATAAAATTTTGAATAATATAATAATTATCGATATTATCGCAAGCACAATTATCGCTATATTTAAAGGCACAAGTATCTTGCTTAAAAATGTAAATTTTGATTGATAAACTCCCGCCGTTATCCTCGCTATTAACACCAGTAACGTGCAGCATATACTTTCTATCATATCAATTACACTTTTAATGGAAAAGACGTGATATAACAACTCGCCTTTTTTACTTTTTTAATATAAAAAATACAACCCTACCCGATAGTATTCGAATAGGGTTGCGTTTTTATATATTTTAAAAGTAACACGCAAAAAAATGAAAGTAACAAAGTACAATATTGATTTTTTAATGTGGTGATAGTATAATTTAGGCAGAGGTACGAATTATGGGTTTTAAAGACAGGTTAAAGAATTTAAGACAACAAAAAGATTTAACTCAACAAGAATTGGCTAATAAAATTTTTGTAAGCAGAAGCACAATTGCAAAATGGGAAAACGGGCTTGGCTTGCCAAGCGATACTAATCTTATAGCATTATGTGATTTTTTTGGCGTTGAAGAAAATTGGCTGTTAGATAGAAATGATTTAAAAGAAGAAATAAAAATGACCAAGTTGCAAAAAAAGACCATAGTAGTTTCAATCTTTGGAATTATCTTTCCAATTATTTTCGTGTTAATTTTATATACTCCGTTATATCACTACTATTATGACCCTAATCTCGCTTATCCTATGGTTTATATGCCACCCATTACCATAGCGAATGTTTCAAATGTGGCGAGTAAAGTAATAGCTTTTTTGATTTGGGGCGCAAACTTTATTTTTTCAGTTTTAAACATTAGCTTGTTTCAATTTAAAAAGAGCACAAAGCGTTATTTATGGATAAATTTAGCAATGACAGCCTTGTCTATAATATTATTTATCGTAATATTCGTTATTTCCATATTTTTAGCAAAACAATTAAATTATTGTCTTCCATTATAAAATACATATTAGAAATGGCACTGTGGCGGGTGCTTGAATAAACGAGCGCGCGGCTGCGCCGCGCGTTCAAGCACCCGCCACAAAAGAAAACAACCGAATAAAAAGAAAGCTATGAACGCCGCACGAAAGGGGCGTTTGCGCTAAACCGCTTGCAAATCGCCCCCTTCTTCGTGCGGCGGCGTTATTCATATTCTTGAACTTTTTAATGTGCGGTTGCCTTTCCTTTGTCGGGGTGTGCGGCTTTTTCGTCAAGCCTTGCCATATTTCCGCTTATACAGTCATTATTTTTAGTTTTTCGTATTATAAAATGTTTTTGCATTGTGTAACACAAAAAAATTTAAAAAATATCGTGAACAAATGTTTACAGATATTGAGTTTCGGTTATATAATGTATGCACGCAATTAGTGCGTGTACAACTGAATATAAGAACGGCGTCAATAGGAAATCTATTGTGCAGCTAAAACAGCATACCAGAGGTTAAGTTAAGAGAGCAAAGTAGCGTTTAAGCGAAAGCCGGTTCACCCCCAACAAAGAAGAGGTGCAGCGTTGCGTTTTGATAAGAGAGAAGATAGCACACTCTTATTCAACGGGCGATGTACAAAGTTTTATGAGATTAAGTTCTCGTAAGATTTTGTACATCGCCCTTTTTTCGTGCAAATTTTTTCGATTTGGAGGACAGAAATTTGCAGGGAAACAAGACACAACAATTAAAAGTAATCACTATCGGTAAACCCGACATTCTGGCATTGACCGACAGCGAGCGCACAGCTTTTTTTGAAACGCTTTTAGCAAGACTTAAAGAGCTGAAACAACAGCACGGAAATTAAGGGGGAAACTGATATGCCATACAAAGATACAAAAGTCTATTCAGACGGAAGCCATTACATAGCCATTCCACCCGAAAACTTTCCAAGTAAACAGCGGAAACGGAAAAAGCCAAAACCCAAACCCACTACCACACCAAAGACGGACGGAAACACCCCACCTACACCGAAAGACAAGTTTGAAACGGCGTATAAAGAAAGCCAAAGCCTACCCAAACGCGAGCGGAAAAAGTATATAACCGAGAAATTGCAAGGCGAATTTGAAACCGCCGAGCAAGCAAAGGCATATACCGATCAAAACATTGAACGCAAGAAAATCAATGCGGCGAAACGCCGTGCACGGTTATGGCGTAAAGTCCGCTTGCAAAGTTGGAACTATTTTGTAACTTTCACGTTCGACAGCGCAAAGCACGACGAAACCACATCCAAAGAAGCTTTGTGCAATACCTTAAAACACGCCGTAAGCCGTAACGGTTGGAAATATATCGGCGTATGGGAACGCAGTCCAGACAAACAGCGTTTGCATTTTCACGGTATATTCCACATACCCGAAAACGCTATGATAGGCGAATTAAAAACCGTAACCGATTACTCGGGCACCGCCCCCGTTACGGTATACAGCAACAAGGTTGACACGGTAATCCGCACCCCTTACGAACTCAACGCAAACGCGTATTGCCAAATCATATACGTCTGCGATTGCGGCTGTGCGATAGACGACTGTTGCGACTGCCCCGTAATTTATTAACCCCCGCGGCCTTATCCGGTAACACGGATAAGGCCGCGCATTTCGCGCCGACACTCATATTCCCGCCGCATATGCCGTCACGTTTTTACCCGTTTATTTAAATTGACAAAAGAATTGCACAATGCTATAATCCATACGAATATTGTATCCTGCATATAATATCCGAAGGAACGGTTTAAACGCCTTTCCTGAACTATAAATAAAAAAGGAGATTTTTTATGACAGTAGAACCGAAAACGCAGACAGCGGAAAACTTCGGCAAAAGCTCGGCGGCGAAAAAGAGAACTGCCCGCTCGGTATTGACCTCCGCGGCGGCATTACTTCTCACGTTCACGCTTGCTACGGGCGCAATGTTCGGCGCGTCCTGCAAATCTAAAACTCCCCCCGACGCGGAGATAAACGATACATATACGCCTATCGAGCTGGATAAACCCCAGCAAAACCTCAACGCGGCGGGCAAGCCCGCCATTCTTCCCGCAACCGACGTTGCTGGCGAGACCTTCGAGAACGAGTATGCGACTACCACTGCGGTAGGCTATCACGGCGAAGTAATCAACACTATCGAAAGACACAAGCCCGTATCCGAAGTCAGAAACGAAGGCCTTGCGGAGTATCCCAAATACGGCTACACGTTAAGCAGCGCGGTCGGCGCGGGCAAGGAATCCGTGAGAGACGCGCTCATAGCCGAATCGGCATATCTCTGCGCCACCGGCACGCGCCACAACTCGGGCGTAGGCGGCCAATACCTCTGGATGGACGAGGACGGCTATCTCTACAACGGAACCACGGCGGCACCCGAACCCGCGCTCGGCAAGGACGGCGAGCACAGGCAGTTATACGAGCACACTGCCGCGGAAGGAATGTATCTCGGCAACGTCAGCGACGACGAGCCGGGCGTTGTCAAAAGACTTAATATCCGTCCCCGCGGATACGGCAGTTACAGCGTAACGGGCCTTTACGCCCCCGCCGGCGAAGTTATTAAAATAGAAATCAGCGAGGCCGATATGAACGCGACGGGCGGCCTTACCATATTCATCGGTCAGGCGCTTTATAATGGTCAGGCAAACAATATCTGGACGGCCAAAGGCCAGATGCAGCGTTTCCCCGTCATACTCAATACTATGACGGTAAACAAAAACACCGCCGTTCTGGAAGGCGGAGTCTACACGGCGTACGTCGGCTCGTTCATAGGCGGCCCCCTTTACATAGCTAACACAAAAGCCGAATATACCGCCACCGTATCGGGAGCGGTTAAATATTCGCATTTCATTCTGGGCTACACCACCAAGGAAGAGTTCGAAGAAGACCGCGAATCCTCCGTCCCCTTCTTCGATTTGGAGGTCTGGAACTACGGCGTGTTGCATTCGGGTCCCAGAAGATACGCAGACTCATACAGCTACGAGGACCTTTACAAAGCCGCCGTTCTCTGGGAAAAGATTTCCAGCGTAACAACCACGGGCAGCAGTCAGGGCATCGTGTTCCTTTACGACCCGTTCGTTGCGGCGGGCGCGGCGGTCGCGTTCCCAGGCAGAAGCTCGGTCAACTGCCCAATGGACTGGATGAGCAATTCGCTGAATTATAACGTCATCGTATCCTCGGGCGCCTGGGGTAACTTACACGAATACCACCACAATTTTCAGGGCTACGGCGTAGGCAACGGCGGCGAAGTAACCAACAACGGTATGACGCTCGTTTCATACGCGCTGTTTACGAAGATTTCCGCCCGCAGAGGAATGGGCAGTTTCGGCGCGCAGGGCCTCGGCGGCTGGAATAGCTACACAAGCGCCACCTATGCGCTTGAAGAGACGTTCAAGATAGCAAGACCGGACGAGAACCCTTCAAACGGCAATCAGGGCCTTTCTATCTATTCAACGCTTTTGCACAACTTCGGCGCAAACAATTACATTCAGGCAAAGTATAAACAGCAGTCGGCGCATTACGGCCAAAATTATTCGGGCTACCTCAAAGCCTGGCAGGATATAACCCACAACGATATGACTTACTTCTTCAAGGACATTTTGAAGGGTATAGACGATAGCAAAGCCGACGAACTGAGAAATAAGGACTACCCCGTCTTCGTTCCCGTCTCCTCCATTTACCAGACCGGAAGAAGCTATGTGTACGACGGCGAGAAAAAATATTTCAAGACTATGCAGCCGTACGTTATTCCCTTCGGCGAGGAATTTAACGTAGACCTCGGAAGATACACGGCACCCGCCGGACAGTACGAGAAAGGCAGTATCGTCCTTCCCGAAAGGTTCGACTACCGTATCAAGAAAGTTACCCAGCCGAAACACGGCTCGATTGAAACGGTAGACGCGTACAACCTCAAATTCACCCCCGACAACAACAACCTCTTCTCTGGCGAAATTCTCGTAACGCTTGAAATTACCGACACTAAAAAGGAATATAAGGTTGCCGACGTGGACCTTGTACTCGAATTCGAGCAGTCGCACGAATCCAATAAAATGACGCTTGAAAGAACGACTTACACGTACACGGCGGATACGATGTATACCGACGCGCAGACGGCATACGAGAGCAATTACGCGGGCGCCGCGAAAACCGAGACTACCGACCACAGCAACCCCGTTCAGAACTGTAATACCGATATCTGGTTCTACCCTAACAACGACCAGACGCACGAAAAGTATCCCGACGCGCCGGACTCCTACTTCGTTCCCGAAAATACGGTAATCGAGCTGCGCGGCAAGATGTATTTCAGCGAGGCGGGTAAATACCGCCTGTATCTGCGCGGAAGAATGAACTGCGCCGTGTACTATTCGTTGGACGGAGGAAAAACTTACAGTATTGTCAAGACTATCAAGGACACTACCGTTCCTTCCAATAGCTCCGGTTTCCGTGTAAACGACGAAAACACTTATGCGGACGTGGTTCTTGAAGCGGAGTCCTGGGTATATTTCAAATCAGTACTCATAGTGCAGCCCGCGCCGACGGTCAGTTTCATAGGCCTCGGTTATTCCAAATGGACGGAGCCTATGTTTACGATAGTCACCAAACACTACGACAAAGACGGCAACGAGGTTGACGAAAACTCGCCCGACGCAGTCAGAACGGAAACGCACTACTACGATTATCAGGGCAACGAAGTGGACGAAGAAACGGCCAACAAGGCGGAGCTTATTCCGCCCAAGGGCAACCCTTCGTATATCAACGCTTACAGAAGCAACTACGAATTCCCCTCCAACGCAGGTTTCCAGTCCGATTATTTCTACACCAGACAGTATTCGTACAGTTACACGGGCGACGAAACGTTTACAACGGCAAAACAGACTTGTACGGAATCCAAGTATCAGCCTTGGGATTCTTCCGCAACGTACGCGATAAACAACCTCTTAGACGGAAACGACTCAACGTTTATCCACAGCGGCAGAACGGCAATATCGGACGCCAACCCGTTTGGAGTTACCGTTCAGCTCGACTCCGAAGTTACCGCAAGCAGATTAACGTTCTACGGGTCCACGGCAAGTTCGAACTACGCCACATACCTTCCAAAAAAATTCAAAATCTGGGTAAGCGGCGACGGCAAGGACTGGACGCTTGTAAACGAAACGGAAAACTCCAAAACTTCCAACCTGAAAGTTTTCGCAAACTTCGACGCCTTCCATACGTTCAGGTATTACAAAGTAGAAGTAACCGAAACGCACGCGCGCAACAATCTGGGTTACATCTGCCTGAGCAAGATTCAGCTCTCCTCCCTCCTTTCCGTCGGCAACGGACATCAGTTCTCGCCCGATAACGAGGCGTTTGCGTTCAGCAAACAATGGACAGCGGCGCAGGCGTTCTCACCGTTCGGCCACGTCTACACGGCAGGAAACGGCGCGGAAATGACGTTCAGGTTCAACGGCACAAGGCTTGCGCTCACTTCCTCCGAGAAACTCGGCAAGAACTTCGAAGTTTATATCGACGGGAAAAAAGTCAGCTCGATAGATATTAAAAAGCAGACCGGCGACCACGTAATTTCGTTTATGTCGGATAAACTCTCGAACGACACGCATACGGTAACGGTAAAATGCACAGGCAAGGCCAGCATCGGTTCCGTCATAGTATTCGACTGATAAAACAAAGGCTCCCCTCTCGGGGAGCCTTTTTCTTTATTCGGCGGCAAATCAACTTCACTGCAAAACGGAGCCCGCACTCTTCACGCCCTTACGCGGCTGTTCCTCTATGTCGCAAACTCGATACTTATATCCCCGTTGTTGCAGTCCGCGGAAAACGACTTGTCGCCGCCCTCCTTTAACGCGGGCAGATTGCTGTTTCCGTTTTTGATTTTACAGACAATCGAAAAATCTGCCCAACCGCCAAGTATCGCGCCCGTTATATCGCCGTTTTTAGATTTCAGGTTTAGCGATTTACCGACATTAATTCTGTCGCATAAAATATCCCCGCCGTTCGTATCCAACTTTACGCTTTCGGTAAAAGACAGCGGGCTGACCTTTATATGCCCGTTGGTCGTATTAACTGAAAGCGCGGCGATAAAAAAAGAACTGTTTGAAAAAGCGAAAAACGAGTACAACGCTACTCCCGATTTTACTGTTGAGTTGATTGTCCTTTCGGGAATACTGCAATGGAACTATCAGGCGCAGATTTTTGTTTCCGAATAAACTTACCGCCACGTATTGACTTCCCCTCTGTTTTGTGTTAAACTACAAAAAACCGTTTTTATGATAAACAAGGGGAAGGTAATTAAATGAAAAAGAGCAAAATCAAGGCTATGCTTTGCGGCGCGCTGGCATTTACGTTCTGTATGTGCGGCGGTATTGCTGGGGCCTGCGGCAAAGCGAAAGACGGCGGCGAAGAAACCCCGCCCGAAATAGAGAAACCCGTAACCGAAAAAGACGACGTAAACACCGCGTACTTGAAATTCAAAAGAGAGTTCAAAATAATGGTGCTTGCCGATATTCAGGTGGAAAACGTCAATACCTGCAACAGAGAATTTGTAAAAATAACAAGCCTTGTCGAGCGGGAAATGCCAGACTTAATCGTCCTCACGGGCGACAACGTGTTCCGCCCCGCCGACGAACGGCTTATGGCGCAATTCATCTTCAATATGGATAACTTAAACACGCCTTGGGCGCCCGTATTCGGGAACCACGACGCCGAGGGCAATCTGACGAAAGCGAAGATGGGCGAAATGTTTTCCGCCGCAGAAAACTGTCTGTTTCTCCCCGGAGAGGAATTTATACACGAAGGCGGCGACGACTGTCTTGGCAACTATTGCGTAAACCTGCGCTCGCGCGGGAAGACGGTGTACAGCCTCTTCCTTATGGACAGCAATATGGACGCGCCCGCGCCCGAAAAAGGCTACTGCTACCTCTACCCAGACCAGATAGACTGGTTTTCGCAGCGCGCCGCGCAGTTGCAGGAAGGCCGCGAAAAAGACCCCGTAAACATTATGGCGTTTTTCCACATACCCGTGCCCGAATACAGGGACGCGGTCGAAGCGTTCAAAGCCGACCCCTCGCTGGGCTGGGGAACTTACAGAGAGGACGTGTGTTGCTCTGTAAAAAACACGGGTTTCTTCGCGGCGGCGCAGGAAGTTAACACCCGCGCAATAATCTGCGGGCACGACCATAGAAACACGGGCGCAATAGATTACTTTGACACGAAACTCGTATACGGACTGAAATCCTCCGCCGCGTCGTACTTCGACGAAGATATGCTCGGCGCGACGGTAATCACGTTGAATGAAGACACTTTCGACATAGAAAACGTTTATTTCGATTAAAAACAGGGAAGGCAACCGCCTTCCCCGTTTTTTATTACGTTTTTATGCAAAACATGAAACCGTTCCGCCCGTCACTGCACAAATTTTATAACTCCAAACCAACACTCACCGATTATAACCAGCGCGATTATAAACTTCAAAAATCCGTGCGAGTTCTTTTTTTCCTTCTTCACTCATTTAATTTTTCCCCTCAGTAAACCGCGTTTAACCGAGAAACGCAAAGTTATTGTAACTTACGTCCGAAAATTTGGCAAGCGTAAACCCGAAATTAACAGTCGCGATTATCAAGCACCCAATAATCGTAATACTTCGTCCCGTCGTGACCGACAAGCGGCTCTTCCGACTTAGAAAAGCCCAGCGCGGTCAACGCGCTTATGCGCTCCTTAGCGGTCGGAATTGCTTTTGTTGCGACAATTGCGCATCCAAACATATAAAACGACGGAAAAGCTATTAAAGAGAGTATGCTTCGAATTTCGGTCGCCATTTCATAATCGCTGCGTAAATCAAGCCTGAGCAGTCCGCAGTCTGTAAAGAAGTCCTTTTCTTCGCGACGAAACTCCTCTACCGTGCCTATAACTTCGTTTGTTTCTTTATCGATAACCGCAAATCTGACAAACCAGCCGTTTGTATACGCGTCTTTCCAGAAATTCAGCGCTTGTTTCATACGTTCGGGCGTGGTATAGTGAAAATCGTCGCCGTGACAATTATCGCCGTTAAACAACGGCACGGCTTTGACGTCGCTGTAAACTTTTAATAAATCGCCGATATCTCCGTCCTCAACCAAGCGTAAAACATATCTTTCGTTTTGAAACACGGGGCAATCTTCGTAAACGTTCATAACCAAACTCCGAAATAAAATAGTGACGGCGGACGGGCGTTTACCAAAACTGCACTGCGCAGTGCAATTTGGGTATAACCGAAAGCGGCTAAATCGCACACCTTTAAGTGTGCGTATACTCCCGCTGTGTTGGACGAGTAAGGCTAACGCCTTCGGTTCGACGGGGCGGTTTGCAAAACAAACCGCTTCCGCTACTCTTGCTCCACCAAAACTGCACGGTGCTTTTTTGCACCGTGCAGTTTTGTCTTTGTAGGACGAAAATACTGCCCACCTTTTTTGTCCATTTAGAGCCAATTTTCGTTCCCTATTGTTACAATAACACATTATAAGAATTTTCACAAGCGTTTTGCATTAAAAAAGTCCGAGCAATCACTCGGACTTTTCTTCTATCGGTTCTTCTATTGACATACCGCCTTTCAGTACAACGATTATTCTTCCGTCGGACATCACCCTTATATACTCGACAAGGCGACGCACCGTAATCTCATCATATTCGCTAAACTTTACCGTTTCATCGGATAGCGTTTCTCTTATTCGTTCAATCTCTGCACTGACCTTTTCGTTCGTTGCCAACTTTGCTTTTGTCAATTCAAGCTCTTGTCGCAACACCGTCATTTGCCTACACAACTCGCTTATCATTTGTCGGAACCGTTCGGGATCACCCTCGCTGTTTTGGCTTAATCGCACCGCCCTATCTATTTCGTCGTCAAGCTCTTTCAGTTGATTCTCTATCGAAGATATATATAAAACATCGTCATCGCCCGTAACCGCATAAGACAAATTCGTCATAATCAAATCCATAGCTTCTTGTTTGTTCTCTATAATCTTATTCAACGCGCGGCAAATAGCTTTCTTTAACTTTTCTTCGTCAATGCTAATGGAATGAAAGCAATACTGTGTTCCGTGTTCTACTCTACTCAAACACCGCCACACTCTCCTACTCTTGCCTTTCTTCGTCCACGTCATTCTGCGGTACGGACTACCGCACTCGCCGCAAACAAGCAGTTCAGTCAATGCATATTTCCCGCTATATTTTCCTTGCTCGGTAATCGTTTTATCTGCGGTCTTTCTTTTACTTGCCCGCCGCGCAACTTCCATTTGAACCAACTTATATGTATCACGGTCTATGATTGCAGGATGATTGTTTGATATAAGATATTTCGCCATTTCCCCGCGATTTTTCTTGACCTTTTTTGTAATAGGGTTTTCGGTAAAAGTCTTTTGCAAAAGCAAATCGCCGCAGTACCTCTCGTTGGTAAGAATATTCTGTATGATTTGCTTGCTCCACAAGCGGCTGCCTTGCGCCGTTAAAACCTCGTTTCGCTCCAAGTATGCTTTTATTTGGTCAAGACTACTACCGTCGAGATACATTCTGTAAATCGTTTGTATATGTTCGGCATCTTCGTGGACTATTTCGGGCTGTCCATCTGCGCCTTTTCTATATCCTAAAATATTATATCGAAAAGCGAACGTACCAGACTTCATTCGTTGCCTTATACCCCAACGCACATTTGCGCTTATATTTTCGCTCTCGGCTTGCGCCATAACGCTGTAAAAACCAATAAGCATTTCATTATCCACTTTAAGCGAATCAAGGTTTTGTTCTTCAAAAAAAACGCCTATACCTTTCGCTTTCAGCTTGCGGACATACCGCAAGCTATCAACGGTATTTCTGGCAAAACGCGCAACCGACTTTGTTACTATTAAGTCAATCTTGCCTTTATCGCAGTCGCGTATCATCCGTAAAAAATTAGGTCGCTTCGTATCTATCGTTCCCGTTATGCCCTCGTCGGCATATATATCTACAAATCGCCACTTGGGATTTTTCGCTATCGCTTCCGAATAATGCGCAACCTGTGCTTTGTAGCTTTCAATCTGATCGTCGCTGTCGGTAGATACGCGACAATAAGCGGCTACGCGCAATAAAGCGTTCTCGTCGTTATGTTTTGAGAGTAACGGATTCGCTTCTATCTTGGTTACAATCTTTTTAGCTTGCACTTCCATTATTACCTCCAAAATCGCTTTCGCATATTTCTATCCCACACATAAAGCGCACGGTAATCTTACCGTCGGCTTTGACGATTATTCGTTCAATTATTTTTCGCAAAAAGTTTTTTTGCAAATATTCGCTTTCTTGCAATAGTTGTTCTGTAATATACTCGCCCACCGCATTTTTTCCGTTATAGCTGCAAGCCGCAAATTTTAACGAAGCGCACTCCATAATAAGTTTTTTGCCCGCGTTAAAACTCGGTGTTTTCTCGTTCATATATCTTCCTATCTCGTTTGTGTAGCGCATAAGCTCCTGCGTTTTCGTATAGGTAGGCTTTTCAGTTTCCAAAAACAGTAACTGTGGATTGTCTTTAATATAGTATAGGACTTTTATAATACCGCCGGAAATACTCTTGTCGTCAATATATTTTTCGCACTTACAACCATTCTCGCAATGCCATTTTTCCCGTGTTCCCCAAGCAACTCGGCGATGCAATGCTTTTCCACAACTGCCGCAATAAACTATGCCTTTGAGATATTCTACGAATTCGGACTGTTTTTCTTTTTTATGTCCCTTGGCTTCCTTTCGACTGTTTGCCTTTTCAAATGTATTTGCGTCGATGATAATGGGATAATTTTTCTCGCCTATATATTTTTTGTTTTGAATAATACGCACGACGGTATTCTTATTCCAATTACTTCTGCCCTCAAAAAAGACAATTCCGCGCTCGGATAAATCAATAGCTATTTCTTTGAGAATTTTTCCGCTCAAATAAGCATTAAATATCTCTTTTACGATTTCGGCTTCACTTGGAATAACCGTTATTGCTCCATTCTCTATTCCGTATCCGTAACTAATCATTCGGTTTGCCATAACCACCTCGCACATATATCTTTAATTCCAAATCGCATTTCAATTTGAACGTCAACGCGCCGTCATCTTCCGCATAAACGATTTTTATTATACGCATAAAAATATTCTCATCTAATTCGGTCATATATTCCACGCTGTCGGCAAGGAAGCGTTTTAGTTCTCGTAACTTTTCAATGCAC
>CAJTUI010000018.1 GCA_910579705.1 uncultured Christensenella sp.
CAATCAAAAAATAAAGAATCCCGTTAAAGCATATAGGGATAGCCGTTGAAAAAGACGGAACACAGAAACCGCCATAGTGTAGCGGTATATAAATGAAAGATAGATAATTAAGCTATGCCGTACATAAACTGATAGAAACGGCAAGCGGCAGCGCCAATTTCGGCTCTGCCGCTATTTCTATTTACAGAAGTTTTCGTATTCTTCCATATAAACAAATAATCCGAACGTCTTGCGAATTACGAAGAAGTTCGAATTATTACAATGTGGCTGGGGTAGCTGGATTTGAACCAACGAATGACGGAGTCAGAGTCCGTTGCCTTACCGCTTGGCGACACCCCAATATTTACTTTGCTTGATTATTATATATGTAAAAACCGAAAATTACAAGCGTTTTTTAACGCTTTTTTTAATTTTTTCGGTATGAATGAAAAAAGCCGCATAAACTTGCGTTATGCGGCTTTTCTTATTTCTTCTTTTTGCCTTTGGGTTTGTCGCTTTGGCTGTTTTTGTTCGTAAACGCCAGTATCTTTTCCGTGGAGCCGAACGCCAGCATATGATCGCCTTCCTCGAAGACATAGTTGGGGCCGGGCGAGGGCACGATATTTTTTCCTTTCTTAATAAGAAGAATATTAAGCCCGTATTTTCCGCGCGGGTTTTCGTCTATAAGCGTTTTACCGTTCCAGCCCGAAGGAACGGCGATTTCGAAAATCGAATATTCGTTGTCGACTTCGATATAATCGTATACGTTTTGGGAATGCAGTTTAACCGCAAGTTTCTCCGCAATGTCGCGGTTGGGGTAAACTACCTCGTCCGCGCCTATCCTCAGAAGGAATTTGCGCTGTATTTCGGTGTCGGCGCGGGAAACGACCCAGCGCGCGCCCAAATCTTTAAGATTGGAAGTTATTTCAAGGGAAGACTGGAAGTCGTCGCTTATGGCGACCACGCAGACGTCGAACGAAGGAATGTCCATTGCGTTTAGGTTGTCCGCATTCATACAGTTGGCAATCAGCGCGTTGTCATATCTGGGCGCGAGCGTATTTATGACGTTCTCGTTTTTATCGACAATCATAACGTCTACGCCCATATTAGTCAGTTTATCGCCGAGCGCCTGCCCGAATTTTCCCATACCGATTAAAAGTACAGATTTCATAATATCTCCTTAACCAATTAACAGTGAATCTATCGGCCGTCTTATTTCCGCGGCCGTCTTCTTTTCGCCCAGAGCGAGGGTAAGCGTTAAAATTCCCACTCTGCCCGCATACATCAGCAGTATGATTATAACCTTCGACGCCGCGGCTAAATGAGGCGTAAGCGAGAGGCTGAGTCCCGTGTTGCTCAATGCCGAAACGCACTCGAATAACACCGCTTTGAACGTTGCGGTCGGTTCTATCGTACAGATAGTCATAACCGATATAATAAGCACCATAAGGCAGGCGACGAGTATTGCCAGCGCCTGAGAAAGAAGGGAATACTCTATTCTTCTCTTTCCCATATTGATGTCTCTTCTTCCGCGGCAGACTGCGATCATACCCGTTATGACCACTGCGAAAGTGCCGACGCGGATACCGCCCGCGGTGCTGCCCGAGCCGCCGCCGATAAACATTAATAATACCGTCAGGAGATACCCGCTTTCCGATAACGCGGCGTTGTCGACAGTGTTGAACCCCGCCGTGCGCGGGGTGACAGAGCCGAAGAACGAGGCGAGAAGTCTTTGTCCGAAATTCAAATCCGAAAAGGTATCGCGCTCAAACAGTAAAAACAGGAGAGTTCCCGCCGTAATGAGAATGAGATTTACAATGAGTACGACCTTGGTGTTTAGCTGAAATTTCCTGTAATTGAATTTACAGTCTATTATATCTCCCCAGACGCAGAACCCGAGTCCGCCGAGAATTATAAGCGCGGAAAGGGTGAGCGTTACAATCGGGTCGCCGACGTACGCGGTCAGGGAAACGAACCCGCCGTTTTCAACCGTGCCCATTAAATCGAACCCCGCGTTACAGAACGCCGATACCGAATGCCAGACCGAAAAGTATATGCCTTTCGCGGCGCCGAAGTCTGGAATGAACCGTATCATCAGAATGAGCGCGCCAACGGTTTCGCAGAGCGCGGTACCTACGACTATGCGCCTCAGAAGGGTGCCCACGCCGTTGTATTTTCCGCGCGAGTCCATCATAAACGCTATGCGGCTGCCTATGCCGATACCGCGTTTGAATATGAGAAACATCGCCGAAACCAGAGTCATAAACCCGAGGCCGCTGGTCTGTATTAAAAGGAGTATGACCAGCTGTCCGAAAATCGACCAGTGCGTTGCGGTGTCGTAGGGGACGAGGCCGGTAATGCAGACGGCGGACGCGGCGGTAAACAGCGCGTTCAGATATGAAGTTTCCTGTCCGTCTTGCGTGGCGAAGGGGAGTATAAGGAGTATACTGCCTAAAATAGTGCCGCCGAGATACGCCAGGGCGAGCAATTGCCATACGGACAGCTTGAATTTGCGTTTTTTGTTCATATATGTGTAAATTCATATGTTTTGCGGCGACATATGCGCGCGGCGGAATGTGTTTTACCGTGCAGATTTCTCCGCAAACATAATAATTTGAATACAATTATAAGTATTTGCAATTTAAAAGTCAAGTCTTACCTCGACCGCCAATCACCTTTTTTATATGCGCCCGCATATTCTTTATAAGTACAAGGGCGGGAGGTGATTTTTACGGGTAAATATTTCGGAACGGACGGTTTCAGGGGCGAAGCGGGCGTAAGCATTACCGCCGAGCAGGCTTACAGGGTCGGCGAAATGCTGGGTTACATATACGGACGGAAAAAGGGCAAGTGCCGCGCGGTGATAGGCAAGGACACGCGGCGCTCTTCTTATATGCTCGAATACGCACTTGCCGCGGGGCTTACCGCAACGGGTGCGGACGCGTACATATTGCACGTGACGACAACCCCGTCCGTATCCTTTATCACGCGTTGCGACGGGTTCGACTGCGGAATTATGATTTCTGCCAGCCATAACCCGTACTGCGACAACGGAATAAAACTTATGAACGACCGCGGCGAGAAAATGGAGGACGAGGTTCTGTCCGTTATAGAGGATTATCTGGACGGAAAAACCGCCCCTCTTCCGCTGGCCAGCGGCGCGAATATCGGCAGGACGGTGGACTATATCTCGGGCAGAAACAGATATATCGGTCATCTGATTTCGCTTTCGACCTGCTCGTATAAGGGCTTGCGCGTAGGTCTGGACGCGGCGAACGGCAGCGCCTGGCAGATAGCGCGAAGCGTGTTCGAGTCGCTCGGCGCGAAAACTTTCGTAATCGGCGACAGCCCCAACGGCGTCAACGTGAACGACGGGGTGGGCTCCACCCATATCGAAAAACTTGTCGAACTTGTAAAAAACGACAAATTGGACATAGGTTTCGCGTTCGACGGCGACGCAGACCGCTGTATATGCGTCGACGAACGCGGCGAGGTGCTGTCGGGCGACGAGGAATTATATATCTGCGCGAACTGGCTGAAATCGCGCGGGGAGCTTAACGGCGACAAAATCGTATGTACGGTTATGAGCAACGGCGGACTGATAGCGGGCCTCGGCCGTGCGGGAATAAGTTGCGACGTATGCGCCGTCGGCGACAGAAACGTTTGCGAGGCTATGGCGAAAACGGGCGCGGTGCTCGGCGGCGAGAGAAGCGGGCATATAGTTTTTTCCAAATACGAAACCACGGGCGACGGGCTTGTCACCGCGATTATGATTATGGAGGCGCTTGTCGAGCGCAAGTGCAGACTGTCCGAACTTATTAAGGATTTCAAAAGCTTTCCGCAGGTCAATTTAAACGTGCCCGTAACCGATAAGGCCGCGGTTATGCCGCGGCTAATCGAAGAGGCGGATAAACTCGGCGCAAGCCTTGCCGTGCGGATTGTCGTGCGCCCCTCGGGCACGGAGCGGCTTATGCGTATTATGGCCGAGGGCGAAAGCTACGAAAACTGCGTTGCGGCGTGCGGCAGGTTGCGCGCCGTTATAGAAGATACGGAGGTGTGATATATGTGCGGAATAGTCGGTTACGTCGGCGGGCGTAAGGCGGCAGGGATTATTTACGGCGGACTCAAACAACTGGAATACCGCGGATACGATTCGGCGGGCATTGCCACGCTGGAAGACGGAAAAATATCGGTTGTGAAAAGGCGGGGCAAGGTAAGCGTATTACAGCCCTATATCGGGGGGCTTGGCGGAACGGCGGGCATAGGCCATACGCGCTGGGCCACTCACGGCGGGCCTTCGGACGAAAACGCGCACCCGCATTCGGCGGGGAAATTTTCTATCGTGCATAACGGAATTATAGAAAATTATTCCGAACTCAAAGAGAAATATTTTCCCGATACCGCGTTCCTTTCGGAGACGGACAGCGAAATTATCGCAAGACTTCTGGACAAATTTTACGACGGCGATTTTCTCTACGCGCTCAAAAAAGTTGCGGACCTTTTAAAAGGCTCGTATGCAGCCGCGGTGATATGCGCAGATTTTCAGGGGTTGGCGCTGATAAAGCGCAATAACCCCGCCATAATCGGCTACGGCGAGGGCGAAAACTTCGCTGCGAGCGACGCGCCGGCGCTGTCTTTCTGTAAACAAATTACAATTCTCGAAGACGGTGACGTCGCCGTTCTGACCGCGGACGGGGTGAGCATTTTCAACGAACGTTTGCAGGGCGTGATACGCGAGCGCATAGTCAACCCCGCGACTCCGCTCAGCCTCGAACTGGGCGATTGCCCCCACTATATGTTGAAGGAAATACGCGAAGTCCCCGCCTCGGTCGAGCGCACGCGCACGGCATATCTGTCCGTCGAAAACAAAGTCGGGCTCACTCTTGCGGGCGCGGAAAGAATTATCATAACGGGATGCGGCACGGCGTACAACAGCGGTATTATTGCAAAGCGGTTCATAGAAACATTTGCGCATATGCCCGTGGAAACAGAGATTGCGGGGGAGTTCAGGTATAAGAATCCGATAATCACGCCGAACACCGTGGTCGTCGCAATCAGCCAGAGCGGCGAGACTGCGGACACCGTTGAGGCGGCTAAGCTTGCAAAAAGGCTGGGCGCCGTTGTGGTTGCGGTGACAAACGCGCCCTATTCCCAGCTTACGCGCTGTGCGGACGCGGTCGTTCCCGTTGAGGCGGGTTCGGAAATCTGCGTTGCCGCGACCAAGAGCTATACGGGGCAATTGACCGCGCTGTATCTTATGGCGAAAACGCTTGCGGGGCAGGGCGCGGCCGAGGCCGTTAAGTCGCTTTCGGCAGTTGCACCGCTGTGCGAACGCGTGATTGCCGAAGGCGCGGATATCGACACGCTTGCCGATATGTGCGCGCGTGCAAGCGGGGTGTATTTCCTCGGCAGGGATATAGACCACGGCGTCGCGCTCGAAGGCAGCCTCAAATTGAAGGAAATATCCTACGTCCCTAGCGAGGGCTATCCCGCGGGCGAGCTTAAACACGGAACGCTTGCGCTTATAGATATAAGAACGGTTTCGGTGTTTTTAATTACCAGTCCGCGCCTCGCCGAAAAGAGCGCGAACGCAGTCGAGCAGGTGCTCTCGCGCAAGGGCAAGGCGGCGGTTATAACCAACGTTGCGGCCGTGCGCGAAAGGTTTGCGGGCAGGGTTCCGGTTATAAGCATACCCGAATGCGACGAGTATCTTTCGCCCTTCCTTACGGCCGCCGCGGTGCAGTTGCTCGCGTACAAGACCGCGTTGCTTCTGGACCGCGACCCCGACAAGCCGAGAAATCTCGCAAAGAGCGTGACGGTGGAGTGAGCGGCGGAAATAAAGAAATTTTGCTTGCAATACAGTTGGGCGCGTGATAAAATGTACATATGAGAAAAAGGCAGGATTATTCTTACGTCAAGCAGAATTTAGCGGCGTTTAAGGCAAGCTTTATCGGCAATATCCGCGATTTGCGGAATAACTTCACCGCGCGCGCGTTCTTTACTCTTCTGACGGGCGGGGCGCTTCTCGCGGGGAATATCGTTCTTTTCGGCTGGTCGTCCGTTATCGCGTTGTCGCACGGCATATTCCCGCAGATTATATTTTTCTTTGTCGGCTTAATCGGGTTCTGCGCGTCCTGTTTTTTAATAACCGTGGTGTCGCTCTGGTTCGCCGTTCAACCGCAGGCGGATACGAAAATATCGGAGGGCGGCATCGAGTCCGATTTGAAAGAGCTTAAATATCTGCGCGGAAAAGATAAAGCGCGTATGCTGGCTATATACATATTCGTTATTCTGTTTATGGTCGGCGGGGCGGTCGGGCCGATAGGTTATTATATTGCCGATATGGTAAAATACAATTCCTATCCCGAGGCGACCGCGACGATTGTCAGGCTGATAGGCTCGGACGACGGGGTGAAGTGCGAATACGCGTTCGAGGCGGACGGAGTGACCTATTACGTTACGGGCAAGGTTGAGTCGAGCGGGAGCGTTCTGCCTAATGTGGGCGACAAGGTTACGATAAGATACAACCCCGAAAACCCGAACGACGTGTGGATTGCTACCGAAAAAGGCTTTTTTCTGGCGTTCGGCTGTTTCTTCCTGTACGCCGATCTGATTGTCATTTTTAATATGCTGCACTCGCGCGGGAAACTGAAAATACAGTTCTTCCTGGCATATATCCTGCTGGGGCTTTCGTTCTGCATAGTTCTTATGGCTACGGTGACGTACCGGCCGCACGGCTTTGTCGAATTTTTCGCCGATAATTTATGGTTCCATTTTATCCTTGTTTTTACCAACGCGGGAATTATAGAACTGTTTAACGGCATAATATATCTCGGCTATAAGGAAAATTACCGCCGAAAGAAACGGTAAAAAATCCCGCCTCCGCAAGTTTGCGGAGGCGGGGGATTTTATTTTATTTCGTAGTACTTTGCAAGCCCGCCCGAGGAGGTTTCGCGGTAACTGTTTAAAAGGTCCTTGCCGGTATTGTACATTGCCTTTATAACCGTGTCGAAACTTATCTTCCGCGTATCTGCGAGGAAGTTCGCAAGCGACAACGCGTTTATCGCGCGCATAGCGGCGACGGCGTTCCGCTCTATGCACGGTATCTGCACAAGCCCCGCGATAGGGTCGCAGGTGAGCCCGAGGTGGTGCTCCATAGCCACTTCCGCGGCGTACTCTATCTGGCCCAGCCCCATTTCGAAAAGTTCCGCAAGCGCGGCGGAAGCCATAGAGCAGGCCGAGCCTATCTCCGCCTGACAGCCGCATTCCGCGCCGCTTATGGACGCGTTTTTCTTTATCAGGTTGCCGATAATCCCGCCCGCGGCGAGCGCGCGCACAATCTGTAAATCGGAGAAACCGCGAGTTTCCTGCATATATTTGAGTACGGACGGCACGACCCCGCACGCGCCGCAGGTGGGCGCGGTGACGATAACACCGCCCGCGGCGTTCTGCTCGCCCGTGGCGAAGGCATAGGAGCAGACGAGCCTGTTTTCGCGGGTCTGGGCGGACTCGTCTATATGCCGCTGGTTATAAAGCTTTTGCGCGCGGCGCTTTGTCCCCAGACAGCCTGGAAGAACGCCCGAGGTGGTAAGCCCCTCGTGAATGGTCTGTTTCATTCTCTCCCAGACCGCGGCAAGGTATTCGAAAATTTCCTCGCCCTCGTATTTCTCCGCGTACTGCCAGAGCCGAAGTTTATGCGCCTTGCAATATTTGGCTATATCCGTAAAGGTGGAGTGCGGGTAAATGGAGTCGTCAGCGTACTTTTCGTAAAGCTCGGGCGGTTCGCCGTCGAATACGATAGTTCCGCCGCCGACGCTGTAAACGCGCTTGGCGGCGACGACTTCTCCGCCCTTCAACGCCGTAATATCCATAGTGTTGGGGTGCACGGGGCAGGGCGTGGTTTCGTCCCATTCGACCGTGCATATGTGCGGACGAGCAGTGTTTATTATAACCGTGTCCGTGCCGTGACCCTTGCCGGTAAGCGCAAGCGAGCCGTAGAGTACGACTTTAAACTCGTCGGCCTCGGGATAGCGTTCGCGCATAATGTTTACCGCGCGTTCGGGGCCCATTGTGTGCGAGCTGGACGGCCCGCGGCCTATTTTGTATATTTCGCGCAAAGACTGCATATACGTTTCCTTGAAGTTTTTTATAATTGTATACCCGCGCAAAAAAAAAGTCAATGAATTTACGTAAATGCGGGACAAAGCGGCAGTATCAAACGTTATTGTTACGAAAGAAAGTTTAAAGAGGTGCGTCTTATGACAAAGTATTTTAAAGCGGCAATCGTCTGCCTTGTTTCCGCGTTGTGCATAGCCGCGCCCGCGGGCGGGGTTGCAAACGCAAATTCAGCCCAGCGGTATTGGCACGGGAGCGCGGCCTCGGGCGTGACGGTAACGGACGAGAACTGCCCCGTGACGGTGGAGAGCGAGCTATTGGTATTCGATATAACCGAGTTTCCCGAGAAGTACTATTCCGAAGACGAAGAGGCCGCTTTTAACGAATACGGCGTAAAGGTCACCGCGCAATACTCCTTTTACAATCCCGCGGACTATGACGTGGATATGAACGTGGTGTTTCCGCTCGGGTTTCTGCCCGACTACTATCCGAGGACGGTCAAGGACGATACGGCCCGATATAATATAACGGCGGACGGTGTGCCCGTCGAAAGGAGGCTGAGGCATACCTTTTCGCCCTATCCCGAATTTAACGCGGACAATGAAATCGCGCTCATAATCGACGGATATAAAAAGGACGGTTTTTACTCGCCCGAGCTGGCGGTGCATAAGTATGTGCTCACGGTAAAGAATCTGCAAAATACCGACGCTTACAGTGTGTATGCGGAAACGTATATCGTCGACGACGCGGAACGAAGGATAATAGCGGACGCGAACGGTTACGGCGGGGACGATTACGGTCAAAAGCTGGGCTGGACCGTACGCGCTGGCGACACCGTCGAGATTTATTCGGTGGGGAAAGAGCTGGACGTTTCGGGGCTTGACTGGTGGTTTTCTTATTACGACGGTCGCGGTAAAAAACGGGTGACCGGCGGCGAAATGGTTGTAGACGACAAGGGCGCGCAGACTATGACTTTCGCGCAGTTTGCGGAGCGGTTTAAAGCGGAAAATTCCGCGGTATCGGAAACCGACTGGTATAACGCCGTGGTGGATTGCGCCAATTTTTACGAGAGCGATAAAAGGTTTGTCCGCAAGGATTTGCTCAACTTGCATCTTCTGCGCTGGTATGAATATGATTTGAGCATACCCGCGGGCGGCAGGCTTGTGAACGCGGTGACCGCGCCGATGTATCCGCATATAGACGGCGGGTATGAGCCGAGCGTATATTCCTATAAATATCTGCTTTCGCCCGCGCAGAGCTGGGCGGAGTTCGGCAAGTTCGAGGTGAGAATCAACACGCCGTTTTTCCTGTCGGGCGACGGCGTCCTGCCGTTCGAAAAGATGGATTACGGTTATCGTTGCCACCGCGACGGACTGCCCGACGGCGAGTTGACTTTTTCGTTGTGCGAGGCTGAACACCCGAAATATGTGGGAGGCGGCTCGGGCTGGATATGGGTTTTTATTCCCGTGGCGATAATCGTCGGCATAGTTTTGCTCACGGCGGTACCCGCGGCAGTTCTGCTTGTTTATGTGATAAAGAAAAATAAGGCAAAAAAGAACGATAAAACTTGATTTGCGCGGCGGGGTTGTGATATAATTTACCGTAATGAAACTAAACTACGGCGAGGGTTTGTTATGGAATACGATAAATCTCAATTCGAAATAGACGGAACGGTTTTGAAATCTTACAGGGGCGCGGGCCCGATTGCCTGCATTCCGCAGGGCGTTACGGCGATAGCCTATAACGCGTTTCAGGGCTGTCACGGCGTTGAAAAGGTGGAGATACCGGACAGCGTAGTCAAGATTGGTTTCGGCGCGTTCAAGGGTTGCGACGGGCTTACGGAGGTCGTTATACCTCAGGGCGTGACCGCGCTCGGGGACGAGGCGTTCAGGTTCTGCACCTCGCTTAAAAAGGCGGAACTGCCCGCGGGGCTGGTTTCGTTGGGGAGATGGGCGTTTTCGGGCTGTGAAAGCCTCGAAGAAATAGCATTGCCCGACGGGGTGTCCGCAATAGGATTCAGCGCGTTTTCGGGCTGTAAGGCGTTGAAGGGCATAACCGTTCCCGAACGTATCGTAAAGCTGGAAGACGAGGTTTTTTCGGGCTGCGTATCGCTTACGGAGGCGCGCCTGCCCGACGGGCTTGTTTCAATCGGCGGCTGGGCGTTCAGGGATTGCGCTATGCTGGAAGATATAACTTTGCCGCAATCGCTTGCCGCAATTGGCGACGGAGCGTTCAAAAACGCGGGGCTTAAAAGCCTTGACCTGCCGTCCGCGGTCGGAAAGCTGGGCGACTGGGCGTTTGCGGACTGCGCCGCGCTCGAAGAAGTATATATACCCAAGAGCGTTACGGCGATTGGTATGAGCGCGTTTTCGGGCACGCGGGCGACAATAAACAGCGAATGGAAAAAGCCGCTGTTCGGCCTGCCGAAGAAATGGAGCAAGGATATGCTGGGAAGTTCCGCGGGCGGAAAAATCGTCTGGGGAGTTAAAAGATAAAATAATATGATAAACCCCGAACCGTTTTTTGCGGTTCGGGGTTTTAATCTGTCACTTCGTCGAATATCGGGTCGTCGAAAAATTCGCTCAGGGAAACGCCCATTGTTGCGGTCATTTCGTAAACGGTTTTAATCGCAACGCGTTCTCTCGTGCCGTTAAGCACTTGCGAAACAGTGGATTTGGGTATGCCGCCTTTTTTACAAAAATAGTTCTGTGAAATTTGCTTAACCCGCATTAAGTTTAAAAAGCGTATTCTTATCGCTTCTGCCAAACTCATAACTTGTGTCCCCGTTCTCAATTAAGAACTTTATAAATAGATTATACATTTGATAAAATATTTATAAGTTCTCGATTGAGAACGCTTGACAAACTAATTTGTAATTTTTAAAATAAATTTACAAACAAGCGTTTCACCAACGCAACCAATGATTTTTTGCGAAGCAACAATAGTATTCCTATCTCTAAGTTATAATGTATTATTGTTTCAGCTCGTTCTATGTTTTTTTGCGTTGCTTAGAAATGGCGGATACGGATTTTTTCTTATCCGTATTTTTTGTCGCGAGAAACGGCGGTAAATTATGTCACTTACCAAACAGTTGACAGAAAGGCAGGGTAGGTAGTATAATTAACCTTGTATAATTATATCAAAAACGGAGGTGGGTTTATGGCCTGGTGGATTGTATTTCTTGTTTCTGTCGTAATCGCGTTCATAGCCGTGCAGGCCGTAATCCTGCCAGAAATTTTTCTCAAACCTTCGTTCGGCGGTACGGCCGTCAAAGACCGCGGGCGCCGCATAATAGAAGAAACGCACGGTAAAAGCATTGTATACGAGCCTGCCGCGGAAATAAGGAAATACATAAAACAATACATACTTTCGGAGCGAAACGGTCACAAGCTGTTTACCTGCAACATATCCGAAAGCATACGCTATATCGACTACGACGTGGTGCTTTTCAATGCGGAAGGCAGGGCGTTCAAAGTGCTCAACATCAAAGAAGTTATCGAGCAGGCGGGTTATACGCACGTGACAAAGCTCCCCGCCGCGACTTCGTACGTTACGGTCATATTAAACTCGACCGACAGCGCGAAGTTTGAAAGTTCGCTCAAAGCGAAGATACCCGCAACGCGCGCGGCGGCGTTCGTCATTGTCGGCGCGGTCGCGGATATTACCGCGGTTATATGCTGTAAAATTTGCGCGGGGCATATTCTGGGCGGGCTGTACGGCGAAAGCTTTCTTGCGCTCGGGGCAAGCTGGCCGCTCACGCTCGGCGTGTGCGCGGCGGTTGTTGCGCTGAACGTTATCTATGCTCTGCTCGCCATATATTTAACGGTGCGAAAACCGAAAGGGGGAAGAAAACGTGTCCGCATATGAAGTGTGCTCCAAAGGCAAGTATCAATTTCCCCAAAGCGACAGCGTTATACCCGTGGAAAGTTTTATTCTCGTCCGTGAAGGCGAGGAAAAATATCTCCTTCTAAGGTTTACCAACACCCGCGCGGAGGAGCTTACCGGGCTTAACCTGTACGTCACGCAGTACGATAAAAACGGCGCGAAGATATGCGCGCGCGTATGCCGTTTCAAGGGCATTAAAGAGGCCCCGTCGTCCGAGTTCGTTTTAAACCGTAAAATCAGCGTTTCCGCGGAATGCGCGGAGTGTCGGGTAAGGGTGGACGCCGCTCAGTACGGCAGATACACTTATTCCGCGGGCGCGGACGGCGTTACCGCCGATTACGACCTGACGCGCGCGGGTTGCGTTACGGACGCCAGAGAGGCAAGCCGTATTCTGGACGGCAAGTGCGTTGCGGTATCGGAGCGCAGTTATCGCCGCCTTATCGTTTTCGCGGCGTTCGCGCTTTTAATGATTTCCTGCATAGTCCTGTTTTCCTTTCTGCATATAAAAAGCTTTAAGGACGGCGGCGCGCCGATTATGGAAAACGGCGTAACTTACGAGTTTGTAAACGGAGAGTATTCCGAGGGGGGCGAAGTGCGCGTTACGGGCAGTAACGGTAAACGAACGCGCATATTTATACCCAAGTACATAGACAACCACCGCGTTGCGGAAATCGCGCCGTTCGCGTTCAAGGGCGACGGGAATATAAAGAGCGTGTCCGTGGAGGGTTTGACGAAGATAGGCGAATCTGCTTTCGCGGACTGCGTAAACCTTGAAAGCGTGCAGATGCCCGACGTCACTGCGATAGGCGCGAATGCGTTCTCGGGCTGTGTTACGCTGACGGACGCGGTCGCTTACAATCTTTCGGAGATAGGCGATTACGCGTTCTTCGAGTGCCGTTCTCTGAAAACCGTTCTGCTTTCCGGCCGCACGCGGGTGCTTACGCTCGGCGCGTATGCGTTCGCGGAGTGCGAGGGGCTGGAAAACGTTACGATAGAACAGCCGATAATTTATCCGCAGAGCGCGGCGGTTTTTCTCAACTGCAAAAACATAACTTTTCTCACGCTTGAAAACTTCCCCGACGGCTGTACAGTCAGCGCGCTTTTCGGCAACCGCCAGATAGTGAACGGGTTAAAGCTGAAATATCTTAAACTGGGCAGTCTTAACGCCGTGTCGGACGGGTTCTGCGAGCAGACGCCGCTGGAAACGTTCGTTGTAGAAAACCTCAAAAGCGGCAGTATAGGCGACTACGCGTTTTACAATACCAACCTGAAAATATTTTCCGTTTCCCGATACATACGTAGCGTGGGCGACTACGCGTTTTACAATACTTCGCTTTCCGACTTCGCCGCGGCGGAGTTGGAGGAGATAGGCGATTTCGCGTTCTGCGGCAGCGGGCTGTCTTCGTTCCCGCTGGAAGGAAATGGCACCCTCGTGTCTCTCGGCGCGTCCGCGTTTGCGGGCTGCGTCAATTTAGCGGAAATATATATCCCCGCCTCGGTTACGGCCCTGCCGCCGCGCGTTCTGCAAAACAGCGGCGTTGCGCGCGTGACCTTCGCCGAGAACGGCAATCTGCGCGAGATAGGCGAGGCCGCGTTCGACGGTTGCGTAAAGCTTGAAAATGTGCAATTGCCGTCAAGACTGAGAACGTTGGGTTCGGTCGCGTTCAGAAACTGCGCGGGCCTGCAAACCGTGGATATACCCGAGGCGAGCGAGATAGGCGCGGGCGCGTTTATGGGCTGTAACTCGGTTACCTCTGTGTCTTTACCGTTTATCGGCGGGACGAGGGGCAGGAGCGGGTTTTTCTCGTACATATTCGGCGCGGGCGCATACGGTAACTCGGGGTTCGTTCCCAAATCTTTGAAAGAGGTCACAATTACGGACGCGGAAATCGTTCCGCCGTACTCGTTCTACCAGTGCCGCGACATAGAACGCATACATTTCTCGGACGGGCTGGTTCAGGTCGGAGTATCGGCGTTTTACGAGTGCAGGGGGCTGAAAGAAATGACCCTGCCCGACTCGGTGGTGTACATAGGCAAGGGCGCGTTCAACGGCTGTGATTTTATCGAACGGCTGTCCGTGCCGTTCATAGGCGGCTCGCGCGGCGAGCACGGGTATCTGAGCTATATTTTCGGGGCGGGCGATCCGCAATACAGAAATTACGTGCCCGACGCGCTTAAAAGCGTTACGGTTACTACCGAAATTTACAAGGTGGACGGCGAGGCGTTTTACGGCCTTAACCGCATAGAAGAAATTGTCCTGCCGCAGTCGGTTTCCGAGATAGGCGACTACGCGTTCTACGGTTGCTCCGCGCTGGGAACGTTCGAGGCGCCGCTTTCGTTGCAGACTATCGGCGACTATGCGTTTTCGGGGTGCTCGGCGCTTACGCAGTTCACGTTGCAGTACGGGACGAACTATATAGGCGATTTCGCTTTTTATAACTGTTACAACCTTAAAACGGTTTACAATCTGTCGGCGCTGTCCGTGACGGCGGGCTCGCCAGACTACGGATACGCGGCGTATTACGCGACTGATGTTTTTAAAGGTTGAGAGGGAATTATGTTTGAAGAAATAGTAAGAAAACTCGGAACGGACGAAAAGGCCGCGCTTGTGGCGGACTTTTCCGCCGCGCTTGCCGCGACGGGCGCTGTCGTCGCCGCAGACTGGGACGGTGTGAACGCGCGCGGCGGCTATCTTTATCCGTCGTTTAACGCGCTTGCGGCGGGCTGGAACACGCGGCTTGTATCCGAGGTCGCGCAGGATCTTGCGTACCGCGCCAAGTCCGAGGGCGCGGACCTGATGTATACGCCCGAGATACGGTTCAAGGGCAACCCTTATTCGGACGGTGTTTCGGAGGACGCGTATTTTGCGCGGGTGTGCGCGTATACCGTGTTGCGCACGCTTAAAAACTGCGGGGTCACGCCCTGTCTTTCGGGGTGTTATCTGGACGGTAACGATATAAAGTTTATGGATTTACAGCCCGACGAGCGGGTTTTGCGCGAGCAGTATTTCGCGCCAGCGGAGGCGCTTGCGGCAGTGCCCGAGGGCGCGGCGGCCGTTATGCGGTATAAGAATTGCGGCGGCGAGTATTCGGGCGTAAACAGGCGGGTATACCGCGGATTTCTTAGAGAGGCGGTCGGCGCGAACGGCATTGTCGTAAGCGCGGAGACGGACGCCAACGCCGCGGTCGGGTTTATAAAGGACGGCGGATTTTGCAAGGGCGCAAGCCAATCGGAGATTAAACGCGCCGTCGAGAACTACAGGACTCTGCGCGGCAGGGTGCTGAGCGGCGAGGCGGCAGCGGCGGAGCTGGAAGACGCTCAGGCCGCGGGCACGGCTATTAACGAGCAGGCGCTGGACGGGGCGGTGGAGCGCATACTCGCGTTTGCGGCCTCCTGCAAGCTGCCCGCGGCGGCGGGCGCGGAGGACAGCCGCAGGCTTGCGCAATACGCCGCGGAAGAGTGCGCCGTGCTTATGAAAAACGACGGTTTACTGCCGTTGCAACGCGGCGCGAAGATTGCCGTTATCGGCGCGGGCGCGGAAAGGTTTGCAAGTCGGGCCGCGGGCGTGTTTTCAGTTCTGGGAACGGCGGCAGGGTTCGGCGGGGCGGACAGAAACGACGCGCTTGCCGCGGAGGCCGCCGCGCTCGCAAAAGATGCGGAGGCGGTCGTAGTGCTTTTCAAGGCGCGGCGGCAGACGGGCGGAAAGGTCAGACTGCCCGCAAACAACCTTGCGCTTCTGGACGCGCTGTACGGCGTAAATAAGAATATAATTGCGGTTATTCCCGCGGGGGAGAGCGTGGACGTATCTTTCGACGAAAGCGTTTCCGCTCTGCTTGCGGCGGCTGTCGACGGCGATTACGGACTGCGCGCGCTGATAAACATACTTTGCGGCGCGACCTGTCCGTCGGGTAAGCTTGCGTTCACGTATTACGAGGACACGGACGAGGTTTTTTCAAGGCTGGTTTCCGACAAAAACGCCGGCAGGATAAAAATCGGGCAGTTTACGGGCTACCGCAATTACGACACCGCGGCCGTAAAAGTCAAGTATCCGTTCGGGCACGGACTTAGCTATACTACGTTCGGGTATTCCGACCTTGAAATAAATTCGGAATTTATAGAAGTAACCGTGACGAACACGGGCGCTGTGGCGGGCGCGGAGGTCGTTCAGCTTTACATAGGCAAGCCGAACTCGCGTTTGCTGCGGCCGAAAAAGGAGCTTAAAGGCTTTACAAAGCTTTGTCTTAAAGCGGGCGAAAGCAAGAAGGTGCGCTTTAAACTTAACGGCGACGCGCTGTCGGTGTACGACAGGCAGTCGGGCAAGAAGATAATCGAGGCGGGGGAGTACGATATATATATCGCGTCTTCCGTTTCGGACGTCAGGCTTTGCGGCAAGACCAACGTTCAGGGCGTTTATCCCGTTCCCGAAGAGAAACGTCTGACCGAGTATCTCTCGTCCGCGTCCAACGTGGTTAAGGAGGGGTATACCCTAGCTCCCGCGGCGAAAGTTAGAAAGAGCGCGATGCTTACCAAGATAAGCGCGGTGCTTATGTTTATCTTTTTTACGCTTTGCGACCTGTTTGTATGCCTGCATTTCACGGGCGTGCTCGCGCTGGAAGAGAGCAGGTTTGCAAACAGTTCTTTGATAGTTTCCGCAATACTTTTCGCGGCGTTTCTCGCTCTGACCGTGACGGGAGTGGTTACTGGCAAGCGGGCCGCGGCGAACGTAAGGGCGGCGCGGCGGACGGAACGCGCTCAGCCCGCAAGGCCGTTCGACGTGCTTTTCGAGGAGGAGTTTGCGGACTGCGAAACGGAGGAATTTAAAAACCCCGCCGCGCGTGAGGACAACGCGAAGTATTACAATGATTCGCTCACGTTCGCGGGAGTTTGCGGACAGCTTACGCAATACGCCGCGGCGCGCGGAATTGTTTTGGAAAAGGACGGGGCGGCGAAAATTCTTGCGGCTATGTGCGCCTCGCGGTTGGTCGTTATAAAGAGCCCCGCGCCGTCTTTGATACCCAAGCTCACGGAAGTTTTATGCGGATATTTCAGGAGCGACAAGTTTGCGGACGACTGCGCGGACTATCGCCTGCCCGAGCACTTGTTTGTAAGGCAGACCGAGCAGGGCGGAACGGTCGGCACGGGCGTTGCGCGCGCGGCGGAGGCGGCGGCAGCGACTAAGTACGCAGCGCATATATGCTGTCTATATAATACCGATTTAAGCTCGGCGGAGCAGTGGTTTTCGCCGCTTTCGAGATACGTAACCAGTCCCGAAACGACCGCGGCGTTAACGACGGACGACGGGCGGGTGTTAGCGCTTTCGCCCAATCTGTGGTTCTTTATGCCGTTCGGCGGCGGGGTCGGCGGCGCGCTTGCGGAGCGGTGCGCGGTAATAGATTTGCGTATTTCGGAAACCGCAGAGCAGCCAGTTTTACAGCCCGAGTTTTTAAGCTATTTCCAGCTTATGAGGCTCTGCGGCGGGGCGGAGAACATCTTCGTTCTGGACGAGGAGAAGTGTTTCAAAAAGATAGATAAGTTCGAACGGCTGGTTGCCGCGGACGTTAAATTTGCAATAGACAACAAGAAGTGGCAGGCTCTCGAAAAATTCACCTGCGTGTATGCGGCCTGCGGCGGCGGCGAAACCGAGGCTATGGATTGCGGCGTTGCGGCCGTGCTCTTGCCCGCGGTATGCGCTCTGTACGGCGCGGCAGGGAAAAAGAAGCTTGCAATCGCGATTGCGGAGGCGTTCGGCGAGGAGAATATCGCCGCGTGCAAGAAAGTTTTAAACTGATTTAAAGGAGGGGCGGATATGTTTTACAATCTTTCGGCGGCACAGTCCGACAGCGTTGCGGAAACGTTATGGAAGTTTTTTTCTTCGGGATATGCCATAATCGTTTACGCCGTCGTTCTGCTGGTCATTATCGCGCTCCTCGTGGTCGCGCTGATGTTTGGCGACGCCGTGCCCAAAACTCTTGAAATACACAGCGACAAGACTGTCGGGGCCGCGCCCGTCGTGGCGGCGAAACCGACCGAGAAGAAAGCGGATAAAAAGGAAGAGGTCGTACGGCCGTGCCGATTCGACGGGCTGAGCAGGATAGATTTGAGAAAGCGGGAATACGCAAAGGACGGATACCGCGAGGATATAACGCTGAAAGGCGTGTGCGAGAGTTTCAGGAACTTTGCGGCGGGGAAGCTCGGACTGTACTACGATATATCGGATATACGCAGGTTTATCGCGGGAATGAGCGTGTCGCAGATACTGATATTGCAGGGAATGTCGGGTACGGGCAAGACTTCGTTGGCGTACGCGTTCGGGGAGTTTCTGGGGAACCCGTCGACGGTAATTCCCGTCCAGCCTATGTGGAAGGAGCGGACTGACCTTATAGGGTATTACAACGAGTTTACCAAGCGGTTCAACGAGACGGACTTGTTGAAGAAGATGTACGAGGCGAATTACAGCAGGGACATATACGTGACGGTGCTTGACGAAATGAACATCGCGCGTGTGGAGTATTACTTTGCTGAGTTCTTGTCGCTGTTGGAACTGCCGGAGGCGGAGAAGAGGAACCTGAGCGTAGTGAGCGACGAGTGGGATAACGACCCCGAGCAGCTTAAAGACGGACATATAAGACTGCCTAGCAATATGTGGTTTATAGGGACTGCAAACAACGACGACTCAACGTTCGCGATATCGGATAAGGTATATGACAGGGCAATGATAATGGATCTGGACAGCAAGGCGGAGGAGTTCGAGGCGGAGAGCGAAGAGGGAACGAGGATAAGCGCGGAGAAGTTCAAGGCGCTGGGGAAAGAGGCGATGAAGGAGTACAGGGTAAGCGGCAGAAACAGGAAGAGGTTGGAGAAACTGGACGAATATATGATAGAGCAGTATCACATAACGTTCGGAAACAGGATAAAGAAACAGATAAACGAGTATATCCCGATATATGTGGCTTGCGGTGGCGAAGAGCTGGACGCACTGGACGACATACTTGCAAAGAAAGTGATGAGAAAGCTGAGTATGCAGAACCCCGTATATATCAGGAACAGCGCGGAGAAATTCTGCGGATATATCGAGGAGCTTTTCGGCGAAGATAAGATGCCTATATGCAAGCAGGTAATCCGCCGTATAGAGAAAAACGCTTAAACGGACTTATTATGGATATCAACGATATTTACTATCGGGCCCTGTCGGAATACAGGAACGTAACCGCCAAGGAGCGACGGCTTGAAAAACGGCGCAAGGCAATAGCCGCGGCGGGCGGGGACAGGATAGAGATAGTAACCGTAAACTGCATAATAGAAGAGGACTGGATAGAGGCGATAGAAAAAGGGCTTGTCCACGTTGAAAAGGCCATAAACGAAGAGAGGCAGTTCATTCGCTCCAACGGCGAGGTCGTGCCTATCGAAAAGGTTAAAAACGTGTCCAAGGATTCCGTGGAGCACCTTGCAAAACACAGCAATCTTCTTACAAAAAAGACCGAAGGGGAAGATATAATCCCCGACAGTCTTTATACCGTGGAAAGACTTGCGGACTACGCTGTGTACGAAAACAGGTTTTTATATATGCTGCTCTGTTTTCTGCGCGACTTTATCGCGTTCAGATACGACAGGATTGTAGAGCTGACAAATACCTATAACGGTAAACTGCACGTGAAAAAGACGGTAAATGCGGACGGGGTTAAAACGGAGTACGAAGTCAGCTTAAACGAAGAGATTAAAAACGACGAATATTTAAAAGAGCATAATCCCGCAAAGAAACAGATAGAGCGGATTGACCTTATCTATAAGACCACGCTGGCGTTTTTGAAGACGCCGCTTATGGAGTCGGTTGCAAAGGCGCCCGTGCTCAAACCGCCGATTACGGAAACCAACGTTCTCAGAATGAACAAGAATTTCAGGGGCGCGAAGGAGCTGTACTATTTCATAAGTTCGTATACGAAAGCGGGGTATACCGCGGAGCGCGCGGAGAGGGTTATAACGCCCTTTTCGGCCGCGGTTGCGGACGTGTTTGCGGAGAGCGCCGCGCTTGACGGGTTCTTAACCTATATGTACGGGCTGGGCATTGAGAACGAGCTTAAACAGGCGTACGGGCGGGAGCTTTTGCGCGAAAAGGAGAGGGCGCAAAGGGAGAAAGAGCAAAAGCTGGAACAGCTTAAAAGTAGGCTTGCGCAGACGGGCAAGGGCGCGGAGGAGTATATTTTCGAGCTGGAAAAGCGGGTGCGCGCGCTCGAAGATGACGCCGCGCAACTCGTAGCCGCGCAGGACGAGATACAAAGGCTTAACGGCGAGAACTCCGAGTTCAGGTTAAAGATAGGCGAGCTGAACGAAAAGGAGCGGGAGCACGGAGCGCAGATAGAAAAGCTGAATGCCGAGCACTCGGAGCGCGAGCGGCAGGCGAGAGAGAGTTTCAGGGCCGACGCGGAGAGATTGAAGGGCGAGTGCAAACAGAAAATCGCGGAGGTCTGCGACGAGTGCGAAAAGCTTATTAAAAGCGCGGGCGCGGAGGCAGAGAAGAAGAGCAGGGCTTACGAGGAAATCAAGCGCAGGCTGGCCGCGGCGGACAATCAGAGGGCGCTTGCGGAGGCACGGCTTAACGCTATGCGGCGGCAGTATAATCTTATCGCCGCGGACGAGGATTATTCGGACAAAACAAGTTTCGACGAGATAGAAAAACAGTACGAGGCGTTTAAGAAGTTTTTTAACGAGGAGTGGAAATCGGCAAAAAAACGCATAAGAAAGGAAGTGCTCACGCGCGAAAACATTAAAGCGAAGAGCAAAGAGCAGGTTAAAAACAAGAAGGGCGGACGCAAGATTAAAAAATGAAAAAGAGAGAAAAGCGCACTATCAAAAAGAGATATATAATCCTTATGATAACCCTCGTTGCGGTGGGGGCGCTTTTGGCGTTGGCTTTGTACGGTTACAGCGTGTACGGCGCGGAGAATACTCAGCTTGTGCGCTCGGAAACCGTTTACATAGTCGTCGCGCTCTTGATTTTATTGCCGATTTTGCTTTGCGCGCTTATTATCGCGGTGCTTGCAAGGCGGCACAGCAACGTTATTGAAACCGAAGAACTTACCATTAAGCCCGTTATCGAGTTTCCCGCGGACGAAAAAGCGGTAAAAAAAGAAGAGGTCGTACGGCCGTGCCGATTCGACGGGCTGAGCAGGATAGATTTGAGAAAGCGTGAATA
>CAJTUI010000019.1 GCA_910579705.1 uncultured Christensenella sp.
CGGGTAGCCGCTGTTTTTGTTTGCGAGCAGAGCTTGCGCAAAAGGCAAGGCGCAAGCGATGACCGAAAACGGCGATTCCCTTGCGCCGTTTGAGAAGGTAGTTGCCGGAGTTCAGTTAAAAAAGAAACGTTTGCGTGAGCGGTCGTTTCTTTTTTTATACGCAAAATTTGCGGTTTGAAAGGTATTGCAAATTGAAAATGCTTGTGCTATAATGTACACGTCAATATATTTTTGGAGGGAAATGATGACTGAACAACAGTTATTGGAAAAAATCAGACAGACAAAAATAGTGCCCGTGGTGGTATTGAACTCGCTTGATGAAACTTTACCCAAGATGCAGGCGCTTGTAAACGGCGGTCTTCCGTGTGCGGAAATCACGTTCAGAACGCCCTGCGCGGCCGACGCAATCGCGCTTACGGTAAAACATTTTCCCGATATGCTGGTCGGCGCGGGAACGGTAATAAATGCTGAGCAGTGCGAAAAGGCGATAGCGGCAGGCTCCAAATTTATAGTATCCCCCGGCTTTTCGGAAGAGGTGGCGGACTGTTGCAAAAAGCACGGACTGTTATATCTGCCGGGGATAGTTACGCCTACGGAGGCTATGGCGGCCATTGCAAAGGGACTTACCACGCTTAAATTCTTCCCCGCATCCAACTACGGCGGATTGAAGACGATCAAGGCCATTTGCGCGGCTTTCCCGTATCTTAACATTATGCCTACGGGCGGAATAAACGCCGACAACATAACCGAGTATCTCGCTTGCGACAAAATTATCGCGTGCGGCGGCAGTTGGATGATGACGGGCACGCCCGCCGAAATAGAGGAAAAGACCAGAAAAGCGGTGGAGCTTGTCAAAAACGCGTAAATTAAAAATTCTGCGGAAAGCCCTTTACAAGACTTTCCGCAGAAACTTTTTATTTTGTAATTTCTGTCCGAAAATGTTTTAACGCTCAGACTTGCGGATATGCTCTATAAATATATTATTTCACAGCGTTTCGCGGAACCCCTTGCCCATAATTTCGTTGGTGTCGGTCAGAATGACGAAAGCGGAGGCGTCGGCCGCGTGAATGCGCATTTTGAGTTTCAGCGCCTCGCCGCGTTTACACACCGTAATGATAATCGTCTTTTCCTCGCCCGTATAGCCGCCTTCGGCTTTGAACGAAGTATAGCCGCGGTGTATGCCCTCCAAAATAAACGGAGTTATAAGTTCGGGTGCGGTGGTGATAATAGTTACGAACTTGTTTTTACCTATGCTCTCGATAACGCCGTCTACGAGGAACGCCTTCGAGAAAAGTCCGAGTATGGAATACAGCCCCGTCGTAACCCCGAAAATAAAGAAAGCGGAGGCTGCGATAAGCAGGTCGGTTATGAGTAGCGCCGTTCCCACGTCCTTGATTTTGGTGTATTTCTTGATTATGAGCGCTATTATGTCCGTTCCGCCCGAAGAGGCCTTACAGTTGAATATAATTGCGGCGCCCGCGGCGGTCGACAGCATAGCCAGCACAAATTCGAGAAACACTTCGTTCGTCAGCGGCAATTGAACGGGGATAAGTTTCATAAGCTGCATTTCAGCCGTATACACAAGGCTGCAATACGCCGTCTTGAACCCGCAACCCCTGCCGAGGAATATAAAGCCTATAATGAGCAACAGCACGTTTATTGCGGACATAATTTCGGTCTGCCCGAGCCAGGGGATATCCGTCGTAAATTTGGCGAGGATAATGGAAAGACCGCTGACTCCGCCCGTTGCGAAATTATTCGGCGCTTTAAAGAAGTACACGCCTGCGGCAAGCAGCAGCGTGCCCAAGTTCAGCACAACCCAGTATATAACATTGGAGCGGGTTATTTTGGGTTTTTTGAGTTTCATTTCCTTCCCCCGAAACTAAATAGTTTCTCCGAAACCTTTACCTAGTATTTCGTTTGCGTCCGTGATGATAACGAACGCCTGCGGGTCAAGCTGTTTGACCTTGGTTTTAAGTTTCAGCGCCTCGCCGCGTTTGCACACGGTAACCATAACTTTCTTGCGCTCGTGCGTGTAACCGCCCTCGCCGTCGTACATAGTATAGCCGTGGTTGATTACACCGAGTATGTATTCGCCAATCTCTTCGTGGTGCTTTGTGATAATGGTGATGTACTTCGTCTTGCCTATGCTCTCGATAACGCCGTCCAGAAGGAAGGATTTCGCAAACAGACCCATAAACGAATAGAGCGCGGTGGTGGCGGATTTGAACGTGTAGATGGAAACGCAGACGACTATGCAGTCGATAATCATAAGCGCCATTCCCACGTTTATTTTAGTGAATTTTTTAAGGATAAGCGCGATAATGTCAGTTCCGCCCGAAGACGCGCCGCAGTTGAACACGAGCGCGCCGCCTACGCCGAAGAGTAAGATCGCGTAGACCATTTCAAGGAACGGCTGGTCTGTCAGGGTACCGGTCGCGGTGAGCGAAGACATAGGCAGTACGAGTTCCAAAAGCCAGATTACGGCCGTGTATAAGAGGGAGCAGTATATGGTTAGCACAGTACATTGCTTGCCAAGTATCACAAGCCCGAGTATCAGCAGGAACACGTTGATTATTGCCATTATAACGGCCTGAGAGAAGAACTCCACATTAATCACGTTCGCGAGAAGTATGGCGATACCCGCAACGCCGCCCAGCGTAAAGTTATTGGGCGTCTGGAAAAAGTAAACGGACGCGGACATCATTAAAATGCCCACGTTCAGTAAAACCCACTTCAAAGCCGTGCGTTTTCTTTTTTGTGATTTGGAAACGGTTTTGACGTTTTCTTCGGGTTTGACGCGCACGGGCTGTGCGGCTGCGGCAACTGCGGTTTCTTCCGCCGCGTCGGCGCTTGCGACAGGCGGGTTTCCGTCGGTTTCCGCGGCGGCCGTTTCCGCCGCGTTATCGGTTGCAATCGGCGCGACTTCGGCCGTTTCCGAGGCGTCCGTAACGGCGTTTTTCTTCTTTTTGATAGCCATAATTCTCCGTAAAAAATATGTATTGTTTTAAAGTGAATAAATCATATCATACCGCAAAATTATTGTCAATATTAAAACGCCGTCCGCGCGTGTAATTTTACCGTTCGGACAAGGAAAAATTTTACATAACGCCGTGTTTGATTATTTCGCATATTGACTTTACGCGCCGCGTGTGTTACAATATTCGACGGACAACTTTGTTTGAAGGACGTATATGATAAACAGAAAAGCAATATTCGCGGACGAAACCGCAAGTTATAAAACGCCTTACGAGCCCAAGCGCGGCGACAAAGTCACGTTGAAACTCCGCACTTTGCGCGGCGACGTAGTTAAGGCGTACGCCGTGATAAACGGGCTTAAACGGCTTATGACGAAACTGCCTTCGGACAGGGAGGGCGGCAATTTCGACTATTATACTGTCACGTTCACCTGTACGGACAAGCCCGTGTCCTATCATTTTTCGGTGTATGACGACGACGACAAGGTTTCTTATAACCGCCTCGGTTGCGTGGAGAACGTGCAGGCGGAATACGAGTTTTCGTTTATACCCGGGTTCAACGTTCCCGACTGGGCGAAAGGCGTTGTGTTTTACCAGATTTTTACCGACCGTTTCTGCGACGGTAACCCTGCCAATAACGTCGAGGATAACGAATACTATTATACGGGCGGACACTCCAAAAAGGTTACCGAATGGGATAAATATCCGGACGAGCTGGACGTGCGCTGTTTCTACGGCGGCGATTTGCAGGGCGTTATGCAGAAACTGGACTACTTGCAGGAACTGGGGGTCGAGGCGATATATTTCAACCCGCTGTTTGTTTCCCCGTCCAACCACAAGTACGACACGCAGGACTACGATCATATAGACCCGCATCTTGCGGTGATTGAAGAGGACTACGAACACCGTATGCAGTTCTGGGAGCACAACAACGGCTATGCGCCCAGATATATCAGGCGCGTGACCTCGCCCGTCAACCTCGAAAAGAGCAACGCATATTTCGCGGAGCTTGTCAAGGAAATTCACCGCCGCGGAATGAAAGTCGTCATAGACGGCGTGTTTAACCATTGCGGCTCGTTCAATAAATGGCTGGACAGGGAAGGCATTTACCTCAATAAAAATGGTTATGACGCGAAAGGCGCGTATCAGGATGCGCAAAGCCCGTATCGCAACTATTTCAAGTTCGACAAGCCCGCGGAGGCGAAAAGCGAGTACGAGGGCTGGTGGGGCTTCCCCACACTGCCCAAGCTCGATTACGAGCACAGCCCCGAACTCACCGAATATATCCTGTCCACGGGCGCGAAATGGGTGTCCGCGCCGTTCGGCGTGGACGGCTGGCGGCTTGACGTGGCGGCGGATTTGGGTCACAGCGTCAAATTCAACCACAAATTCTGGCGCGCGTTCCGCGACAGAGTGCGGCAGGCCAATCCGCAGGCGTTCATATTTGCGGAGCACTACGGCGACCCCGCGCCCTGGTTCGACGGGCAGGAGTGGGATTCGGTAATGAACTACGACGCGTTTATGGAGCCGGTTACCTGGTTTTTGACGGGTATGGAAAAGCACAGCGAGAATTTCGACGGCGGCAAGCTCTGGGACGGTAACCAGTTTTTCGACAGTATGTTTAAGAATATGTCCAAGTTCCCGCGGCCCGCGCTCGACTCGGCGTTGAACCAGCTCTCCAACCACGACCATTCGCGATTTCTGACAAGGACGAACGGCACGGTCGGAACGCTGAAAACCTGCGGCCCGCACGCGGCGGGGTATAACACCGACCTGCGCGTTATGGCGCTTGCGGTGCTTATACAGATGACCTGGCCGGGCTCGCCGGGGATATATTACGCGGACGAGGCTGGGCAGGTCGGCTGGACCGACCCCGACAGCCGCCGCACGTATCCTTGGGGCAAAGAAAATAAAATGCTTATTGAGTATCATAAGATAGTGATAGCTCTGCGCAAGGAAATACATTGCCTTAAAATGGGCAGCGTCAAAAAACTGGACGCGGGCAACGGCTATATCGCGTACGCAAGGTTTGACGACGAGGATTGCGCGATTGTTGTTATAAACTGCACGGACGGAGATATCGCGCTCAGGGTTCCCGTCTGGGAGGCGGGCGTGTATACGGGTGCGGTCGTCACGCGCAGGCTGATAACCGACGGCAGCGGTTTTTACACGGAAGAGGAAAAAAGCACGGTCAAGTACGGCAGGCTTTGCGCCTCGCTCCCCGCCAAGTCGGGTTGTATTTACACGTTCAAATTCAAAGAATAATATATTGGGGGAAAATAATGCAAAACAAGTTTTTCGGCGAGCTGGACAGACACCTGTTTCACCACGGCACGCACTACGAGCTGTATAACAAAATGGGCGCGCACCTGAGGGAGATAGACGGCGTAAGCGGCGTGCACTTCGTACTCTGGGCGCCCAACGCGCGCGCGGTGTGCGTTGTGTCGGACGGCAACGGCTGGACGCCCTGGCGCGACGTTATGGAAAAGGTTGACGACTGCATATGGGAGCTTTTCGTTCCCGGTATGTGCGAGGGCGTCAAGTACAAATATCTCGTTGTGGGCGCGGACGGCGCGGAAACGGAAAAGTCCGACCCGTACGCTTACCGCACGGAGTTGCGCCCCGGTTGCGCGTCGGTCGTTGCAAATCTGGACAGATACGAGTGGGGCGACGGGGAATGGCGCAAGGCGCGCAAAGGCGAAAACTTTCTCGAAAAGCCTATAGCCGTTTACGAAGTGCATCTCGGCAGCTGGAAAAAGGACTTGTCGAAGTGGGACGAGGACCAGTATTTCGATTACCGCCGTCTTGCGCACGAAATCGCGGAATACGTGAACTGGATGGGGTATACCCACGTTGAGCTTATGGGCATCTGCGAATATCCGTTCGACCCGAGCTGGGGCTATCAGGTTACGGGATATTACGCGCCGACGGCAAGATACGGCACTCCCGACGATTTTATGTATTTCGTGGACTATATGCACAAAAACGGTATCGGGGTTATACTCGACTGGGTTCCCGCGCATTTCCCGAAGGACCGTTCGGGGCTTGCGATGTTTGACGGAACGCCGCTTTACGAGTACGGCGACCCGCTCCGCGCCGAGTATCCCGAGTGGGGCACGAAGGCGTTTGATTTGGGTAAAAAGGAAGTTTCCAATTTCCTTATGGCGTCCGCGTTCTTCTGGGTGGAACGCTATCATATCGACGCGCTGAGGGTGGACGCGGTCGCGGCTATGCTGTATAACAGTTTCGGCAGGGGCGAGTGGCGGCCGAACGTGTACGGCGGCAACGAAAATTTAGAAAGTTTCGAGTTTTTCCGTCATCTTAACAGCGTGCTCAGGGAAAAGACCGACGCGTTTATGATTGCGGAGGACTCCTCGATTTTAGAGGGCATAACGAAACCCGTGGAAAAGGGCGGGTTCGGGTTCGGGCTGAAATGGAATATGGGCTGGATGAACGACGGGATAAAGTATTATAATACCGACCCCATTTTCCGCCCCTATCACCACGGGCTTATGACGCATACTTTCGAGTACGCGTTCAACGAAAACTATATGCTTGTGCTCTCGCACGACGAAGTGGTTCACGGCAAGGGTAGTATGATAAACAAGTTTATCGGCAACAAGGCGGATAAACTGGGCAGTCTTAAAACCTGTTATACTATGATGATGGGGCACCCCGGAAAGAAGTTGCTGTTTATGGGTCAGGACTTCGCGCAGGAGCGCGAATGGAACTTCAATACGGGACTGGACTGGTTCCTGTGCGACGACGAGGGGCACAGAGACGTTTTGAACTGTTTCCGCACTCTTCTGCATATTTACAGGGAACGCCCCGTATTGCACAACGATTGCGGCGGCCCCGTCACCTGCGAATGGATAAACAGCGGGGATTATAACAGAAATATTTTCACGTTTATAAGGCGCAACCCTTGGGATTATAACAACGCGCTCATATTCGTATGCAACTTCGCGCCCGTCGAGAGGGTGGATATGGGCGTCGGCGCGCCCGTGGACGGCGTTTATAAGCGCATATTCTCGACATATCCAGACGGAACGCCGCTTGAAATAACCGCGAAGGAAGAGCTATGCGACGGCAGAAAGTATAAGCTTACGTTTAATCTTCGCCCGTACGAGTCCTGTATTTTCGAAGTGCCGTTCCACGCAAGCGCGGTGAAAAAGAAGACGACAGGCGCAACCGCGGCAAAAAAGAAAACAGAGGGCGCGGGCACTGCGAAAAAGAAGTCGGAGAGTGCAGCCGCGGCGGCGAAGAAACCTGCCGCCGCAACTGCGAGGAAGAAAACCGCCGCAAAAAAATAAAAAAACGGCCCGCCGCATACCGCGGCGGGCTATTTATGGTCTATTCCGAATAATTCGTTCGGAGTAATTCCGAATTTCTCATAGAAGAGCATAATATTGTCATAGCTTGGTTTCTTTTTTCCGAGCAACCACTGACTTATTGTTGTTTGGTTTACGTTTAAAATATCCGCAAGCTTTTGCTGATTGATATTTTTCTCGGACATCAGTTGTTTAATCACTTCTATATAGGGCATAAGATTTTATTTTACCAGTCAATTTATTTCTTCAAACAATTCTTCGTAAGTTATGTCGTAAAATTTAACAATTGCTTTTACGGTGTTTAAGTTGGGTTCGGTATTGCCGTTTTCCCAGTCGGAAACCGTTCGCGCCGAAAATCCCAGCTCTTTCCCGAATTTCGCTTGCGAAAGCTTTTTGTCTTCCCGCAAGCTTTTTAAATATACGCCTAAGTTACTGCTCATAAATAAAGTTTAGCGGAAAATCCGCTAAAATAGTTGACTTAGCGGAAAATCCGCTATATAATGACATTATGAACAAACCGCCGAGAAATATGAGGGGCATTATAATTTTTACGGTGTCATTTTTATTATTGTCAGTACTGCCGTATACGACTATGTTATATTTGAAATAGACGGGCAGTAAAAAACGACTCGCCTTGGCAGGAGAGCCGTTATTTTATTTCATCGAAAAAATCGTCATACCGTATGTCGTAAAATTTAACAATTGCTTTTACGGTGTTTAAGTTGGGTTCGGTATTGCCGTTTTCCCAGTCGGAAACGGTTCGCGCCGAAAATCCCAGTTCTTTCCCGAATTCCGCTTGCGAAAGACTTTTTTCTTTACGCAAACTTTTTAAATATTTTCCTAAATTACTACTCATATACAAAATTTTAGCGGGAAACCCGCTAAAATAGTTGACTTGGCGGATAATCCGCTATATAATCATAATATGGGCGCACCACAGAGAAAATATTTACTTTGTTTATCCTCTCTGCAACGTTGTTGCAATTGTAAGTAATAAAAGGAAGCTGTTTACAGCTTCCTTTTATTTGACTTTAAAGGCCGTGCATATTATAATTCATATAAGAAATATAGGAATTAAAAAAATGATAAAAGACGTTCAGCGACAAATCACAGAGCTAAAAAAGCGCAACGGCGTGTGTATTCTTGCGCACAGCTATATGCCCGAAGAGATATGCGAAATTGCGGACTTCACGGGTGACAGCTACGCGCTTTCGGTCAAGGCGAAAACCGCAACCGAAAACACTGTAATTATGTGCGGAGTGCGTTTTATGGCCGAAACGGTTAAAATGCTTTCGCCGCAGAAAAAGGTCTGTCTTGCCAATTCTCAGGCGGGCTGTCCTATGGCGGAGCAGTTCGATAAAGACGTCATTGCCGAAGTGAAAAAAATGTATCCCGATTACGCGGTTGTCGCGTATATCAACACCACTACAGAGCTGAAAACGCTTGCCGACGTGTGCGTAACTTCGTCCAGCGCGGTTAAAATATGCCGTGCCATACCGCAGAAAAACATCTTGTTTATTCCGGACATAAACCTCGGCACATACGTTAAAAACCTCGTCCCCGAAAAGAATTTCAAACTGCTTTCGGGCGGCTGCCCCACACACGCAAGGATAGAGGCGGAGGAGGCGGTTGCGGTCAAGGCTGCCCACCCCGACGCGCTGTTTCTCGTCCACCCCGAGTGTCGCCCCGAGGTAACCGCGCTTGCCGACTATGTGGGTTCCACCAGCGGCATTATGGACTACGCGGAAAAATCCGCCGCGCGCGAGTTCATTATCGGCACGGAGAACGCAATCGTACAGCATCTCCAATACAGATGCCCCGACAAAAAGTTTTACCCCCTCTCCAAAGACCTGTTGTGCCATAATATGAAAATCACCACGCTTGCGGACGTGCTCGGCTGCCTTAACGGCGAGGGCGAGGAAATAGTTATGGACGAGGCCTTGCGCCTTAAAGCGGTTAAGAGCATAGAGGAAATGATACGCTACGGCGGTTAATAGGAGCGGATATGTTTATAACGACGAAGGGCAGAAACGCCCTTAAAATTATGATAGAGCTGGCGCGGCATGAGGGCGAAGGCTATCTCTCGCTCGGCGATATAGCCGAAAGCCAGAAGGAGTCGCTTAAATACCTCGAAACTTCGGCGGCTCAGCTTTCCGCGGCGGGGCTTGTGGTAAGCGCGCGCGGCAAGAGCGGCGGCTATAAACTGGCACGGCGCGCGGAGGACTATACCGTTGCGGAAATTCTGCTGTCGGGCGAGGGCTCGCTTGCGCCCGTGCAGTGCATAGACAGCGGTTGCGAAAACGCGGGGACCTGTATGACCTTGCCGCTTTTCAAGGAACTGGACGAGGTTATTATGAATTTTTTAACCTCCAAAACGCTTAAAGATTTACTCAAATAATTTAAAATTATACATTAATTCCTATTGACAATATAGGAATTTAAATTTATAATTAAATCATACTAAAAACATAGGAATTAAACAGTTGAGAACTATATATATGGACAATGCGGCGACGACCGCAATGAGCGAACGCGCGGTGGAGGCGCTTATGCCCTATCTCAGCGGGGTGTACGGCAATCCGTCGTCGTTGCACTCGGTCGGACAAGCCGCGAAAGAGGCTTTGGAAGACGCGCGTGCGCGCGTGGCTAAGTGCCTTAACGCCGACCCGCGCGAAATTTATTTCACTTCGGGCGGGAGCGAGGCTGACAATCAGGCCATACGCTCTGCGGCGGTCAACGGCCTCGTTAAAGGGAAAAAACATATTATAACCACCGCGTTCGAGCACCACGCCGTTTTGCACACCCTCAAAAAATTAGAGAAAGAGGGGTTCGAGGTCACCTATCTCGACGTGCACCCCGACGGGCTTGTAACCGCGGCTCAGGTTGAAGAGGCTATCCGCCCCGACACCGCGCTTGTTACCGTTATGTACGCAAATAACGAGGTGGGGACGATACAGCCGATACGCGAAATCGGCGAAGCGTGCCGCCGCGCGGGCGTTGTGTTTCATACGGACGCCGTTCAGGCGGTTGGGCATATTCCCGTGGACGTGAAGGCGGACAATATCGATATGCTTGCGCTTTCGGCGCATAAATTCCACGGCCCCAAGGGTGTGGGCGCGCTGTATTGCAGGCGCGGGATTGTGCTTAACACGTTTATAGAGGGCGGCGCGCAGGAACGCAGACGGCGCGCGGGCACGGAGAATATAGGCGGTATAGTTTCGGCCGCGGCCGCGCTTGAAGAGGCGTGCGCAGATATGGCGGAACACGCGCGCAAGCTTGTTAAACTGCGCGATAGGATAATCGACGGGCTTTTGAAAATCCCGCATTCCAGACTCAACGGCGACAGGGATAAAAGATTGCCCGCTAACGTGAATATGTGTTTCGAGGGTATCGAGGGCGAGGGGCTGTTGCTGCTTCTGGACGCGAAAGGAATTTGCGCGTCGTCGGGCTCGGCCTGTACTTCGGGCTCGCTTGACCCGTCGCACGTTCTGCTTGCGCTCGGGCTCCCGCACGAGGTCGCGCACGGCTCGTTAAGGCTCAGCCTGTCGGCATATAATACCGAAGAGGACGCGGACGCGGTTATAAAGGCAGTGCCGCAGGTGGTGGAGTATCTCAGAAATATGTCGCCCGTCTGGGAAGAGCTTGAAAAAGGCGAAAGAAAACATTTGATATAAGAGGATTATTATGGCATTGTACAGCGAAAAAGTTATGGACCATTTCACAAACCCCAGAAACGTCGGCAAGCTTGACGACGCGGACGGCATAGGCGAAGTCGGCAACGCCAAATGCGGCGATATTATGAAGATTTACCTTAAAATAAGGGACAACGTAATTGTGGACGTAAAGTTCAACACGTTCGGTTGCGGCAGTGCGATAGCCTCGTCGTCTATGGCTACCGAGCTTATTAAGGGCAAGCCCATCAACGAGGCGTTGGCGCTCACCAACAAGGCCGTCGCGGAGGCGCTGGACGGCTTGCCCGCGCATAAAATGCACTGCTCCGTGCTCGCGGAAGAGGCGATACGCGCCGCGATTAAGGACTATTACGACAGGAACGGCATAGCTTACGACAAGGCGCAGTTCCCCGACCCGCACGACGAAGAGGAAGAGCACTTTTCGGAAGACTGATTTTATTGTGAAAGCCCCCGATTTGCGGGGGCTTTTTTTGTTGTCTTAAATTTCTAAGATTACAAGTTTTTTTCAGGATTATGTTGTATTATTGTCAAGAGGATATAGCCATTTTTATGGTCTTGTAAAGTGGTTTTTTATAATTTATAATATATAAAAACCATACAAAGGAGAAAAAACACTATGGACAAACACAGTAAAAAACTCGAAGAGGAAACAACGCAGTTTGTATATTTACTTGGCGTCGAGGACGGGAGAACGCTTATTTGCGAATATCAGCCGCGTAAAATGCGGGATTACGCGAGGCTGGCCGTTCTTTCGCTTATAATGGGCTACAAGGCGGTTTTTGCGAAAATTATAGTCAAAGTGGAAACCGATATACAGAAATTTATGTCCGAATTGAGCGGGCTTAATGGCAATTTCGGGATTGTGGACGGGTGGATGAACGACTTTATCAACAGCATTTCGCAAGAAGAGTTCAGGGAGATGACGCGCTGTTACTGGGAGGAGCGCAAGGCGAAAATCGACAGGGAAAACTTTACGTTGCATTGCATTACTTAACCGCGCATAAGTTTGGGACAGGCAGAATAGTAATAAATATATGCAAAATTACTGTTTTACCGACGTTACGCAAACACTTAAAACGTTAAACACCACGCGCGCGGGGCTTTCCGATTCGGAGGCGGCCGCAAGGCTTTCCTCGTACGGGAAAAATCAGCTGGAACAGGGCAAGCGCGCGGGGATTTTCAAGCTTTTCTTTTCGCAGTTCAAGGATTTTATGACGCTGCTTTTAATTGCGGCGGCGGCAGTTTCCGCGGTTATCGCGTTCATATCCAAGGACAGCAGCGACTTGACCGACACGTTCATTATCATATCGATAATATTCTTAAACGCCGTTGTCGGGACGATACAGCAGTTCCGGGCGGACAAGGCAATCGAAAATTTGAAAAAGCTTTCGGCGTGCTCGGTTAAGGTCAGGCGCGGCGGCAAGGAAACCGCGGTCGACAGCTCTGTAATTACCGTCGGGGATATAATACTTCTCGAAGAGGGGGACGTAATTCCCGCCGATTGCCGCATTATCGAGAGCAACAACCTCAAATGCGACGAGTCGGCCTTGACGGGCGAGAGCGTGGGCGTAGAGAAGGACGCGGATACGATACGCGGCAACAAGGTTGCGCTCGGTGCAATGAAAAACACTCTGTTTAACTCCACGTACGTTGTGCGCGGCAATGCTCAGGCCGTTGTTACGGCCGTAGGAATGAACACCGAAATGGGCAAGATTGCCGCTATGCTCGAAGAGACGAGGGCCACGGGCACGCCGCTTGAAAAGTCTTTAAACAAGCTCGGGAAGATTATTTCCGCGTTCGTTCTTGCGGTCACGGCCGTGATTTTCGTGTTTGGTCTGTTTGTTAAAAACGACGGCATACTCTCCAACTTTATGACCTCCGTCGCGATTGCCGTCGCGGCCATACCCGAGGGATTGCCCGCAGTGGTTACCATAATTATGGCTATGGGCGTACAGCGTATGAGCAAGAAAAACGTTGTTATACGCAAGCTCAAATCGGTTGAAACTCTCGGCGGGTGCTCGGTAATCTGCTCGGACAAGACGGGCACGCTGACACAGAATAAAATGCGCGTCGTCAACGTCTGGGGCGATTTCGGCGACAAAACCAAAATTCTGCAATGTATGACGGCGTGCTCGGGCGTAAAGGGCGAGAAGGGCAATTACCTCGGCGACCCGACCGAAATCGCGCTCAAAATCTATGCGGACGACTGCGGGTTCGACGCTCCGTTCGAGAAACTGGCCGAACTGCCGTTCACGTCAGAGCGCAAGATGATGACGGTTGCGGCAGACTTCGGCGGCGAAAAACTCAACTTCGTCAAGGGCGCGCCCGATATTCTGATTGAAAAATGCTCGTTCATACTCACGGCCTCTGGGGTGCGCGCCGTGACCAAGGACGACAAACTGCGCGTCCTTGCCAAAAACAACGAGATGTCGGACGAGGCGCTGAGAGTGCTGGGCTTTGCCTACAGGTATTACGACGGCGCGGCCAAGGAAGAGGGGTTGACCTTTATCGGCCTGTGCGGAATGATTGACGGGCTTAAAGAGGGCGTAAAGGAGGCCGTGGCGGAGTGCAAAGCGGCGGGCGTTGCCACCGTAATGATAACGGGCGACCACGCGCGCACCGCGCTTGCCATCGCGAGAAAACTGGGCATTGCCGAAGATATGGGCGAGGTCATTTCGGGCGAAGAGCTGGACGCTATGCCGAGGAAAGAGCGCGACGAGGCGATTGCGCGTTGCCGCGTGTTTGCGCGCGTTTCGCCAAAGCACAAGAATCTTATTGTCAAGGTGCTAAAAAAGCGCGGCAGGGTCGTCGCTATGACGGGCGACGGCATAAACGACGCGCCCAGTATAAAGAGCGCGGACATAGGCATTGCTATGGGCATACAGGGCACGGACGTTACGAAAAGCGCGTCGGATATGGTTATCGCGGACGACAACTTCACAACGATTGTTTCTGCCGTGCGCGAGGGCAGGCGCATTTCCTCAAATATAAAAAAGACAATCCAGTTCTTTCTGTCCACAAACGTGGCCGAAGTGCTTGCGATACTCATTGCCTCGCTGGTGTTTTTCAAAAACAACTTCCTGCTGTCCACGCAGTTGTTGTGGCTCAACCTGATAACCGACAGTTTCCCCGTGCTTGCGCTGGGTATGGAAAAAGAGGATACGGACATAATGAAAAATCCGCCCGTCAGAGCGGAAAAAAGTCTGTTTTGCAAAAGCTCGGTTACAACAATCGCGTTCTTCGGGCTGTATATCGCGGCGGTAACGCTCGGCGTATATATCCTCGCGCTCAAACTCTGGGGCAACGAGGCGGCCACCGCGCTCACGTTCCTTACAATATCGTTTTTGGAACTGTTTCAGGCGTTCAATATCCGTTCGGAACGGCAATCGCTTTTCAGGTGCGGGATATTCTCCAACAAGATACTTCTCGTCACCGTGCTTGTGGCGATACTCATAAACGTTCTGCTTGTAGTAAGCCCGCTTGCGGCAGCGTTCGGGCTGGTTAAGCTCACCGCGGTGCAGTGGCTGACGGTATTCGGAGTGTCGCTGTCGATTATCCCCGTCGGAGAACTGTACAAACTTGCGTTAAGGCTTGTGACCCGCCGCAAACGCAAAACAAAATAAAAAAATCCCCCGCCGCGCGTTGCGCGGCGGGGGCAGTGTTATCAGTCTTCTTTTTTCTCTTCGTCCTTTTGCTCGGGCGATATGATTTTCGGCATTTTAAGTCCCGTCATAGAATACAAATCGTCGAGAGGGGGGAGGGATTTGAGCATACCCGAAACAAAGTTCGCCGTCGCGGTTTTTCCTTCCGCGTTCTGCCCGCCGTCCCATACCGTAACCTTGTCGATTTTGAGGTTCTTGATTGCCTCGACCTGAGTTGCTACGAGTTCTTCAAGCTTGTCGGCTATCATAAGCCTTACTGCCTCGTCGGCGCTGCCCGCCGCCTGCACAAGCTTGTTTAAACCTTCGGCCTGTTTGGAAAGCGTTTCGTACACGCCGCGCGCCTCGGCCTCCATTTTCGCGTAAATCGCGTCCGCCTCGCCGCGCGCCCTGCGGCGTACGTTCTCGGCCTCCGCGTCGGCCTGTATCTCTATCTGACGTTTTTCTATCTCGCTGGCAACGATAAGGTCGGCCTCTTTGGTCGCTTTCTCGCGCAACGCACGCGCAATTTCCGCCTGCTGTTCCGCCGCGTAGCTCTCTTCTTTCGCCTTAGCCGCCTGAACGTTCTCGGCAGCAACGGCAACCTTCATAGATTCGGCCTCGCGCTGGCGAAGCAGCGCTTTGGATTGCGCTATGTCGGCTTTCGCCTTGTTTTCGCCTTCAATCGCCTTGGATTCGGCCTCGGCAACGTAAATACGCTGTTGCATAAGCGCCTGCGCCGCGCCAACCGCACCCTTGCGGTCTTCTTCGGCCTGAGCTACTTTCGCGTCGTTTACGGCCTTTGCCGTCGCCTCTTTACCGAGCGCGACTATGTATCCGCTGTCGTCCGAAATATCCGTAACGTTAACGTTTATAAGTTTTAATCCCAGTTTTTTGAGTTCGCCTTCAACGTTTCTCGAAATCGCCTCGGAGAACTTTTCGCGGTCGGTGTTAATTTCCTCGATGTCCATAGTCGCGATAACAAGACGCAACTGACCGAAAATAATGTCCTTCGCAAGCTCTGAAATTTTGTTTGGCGGCAGGCCCAGAAGACGAACGGCCGCGTTCTGCATAACGGTCGGGTCGTCGGAGATGCCGACGGTGAATATGGACGGAACGTCGATACGTATGTTTTGCTTGGAAAGCGCGCTCTTCAAGTCGACCGAAATGGAAAAGGGGTTCAAATCCAGAAAGGTGTAGGACTGGAAGAAGGGCACAATCAGCGCCGCGCCGCCGTGTATACACTTCGCGTTGCGCGCCGTGCCGTCCTTATTGGGCGAAATTTTACCGTGGATAACCATAATTTTATCGGGCGGGCATTTCTTGTAGCGTACTAAGCATACCAGAAGCAGCATTATAAGCACAAGTCCCACGACAATACCGACTATTACGCCGATAGTCGCGCCCGTGTTAGCAAGTAAGTTCATTTTTCATATTCTCCTTTAATTTAATTCATCGCCTTTTTCGGCGGTTGTCGTTTTTTCTTCGTTCTGCACGCGCCTTACGACCGCGCACTCGTTCTCGGTTGCGATAATCTCAACGCTTTCGTCCGTGAAAAGCTTTTCGCCTTCGGTCATTGCGTCCAGTTCCATATACCTGCCCTGCGCCGTAAGCGTGATTTTACCCCTGCCGGAGCGTTCCGCGGGTATGGATATGTAAACCGTCGCCTGCTTGCCGACAAGCGTTTCGGGCTGCATAGTGCCGTTGTACTGCATTTTCGCCATAGCGCGGAGAAGTATTATAACCACGGACATAGCCGCGCCGCCCGTCGCAAGCGCGATTATCACGGAAAGCCACTGCAACGACTCCGAAGCGAGCGAGCACGTAAGTAATCCGCACCAGCTGCCCACCGCGAAAAACGCCGTCAGGCTCTTGACCGTGAATATCGACACGCCCGAGTCAACGTCGACGTCTATATCCCCGTCGCCGTCAATGTCGACGTCGCCGCCGAAAGACGTAAAGCACATAAGTATAATCTGTATTATGAGAAACACCGTAGCTACGACGCCTATCCATAAATAGATATGTTCCAGAACGGATAAATTTTCAAACCATTCTTTCATTTAAAACCTCCAAACTTATAAGTTCAACGCGTAATCCCGCGTTTTAAAAGCGCTTACGGTTATTATATAAACTTTTGTAAGTTAATATAAACATAAATCGATAAAAATTTACCGATTAACGCATACCTGCGCGCCGATGCATATATAATTATACATACTTTTCGGCATACAGTCAATAGTGGGCGGGCGAAAATAATTGCCATATTCGGGTAAACTCTTGACAACTTGCGCGCCCGCGTCTATACTATATTATGAGATTATATAAAATGCGGGAGCAAAATATGAAAAAATTTATTTCCGAAACGGAGAGGAAGTTACAGAAAAAATTAATTCCTCTTAATATATTCGTTTGTATTCTCTGTCTGGTCAGTATTGCGTCGCTGTTTTTCGCGCCTATCTTCAAGCTGGACTTCGGCAGGATTATGCGCAGTCCGGATATGCAGGCTTACGTCGAGGAGATGATGGATAAAACCATTGACGGCAGTCTCGAAGGTTCGGAGCAGGAAGGCGTAAATTATGCGCCCGTCGTCACCACAATCGTTTCAAGCGTTTTGGGACAGGCGCAGGGCTCGGTCGCGGTGTCGGGTTTCAACGCCGCGAAGGTCGCGTTCTCGTCGGCAGAGAATAAGGCGGACGCGGTGCTTGACGAGCTGTTTTTCAACGATACGGCGCTTGTCGGCAAGCTTGTTGACAGCATTGTTGACGGCGTTGTCGGTATGTTCAAGACAGACGAGGGCAAGGGGCTTGTCGAGGAGATAGTCGTCGGAACGATAACGACCGAGCTTATAAAAGAAGTCAACAGCGAAAACCTGACGGAAGAAAAGGTGAAACAACTGCTTGTAAAGTTCAAGGAAATCGAAAAGGTATCCGGCGGCGAAACCACCGTTGAAGAGGTTGCGAACGGGCTTATAGACGAAATTGCGGTTATGTTTGAGGACGAGGTTTCTATCGGGCCCGAAGAGCGGGAAAATATAATCGCAGAGATGGAGAAAATTTACGCGGACGCGGTTGCGGAGGCGGGGGACGGCGCGGCCGTCACGCTGGAAACCTTAATCTGCGTAACCGTTTCCAAGAACGTGGATTTAAACAATTATAATATCGACGATATTTTCGATAAACTGTTTTCGGGCGCAAACGGCGGGGAGCAAACGGAGCCCGCGGCGCTTGCGGTTGAGGAGGGCGAAACGCCGCCCGCGGATAAAACAATCTGTACTACATACGACGAGTTGCTTGGCGCTATGGGGCTCGACGAGGAGAAGACCGAAGAGCTTAAAACAAAGCTCAGGGCAAGCCTTAGGGCGGAAGTGGACAAAGCGCTCGAAGGCACGTCGGATATGTTTCAGTACTACGGTTACGTGTTTTACGGCGTGCTCGGGCTGGTTCTGCCCTGGTTCGTACTCTTTCTGTTTGCGTTCTTCCGTATGTTTGCGAAAAACAAGCGGTTTATGATGTGGTATGCGAAACTTTTCGGCATTATCCCCGGAATAATAAGCCTTGCGGTGCTGCTCGCGCCCAGACTTCTGCCCGTCCTGCCTTTCACCAAGAGTATCTTCGAGGGCGAGCAGGGGCCCGCAATAAAGGCGATGCTGTACGGGCTCACTTCCGCGACCTGGATTTGCGGGGTTTGTTACATACTGTTGTGGCTTGCGTCGGTGATATGGGCGTTCCCCATCAAGCGCAAGATAAGAAAGGAGCGCAAGCTCAGTAAAAAAGGATTGGGCGGTTACGGCGAATATCCCGCGGCGGACGCGTACGGCGTGGGCGCGGCAGGCGGATACCCTGCGGCAGGATATAACGCGGACGGGTTCGACGATTACGCAACCGATTACGACCTCGGGTTCGGATACGGCTCTGATTTCGGGTCGGATTACGGTAGCGGTTACGGGTCTGATTACGGTTCCGATTTCGGGTATGACAGTTACGGCTCGGACTACGGGTCTGGTTACGGTTCGTCTATATTCGACGACGATGACGACGATTTATACTGATTAAAAACAGACGGCGCCTTGTCGCAAGACGCCGTTGTTTATAAAATAAAAAAAGGGGAACATATTTAAAAGGAGGTTATTATATACTATGAAAAAAATTTCGGCGTTGTGTCTTACTCTTGCGGGGGCGGCAATTATTCCGCTTTCAGCCTGCAATACGGAAAAAAGCGGTAATCTGTCGTCCGTGAACGACGTGTACGGGCTCGGGGCGGTTACTTCCGCGAAACTTCTTTCCAACGTGTCGGGTAAAACCGTCAAGGCGCTGGCCTCTGTAAGCCTGCTTGCGGACGGCGCGGACGAGGCGGCGGTATACGCGGAAAAATTCAACGAATATTTTACCGCGCTGGACGATTTTCTCGGCGAAGATCTGATTAATACGGTAGCGGAAGAGAATAAGGACGAAAAGTATCCGTATGAAACCAAGCTCACGGTAACGGGTAAGGATATAAGCGGCAATGACGTTACCCATATTATGTACTATACAGAAACCTTTGCGGGTGAGGAGCGCGACGAGGACGAGGTCAAGACGATTTATACGCTCGAAGGCGTGATGATTGTCGACGGAGAGGATTATTATCTTACGGGCGAGCGCGAGCACGAAACCGAGGAGGACGAGACCGAGGACGAACTCAAAATCAGGGCGTATGCTGACAGGAACGATAAAAGCACGTACGTTGAGATGGAGCAGGAAACTTCTCGGGAGCCGAACGAGACCGAAAGGGAGTATACTTACAGCGTGTATTCCGCGGGCAGACTCGTAGAAAAGACCTCGGTTGAGTTCGAAACCGAGCGCAAAGGCGCGAAGGAAGAGGCGGAGTACGAACTGGAATTTCTTAACGGTTCGGGCAAGGGCAAGTACAAGGTCGAACGCGAAACTGTCGGCGGAACAGTCCAGATGAAGGTCAAGTACAAAATAGACGGAAAAGAGGGAGTTTTCAAGATACGTAAAATTACCGATAAAGACGGCAATGAGCGTTATGAATATACCTTTTCCGACAACTCGACAAAGGTGTTTTGATTAAATGGTGAATGCGCCGTCGTAAGACGGCGCATTTTTTGCTTTTAGGTATAAAAAAATACTTGCATTGTTAAAAAAAAACTGATATAATACAAAAGCTTTGAAGTTTTATCCGTTTTCGTACGGTTTTTTCGGGGGCATAGCTCAGTTGGTTAGAGCGCTTGCTTGACATGCAAGAGGTCACAGGTTCAAGTCCTGTTGTTCCCACCAAATTTTTTAATATTCGGGGATATAGCACAGTTGGTAGCGCGATACGTTCGCAACGTATAGGTCAGGGGTTCGAATCCCCTTATCTCCACCATTGGGGGCGCAGTCGAACACTGGGGGCTGTTTGTGTACAGTAC
>CAJTUI010000020.1 GCA_910579705.1 uncultured Christensenella sp.
TTCCCTATCTCTTCGGCTTGCCAGCCGCCCACGTCCTCGAACTTAGTGTTGCGCCATATTTCGAGCACCGTTCCGTCTTCCTTCTCAAGCGTGACATAGCAATCTTTATTGCCTGCCGCTCCCAGCATAAACGTAATTTTGTTCTGCCCGCCGACCTTGAAAAGCGAAGACTTCAAAATCCCTTTGCCACCCTCTTTTCCGTCGCCCGAAAAATACTTTCCGTCGTTAAACATAGGGAACTGTTGCTCCCAGAACGTGGACTTATCCGTGATTGCGCCGATATTTCCGTCCAACATCCAACCTTCGAGGTCGTTATCGAAGTTGCCGTTTTCTACTCTGTACGCGCCTGTATCTTTTATCTTTAAAGTATAGGTGTATTCGAGCTCGCCTTCCCCGCCGCTCAACGCGTAGGCAATATGAACGCTGTAAACGATTACAGTATCCGTTTCGGTATAACTGCCGTAAGTAAACGTGCAAGTCGTTCCGTCCAGAGTCACGGGCGAGCCGTCACAGGTTACCGTATATTCCAGCTCCACGCCGTAGTCAGTAACGTTGTCCGCAAAATCGAGCGTTACGTCCGTTTTGTTTTCTTCCGAATACAGGTCGATATTTCTTACAATCGCCTCTTCCTTCAATTCGGGCGCCTTTTCGCTTATGACGGTTACGGTCAGGGTAACGGTAAGCTTAACCTCGCCCTTATACGCGACGGCAATCGCAACCTGCGTTTCACCCTCCGCACTGCCCGCGGTGACGGTAAATTTACCCTCCGCAATTTCGCTCAAAGTAACATTTTCGTCCGCCGCAGTCGCCGTATAGGTCAGGCCGCTCAGCCCCTTGCCGTCGATATAGTCGGAAATAATTATCTCTTTATGCTTGCCCGTGATTAAGGTTATCTCTTTTTCCGCGCCCGCCTTTTCTTCGGGAGTGCGCGCGGCAAGTTCGCCGTACGCCGCGTCTATCGCCGCCTTTGCCGCGTCAACCTCTTGCTGAGTAACCGCTAACTTTTCAAGCACGGCCCGCGCCGCCGCTATGCTCTGCGTATATGCCGCAAAGCTCTCTTCGGTGTAATCGCCCTGCTCGGTTATAGCTCCGTCCACGGCTTCTTTCAACTCCGTCTTATCCGCAAGCTCGTTAACCGCCGCAACGCCCGCGGGAACTTCCTCCGCCGTTGCGTAATACGTTACAAGCTTGTCGAAGTTGAAGAAAGCGAAATCTTTTTCCGCGTTGTCGTTCAATACCACTCGCACGGTTTCGCCCGCATACGCCGACAAATCCGCAACGTACGTTACAAGGTTGCACGCAAACTGCGTTTTCCCTATCTCTTCGGCTTGCCAGCCGCCCACGTCCTCGAACTTAGTGTTGCGCCATATTTCGAGCACCGTTCCGTCCTCTCTTTCAAGGGTTATATAGCAATCCTTGTTGCCTGCCGCGCCCAGCATAAACGTAATTTTGTTCTGCCCGCCGACCTTGAAAAGCGAGGACTTCAAAGTTCCCTTGCCCGACTCTCTGCCGTCGCCGCTAAAGTATTTACCGTCGTTAAACATAGGAAACTCTTGCTCCCAGAACGTGGACTTATCCGTGATTGCGCCGATATTTCCGTCCACCGTCCAGCCTTCGAGGTCGTTGTCGAAGTTGCCGTTTTCTACCCTGTACGCGCTTGTATCTTTTATCTTCAAAGTATAAGTATATTCAAGCGCGCCGTCCTCGCCGTCTATATTATAAGCTATTTCAACCGAATAGACAACCGTTGTCGCCGTTTCGTCGTACGTTTCGTAAACAAAGTTATATGTACTGCCCGTCAGCGTTACGGCCTCTTCGCCCTTCCTGACGGTAAAGCCCAGTTCTACGTTGTCGGGGTTTTCTACGTTCTCCGCAAAATCGATAGTTAGCGAGCTTTCGTTTTCGCCGTAAATATCCTTTTCGACTACGACCGCGCTTTCTTTAAGCACGGGCGCGGAGATTTCTTCGGGCTCTCTCGTATCGGTAACGGTTACGGTAACTTTAAACTCCACCGTCTTTTCGCCCGTAAACGAACCCGCGCTATCGGTATATTTGGCAACGATAATAAGCGTTTTTTGCGTTGCGGAATCGTATGCCGCAGTAAGCTTGTCGCCGTTAATCATAACGTACGCGTCCGCCGCCTTTAAAGCGTAAGAATAGCGATACGTTGCCTCGCCGCTTTCGGGCGCAAGCGTAATCTGCTCCGACTGTTTATCCTTTAAATCGTACGCAAGCGTTCTGTCCTTAAATACCGGCGCAGGCTTGGGCTGCTCGGGTTTTTTGTTTACCGTTACCGCAAACTTAACCTGCACCGCGTCCGCAGACGCGGTTATTTCCGCGCTGCCCGCCGCTACCGCCGTAACCGTAGCCGTGTTTCCTTCGACGGAAACGGTTGCAACCGAGCCGTCCGACGACTCCGCCGCGTAAGCATATTCCGTCCCCTCGATTGAAATATACTCCGACAAGTCTATGCTTTGGGTTTCGCCCGCGGTTATCGTCAACGCGACGCCGTCTTTAAGCAATTCGGGCTTTTTCTCGCCGTTGCGGTCTTTACAGCCCGCGCATACCGCAATTACGCAGGATAGTGCCGCCACAATTAAAGACGCTAAAAATTTTTTCATCATTTTCTCCTTATTTTATTTTAAATTCCGCGCCGTAACCGCCGCTTCGGCAATTTCGGCAACATTTTCATAATAAGTGATAAAGCTGTCCGCAAACAGAAGGCCCCAGTCCTTGACCGCATTATCCACAATGCGGATGACAAGCTCGTCGCCTAAATACTCAGACAAGTCGGCCTTATACTGAACCATATTCGCAAGGCAACTGCCCTTCAAATCGTTCATTCCGATTCCGTTGTCCTTGAATTCGGTGTTGCCGAACCTTGCCACGACCTCGCCCCTCGTCTTGTCGTATATCTCGATATGGCACAGCGCCGTGTCCCGTCCGCCGCCGAGTTTGAAGGTTATCCAGCCCGAACCGCCGAGGACGAAACTGCCGCTCTCCAAAACGCCCGTCGCGCTCTCTTCGCCGGCCCAGCCGCTGAAAAAGTACTCGCCGTCTTTATTGAACGGAAGCTGCTCGTTCCACCATACCGTTTCTCCCGATATTCCGCCGATATTGCCCGTCTTCTTCCAGCCGAACAAATCGCCCGTTTCGAAGTCGCCGTTATCCACCTGATAGATATTGTCCTTGCCGAGATAGTCCAGCTCTAAAAGATTGTTTGCGGGTTTCGCCTTTGCGGGAACGGACTTTTCGTCCGCATAGTAAGTGACGAAGCTGTCCGCAACAAGCAGTCCCCAGTCTTCCGTGGCGTTGTCCGTAAGCCTCAGCTTTACTTTTTTACCTATAAATTCCGATAAATCCGCCTTGTACAAGTTCATCGTACCGTCGTTAAACAGACTGTTGCCGTAGCGCGCAAGCTCCGTTTCCGTCTCCGCGTCTATGACCGACAGATAGCAAAGCGATAAATCTTTGCCGCCGCCGAGAAGATAGGTTATCAAACCCGAGCCGCCGACTTCAAACGCCGAACTTGTCAGAGTGCCCGTATTGCCCTCCAACTTCCGGCCGTCGTGCTCGAACCCGGTGAAGAGGTGTCTGCCCTTATTGTTGTACGGTTTGTCAAGCCAGTAGCTCTCCGCGACTACCCTGCCGATATCGCCCACGCACTCCCAGCCGGTCAAATCGCCCGTTTCGAACCCGCCGTTTGCGACCTGATACTTACTGTCGGGCATAACGTCCGTATCGTTGTCCACAACCGCAAGATACGCCTCGCTGTCAAACCACGCGGGCTTTTTCTCCCAGTGGGTTTTTACGCTGTCCAGAACTATGCACCCCAGCTCGTCTGCGGAGTCGTTTTTGTCCACGACCTCTATATACATCGTGCGGCCCAGATATTCGGAAAAGTCGGCGTAATACTGAACCATATTCAAAAGCCGCATTCCGTTTGCAACGTACGGGAACTGGAAATTCCAGTATTTGAAGTTGGAAAACCTCGCCGCCTCGAAGTCTTTGCCGTCCGTCTTAATCATAAACCTGAGATAGGTCTTGCCGTTGTCCGAGCAGCCGCCCAGCTTCCAGCTTATATATCCCGAACCGCCCACGACGAACTCGGAGGAGCGCATAACGCCCGTCGCCGCGGGGCGGTATTTTCCGTAATGGTAATTGCCGTCGCGCGAGTAAGTGATGTTCTCGTTCCACCAAACGCTTTCGGCGTTTACTCCGTCGTTGGAGAACGCGTCCCCCTCGACAATCTCCCAGCCCGCAAGCGAGCCCGTTTCGAACCCGCCGTTCTTAATCTCGTACTGTGACGGGCTTTCGGCGTCCTCGACGTAGTCGCGGGTTTTCGTAAAGAACGCACCCTCCTGCTGCGGCTCCGCATATTCGCCGACGCGTATGTCGTCCACGCTTAAATAGCCGTAATAATAGCTTTCGTCGTTATCGACTATGCGTATATATACCCGTTCGCCCGCATATGCGGACAAGTCGAGAGTATATTCGCTGAAATTGTCCGTGTTGTAGACGCCCGCCGCGTACTTATCGGGATTGACGTAGTCCTCGGTATGCTCGATAAAATACTCGTTTGTCTGTCTTGCGAGCAATCTGTCGTCCGAGGCGCGGTATACGCCGACATAGCACAGTTTTTCCCTGCTTTTCAACGGCGCGTTTTCGCCCTTGCCCACGGTAAGCGCGCCGCCCGCAAGTTTCATACTGATAATTCCGTCCTCGGGCAAAACGAACTCCGTAGAGCGTATCGCCCCCGTGCGCGCGCCCGAATAAGTTCCGTTAAATCCCCTTCCGCTCAGATACCAGTTGCCCGTTGCGTTGACGGAAAGACGGTTATGGTTCGCGTCGTTTTCATATGTGAAAGTTTTGTCGGACATAACGCAGTCGTCGTCGAACGCGTTGCCGTACTCCACCTTCCAGCCGCTTAAATCCGCGCTTTCGAAACCGCCGTTTACGGGCGCGGCCGGATTGTAAACAGTATCGCTTTTAGCGCAGGCAGCGCCGCCTATCGCCGCGCCCGCGCAGAGAACGCCCAGAAGAGCAATCAATGTTTTACGCATATTCACTCACCTCTCAATTCCCCAGATTGCCCGTATTTCCGTAATAGGGCGGCGTGACCGTTTCGGAATACGCGCTTCCCATTCTGTAAATTTCAAGCGACTGGAAGCGTATCCCCGAATTGTCGTCGATTATTCTCAGATAATCGGAATCGCCGTACTTAGGATAAATTCTCGTCGTAAAACTCATTACGCCGTTGACGTAAACTTCCAGCATAGAACGGTCTAAAAGGATTATCACGCTGTATTCTCTTGAAACGTTCTCCCAGTTATGGCTGGGCTGTTTGGAAACGTAGTCCAACAGCGAAGATTTGTTTCTTTCTATATACACTCCCGTATCGGTAAAGTTGATATCCGTGCGCTCCGTCATCAAATCCACGGTGTTGGGGTTGTAACGTACGCTTATTCCGCCCGCATATTTTTCCGCCGTCGGGGCTAGCGTGAATTTCGCCCTGATTTCCAGTAAATCCCCCCTTATCGAGGAAATTTCCGAATTTATTTCGTTTGCGGTTTTACCTTCGCCCTCGTAGCCGTAAAGCTTTTCCTGCCTTACGCTCTGCAACTCTTTAATGGGTTCGCGGATTACTTCGTTTCCGTCGTCGGATAGCCATAGTTCGAGGGGAATAGCAAAGTTATGCGCCCAGCCCGCGTTCTCGTTCTGCGCCGTGCCCGCGTCCTTGCCCTGTGCAATGGCGTAAATCACAGTTCTTCCCTGCTCGTATCTTGTCTTTCCGCCCGCAATATCCTCGTCGGTAAGAAAACAGAAACCGTTCTGGCCCGTATATACGCCGCGGCCCATATCGAAAAGACGGGGCTTGTGGTCGTCGGGAATGAAACGGCAGGTATTTTTATCGAACGTGCCTATCCAGTAGTAACATTCGACGGTGTAGCCGTCCACCGTGTACTGCGGACAGTCAAAGAGAATATATTTCGTCTGCGAACCGTCTTTCTTGCTTATCGGCAGCATTACGACGCATTCCCAGTGCGCGCCCTGCTCGGGATAGGCATTATAGTCGCATTCGTAGAGATACCCTCTCGACTCCCATTCGCGCATATCGGTAGAAGTGTAAACGTTCGCCGAGCCGCCCCTGCCGGGGATTGACGTGGAAACCATCATATAGTAAACACCGTCGTCATACCACACGAACGGGTCGCGGAACTGGTCTCGCTCTCCCTGAGAATCGTCGTTCGGCTGTGTGATTACCACTTTGTCCTCCACCACCCAGTCCACAAGATAGGGGTCGTCGGGGTCGGCCGCGTGCGCGAACGCCACGTTCTGCCCGCTCCAACTGCTGGTATTGGTACCCGCGGTAATCGCAAGCCAGGGCGTTCCGTCGGGACCGATGCAGGCGCCGCCCGTCCACACGCCCTCGGGACAGATGCCCGCCGTAGGGACGACCGCGTCCTTGACGTATTCCCAGTGAATCATATCGTCGCTGACGATATGCGCCCAGCGTATCTGCGACCAATACGGCCCCGAAGGATTGTGCTGATAAAACACGTGATATTTACCCTTGTAATAGAAGGGCGAATGCGGTTCGTTCATCCAGACTGCGGGGGGAATGCCGTGGTATTGCGGCCTGTATCTGTCGCCCTCGTAAACCGAACTGTCGAGGGCAATATCCTTCCAGTCGAGCGCGGGGTGGCCGCCGTCCGAATCGGTGTCGGCGTAAACTTCGCGTATTTCCTTGGGGGACAGCGAGAAGTTGTAGATTTTAACTTCGTCCAAAAGCCCCGAAACAAGCTGACGGTCGATACCGAACTCGGTAACGGGGTTGACGAACTTGCCGATATAAAGAGGGTCCTCGGAACCGATTATGCGCGTTTCCACAAGCTCGGGAATGAACGCCTCGTACGAAGGTGTGCCGTTGTAGAAGAGCCCGATATAGCCCGTTTTACCGTCAAAGCTGACGGCAAGGTGCGACCACTCGTACAGCGGTAAAGCGTTAATCGGGTCGTAGAACGCCAGCACATAGTCCTCGTCCGTTTCCGCGTTGTGCAGCGCAAGCTGTATCCCCCAGAGGCCGAGCCTGCCGTATCCGAGCACGAACCCTTCGCCCGCCTCCACGTTGCCTTTGTTTAAAACGGAAGTTAGGCGCGGATTGCCAGCCGCGTCGGATGAGTCGCCGTAGTTCGGGAGATTTTCAAACACGCGCGGCGCAACCCAGACGGAGAGCGTAACCGCCGACGCGGGGACGACGAAATCCCTGTTGGTTATGCTGTTGGAAAAGCCGTCCATATACAGCGCTTTTCCTTTTACGCCCGTCTTTCTCAAAGGGTCGTTCGGCTCTTTGAAAAGGTTATCCGCGTTGTCTTCGTTAAACACGTAATTTATCTTGTAGTCTGTTCCGCTGACGGACTCCTTAGTAGTATTTCCCGTGGTTTCGTCAAACGAATAAGAGAGCACGGGCTTGCCGTTTTTGTCGTCTTCTTTCTTGCCGCACGCGGAAAGGCCTGCCGTACAGAGGCACAGCGCCGTTATCAGGGCAATACATTTTTTCAGTTTCATAAAGACCTCACATTTTGAGTCCGGCGGAACCGAACCCCTGAACTATATACTTCTGCGCCGCAACGTAAATAACAAATATGGGAATGCTTGTTATTACCAGCGAAGCCATAATCTCGCCCGTGGTGATACCTTCCATACTCTGTATCGTGGTAAGCGCGGCCTGAATGGGCATCAGCGGCCACTCGCCCTCGCTTGCCTGAGGCAGAATCATAGACGGCCAGAGATAGTCGTTCCATACGCCTATAAAGCAGAACACCGCAACGGTTGCGACGATGGGCTTTGACAGAGGAAGTATGACTTTGAAGAAAATCCCAAGCGTGCTCGCCCCATCCATACGCGCGGCCTCCTCGTATTCTTTGGGGATACTCTGGAAGAACTGCATAAACAGAAAGATGTTGAATATGCTTATCGACGCGGGAAGTATTATTCCGAGTATCGACGCGGTCTGTTTCAGGCCGAGCATTATCTTGACTATCGAGTACAGCGGGATTATGGAAGTTTCCACGGGAACGATAATCAGAAAAATTATCAATGCGGAAAACAGCCTTTTACCGGGGAAGTTCATTTTAGCCATAACGTAACCCGCCAGACCGTTTATGAGTACGTTGAGGACGATTACTATCACCGCGTACAGAAAGCTGTTTAACGCGTATTTCCAGATACCGTAATTGGTTAAAACGCTCCCGTAATTATCGAACATTGTGCCGAGATGCGCGAAATCGGGCAGAAACATCGCAAGACTGCCCGCGCCCGCCGCATAGGCGGACTCGCTCTTCGTCGAGGTTGCAAGCATATATATAATAGGAAAGAGAAACAGCAGAGAAAGAACTATTCCGCACAGGTAGTAAATTACTTCCTTGGTAATCCTTTTCCCCGTCATACGGCTGTTTAAAGCAACTTCCCTTCCGTCTACCGTAAACGTCTTATTTCTCATATTATTTCTCCCTGAACGCACGGCGCTGTATCAGCGTTATGGTGCCTATAACGATAGTCATAATCAGCGCAACCGCCGAAGAGTAACCGACCCAACGATAGGAATAACCCTGAGTGTACATATAGTAACTTAAAGTTACCGTATGGTCCTGATACCCCGTCATAAGCATAGGCTGGGTCATAATCCTGCACGCGCCAATAAACACTGTGATTATTATGTATACGAAAGTAGACCTTAATCCCGGCCAGGTGACAGTCCTGAATTTCTGCCACGCGTTCGCGCCGTCGAGAGCGGCCGCCTCGTACAGGTCGTTGCGGATATTCGCCAGACCCGAAGTGAATATGAGCATCTGGAACCCGCAGCCCTGCCACGCGCTTAAAATTATTATGCACAGCATCGCGGTTTTCGGGTCGCGCAGCCAGTCGTGCGGCTCCGCGCCGAAAAGACCGAGAAACGAATTTAAAAGTCCCGTTTCGGAAGGCGAAAGAATTTGCAGCCACAAAAACGAAGTTACGCTGAGCGATATTACGACGGGAGCAAAAAAGCAAACCTTGAATATCTTAACGCCGCGCACCTTCCGGTTTGTAAACAGCGCAAGCCCCAGCGCCATACCTATTTGCAAGGGCACGACGCCGACAACGAAAATAAGGGTGTTGATTATCGCGTGATATAAAGTCCCCTTCTCGCCTATTTCCTTAAACACGCTCGCGAAGTTGTCGAAACCGATAAAATTTATGTCGTTCGGCGTCAACAGATAGTAATCTGTAAACGCGTATCCCAGCGAATATAGAATAGGCAACAATATAAACAGAAACGCCAGCAGCACCGCAGGCAAAAGCATTAAATATGCCGTTGCCGCCGAGCGGAGCCGATATTTCTGTATTTTCTTTTTCGACCTGACTATATCCCATACCGCAAGCCCGATAAAGCCCGCGGCGAACACAGCCAGAATTATGAGCGTAGAGCCTGTCATCTTTGCCCCCCCTTGAAATTGCTTATTTGTGCAGCTTGTTCATTTCCGATTGCAACGTATTTGTCTGAGTGTTGAGTATGTCGGTCAGATTGCCGTCTTTAAGGCTGTAAATAATCTGGTTGAAGCAGGTCGAGAAAGTGGGATACGCAACCGTTGCGGGACGGGCCTTACCCGTAAGCTGCAACTGTTTCAAAAGCACTTCTTCGGGCGAACCTGCCGCATAGTTTTTGTTGACGGATTTACGCGCGGCAATCATACCCGTAGCGGTGGTTATCGCGTCCGAGCTTTCAGTCGAGGTAAGCCAGAGCAACAACTCCTTCGCCGCCGTCTTGTCTGCGTGGTTATTATTGGTTATACCGTAACACCAGCTTCCCGTCGCGCTTGCCTTTGCCGTGCCCTGCGGATAGGGTAAAAGTCCCCAGTCGTCGCGGCTTGCGAAAGTGTCCTTATACTTGTTTTCGATTTCGGGAATCGTCCAGCCCGAGGAAAGAAACATTCCCACTTTGCCGGTATAGAAATCGGTCGCGCCGATGGAATACGAGGTATAGCCTTCCGCGACGAGATCCTTCAAAAACTGGAAACCGCTCTGCGTTGCGGAAGAATTGAAATAGCCCGTAGCCGTAAACCCGTCTGCGGAAGTAAACGAGCCGCCCGCCGCATAAATAAACGGATAAAGAAGATAGGTCGCCGTTTCGTCCTTAGTCGCGTCAAGCCGCATATCAACCGCGGTAGTTCCGTGGTTTTTAAGCCTTGCGCAAACGTCTTTGAACTGCTCGAAAGTCCAGGGATTCTCCACCGTATAAGAGGACACGTCTATGTTCGCAGCCCTGAATATCTTTTTGTTGTAATAGAAACCCGCGCTGGACTCCTGTATGGGAAGTCCGTAAAGCTTGCCGCCATACTCGTTAAGCGATAAGAAATCGTCCTGCACGTCCTCGGGCACAAGCGAAGAAATATCGTAAAGCAATTTGGAATTTGCATACGACGCGCAGTTCGGTGCGTCGAACGTGATAATATCGGGCAATGTTCCCTCGATTTGCTTATTCAAAAGCTCGGTTTCGTAACCTGCCGCGCCCGTCGTACGCGCCTGATAGGAGGCGGACGCCTTGATTTTTTTGTCCTTATAGGCGGTATTGAACGCGTCTATCCTCTTCTTATACGCCTGACCTTCGGTAGATTTCTCGTCCACGTGAAACATAATCTTGACGATGGTGTTGCCCGAACTGTCAACCTCTCCCCCGTCGCCGCCGCCTCCTCCGCACGCGGCGAAGCCGCAAGCCATAACCGCGGATACGGCAAGCACTGAAAGCGTTTTGAATATTTTTTTCATTTTTATACTCCTTATCACGGCAGTCGCCGTTATTTACTAATAGATTTTTTTGTATAGAGGTTCCTCTATACAGGGGGCATTGAAAATGCCCGAAATTTATTTTGTGGTCGCGCCCTTGACGAACGTTGTTTTAAGCTCCGTCCTCACTTCCACGTTTTCGCCCTTGATTTTTTTAATGAGAATTCTCACCACTTCCCGCGCCATTTCTTCCACGGGCTGCTCTACGCAGGTCATTCCCCTGTCGTTCCATTGGCTGAACGCGCCGTCGTAAGAAACTATCTGTACGTCCTCGGGAATACGTTTACCCCTTCTCAAAAGCTCGCCGTACAGCGACTGCGCCAGCGAATAGCCCGAGGCGAAGGCCCCGTCGATATCGGGATATTTGTCCAGAAAATCCCGCGCAACGTTCTGCTCCTCGCCGTGCAGTATGATTTCGTTTACCGCTTTTACGGGCAGGTTGTGCTTATCCATAGTGTCGCGATAAGCGCGCTCTCTTTCCATAACCTCCGAAAACACGACGGGTTTAGAACCGATATAACCGATATTTTTACAGCCCTTTTCCAGAAGATATTCAACCGCCCTGCACGTTGCGGAATAGTTGTCGGAAGTAACAAAGGGCATATCGTCGCCGAAATGTCTGTCGATGGATACTATCGGGCAGTCTTTCAGCTCCTCCTCGCCGTGCGAAAAGTGAGTAACAAAGACGGCCCCGTCCACTTCCCTGCGATGTATTCTGTCGATTATGTCGGTCTCTTTCTGCACCCTCTGTTGCGAGGATACGAGTATGGTCGAATATCCGAATTTGTCCGCCTCGTCCTCGACGTAATACGCGAATTTAGCAAAAAACGGGTGATTTATGACGGGAACGAGCAGCGCGATTATACGCGTTTCGTTTTTGCGCAGTTTTGCCGCCATTTTGTTTGGTGAAAACTGCAAAGTCGTCATCGCGCTTTTTACTTTTTCGCGCGTGGCAGGTTTAACCGACTTCTCTTCGTTTATTACCCTTGAAACGGTTCCTATGCCGACGCCGGCGAACTCCGCCACGTCTTTAATTGTCGCCGCCATTTTTCTTCTTCCTTAAAATTATTATCGTTGCCGCTGCCGCCGCCAGGCCGAGCGCAAGCACGCCGCCCGTTACCGACAGAGCAATTATCAAAACCGTATTATCCGCCGGATTTTCCGTAGCGATATTCTCCTGCGGCTTTACCGTCACCAGAACTGTCAACCCGTCGTTAATCGTCACCGTGTTTTCGCCGACCGATAACCTGTCGGCGTCTATCGTAACCACGCCGCTTTTGACGGTATATCCGTCCGTAAGCGCCGTTCCGTTGACGGCGAGCGCGTCCGCCTTGTTTTTACCTATATAGATTACCGCGTTGCAACCGTATTCTATCGTAAGGTCGCCGACCTCGGTTGCGGGGATTTCGCCCACGTTCACCGAGAACCCGAACGAAGATATTGTGCCGACGGCGGTAAATTCGTAGAGCCCCGCCGTTTTAAGCGTTTCGAAATATTCGCGCGAAATTTCCAGTTTTCTGCCGTCCGCAGTGTAGAACGCGGGATTGATTTTCACGTTGCCCTGCGTGCGGTTATAGAGGGCCGTTATGGCCTGCTCCGCCTCTCCGCCGATTGTCAAAGCCCCGCCCGCATATTCGTATCTGTCCGCAAGGAGAGCAACCGATTTGAACGTTACGCGCGCCGCGCACACGTTCAGGCCGAAAAGCCCTTCGGTCGGTTCGTGTTCGTTCAGCTCCGCATAAATTACCTCGCGACCGTTTATGTATACGGTTATGCGCCTGCCCTCCGCCCTGACTTTGAGGATTATATCGGCCGTGTTCACGCTTGCCGCGTCCGCGCGGGCTATCTCGCCGCGCGGCGACCACAGCTTGACAATCTTGCCGTTGTCGTCGTAATTGGCAATTAGATAGTCGCTCATATCGGCAGTCGCGCGGAACACAATCGCCGCCGCCGCGCCCGAAAGACTGAAATTGGCCGAATATATGAAATTCTCGCCGCTGCGTTCAGAAAGAATAAAGCCGTCGCCCGAAGTCTGAACGCCGAGAAGTCCTGCCTCCGCCGCAAACCATTTACCCGAAACTATGCTTTGGGAAGTAAAACCTATATCGCTGTCGACCGTGCCCGAGTGTACGGTAACGTTAATCGTCTTGACGGCGTTTCCGCAAGAAACCTTGACAATAGCCGTGCCCGCAGAAAGCGCCGAAATCTTTGCGCCCGATTCCGTCTTTTCCACGGAAACTACGCCCGCGCCGCTTTCCACCGTCCACTCGGTTTCACCGCCCGAAGTCGAATATACTATTATCTCGCGTTCGGGCATAAGCGTTCTGTCCAGCTCCACGTTCTGCTCTTCTACGTACAGAACGGTTTCGTCCGCGCCGACCTCTTTATCACGCCATACGGAAGAGATTGCGTTGACCGTTATGCTGGCCGTAACTTCGCTTTCGGCGATAAACTGCGCGCCGGTCGCGTAGGGCGAGGAGAAAGTAAGTACGTAAAAAGGAATTGTGAATCCGCCGCAGTACACCTCCACTCCGCCGTTATCGGAAAGGATATAGAATGAAAGCCGCGTTCCGTCAACCGCGCCCGACGTGTGTCGGCTGCGATAGTTGCCGAGATTTAACCCCGCGTCGCCCGTATGTTCGCGGCTCACGTAATAGCCGTCTTTCGCGTTCCAGCCCACTTCCGTGTACTCGTCGCCTTTCATATTTATTCTGAAATACACGGGCCTTTCTTCGGGATTGGTTATATCCGCTTCCAGTTCGAAACAGTGAGTGTTAACGCCCGCAAGAACGTTCCCGCTCTGCGCGTTTATTTTCCGGTCAACCCCCGAATAAACGGAAGTTTTTTCAAAGCTTTCCGAGCCCTTCACAATAGGCGTCTGTGTCAGCAGATAGCCCGCGCCCGACTTCTTCAAGCCGTACTCGACGGGAATAGTCATACCGCTGCCGTTCCAGCCCTTTCTGACCGCGCCGAGCGCGCCGGCATTTATCGAGGCAGGCGCATCGGGCACGCCGCTGAACCAGCTCACCGCAATGGTTTTGCCCGCGTTGTCGCCTTCGTCGATATAGAACGACTGAGTGGCGTAGGAGTCGGGCCCGTAGTCCATAGTCTGAAACGGAATTTCGTCCATTTGCATATCAGAGAAAGAATTGCCCTGTAAATCCGAATAGGTTATCAGGCCGTTTGCACTGTCGTAGCCGATTTTACCGACAAGATACTGTCTGCCCGTAAATGTCATTACGTCGTAAGTTCTTCCGTCGTCTGCGGTAAGCTCTATAAGGTCGGGGCATTCGGGTCTGTATGCCTTAAACTCGCCCGCATACGTCCAGTCGTATAAATTGCCCGACTTAAAGAACCAGACCTGATTGGTTTCCTGTCCCGTTACCGCCATACCCCACAGCGTAACCTTTTCGCCCTCTTTCAGAACGGGGAAGACCTTGGGGTCGCGGCAGGACACTTTGCGGTCGGAAATGCCCGTTACGGACTGGGGAATTGTCTTGCGCTTGGTCCAGGTAAGCCCGCCGTCGTCGCTGGACATAATTACCTGGTCCTGCCTTGCGCCGTCGCGCGTGTAAAAGCCCAGAAGGCCCGTTCCGCCGCCGCTGGGGAACCAGTTCATATTATCGATTGTTTCGCTTACGCCCGCGCGGTAGACCATAGCCGAGCCCGACCACATATAGCCGTTGCCGCCGCCCCAGCCGTCCGATTCCGTATCGGGGAAAAGCGCTATCGGCAGATGCTCCCAATGCGCCAAATCCTTACTTCTTGCGTGGCCCCAGTACATATCGCCCCAGCCTTCGGCGCCGCTGTCGTGCGTGTACGGATAGGTCTGGTAATATAAATGGTAATAGCCGTTGTAATAGACAAGACCGTTGGGGTCGTTATTCCAATGCGCAAACTGTGAAAAATGATATTGCTGGCGGTAAAGCTCCGTGTAGTAGGAATAGTCGCTTACGCCCGTATATATATCGGTAAAAGTCACGCTGGCGCTGTAACAGTTAAAACCCGTCTGTCCGCCGTTGTAAGTCAGTCCCTCGCGCAACGCGTTGAGGTCGGTTTTCAGGTCGTCGCCCCTGTCGTCGAACGCGAAACGGCGGATATTGTCCGCGTAAAACTCGGCGTAGACCTTGTCGTCCTCGGGGGTTATTATAACTTTAAGCTGTATCCAGCGCGCGTTGGCCACTTTCGGATTGACCAGCGATTTTTCGCCGTCCGTCATTTTGTCGTTGCCTATGAACCAATCCTCTTTTATAACGTCAACGCCTTCGGGGGAGAAATACATAAGCTTAACGCGGTTGGCCGCCCTGTCCACGTTGAACACCCATTTGGAATTTTCGTCCGCGCCGAACACTATGCCCGCCGCGGCGCCGCTTTTGAAGTTTGCGGTTGCGGTAAACACAAATTTTTCGTCCGCGCCGTATTCGTTTTCGGTCAAGAGAAAGTTATCTCCTTCGCCCTCTAAGTCAACGCCTTCCGCATATGCGGTCAGAGCGGGCAGCACGAAAGCAAGCGCGCAGCAAACCGCCGCGACAATTGCAAGAACGCCTGTCAAAAGTATATTTTTATAACGCTTAACTATCATTTACGTTCCCCCTCACTAACTCTGTCGTTTACCGTTTGCAAATCGGGCAGACAGTCTATCGCGCCGCGGCCCAGAGTGTTTAACGCTCCGCACACGTTCGCAAATGCAAAAATCTTATCAAGGTTTTCGGGCGACCACATCGGACGGGGAAGTTTATCCAGTTTGGAAAGGATTCCACCGTAAAACGCGTCGCCCGCGCCCGTAGTATCCACAGGTTTGACCTTAATCGTAGGGACGCGGTTGCGCCTGCCGCCGTAACGCCACTCGCTGCCGTCCGCGCCCAGACTTATGCATACGAGTTTGTTTTTGAGCTTTACGTCAATGTATTCTTCGGTAAACACTTCCACCTCGTCTTCCGAAAACTTGACAACGTCCGCATACTCTATTATTTTTTTATAGTTTGCTAGGGCTGTCTGCCTGTCTTTGAAAATGTCCGTCCTGTAATTGACGTCGAAACTGAGCAGTTTGTTTTCCGCGCGGGCGCGCTTTGCGATATTCTCGGCGTACTCCAAGCCCTCCTTTTCGGAAAGCATTAAAGAACCTATATGTACGATATCGGCGGCCCCGAAGAGGGTCGGGGAAACGTCGGGTAAAATATAGTCGGCGGTATTTTTCCTGTAAAAACAGAACGAGCGCTCGCCCCTTTCGTCGAGTTCGACAAAGGCGAGGGTGGTGTTGCGGTTTGCGTTGCGGTCGATAAACAGGGCGTCGAGGTTTTTTTCTTCGGCGAACTTTAAAAGAAAGTCGCCGATCAAATCGTCCCCCACGCTGCCGACAAAGCCAACGTGCGCGCCGAATTTTTTCGCCGCGCAGGCCACGTTGAAGGGGGCGCCGCCCGCTTTGCGTTCATAGCACAGCGCGCCGTCTTTTACGTTTCCTATCATATCGGCCAGTATTTCACCAATGCAAAGTATCATATTAATTCTCCGTTTCGGCCACCGCCGATTTTTTTATAGTTACGGCTTCCGAAATCAGACATACCGCCGTTCTTATAAGCAATATCAGAAAGAAACTTGTCAGCGCCGCTATAATCAGACTGTTTCTCGGTATAAAATAGCCGCAAACAAACGTTATTACAGCAGAGAACAGCGCGCCGAAAAACAGATACGAACCTACGATTTTGAAACTGCCGCCGATAGTCGTACAGCGCGGCGATTTCAAAATTCTGAACGTGCAGAACGCTATAACCGCGACCAGCAAAAGCATAAGCGCTATGAAAGGAAACAGTCTTAACATATTCATTAAATATATGTAACTGCTGAACCCCGCCGTCGCGCGGAACGAGCGGGTTATAAACGCGTCCGCCTCGTTTTCGGTTGTGAACGTTTCGCCGTCGGGAAAGTTTTTATAGAAACCGTAAAACGAAACGCTCAGTCCGCCGTCCGTTTCAAACGAGCCGACAAGCGAATCGTCGAACACAAACAGATAGTTTTTCGCGCCCGCGTTTACGTAGTTGTGATAGTAATAGTTTCTGAGAAGCGGCGCGCCGCCCGTATTCTCATAAGCGGATAAGTCGGGGTAATACTTTTTCACATACAGATTGTAGACCTGTTTACGGTATTCCTCTGCGGAAAGCTCGCCTTTCTTTTTCTGTAAATTCTTATAGTCCTCGCTGTTTATCCCG
>CAJTUI010000021.1 GCA_910579705.1 uncultured Christensenella sp.
CTATTTTTCTTTGTGAGCGTATAACGCCCGCCGTGTTCATAATTCGTTCTATGTCCTTGGCGGTATAGGTAGCAATTTTTTCATAATTAAAACCGTCAAAACAAGAACGGAAAATTTCACGCTTTTTCAGTACAGTATCCCAGCTCAACCCGCATTGCATCGCTTCTAACATTAAGTATTCAAATTGCTTTACGTCGTCATAAACGGGAACACCCCATTCATCATCATGATATTTTGTTTCAAGTTCGTTTATAAGACACCACGGACATCTATTCATAATTTTCTCCGCTAAATTACTGTTTATCGCATAATCATTATAGCAAAATTAGAGAGTAAAAGCAAGAAAAACGGACAATGAAAAAGCCGCTACACAAAGTAACGGCTTTCGTTTAGTTGATGATATGCGTTAATACTATTTGGTCGATAGTTCAAATCCCGTTTTTAATTAAAACAAGCAAAAAGACAGTAGTCAAAACCAAAAACAGCAGATTTTGCTCAAAACCACAATATATAGTACAATAAAGCCCGAAAACTTCCGTTTTCGGGCTTTATGTTGTAGGACAGTATTTTCGTCCTACAAAGATGCTGCACCAAGCAGGCTTTGAACTGACGATGCTATGATTTTACCGATTTTTTTATTAAAAATCGTCATATTTTGCTCAAAAATTTATCTTTTTGGGGATATTTTAAGCATGATTTAAGTTGTTAAAATTATGGCAGTATTTTCGTCCTACAAATGTTTTTACTTGCTTTCTTATAATATTTCTGCATAATAGCGTCCATTAATATAACCGAACTCTACATCACTTGGAAAAAAATTCCCACCGATATTCGAGAAAGCAACCATATCAAATGCCCAGTCAGACAACTCTTTTGGCAATAATAAACATTGCGCCTGTTCATCTTTATATATTGTAACACAAGGCTGCTCATTTTTCCCGAAAAAGCCTACCGATAAAACTTGATATATCGCTCCTCTCTCTTTATTTGGTTTAAGTTTAGGAATATCTAAATATCCTTGCCGTTTATAATCAAAGTAACATTTAGCCCCACGTTGATTATAATAAAACTCTTTATCATTTGGAGAAATTGGTTCTATTGGAAGTTTCGAATGCATTCTCGTGAAATAATCATTTAAATTTGCAACTGACAAATTGTTTAACAGCAACTTATGTTCTTCAACCGTTTTCTCTTTATAATCCTGAATATTTTTAAACCCAGAAAAATAATTCAATAGACAAATGAAGTATAAAAATGAATCAGCGTAGTTTCCAGAAAAAGACTTATACCAAGCATCATTTTGATTAACGATTATTTGCTTAAACATTTTGTATAATTTTAATTTGTTCTCATCAATATTAAACCAATCGTTAGAAAGTAGTTTTAACTTTTTTGCTTCTTCATGTGAAGTATATTTTAAGTCAGACACTATATTTTTCAAAAACTTTGACACTAACCCGGCAAGCATATCTGCAATACGAATACCCACCGAATTTTTTGAATCTACTTCATAAGCATCTTTAATTCCAATCCGTTTGGCCGCATAAAGAGTTTTTCCGTTCCCTTCCCTGTCTATGGTCAAACTATACTCTTCAATTCCCTTTTCCGTTAAATACTTTTTGAACCCAATAAATGCAATACCATAATCCCAATCAATTACAAACCGCTCCTTATAGTCATCTAATAAAAGCAATGCCTGTTGAAAAGCACTCGTTTCAATTTGTTTATGCTGAATACCTTGATTAGCTGCAATTCTCTGTTGAATGAACTTTTTTAATTCATAAACTAAGCTACCGTCATTTTTATATATTGCTTCATAAACATCTAACGGCTCATACATAACCAATATTTTTGTTATGGAATAGCGTAAACTATCCGTATCAAATAAAGGCGAATTATGATAATTGCTAAATAACTGATTAATTACATATTCAATTTTATTGAAAGTAGAATAATAAAGATATATATTATTTTCTACCATAAATTCAAAGTAACCAGTTAACAAAGATACAGTAAGTTTATTTAAACCCGCAAAACCGTGCTTAATTTGATTTTGTTTTATAATTTCACTTTTCAATTCATCTACGGTAAATTTCTCTTTATATTTATTTTCAAATCGTAAATAATTATTAAATATCGCATTTTCATTGCTAATATCACACCCAACTATAACGCTTACAAAATCATAGGCAAAATTATCGGACAAAATCGTTTCTTTATTAATTTTGCGACTGTGTTCAGACTCATCATAAAAAAATTAATATTTCATTAAAATTCTCCTTATAATAAGATTTCTTTGCCCAACAAAGATAAGCCCTGCACACACTTATTGATTGAAGTAATAAAGCCTTGTCTAAAATCACACGGAAGTAAAAATTTCAAATTGATTATATTGTGTTTCAAGGTATTATCCACTACTCCATCAATCGAACATTCATTATACGTTTCCGCAAGCAAAAAATTATGATGCCCTACCTTATTTCTTAACACTCGCAATGCATCCAAATTTAACTCTAATACATGCAAATCATATAAATTTTTAAATATGCTCTTGTTAACCAAAACCATATCATTAAGTTCTTTTAGAGTCAACTGTTCTAGGGTAAGCGATACGGAACAGTATTGCGCTTGTTTATTCTTAAATCGTGCTGTTTTAATCAGCTTACTTTCATTATCTTCAAACTCATTCCCAAGTCGTGCACGTAAAAATTCTTCCTCCGTAGACAGATAGACGTACAACATATCTCTTAATCGTTTATCATATCGATATAAATCGGATACTTTTTTATAAGCGGGCTTTTCTTCTGCAACTTTGCAATAATCTATAACACGACGATATTGAACTATCCCTTTCAAAGATATATACTTTTGAGCTTCGGCTCTTTCCTCTGAATTTTCATAAACCATCTCTTCCAACAATTCGTTCGGACTCATTACCGCTTACCCACATAATTATTTACTTCCTCAATAAATATCGCACATGAAGCTATACGTTGATCTTTGGGTTTGGTCTTCTCTATTATTTTTCTCTCTACAACTTTATCAATAATTGAATTCTGCGCCCTATAATCTAACGAAAGAAATTTTTGATATGTACAACTGTTACGGTTAGGCAATCTATTCCAAACATATTTATTATCTTGACTACGACGCGTTATATAAGAAACGGCATTATCTTCCATGACAATAGCAAAATCAAAACTAAATCTCTCGTTATCCGCTGTAAACTTTCCGCTATTATCCGACACTCGGACTGTAATAACAGAAGTTGAATTTTCTACTTTTTCATTCGCATTTTTTATTGCATTAAAAGCAACAAAAAAATCTTTGCGAACAATATCCGCATCAAAGCATTTACAATTACAAGTTAAAATAAGTTGGTAATCCATATCGTAAACTCCGTTATCGTCACACACAACAGCGTTATAACGTGCAGAACCAACCAATCTCGGATCTATTCTATATTTAGGCTCAAGTCTTTTCTGCAATTCACGAACAATTTTTAAAGCCCGCGCATTGGCAACTTTTCTTTCTTTTCTTGACACAAATTCAATCATTTTTACATTTTCCTTGTCAACGATTTGATTACATTAATTATAACATTTTATAGTGATAAAAATCAAGCCGTTAGTTCGAATCCCGCTTTTCTTTTAAACCTACAAAAAGTCAGCAGTCAAAATCAAGAACCGCCGACATCGCATAAAATCACTATATATAGTAAAATACACCCCGAAAACCTATGTTTTCGGGGTGTATTTAGTAGGACAGTATTTCCGTCCTACAAAGATGGTGGACGAGTCGGGACTTGCACCCGAGTCTTACGAGTTTGGTCTGAGCTTTCTACATACTTAGTCTGCCGTTATCTCAGCCCGCAACCGCCGACAGACGGGCGACTACGGGAGCATACCGCAAAATTACTTTTTGTGGCGCGCGGTAAAACGCAACGAAAAGTTAACCGTTTAAATTAACGCCGCAACGCCGCCAACGGTAATCGGCGCGCGACGGACAGCGTAAGTTACGCTGCGCAAGCTACGCTTGCCGCATTTCTTGCGGGAAAAGCGATAACTTTGGAATCGTTAGATTCTGCGTTTAAATTTAAGTTTCCGTTTTTACAAAGCCGGACCTTTGGTATGCTTTTCTCATTCTCCGCCCGCAATCGAATCTGAAACTCGCCCGATTAAAGCCGAAAATATCCACCGCTATCAATTATAACCGCTTTGCGGTAAAAAAATCAAGCGTTTAAAATTGTTTTTTATTGACATTTGTGCGCAAATGCTTTAAAGTAATCTTATACCGAACGGCGATTTTTGCGGCGCGGATTTTATTTATGATTTACACCGTTACTTTTAATCCCTCTCTGGATTACTACGTACAAGTTAATAACCTTAAAAGCGGCTTTGTAAACCGCACCGTCAGCGAACGACTTGCCGTGGGCGGCAAGGGCTTAAACGTTTCGCTTGCGCTGAAAGAGCTTGGAAACGAAACGCTTGCCCTCGGCTTTGTCGCGGGGTTTACGGGCAAGGCCATTACCGAAAAGGTGTCAAAACTCGGCCTTGCGCACGAGTTTTTAACCGTGCAGGGCCAGAGCCGTATAAACGTTAAGATTAAAAGCAACACCGAAACGGACATTAACGGGACGGGCGCGGCGGTCACGGAGAACGACGTAAACAAGCTTGTCAGAAAACTCAAATCCCTTTTAAAGGACGGCGACTGGCTTATAGTCAGCGGCAGTATTCCCGCCACGCTTGACGTTTACACCTACTCCAATATCTTCAAACGCCTCAAAACCGTTAAAAACATTAACTTCGTAGTGGACGCAAGCGGAAAACTGCTTACCGAAACGCTTAAATACAAGCCCTTTCTCATAAAACCCAACGTATACGAGATGTGCGAAATTTTCGGACTGTCCGCAGTGCCCGACATAGAAGGCATTTTCGCCTGCGCGCGCAGATTGCAGAATATGGGCGCGCGCAACGTAATTGTTTCTATGGGTAGTTCGGGCGCGGTTATGGTCACCGAAACCGACCAGTCTATGTACGTGCGCGCGGCGCGCGGCCAGCTTGTCAACTCGGTCGGCGCGGGCGATTCTATGATTGCGGGGTTTATCCACGAATATATAAATTCGGGCAACTACTTCTCCGCGCTCAACTTCGCCACGGCGGCGGGGAGCGCGTGCGCGTTCACCAAAAACCTTGCCACGAAAGAGCAGATCGAATACGTTGAGTCGCTTATGTTATGATAGAAATTTATCGGACGGAAAATGCTTTTCTTTACGAAAAAGTAAAAATTTTGCTTTGCCGCAAACTGACGGATTTTAAGATAAAAAAGACGCCCGAAGGCAAGCCGTATATAGAGGGTGACCCCCTCTGTTTTTCTATATCGCATTCCCGCGGGCACGCCCTTATAGCTATCTGCGACAGGGCGGTCGGCGTCGATTTTGAGGCGGTCGGCGTTCGGCACAAAAATTACGCGCATATTCTTGGCAGGTTCACCCCGCGCGAAAGGGCGCAAACGGACGGTTACGAGAAATTTTTATTAAACTGGGTAAACAAAGAGGCCTATATAAAAATGCTGGGCGGCACGCTCGCGCGGGATTTGAAAAGGCTTGAATATTACAACGGCAACCTGTATTGCGACGGCGCCCCCGTAGGTTGCGGGCACGCGTGCTTTTCGGACGAAAAGACGGGCCTGTTCGCCGTCTGCGCCGAGGGACACACCCGCAAAGAGCTTGAAAAAGCGCGCGTAAAACAATTCAGGCTGCGCAAGGAGGAGATTATATGAAATGTTTCGTTATAGCAATGCAGAACGAGGCCGACCCCGTAGTACGCGCTATGCGCGTCGACCGCGACCTGAAATTCTGCGGTAAGCGTATGCTTACGGGTAGCGTTTACGGCGAGCGCGCGGGGCTTATAGTCTGCGGCATTGGCAAGGTGAACGCCGCCTGCGGAACGCAGATAGCGATTGACGAGCTGGGCGCCGACAGCATAATAAACCTCGGCGTGGCGGGCGGCCTCAACAAGAGCGTCGAGGTCGGAGAAATTTACGAAATCTCCCACGCGGTGCAGTACGATTTCGATTTGACCCAGCTTAACGGCGGCGAGATAGGCACGCTGGACGAATGTAAACAAAACTATCTTCCCCTTACCGTCCGCGGCGCCTATCCTGCGAGAAAGCTTGCCACGGGCGACAGGTTCAACGACAGCCCGACCGATTACAAGCTGATTACAAAGACGCTGGGCGCGGATATCAGGGATATGGAAGGCGCCGCAGTTGCGCAGGTCTGTATGCACGCAAAAATCAAGTGCAGTCAGTTCAAGATAATATCCGATATGGCGGGCGCGGGCAGTACGACCGCGCAATACCTTTCCAACCTTTCGAAATGTTTCCGCACGCTCGATAGAGAACTGGAAAAGATAATCAAACTCTGAGGTACGGCGATATGGAAAGAATACCTTCGTTTTCAAAAGACCACGACAAACTTGCGACGGGGTTGCACCTTTGCGGAACTGCGCACGGCGTGACAACGTGGGATTTGCGCTTTAAGAAACCCAACGCGGGCGATTACATTTCGCCGAAAGCGTTGCATACAATAGAGCATATAATCGCGACCGTGCTCAGAAATTCCGAAAGAAAGGACGACGTGATATACTTCGGGCCTATGGGCTGCCGCACGGGGTTCTATCTTCTTACCGCGAATATGGACTATGCGCAGACTCTGGAACTTTTAAAGCGCAGTTTCGCGCTTGCCGAAAGCTTTAAGGAAGTGCCTGGCAACAAGCGCGAGGAATGCGGAAACTATTTGGAGCACGACCTCGAAGGCGCGATTTACGAATGTAAAAAATACGGGGAGATACTGAAACTGTTATGAAACCACTTGGCGGAGGCTGGGACGAGGCGCTCGGCGAGCTGTTTGCGGACGAGCGATACCTGAAAATACGTGAATTTTTAAAGCACGAATATTCAAACTACGTCGTATATCCCGATATGTACGACCTGTTTAACTGTTTCCGTTTCACTCCGCTTAGCGAGGTCAAGGCGGTGATACTCGGTCAGGACCCCTATCACGAGCCCAATCAGGCGCACGGGCTGTGCTTTTCGGTAAAGAAAGGCGTTGCACTTCCCCCGTCGCTGCAAAACATCTACAAGGAAATGAAGACCGACCTCGGCATAACGCAACCCAACTGCGGCGACTTGACGAAGTGGGCGAAAGAGGGCGTGCTGCTTTTAAACACCACGCTGACCGTGCGTGAGCACAGGGCGAACTCCCACTCCAAATGCGGCTGGGCGTGGTTCACCGACAGCGTGATTAAAATAATCTCCGACAAAACAGAAAACACGGTGTTTATACTCTGGGGCGGCAACGCGCGCAGTAAAACGCCGCTCATAGACGAAAAAAAGCACCTGATTTTACAAAGCGTGCACCCCTCCCCCCTGTCCGCTTTCAACGGCTTTTTCGGTTGCCGCCACTTTTCGAAGACGAACGATTATCTCGTGAAATGCGGCAAGCAGCCGATTGACTGGCAACTCTGATAATAATACGGACGGCACATTGACCGCCGACTGCGATTACAAGGAAACTATATGAAATATGCAATTATTTTAGGCGACGGTATGTCCGACTGGAAGATACCCGAGCTTAAAGACAAAACCTGTCTGGAAGCGGCGAAAACGCCGTATCTGGACAAAATAGCCCCCCTTTCGGAAGTAGGGCTTTGCAAGACCGTGCCCGACGCGCTTAAACCCGGCTCCGACGTGGCGAATATGTCCGTGCTCGGGTTCGACCCCGAAAAGTATTATACGGGCCGCTCCCCCTTGGAGGCGGTATCTATGGGCATAGCGCTGAAAGACACGGACGTTACAGTGAGGTGCAATCTTGTCACGCTCTCCGACGAAGAGGATTACGCCGAAAAGACAATGCTGGACTATTCCGCGGGCGACGTCTCAACCGAGGAGGCCGAAGAGCTTATCGCCTGCCTGAAAGAGAGTTTCGACGGCGACGGATTCACTCTGTATTCGGGCATATCTTACAGGCACTGCCTTGTCGCGGCCGACGGTAAAACGGGCAACCGCCTTACGCCGCCGCACGACATCACCGACAAAAAGATAGGCGCATACCTGCCCGAAGGCGTATGCGGAGAAGTTTATCTCGATTTTATGAAGAGAAGTTACGCGCTGTTAAAGGACCACCCCGTAAATATACGGCGTATAAGCGCAGGCAAGAAACCCGCAAACTCCGTCTGGCTCTGGGGCGAGGGCACCAAACCCGCGCTGGAAAACTTCAAAAAAATGCGCGGGCTGAAAGGCGGGATAATCTCTGCCGTAGACCTTATAAAGGGCATAGGTATGCTCGCGGATATGAAGATTATAGAAGTTGACGGTGCGACGGGTAATTACGAAACGAACTTCGACGGCAAGGCCGAAACTGCCGCAAACGAGCTGATCGGCGGGCTGGATTTTGTATATATCCATATCGAGGCCCCCGACGAGTGCGGACACCACGGCGATTACGCGCACAAGGTTTACGCGATAGAAAAAATTGACGGCGTAGTAAAAAAGCTTGCGGAAAGACTTACGGACGACGGCGAAGAATTTGCCATATTAGTCTGCCCCGACCACCCCACTCCCTGCGCGTGCAAGACCCACGTTTCCGAGCCCGTGCCCTATCTTCTGTATACGAACGTAAAAAGCCTGTCGAACGGCGCGGCGAGATACACCGAGGCCGAGGCCGAAAGATGCGGTGCGTACGTTGCGCAAGGCCATAAACTTATCGAAAAACTGTTTGCATTATAATATAAAACCGCGGGGGCAGAAATGCCCCCGCGGTTTTAATTTACTTTGAGCTGTTTTTTCTGTTTTTTAAAGGCGTCGTTCGCCTCGTCAATCATTTTCTTGACGGCAGGCTTGGGCTCGTAATACCCGCGCGACTGCATCTGCGTAAAGATACAGAACTGGTTCTCCGCAACGCCGAGAAGGTTTGTGGAAAAGTTTTTTCTAACGGCTTTCGAGCTCCCCTCGAAAAGCGCGACGGTATAAAGCTCCATAAGCTGTTTTTCTGATTCTAGCATATCCTGCAACGTATCTCTTTCGTTCAACTGGCAATCCATTTTGGTAAGTTTCATTCTCAGCCTCCTATAAGCCCCAAAAGCGCGTTATAGCGCTGCTCGTGTTCGTCCGCAATCTTGGCCATCGTCGCCGCAAGGTCGACGTCCGTCAGCGTTTTGGAATACGCCCTTGCCTTCTTGCAAATAAGCCCTTCGGCGGTAAGCGCGTCGGAAATGAGTTCGAGTTCCTTTGACGTAATCTCAGTCATATAAATACCTCCGCTATCTTTATTGACTTTACGGAAAAGTTTTATACTCTTCAACATTTGACATGTCATAATAAAATATGATAAAATTGGTGAGTACGTATGAAAACACAGGATATAACCGTTGCGCTCACGGGAGTTACGGGCGCTATGGGCGGCGAGGTTTTGTTCAGCCTTATGACCCTGCCCGAAAATTATAAAGTACGGTGCATTATCTATGATGCGGAGAAAAAACTTCCCGCATTTGTTAAAAAAACGTTAAAAAAGCACCGCGCGCGTATAACAATGTTCAGGGACGACGTTGCCCGCTACGAGGACTGCGAAAAACTTTTGTCCGGCGCGGACTATCTTATAAACTGCGCCGCGCTGATACCGCCCAAGTCCGACCACGACCCGCAGAGAACCTATCTGAGCAATTATATAGGTACGAAGAACCTTGTCGACGTTGTAAAAGCGCAGGGCGGCAAGACGGCTTTCGTGCATATCGCGACCGTGGCTATGTACGGCGACCGCTCCTATCCACACGTCTGGGGCAGGGTCGGCGACCCAGTCATTTCCAGCGATTACGACTGCTACTCCCTCTACAAACTCAAAGCGGAGCGGTATCTGCTTGAAAGCGGGCTTGAAAAGTTCGTTTCTTTAAGACAGACGGCCGTTCTGCATAAGTATATGTTTGCAAACAATTTAAAGGACGGGCTTATGTTTCACACCAGCTGGAACGGCCCGTTGGAGTGGGTTACCGACCGCGACAGCGGCGTTGCCTGTAAAAATATCCTGAAACTCGACGGCGAAAACGGGCTGGACGGGTTCTGGAACAAAATTTATAACATAGGCGGCGGGAGCGAGTGCCGTCTTACGGGGTTCGAAACGCTTGACCGCTGCTTTAAGAAAGTTATGGGGAAGGGCGTGAAGAATTATTTCAGGCCCAACTGGAACATTCCGAGGAATTTCCACGGCGTGTGGTTTTACGACAGCGACGTGCTGGAAAATTTCCTCGGCTACCGCTCCACTACGCACGACGAGTTCTGGGACGGAATGCACGCGAAATATCCGTATTTCAAGCTTGCAAAGCTTGTGCCCGCGCCGATAGTTTCCAGGTTCGCGTTCAAGCGGCTGTTTAAAAACACCAACGCGCCGATGTACTGGATTAAACACGACAAGACGGGGCGCATAAAGGCGTTTTTCGGCGGCAAGGAAAACTTTGAGAAGATAGGCACGGACTGGAAGAAGTTCCCGCTCCTGCACGAGGGCAGGTATTGGAACGGCGAAGTGGATTACGCCGCGCTGAAAGATATCAACAATGTAAAAGCAAGCGGGCTGTTATTGGACCACGGCTATGACGAAACGAAACCGCTTGAAAGTCTGGACATTTCCGATCTGGACAAGGCCGCCGCGTTCAGGGGCGGAAAGTGCCTGACGCGCGACTTTACCGCGGGCAAGATTTACGAAAAAATAGACTGGCAGTGCCATAACGGACATTCGTTCTCCTCCTCGCCCTATACCATTTTAAAGGGCGGTTACTGGTGCCCGCACTGCTGCGAGCCGAAGCCCTGGCGCTACGGCGAACTTGCGAAACATATCCCGTTCTACGCGCAGGTGTATTTCGACACCCACACGCGCGACGAGGTTGACGACGTTTATCCCCTCTCCGACGACGAGGACGATTTTATCATTGACAGATGAAAGTAATTTTATATGTATTTTCGGGCACGGGCAACACGCTTAAAGCCGCGTCACTGTTTAAAAAGTATCTGAATGCCGACGTAACGGTTTACCGCGTTTCCGCGAAAAGCGGAAACGCGCCCTCCGCGGAGGGGTTCGACCTTGTCGGTATCGGTTATCCCGTGCACGCGTTCAACGCACCCGAACCCATCCTCAAATTCGTAAAAACGCTGCCCGAAGTTGCGTACAGGCGCGCGTTTGTGTTCAAGACCTCTGGCGAGGGACTGCACATAAACGACTGCTCTTCCCAAAAATGTATAAAGATTTTGAAGGGCAAGGGCTACGACGTGACAATGGAGCGGCATATCGTACTGCCGTACAATATGATTTACCGCCACAGCGATGCAATGGCCAAACAGATGTGGATTTACGCCAAAGCATATATAAAATATATCTGCGGCGAACTTGAAACGTTCAAGCGCGACAAGGTTAAACTGCCCGTCTACAAGACCTTTTACGCGCCGCTTTTGCGCGTAACGGAGCAGAAGTTCGCGCACCTGCACGGCCCGCTTTTCAAAGTGGATACCAACAAGTGCATAAACTGCGGCAAGTGCGAAAGAACCTGCCCCGAAGACAACATTGTGTTAAAGGACGGAAAATACAAGTTCGGAACGAAATGCGTGCTGTGTATGGGTTGCTCGTTCGGTTGCCCCGTAGACGCTATCCACGTAGGCATTTTCAAGTTCTGGAAAGTGAACGGCAGTTACCGTATGGAAGAGCTTGCAAAGGACGAAAGCATTGTGTTTCCGCTCGTTCCAGACCACGCCAAAGGCATTTATCGCCTGTATAAAAAGTATTACAGGGAAATAGGTAAAAAGCTTGAAAGCGCGGGCATAGACGTAAAAGATTACGTATAAGTATTACACATACTTAAATTGAATATAATTTTTATATGAAACTCAGAAAATTCTTTGCCGACACGGCCCGCGGCGCGGTAATAGGCGTTGCTATGATTATACCGGGAGTAAGCGGCGGCACGCTTGCCGTTCTAATGAACGTTTACGATAAGCTTATCGGCGCGATAAGCGATTTGCGCAGCAATTTCAAGCAAAGCGTTATGTTTCTGCTCCCCATACTGCTGGGCGCCGTCGTCGCCGTGGCGGCGATGTACTTCCCGCTGAAATTCGCGCTGGACCGCGCGCCCTTCCCCACGGTTATGCTGTTTGCGGGGCTTATGGTGGGGAGCTGTCCTTCCATATTAAAGGACGGAATAAAGCGCGGGTTTTCGCCCGTTCACTCGGCGGCGATAATCTTGCCGTTCCTTGCGGTGGTAGGCATATGCTTTATACCGGGGCTGGGCGAGGCGGATTTGTCGCTCAATATGCCCGTATACGGCTATTTCCTTTTAATACTTATAGGCGCGGTTGCAAGCTGTGCACTGGTAGTGCCCGGAATAAGCGGATCTATGCTGCTTCTGATTTTCGGATACTACAACGCCATTTTCGACACCGTGTCCGCGCTTAAAACGGATTTCGGGCATTCCCTGCTCGTCCTCGTCTGCTTTGCAATGGGGCTTATAATCGGCTTTTTCAGCATTGCAAAACTTATGAAGTTCTTTATGAAAAAGTTCCCGCGCGGAACAAACTGGGCGATTATCGGTTTCGTGCTCGGCTCCGTTCCCGCGATATTCATAACTTATAACCACAACTTCCCCTCGTTCGCCTACCACACCCTTTCAGTCGCGCACATAGTCGTCGGCACGGTGCTGTGCGTTCTGGGAATTGCGGGTACTTACGTTCTGACGGCGTTTGTGGAGGCCAAGCAAAAAAACAGCCAAACGGCCACGGAAGAATAAACACTGTAAATAAAATAAATCCGCCCGCACGCTGTCGCGTGCGGGCGGTAATTTTATTTTTTCTTTTTGGGCGGCTGAGGTTTTTTGGTAAGCGTTGCGCAAATCACGTCGCAACACTTAATCATAACTTCCAGACATTCGTCCAAAAGCGCGATACTTTCGCTTTCAAAACCTTTTTTCTTTAACGCGTCGTTTACTATTACCGCGGCGTAATTGAACGAAGTGTAAAGATTTTTGAGGTTGTCTTCCACAGTTACAAAGTTCTTTGCGGCCGTTATATGAAAGCCGTAAATATCCTGTAAATCCCTGCTGGCCTGCTTGAAAAGGCGGGCGGTCCTTGCCTCCTGTATGGTTACAATATCCTGCCTGAACTTTTTCAAAAGGTCAACCATTCTCAAATCTTCGAAATCGGGCATATCACACCTCTTTTCATATGCGGCGCGCTTATCGGCGCGCCGCACCGTTTAAAAATCAGTCTTTTACTACGCTGTTATAATTGGCGTTTATTACGGGGGACATATTCTTATATTCCTTAACGCCCGTGCCCGCGGGTATAAGCTTACCGATTATAACGTTCTCTTTAAGTCCGACAAGCGGGTCGACCTTGTTCTTGATTGCCGCGTCCGTAAGCACCCTCGCGGTTTCCTGGAAGGACGCCGCCGACAGGAACGAGTCGGTGGACAGCGCCGCCTTGGTTATGCCGAGCAGCACGCGTTTCTGCAACGCGGGCGTGCCGCCGTTTTCGATGGCCTGCCTGTTCTCTTCCTCGACGGTAAACATATCGACCGTTTCGCCGGGCAAGAGGTTGGTTGAACCCGCGCTCTCGATTTTAACCTTTCTGAGCATCTGGCGTACGATAATCTCAACGTGCTTGTCGTTGATATCAACGCCCTGCGAACGGTAAACGGACTGAACCTGTTCGAGGATATAGTCCTGAACGCCCCTTACGCCCGATACCCTTAAAATGTCCTGAGGATATACGGAACCCGTGTTGAGCACCGTTCCCGGTTCCACCCTGTCGCCGTTCTTTACGTGAAGTTCCGCATTGAACGGAAGGGTGTACTCCTTCTTGTTTTCGCCCGTAATCGGGTCGCGTATAATTACGTGTTTAAGATTGTCCTTGTCGTCGAGCGAAACTACGCCCGAAACCTCGCAAAGCGTTGCGCAACCCTTGGGTTTACGCGCCTCGAAAAGCTCCTCGACGCGGGGAAGACCCTGCGTAATGTCGCCCGTAGCCGCGATACCGCCGGTATGGAACGTTCTCATAGTAAGCTGTGTGCCGGGCTCGCCGATAGACTGCGCGGCGATAACGCCGACCGCCTCGCCGGGCTGAACGGGCGTGTTGGTCGCCATATTCTTGCCGTAGCACTTTGCGCAAACGCCGAAACGCGAATTACAGCTGAATATCGAACGTATCGAAACCTGCTCTATTCCCGCGTTGACTATCTCTTTTGCAAGCGCGTCCGTAACAAACCCGTTCTGGGGAACGATAACGTTTCCGTTTGCGTCCTTGACGTCTTCCGAAACGAACCTGCCCTGAATCCTGTCTTCGAGGCCCTCTATAACTTCGCCGTTGGGGCCTATTATCGCCCTTACGACCATACCGCGGGGCTTTTTGCTGCCCGCCATACAGTCGTCCTCGCGAACGATAACGTCCTGCGAAACGTCTACGAGCCTACGCGTGAGGTAACCGGAGTCCGCCGTCTTCAACGCCGTGTCGGCAAGACCTTTACGGCCGCCGTGCGACGAAATGAAGTATTCGAGAACGGAAAGTCCCTGTCTGAAACAGGATTTAACGGGAACCTCGATTTTCTTACCCTGCGGGTTAACCATCAGTCCGCGCATACCCGAAAGCTGTTTCATCTGGTCGATAGAGCCGCGGGCGCCAGAATCCGCCATCATCCAGATGGGATTGAACTTGTCGAGCGTCTTTTTAAGCGCGTCGGTAACGAGGTCGGTGGCGTTATCCCACGCCTCGATAACCGCGTTATATCTCTCTTCCTCGCGCAAAAGTCCGCGCTGGTACTTCTTTTCTATCTTGATAACCTTGTCTTCGGTATCTCTTACTATATCCTGCTT
>CAJTUI010000022.1 GCA_910579705.1 uncultured Christensenella sp.
GTTACCAGCAGTTCGAGCTTATCTACTCCCACCGTTACGTACTGGTCCAGTATCGACCACCAACCGTCGTCATCGTCCGGCAACGGATCGGCGATTTCATCGTCGCCGATTTCTCCGTCAACTTCTCCTTCCGTGTTACCTTCCGTACTTCCGTCCGTCGCGGCGGCTGCTTTTACCGCCTTGCTCGATCTCAGCGCGTAGCCGTTCGCAGACTGCGCCTCGGCCGACGGCGGCGTTACGGGTTCCGTATCGCTGCCGGCGCCAGCGTCGGGAACGTCCGGTGTATCGGGCGTAGGGTCGGGCTCAGGCGTTACTTCGCCTCCGCCCTGCGTCGGGCCCGTTACCCACACTACGCTCGGGTTCGTGACGTCCGTGTTGATTCCCGCTTTGATGCTGACGCTGAATCTGTATGCGCCCGCTCCTTTCGCCTCGTAGCCCTCGTAAGGAAGGAATAAGGTAAAGTCTTTCGCGTAAGAAATCTTGATTTCGTAGTACTCTTCCCAATCCTCGGGGAGGTTGAGTAGACCAAGCAGGTCGTGCGGCTCGTCGTCAAATACTACCCACGCCTCGCTGTTTACGGGGATTTCAAGCTTGCGCTTCTGGATCTGCCACGTGATGCTTCTCGGCAGCGTATCGGGAATTACGATAGGGTTGAAGTTGTTTTCGTCTATGTCGAACCTGAACTCCGTTATATACTTGCCCGCGTTTCTGCCCGCATATGCGCCCACTTTGCCGTTCGTCGTGTATTCCACGCAGCCTTCAAGCGACTCCGGCAGATTCAACAGGCCTACGCTGAATACCTTCGCCTTGCCGTTCTCGCGCGTGTACGTATACTTCGTGTCGCTGTTGTAGCTCCATTCAACGCCGCTTAAATCTACCGTCGCCTTGACGATATGCCAGGTAATTTCCATCGTTTCGGAGCCCGTTTCCTTGAAGAAATGGTTGCCGTCCGTGAGTCTGATAACTACCGAGTATTCGCCGACGTTGGTGTTTACGCCGCCCGAAACTACTTCCATAATCGAGGGGTCGAACCCGACGAGTACGGAGATGTCTTTTATTTCGTCTTCCGTGTAGCCGTCGATAACCTTGACGCAGGTATCGCCGAGCTTGGCTTCGGCCACCTCTATGCCCTTGCTGGTATAAACAAGTTCGAGCTTTTCGTTAATATAGGGTGCCTGATAGGAAACGGGAGTGATGTTCCACTTAATCGTATACGGATCTGTGGAGGTCTTTCTGATTTCTTCCGTTACCTTGCTGTTTTCCGTGTCGATTACAAAACGGTTGAGTTCGTCCCTGTCGGGAACGAGGTTGAGCACTTTGTCGCCCTTGGTATCGAGAACGTATCTTGCGATGCATTCGCCGTCCGCCGACTGTACGTGCGCGCCGTTATACCTTACGGCCTTGCCGTTTTCGTCGAGTACGTACTGAGCGTAAACGGGATTGCCGTCGGGGTCGTCAAACAGATAAGTCTGCTTGGGCGTTCCGTCCTCGTTGAGAAGAGAATCATCGCCTTCGCCTATTTCGACGTACTCTACCTGATAGCTGTATTTGTACTTGACGTCTTTGATGTATTCGCCGTTATTGTACTCGATATAGTTGCCGTTTGCGTCGGTCTTGACCGAGCCGTCCTCGTTAACCGCGACAAACAGAACCTGCCAGCTGTTGTTTACGTAAACGTATTTGAGCTGGTAGCCGTCCGCGGTAACCGTCTTGTACTCGCTTTCGCCGAGATCCCAGTAGCTGCTGTCGGGGTCGGTAAGCTTGATAATGAGCTCGTACTCGCCGACGTTGGTCTGAATATTGTTTTCGAACTGTATAAGACTGCCGTATCTTTCGACAAGCTCGTCAAAGAAGTCCGAAATATCGAGAACGTCGTGCGGGGTGCCCGTGTACTCTACTTCGAGAAGTAAATCTTCGAGCTTGCCCGCGTCAATCTGGGGCAACCTTGCAACCGTGACTTTATAGGTCAGGGTCTGCGCATATCGGTTGAGCAGGGGCGTGGTGTCCGCAACGGGTGTGTTCGTCGCGTCCATAAGCACACCGTTATCGACGTGATAGATACTGCTGTCATACCAGGAAAGGTTGATCTTGGGAGTGAAACGGAGGGTAAGCTTATATTCGCCCGCCTTGTTTACCTTGACTTTACCCGTCTTGGTGTCAAGCGATTTATCAATAGAATAGATGAACGAATCCGCTCCGTCGGGTATGGGATAATCGTCGCCGAACTGCCAGTTGTCTTTAAACTCCTGCGTCATTACGTAATTTTCCCAGTCCATGATGGAGAACTCAATGTCCTTGCCCGTAAATTCGCGGGAAACGACGTCGAGCTTGGGCAGGGGCATCCATATTACGGGCTGGTCTTCGCCGAAATCGTAATTGCCGAATTCGTACTTGACTTCGCCTGCAATGATAATGCACTTGCGCGCATAGTCGAACTCTGCGCCGAGCTTAACCCTGAATTCCTTGTAGTAACGGTAACCGCTGCCCATAGCCGCGACTTCGTCGGGCGTGAAGTAGGTGTAGGTACCGTACGTATCGAAGACGTCCGCGTCGTAAATCACATACTCGAATAAATCCTTCGCGTCGTCGGTGAGTTTGTCGTAATCGCCCGAAACGATTGTCGAATACTGGTCGTTTTCCGTCCAGCCTTCGATTTCGAATTCAAGCTCGACATAGGTTATCGTAACAACCTTCTCGGTTGCAAACGTGCCGTCGGACCAGATTACCGTCTTGTCGTCGTCGGTGTTGATACCGTCCTTGATTTTGATTGTAAGGCGGTAGGAGCCGAGATAATATGCCTTGTAGATGGAATCTTCGTAGCCTTCGTATTCCTTCCAGCCCTCGCCGTCGTTGAACTCAACGGAAACTTCGAGATAGTTTTCCCAGCCCTCTTTATAGCCGAGAACTTCCATAAGCTCGTGAACCTTGCCGTCGAACTTCCAGTTGCCCAGATCGTCGAGAATGCCTGTGCCGAACGTGTCTTCGGGCACGGTGAACTCTCTCTGTTTAATCTGCCAGGTAATTTCGAGGTAGCCGCTGTCCGAACGGTATTTTTCATAGAATTCGGAAGGCATAGCGCCCAGCTCGTAATTGTTTGCGTCGATAGACGAATCGAAGAGATAAAGTACGGTCTTGTAAGTGCCGACCTTGGACGCCGTGTTGCCGCCGTTGCCGTCGGTAAGATACCTGATGTACTCTTTAAGTTCTTCGGGAACGCCCAGAAGTTCGAGGCTGAACGTGTACTCCTCGCCGTTTTCATAGGTGTAAACGTACGGGTCGTCTTCCTTGTAGTTCCACTCGACCTTGCTCAGATCGAGATACTTACGGGAGATGTTCCATATAATGCTTACGCTTGACGTGCTGGCGTCGATATTGCCGAAACTGTCCGTCCAGCAATAGTTGGAGTTGGGCAGGGTGAATACCGCCGTGTACGTGCCCGCATTGATGCCTCTTCCGCCCTCTACCGCAAGCCTTGCGTATTTTTGGAGCGCGGCAAGCTCGTCGGACAGTTCGCCGTCCTTATAGCCTTCCAGCACTTCGAATACGCTGTGCTCGTAACCGTCGAAGGTTGCGAAAAGCGTGGAATCGAGAGTGGGTTTGACAAGATAAACGGGAAGTATCTTCCAGTCTATCGCATAGGTGCCGGGAAGTCCGAACTGTGTTCCGTTATCCCATCTTACGGTGTTGACGTATTCGTCTTTGATAGTGAGATACAGCGTGTAAGTGCCTGCGTCGGTCGCGGTGTTGCCCGTAATCTCAACGTAGTCGCCGTACTCTTCCATAAGTTTGTCGTATGCCTCTTCGGTGAGCGAGGACTGCAAAATATCCTGCTCTCCGTCCTCGCCGATATAAGTAAGGTCGGAAACCTCGGGAAGGCTTAACATAAGGTATCTGATTTCGAACGAAAGCGTTACGGACGAACGGTCGTACGTACCGTCGTCGTTCTTCTTCCAGTATCTGGGGTTAATCGTATCCTTTTTGAGTATAAAGGTTATCGAATACGAACCCGCGTCGTTTCTGGTAAGGTCGTCGATAGTACCGTTCCATACGTCAAGCTGGTTGACGTAGTAGTTTTCCCAGTTCGCTATGGCGAACGTGACGGGCCTGCCGCTGTAAATCACCGAAACGTCGGCTTTGCTCAACGCCTCGCTGTCGGCGAGTATGGCCGCAAGGTCTTCGTCGCTGGTCTCGTCGCCGAGGCCGAGCATAACCCTCCACTCTTCCGCGGTAAACTCGTGGTAAACGCCCTCGATATAGTAACCGCTGATATAGGGTTTGCCCGCGATAGGCCTCCAATCATTTTCGGGAACGTTGCTCAGATCGGGAGTAGTGAACGACTGGAACGTCGCCACGCCCGCCGCATACGTTAAGGTTATGTCCGCCGCGTACTCGGGAAGAATATAAGGCACAATCGAATAGGTCTGGTTGTTGGAGTTGAGAACGGTGTCGAGGTCGACTTCCGTTCCGCCGCCCGTGTTGCCGGTATAGAACTTGTAACCGACAAATTCGTCTGAAACGTACGAGCCCCTGAGCCTTACCGTGGAGCTTTCGTCTCTGAGATCCCAATCGTAAACTTCCATCTCCGCCTTGTCGACTACGAAAGTAACCGTCTGGTCGGCGGGGGAGTAAACTTCGGTTGCGCCCGCGTAAGTAACCCACTCTACGTTGGTCACGTTTGCGTTAAGGCTGTTTTTGATGGAAAGCGTGAGCGAGTAGGCGCCTGCGTGGAACGCGAAATACTTGTAGCCGTATTCCGTAGTGCCGTCGTAGTCGACCGCGCCGCTGCCGTTATCGAATTTAAGCGTTATGCCGTAGTAGTCTTCCCAGTCGGTATCGATAGTCATCGACGACAGGATATTGTGCTGAGCGCCGTCAAACACCGTCCAGCTGCCGTTGGCCGTGGGAAGGGCGATGCGCTTGGGAAGTATCTTCCATTCCAGGGTCTGGGGAACGGCCGCGGGCCAATCGCCGATTGCATAGTTGGAGTTTGCGGGTAAATCCGCTATGGTGCAGGTGGTTTTATAAGTTCCCGCCTGCGACACGCTGTTATCGACGGTTTTGTCGTTGAGCGTGGTGGTATAGGTAACGTAGTCGAGAAGGTATTCGGGTAAATTTTCAAGCTTAACCGAGTGCTCGACCGCATTTCCGCCGCTGAGCGAGAAACTTACGTTGCCGTCATAGTCCCAGGCAATCAAAGACAAGTCCAGAACGGCCTTTTCGATTACCCAATTAATCTCCGCGTCGAGCGCGGGAGCGTTCCACCTGGTTCCGTCGAATATGAACGAGGCTTTGGAGGTATACGAACCCGCGTCGATATACGCCTGATTTTTCATCATAATGACGAGGTTCTCGTCGTTGCTGACGTATTCGACGGTATGCGCCGCGCCGTCATAAGTGAACTCGGTAATTTCCTGACCGTTGTCTTCCCTTATCCACTTCTGCTGGGCTTTGTCGTAGATTGCGGTAATTTCATCGCCGCCGTTGGGGGTGTGCGAATATTTAAGGACCACGTCGTCCAAATCGAACGAGCCTTTTTCGACAACGAAATCGAAATAATCGTCGCTGAGCGCGAACGAAGTTTCGCTGCCGTCGTCCGCCACGTTGACAAGCGTGAGCTTAACCCTGTAATTGCCGGGGTCGGAAGGCGCGCCCGAAAGAGGCTTGTTGTAGTTGACCGCCGAGAAATACGTGAGCTTGATATTGTCAGCCGTAATAGTTCCCGTCGGGTCGATTACGGTTACCTCCGCCTCGAACTTGTCGCCGTTGTAATAGAACGTGTTGGTATCGGTGTTAGAAAGCGTGGTGCCCTGAATGGTTACCGTTACGCTTACGCCCGTGCTCGCGCCGAGATAGAACTGCGTGGGGTTGACCTGGAACGAGTCCTCTTCGGTGAATTTGAGCACGTAGTTGCGCGCGTAGTCGGTTGCGGGGTTATCGGGCGTGGAGTTGAGTTCCGCCTCCGCTTTATAGAGCTGGTTTTCACCGCCGACGAAGGAAGTTACTTCATCCCAGCCGCCTGCAACCTGTTTGTAGTAGATGTAGTGCACTTTTTCCGCGTGCGAATCGAGCACGGGAATATAAGTTACCGAGCTGCCTTCCGCCGACTGGGTGTTCTTCCAGCGGACGGTTATTTCCTTGGGCTCTATCTCCCAGTCGCAAGTCCAGTCGAACGTGCCCGTATAGGTTGCGGGGTCGGTTACGTCGGGAACGATGTAGTTGGGGTTGGAGCTTGTGAATTTAAGCGACGAGGTGTACTGACCTACGTAAATCTGAGAGTTGAGGTCGTAATTATCGGGAGTATCGAGATATTTCTGTACGGTAAGTCCCGAAGGAAGGTCGCCTTTGAGCTTGACGGACTTAGCAGTTCCGTCAAACGTGAACGCGTTGCCGTCGTAATCCCATTCCAGCCCGCTCAGATCATACTTGACCGAACCGATATTGTATTTAAGTTCGTAAGTATAGTCCGCGAAATAGAAGAGATTGCTGTCCTTGGCAACGATAACGGCCTTTGCCGTGTACGAGCCTGCGTACGTTGCGCTGACCGTGCCCGTGTATCTGTCGAGTTTGACCTCCCAGTCAAGGAGCGCCGATTCGACCGTGTCCCTGCCGTTCATTCCCTCGTCGGTGAGGAAGATACTGAAATGGTAAGTTCCGCCGTCGGGAAGGAAGTCGAGGTTAAACACGCCGTTAGCGTCAAGGTCGGTAGCCTCGATTGTTTTATACTCGCCGTCGTCTATCTTATAGCGCCACTGCAACCAGTCGGTATCGAAAGGCGCGGGGTCTGCGGCAATCTTGAAATCGCTCTTCTTGTTTGCAAGCGCGTAATTGCCGGTAGAACCGTTCTGTACAACGTTGACGGTATACGTGCCCTTGGAGATGTTGGTTTCGCCGTAAGGCAGAACGTACTCGTACGAAATACTGTAAGTAGTTCCGTTGGCCTCTAAAACGGGCGCGCTCCACATAGACGCGCTGACGATCTGTTTGAACGTGGGCGTGCTGCCGCTTTTGGCGGTATAGTAAACTTCCGCCGCGATGTTGGTATCGAACTTGCCGTCAAGCCTTTTGCAAATTCCGCCTATGGTAACGGTTGCGACAACCGGCGTGCTGACCGGCCATTCGGGCGTGGTGCCGTTCTGCGCGCTCTGCGCGAGGTTGCCAGCCGTAACCGTGTCGGCGGGGTCTGCGGGAGCATAGGTGACGGACGCCGTAACGTTGCGCTTTACCACCGTGCACACGAAGGTCTTTTCGGTCTGCGAGAAGTCCTTCCACTGCGTCGTTTCGGTGTTGCTGATTTTTATGGTAACGCTGTACGTTCCGACTTCAACCGCCCTTAAAACGAGCGTGCCGCCGTAACAGCTGACCGTTTCCCATACGGGGTTCTGCGCGGACGTTACCGCCTGACCGAGCGTTTCGTAAACGTAACGGTAAGACGCCACCTGACCCGTGGAAAGGAAGTTGTTCCAGTCCGCAAGCGTGTCGCAACCGTTAAACACGTTATCTATATAGAAGTACACATATCCGCCGTTGTATTCCTGAGTAAGGCTTGTGCCTGCCTTGGGAACGGGCGAGTTGGGCATCATCTTGTTGATTTTTATAGATATGGTTTTCGGCGTGTCGGTATTGTCCGACCAAATCATATTTTCCGTGCCCGCCGCCTCTCTGTCCGCAAATTTGAACGTGAGGGTGTATGTTCCGGGCTGGTATGCGCTTAACGTAATGAAATCGTTGAGCGTTACGGGAGTCGTGAGATTGTCGTTAAGGTTTTCGAGTTTGGAATCGTGCGAGTTTTTGTAGATGTCGCCGACGGTGGGATAACCGCTGTTGTCCGCACGCGACGCCGCGTCAAACACAAGGCGGTCGACGTCGGAAAGGTATGCGGTGGTGTCCTCGTACTCGATATAGTAATCGTTGAGGATATTTTTAAGGATAACGGTATGCGCCCTGCCGTCGTAAGTCGCGTCAAGCGTGTTTCCGCCTGTGACCTGCTCGCCGTTCAGAAGATAGTCGATAACTATTTCGGGCGTATTCAAAACCATCTTTTCGATAACCAGCGTCATAGTAACGGTTTCGTTATCCGCATAATCCCAGCGCATATTCTCGAAATCGTTCATTTTGAAGGTAACGGTATACGTATTTGCGTACTTGGCCGCAAACACGCGCCTTCCCGTTGCGGGGTCAACGCCCTTGTCTTTTATGCGGTGTTCGCCGGTTGCGGGGGTCATACCTGCAAGCGACATAATCTGGTCGTCGAAGTCGGCTATCTCTATGGTATATTCCACGGCGTTGCCGTCCGCGTCAAGCGCATAGGTCACCGTCTTCGTGCGGCCAGAATTGGAAATAGACGTGTCGCTCGGGTCCGCGGGGGTTATCGAAGGCGTGGCATACTGTAATTTTTCGATATTGAAAGTTATGTCGATGGGCGCGCTGCCGCTGCCGTCGCTCCACTCCGCGTTGGGCGACAGGCTGAACCTGACGACGTACTTACCTGCATTTTTTGCCGCGTAAACGAGAAGTCCCGCTCCGTCCGCGCCCGTTTCGTCGTACTGACCCGACAGGAACTGACGCGAAGAAACAACTTCGTAGCCCATAAGGTTGAGCGCGTTATCGTTGAGGTAATTGAGTATCGAAATATACTGAATATCGTAGTTGTACGTTACGGTAAGCGAAACGTCCGTAAACGTAGCGTCGGGGTTGGCGCCCTGATCGGGGTCGTAAACCACGGGTTTATCCACTCCGCGGGGCTTGATAACGAAATCAAGACTCAGATCGTCCGAACTTCCGCTGAGGCCGTCCCACATCATATTGCTCTTGTCTTTCAGGCTTGCGACTACGGAATACGTTCCCGCGTCGGGCGAGGTCGTGCTCATAACGAGTTTCTTATCCGCGTCGGAGTATACGCCCTCGGTAACCGAAGGTCTTGCCAGCTGATAAGTCATCCACTTGGAGTCGAGATTTTCTACTATGAGCGCGTCCGTCCACTTCGTGCCGTTATAGACAACCGAAACCGAGGTCGCGGTGGTCGCGTCCACTTCGGCGGGGTCTATTCCCGTCGAAACGACGGGGAGCGTGACGGGCATTTTTGTTATTACTATGAAGTAATTTTTGTCCGTTATATTGTCGTTATCGCCTACTACCTGCCATCTTTCGTTGTCCGAATCCAGACTGATCGTAAGGCGGTATTCGCCCGCAACGTTGGCCGCCGTAGCGCCGCCGCTGCCGAGGTCGGTCGTGAGCTGGATAGTGCCCGCCGTGCTGTCCATAGTGTCGGTGGGAACCCTCGAAAGCAACGAAGTCGTATACGACATCAGTTTCAGATCGCCGTATAAATAGCCGCTGACGGTAATCGTCTTGTGCGTTCCGTCGTAAACGAACGACGCTGAGAAACTGTCGTCGACCATAGTCTGGCCTTCGTAGCCGACAATTTCGGGCACGTTGAGAACTTTCTTGGAGATAGTGAACGTAAACACGCGGTCGGAAGTGTCCTCGACTGCGCCCTGACCGCTCCAATAGCAGTTTTGCGACGCTATCGACACCGTAATGGTGTAAACGTTGACCTGCGAGGCCGAATAACCGTAAGCAGTGGTCTTGCCTTTATCGGTAATGAAGTGGCCCGTCGATTTAAGCTGCGCGGCGTTGTCGGCATTGACGAAATCGCTCGCCTCTCTGTCGAGCTCGATTTTAACTTCGAGGTCGGAGTCCGCGCCCCTGTTGGCGTACTCCCTTATGGAATCGCCGAGCAGGTAAATGTAATAGCTGTTGCCCGTGTACGATTCAACGTAAGAGTTCGTGTCGTCGTGCGCAATCTGCACGCTGCCGGGCATAGAAGGAACGTCCAGAACGTTGTCTTCGCTTATGGCGTTGGAGATAAGCCAGGCCTCGGGATTGTCTATTCCGCGCCTTTCGATTGCAAGCTTATAGACTACCTTGTCGCCGTAATTCCAGTCGTAGTTGTTGTCGCTGGACAGGCTGATAGCAAGCTCGTAAGGGTTGACGGAGGCGTTCTTCGCATAGTAAGCGATAGCCTTTTCGCCGTAGGTATTGTCCCTCGTAAAGTCGAGCGAGGTATAGTCTGTATTGACCCTAAACGCGGGATAGTCCGCGCCGAGGTCCAGCACAAGGTATTTGTTTGTCTTATCGTAAGTTACTTTCTTGGTCTTGGTATCGGTATCCACGATTCCGCCGTCGTCCGTAACGCGGATTACGGGTAAATCGCTGATAATCTTTTTACCGAGCCTGAAAATACACGTGTACGGATTGCGCGAACCGCCTACCCAACAGAAGTTTTCCGTGGGCGTTATATCTATGACGTATGTATCCGCGTCAAGGAACTTGAAACCGAACGCGTCGTCTTCGATAATCACGTTTTCGGGGTCTGCGGTAATATCGTGGCCGTTGAACGCAGTGATTTTGTAATCGAACTGGTCGTCGAAAGGCGTGTTGACGAATTCCGTGGGAACCGAACGGGTAACTTCCAGTATCTGCTGGGTGTTGGTGATATACACCGACGCGAACTGGGCGTTGTTTCCGCCCGTATGGCTTACGCCGTCGCTATCGGTAAACGAGAACTGAACGCCCGAAACCTGCGCGAATTCGACGTGGATACTGAACTCGTAGAACGGCACGTTCGGGTCCGCCCAACGGAAGTTGGGGTCGTCAATCTCGAACCTGACGGTATGCGAGCCGACGGATAACGCCGTAACTACAAAACGGTCGAAATCCTCGCCGGAGTTCCAGGAAACTTTCTGCATTTCATCGTCGGAGAAAGTATAGACTATGAAATCCGCCGCCTGAATGGCAATCGTCATAGTGAACGGGTTGCCGTCGTATACGCCGTACATATACGTCGAGTAAATTCTGTCGCCGACCTGATGTCCGCCGCACTCGTCTTTTATGATATGGGGCGCGTCTATGGGTTTTGCGGATATGGTGAATATGAAGTAATAGCTTATACCCGAGCCGTCCGTCCAGGCGAAGTTGGTGTTTTTGAGGTTGAGCCTTATCCAGTACTCGCCCGCCTCTACTGCGGAGAATTCGAGATAGTTGCCGCTGACGGATATGGGCGTAAGTCCGCTCTCCGCAAGGGTGATTACCTTGCCGTTCGGGTCTACGTAGTCGAAATACATCTGCGATGCGTCGTAGTACTCGTTGGAGTTATCGACGTTACCGATACGGAACTTCTTGGCAGTACCGTCGTACTGCAAAGAGCCCTTGTTTCCGCTTGCAGAGTCCCAGGAGCTTGAACCGCCGCCCGAGTTCTGGATATACATAGGTATAGAGTCGTGAAGAATAGGCGAAATAACGAGCTTAAAGTCTTTAAGTTCGAAAGTGCCGTCGTCCCACTGATAGTTGCCGGTAGGCGTTATCTTGATGAGATAGTTATTTGCCTCCGTTCCCGTAAGCGTAAGGATAGTGTTGTCGGTGTCCCAGTTGGAGGTAAGTCCGCCGTTTTCGCTTGCGCCCTTCTCAATATCGACCGTCAACTGGCCTATAATACCGCCTGTAAACAGTTTAATAAATTTCTGTGACGGGTCCGCCTCGTACGCGACGGTCTTGGTGTTGCCCTCTATCTGGCCCGCGGAAACTTCCGCGTCGGTAGTTATGAGATAGGGAGTTGCGAGAGTGTATTTTTCTATTACGAGTACGAACGTGGAAATGGTTGCGCCGGGCGCCCACTCATAGTTGGCGCTTGCCGGCTCGAACGAAACGTAGTAGTCGCGCGCGTTGGTTGCGCAGAGCACCAGCGTGGAGTCCACCCAGCTAAGCTCCGTCATAGCCGAAGTGAACTTGACCTCGTCGCGCCGCACGTTCTCTATCGTCAGCGTGCTGTAATCGCCCGACGGTTTGTAAACGACAGTCTTTCGCCCGTTTACGGCGGTAGGCTCGTTCAGTCGCGGCGCGCCCAGTTTTACCGTTCTTATCGTGAATTTGAAGGTAAGCGTGGTCTTAGACTGGTCCGCCCAGACGTAACCGTCGGCAGGCGAAATTCTTATATCGTAGCTGGCGGCGTTGGTTGTGGTAAACGCCAGCGTTCCGTCTGCAAGGAAAGAGTATGGCAAGCCCGGGGCAAGTATAGACAGTTGCCCCTGTGTGGCCGGCGACAGCACCATTGACTGCTCCTGACCGTTATAGTCCACCTCTTTTATCATACCCGACAGACCGACCTGCTTTGGCGTCTGTATGAGCATTTCCTTTATGGTAAAGGTAAAGGTGAGCGGCGCAGTCGTTCCGTTTGTCCAGGTACAGCCATTAGTGTTTGTTATGAATATCTGTATATTATAAACGTTTTGCAGGTTCTGATACAGCGTAAGTCGTCCGTCGTCCGTCCATTCCGCCTCGTACAGACCGTTGGACTCCCAGCTGAGGAACGCCTTGTCGCAGTTTATGAAGGTGACCGACTGGTCCTGCCCGTTATCGTTCACCGTCTTAGATCGTCGGTTTTCCGCAACGCCGGGCTCCATTAACATTTGCGGTTGGGCTGTGGTCTGCAATCGTAGAATAAACGTGAATATTACAGGCCCGCGCGACCCGTCCGCCCACTCGCCCGTGGGCGTGGTCAACGTAATGGTATACGTGCCGGCAACGCTGGTCTGCAACGTAAGATTTTTAACTTGCTGTCCGTGGATTGCGCGGTCGTTTATAACAACGTTGTCGCTGCTTGCTTCCCAGTGAAGTACACCCGAGCCCCAGTCGGGATAGAAACTTATTTTTGCGGCGGAACCGTCGAAATACTTTGTCTTGGTGTTTCCGCTAATAATTCCGCCGTCGCCCTCGTCAACAATCGTAGGTCTTGCGGGATTTTCGCGCTCTATTATGATTTCGTTCCACCAGATTTTCGACCAGTAAAGCGCGTTACGGTTAGAGGAACTGGTACAGCCTGTAGGACTCTGTCTATGTCCATAATATGAGTAACCCGCTGAAAACTCGTTTGTATTAAGGTTCGAGCCAAACATATAATAGGCACCGGTGGGGGCGTCACCGTCAACAGTGCCGCGTGACCAATTAGCCAGACCGGATTTGCCAGAATCGACAATACCACTATAATTATGATCCTCAGCCCAAGCGCTAGCCTGGTTCCAATGGTGACTTTTACAACCCTGATATATTGTTATCGTTTCACCAAGTTGAAGATGAACGGTCGCATATCGACCCCAACCGCCTTTACTGGGACGCGTATAAAATTCTGCTTGTTTTGCAGGAATAGGTACAATTGTACTCATATTACCGTATATATCGCCCCAGCCGTAGACATTGGGGGCGTAGTAAGTCCAACTAGCCATTACTTCAGCCGTAATATCACCGCGTAAACTACTGGTAATCGACCAGGAAACGTCCGTATCGTAACCGAGGAAATAATAAGTAGCATATTCACCTATATCGTCGGGCGCGATATACCAGTCCTCGCTTTCGGCCTCCGCCGAAAGACGGACTTCGCCTGCGATATAGGCGTCCTGATATTCGGCTATTTTCGCAGAAAGACTGTTCTCGTCGCAGTCGCAAACCTCGTCTTCCGAGTGAGTAGGAGCGGCGTTTAAAAGCGCGTTGAGTTCGTCCACGCCTAAATCGTTTGCGTGGGCGTAGAACGAAACAAGCTCGTAATCCATTTCGAGCGTATCGGCAATCGCCTGTAACTCAACCTCGTCGAACCGAGGGTCGTACTCCTCCTCTTCTTCCTGCGCGCCCTCATCTGCGGCGGAATCGGCAGAGGCGTCTTCGCGGCCGCTTTCGG
>CAJTUI010000023.1 GCA_910579705.1 uncultured Christensenella sp.
TTGCAGATTAGAGCCTTGATAGTTTTCATCTCGCTCGTTCTCTTTCTCAACGGGCGATACGTCTTGTCGTTTGTATTTTTCCATATGACACACTATATAACTTATAATTGTTTCCTCCGTAAAATAGTTGATTTGCCGTGTGGTCGAAAGCCCCGCAGGGCGAACGGAACTTATGCAGCGAAGCGGAATAAGTGTAGTGAGCTACACTTATGCTCGGCTATAAGTCTTTTGCTCCGCAGTTGCTTTCCGTTTGCTTGCCGATTATGGCGGTCTGATTTGCATTGTGTTTTACCTCCGAATTATATTTATCTCGTCCACGAAAAGAGTGGCAGATAGCGAAAACAGGCATAAAAAAGCCGCTGATACTTTCAACGTAATCACCGACTTCTAACCGTATTTAGCAATGATTATTTGCTCTATGGTGGTTAGCCATTCTAATGAATTTTATGAACTGTCGTTACCTAAAAATTTGTACAACAAAATAAACCATCAACGCTACCCTTCAAAAACTTATAGGGTAACTCCGGACGCACTTCGTCACTCGTTGCCGTACAGATTGTACAACAACAAAACCCTGTCGTCGCTCGTCTTTCGACGGCTCGGGGCGGAAGAACTCTTTTCCGTTACTTTCTCCGTTCTTCCTAAATAGCGGTCTTAACCGCTCTCATACGCCTAAATCGCGTATAACAAAACATACGAACTTGCCGTTCGCACTTTGCATTATATCACAATAAAATATGTACTGTCAATATATATTCAAAACATTTGTTTGCGATTTTTTGGAAGTTTTGTCGAAAGGATTTTTTAACCCAGATAAAGCATTGACATAATCTTTTTAATGTGTTATACTCTTTTTTGAGGTGGTTTAATGAATAAAGTTATAGGACAACGCTTAAAGGCTTTGCGAGAGAATACAAAAGTATCGCAAGCAAAGTTGGCAAAGGCAAACGGCAATATGGTACAGTCCGCTGTCAACCGCTATGAGAACAGTCAATCGGAAGTGCCGAGCGATATTCTCTTATGGTATGCCGATTACTTCGACGTATCGCTTGACTATATTTACGGTCGCTGTGATAGTCCACAAGGAAAGTTATACGATTTTCAACCGAAAGTTTGGCAAGACAACGAGCAGATGCAAGCGTTCGTTGAAATGTGTTTTGACCCTTCTTCCCCTGCAAACGCAAGGCTTAAAGAAACTCTACTTAATATGTTAAAGGAACAACAGAAATGAGAGCAGTCATTTACGCAAGGTATAGTTCAGACAACCAAACGGAAGCAAGTATCGAAGGTCAGCTTCGTGAGTGTATGGAATTTGCCGAACACGCAGGAATTGACGTTATAAGGTCGTATATAGACCGTGCGCTTTCCGCTAAATCGGACAACCGCCCCGAATTTCAACAAATGATTAAGGACAGCTATAAACACGCTTTCGATTGCATTATCGTCTGGAAGTTAGACCGTTTTTCCCGTAACCGTTACGACAGCGCACACTACAAAGCATTACTCCGCAAAAACGGCGTCAAGGTTGTTTCTGCGAAGGAAGCTATTGCCGAAGGCTCGGAAGGCATTTTGCTTGAATCGGTTTTGGAAGGTATGGCGGAATACTACTCCGCCGAGCTTGCCGAAAAGGTTGTGCGTGGTATGACTGAAAACGTATTAAAAGGTATCAGCAACGGCGGACAGATTACTTTCGGTTATAAAGTTAATGCAGACAGAAAGTTTGAACCGCACGAAACTTTTGCTCCTATTCTTCAAGAGATATTTACAATGTACGCCGACGGGCGCACCATAAAATATATCGTTGACTACTTGTACAAGAGAAATATCCGCTCTTATCGTGGCGGCAAGATAAACGGAACGGGCGTTCAGCGTATGCTCTCTAACCGTCGCTATTTAGGCGAATATAAATTCCGTGATGTAACAATACCGAATATCATACCACCGCTTGTATCGGAAGATTTATTCGAGCGTGTTCAACAGCGTTTAGCCAAAAACAAGAAAGCACCTGCAAGGCACAAAGCCGAGGATGATTATTTGCTTACCCTAAAACTTTTCTGTGGAAAATGCGGCACTCATATGGTTGGCGAGAGCGGTATGGGAACGTCGAGAGTTTACCGTTACTACAAATGTGCTAATACAAAGAAAGTACATATTTGCGACAAGAAGTCCGTGCGGAAAGATTGGATAGAAGATTTAGTCGTTGAAAAGGCAATGAAAATACTCCACGATGACAAGTTAGTAGAATATCTTACCGAGAGAATTTTCGTATTGCAAGGCGAAGAAAATCCGAGAATACCACGTTTGAAAGAACAGCTTGCCGATACTGAAAAGCGCATAGAAAATCTTATGAACGCTATCGAGCAAGGCATAATCACGGACACGACGAAAGACAGACTTGCCCAACTTGAAAGCAAAAAGAAAGAGATTGAAATCACGCTTTTGCAAGAGAAAATAAAAAAGCCCTTCCTTACGAAAGAACAAATACGGTTTGGTATAGAGAAGTTCAGGAAACTTGATATTACCACGATAGAAGGAAAACGGCGGCTTATAGACGGCTTTGTGAACTCAATTTATCTGTATGACGATAGATTTGACATCACTTTTAACTTCAAGGACGGAACGCAAACGGTATTCTTTTCAGAGATTGAAGCTACTAAAAATTCGGATATTAAATCACTTGGTGCACCAAAAGCCCGTTTTAAAGCGATTTTCGCCCGCAAAACGGGCTTTTTTCGCTCCCTTTTTTGCAAACTTAATCGAAAATAAGTGTACTTTTAAGCGTACTTCTTAACTGTCGGATATACTCAAATATAGGGCTATTTCCGCGCAACAATATATTAGTGTAAGTATCCATTGTCGTTTTTAAATCGGCGTGGCCGCAAAGCGATTGTATTATTTTATCCGAAACCCCGACCGCATAAAGCAACGATGCGAACGTATGCCGGCAACTGTGCGTTACTGATATTCCGCTGAGTTTAAGCCGTTTGAAAACCTTGTTGAACGCTTTTTTAATTCCGTAATAAGTGTAAGTCCCCAAAGTCTGAACGTCAAAAGCCTTAAAAAGACTGTCCGCAAAATATACCTTACGTATTCCGGCCTCCGTCTTAGGCTCTACGACAATTCCCGTCTTTATATCCTTGCTTGCCCCCACCGTTATAAAATTTTCGTCAAAATCAACGTTTGCGGGAGTTAATGCCAGAAATTCCCCTACACGCAGGCCCGTTCCACACAAAAAGAAAAATACGGCTGCATAACGTTCGTTAAGCGCCGAAAGGATTTCGCACTGTTCGGCGAGTTCGAAGGCCCGCCGCTTTTGCTTTCTGTACGTAGGCTTTTCTACCGCCCGGCAAGGGTTGCGTTTTATTATGCCGAAGTCCTCGGCTTTTTGCAAGCAGCCGTTGACTATGTCATATTTTTTTACGGCCGTATTCGAACGCGGCAACGAATTAAAATAACGTTGCAATTCCAAAGGTTCAATTTTCCGTAGAATCAACTTCCCCAACGCCGCGCGCACGGTTGCAACCTGCCGCCGAAATTCGGGCGTATACGTTTCCTTTTGCTTTCCGACTTTGCACTGTTCGGCCCATTCGTCCAGCCATTCGCCAAAAGTCCGAAAACGTTGTTTACTCTCGCTCTGATTGCCGCAATGTTCCCCTTCGATATTCAAAAGCCTTTGTGCCAGCACCTTCTCGCGCTCCTCGCGCAACTTTTTTAACTTAACGTAACATTCCGCTTGCGTATTTGCGTAAACAGTCTTTTGCTCACCGTCTATATAGATTCTACCCTGATAATACCTCCTTTCCGTTCCGTCTTTTCGTTTTCGGCAGCGCGGAGAAATGCTCCCGTTACCGTATTTCAATTTTTGCATATCGTTTTCGTTCTCCTTGTCGATATGCGCATTTTGGGGCAAATTTTCACAGCCTGGAAAGATTAGCACCTTACCAACGGCGTTTTTTTTACGCTCTCAATCAATGCGGCGCGCTCCTGTTCGTCCGTATCGAAAAGCCTTAGCAGTTCGATTGACAGTGCGAGTATTTGCTCGCCTATTGCCTTAACTTCCGTAAAATCTTTCATTTTATAAAACTCCTTTGCGATTTTTTTCGCAAAGGATATTTTAATCTTTAAGCCTTTTTGTGTAAATCTCTTGCGCCCGCACCGGTTAAACCGCGCACGGTATTTTTTGCAATGTCTTGCAAGTACGGAGAAAGTCGCCGAAAATCTGCGATTAATTCCCGCTCGTCGGCTGTCATACTATCGCCCATCGGCGCGGCGTTGGGTGACGTTCTCGCGCCGAAATCGTCCTCTAATCCAAGAAGGTAATCGGCGGAAACGTCGAAAAACGTTGCGATTTTTCTAATCGTTGCCGACGTTGCCTCATTACGTTCCAACTCTATTTTAGCGATAGCGGCCTGGCTAATTCCTATCATTTCCGCTAAATGTTTTTGACTAATACCACGCTCTTTGCGCAGTTCTGCAATAATTTTTCCGATAGACATAACAAAAGTTTACAAGAAAAAATAAAAAATGTACTTGACAATAACCTAAGTTATCGATTATAATCGATTTCAATAACTTATGTTTTTGCGTGCACAATATTTTTCGAACGCGAAACAAGGGTATAAGAACGTTTTAAACGTTCCGAGCCATACCCCCGCCCCGCGTTCATTTTTTTCCTCAAAAGATTTTTTTGCGGGGCTACGGGGGAATTTTTAAGGAGCAAGAATGAAATATCACGGCAAAAGATATTTATATAACTTTCTCAAAGCGCACGGCTACAACGTGCCTAAAATGCGGGAAATGAATTACGAATTTTATCGCGGCTCGGAATGGCTAAAAACGCTTTGGAATGAAATAGAAGTATTTTCACCCTCGCGCGGCGTTATCTATGTAACGTTAAACGACATTGACGACGAAACGGCAGCAAAAACGCAAGCCGAATATAGCAAGTACGTTGACGGCGTTTTAACTTATCAAACAAAAAACGGCAAAACAACAATAATGTTCGGCAAGCCGTATGAAAAAATCACTGTTTAACAGCCGCAGGCAGTTTCGGAAACGGAACCGCCTGCGGCTGCACTGCATTTTAAAGGTATCGAGCGGCAGTAAAGCCCTTGAAATAAATTTATGCGGGGCGGCGGTAAAGCCCCCCGGAAGGAGTATGAAATGTCAAAACACAATTACCACACCCAGAGCGGCGGCGCAGTCGTTAAAATGGTTGCCGTCCTGCTCGCACTCGTAGCGGCCGCTTACGTTACAATCTCGCTCGTGTTCGGCTCCTGGAACCCTGTCAAGTGGACGGAAATCCGCCAGGGCCAAATCAAAGACCCCGTCGAACCCGACGAAGGCGACAACACCCAGGGCGGACTTGTTGACGTTACCGAGGAAAACGGCATTAAATTAATGTCCGCACAAATCGACCCTGCCGACTTTGAAGAAAACGGCATTAGCCCTGCGGCCGATACCGCATACACTCTTACAGCAACCGTAAACGCAAACGCCCTGGATAAAAGCGTTATATGGGCCGTTGCGTTTCAAAACCCTTCCAGCACCTGGGCAAGCGGTAAATCGATTGCGGACTACGCAACCATTACACCCACTACAACAAACGGACTTACGGCCAACCTTACTATAAAGCAGGCGTTCGGCGAACGTATCGTTGTTAAAGTTGCGGCAAACCTGGATATAACGATAAATGCAACTTGTAACGTCGAATATTTGAAGAAAATGACTTCATTTACGGCAACGCTTAATCCCTCTCTTGCTGCGGATAAAACAGGGCGGTTATACGTGGGCGATATAAATAACACCGTTTCAATAAACCCCACTTACAGCACCGGCACCGTTTCCGGCACGATTTCCGCCTGCAAAACGACTTTCACCGTTCACAACACAACGAAATCAAGAATTGATACGTTAATGACTAACGGAAACGGCACCAGCAGTTTTTTCTGCCAATCAAGTTTTTCCTGCTCCGGGCTTACCTTCAAATGTCCGCTTTCCGTCGGTAACATTATTCAAGGCGGCGGTAATAACGGCGGCGCGCAAATTCTGTTAAACAATTATATCTACAACTCAGGCGCAACCGATACTTCAACTTCAATGGGCTATGACTGTTGTCTTTCAAGTACGAAATACGAAATAACTTACAGTTACGGCAGTGCATACAACAAAAGCCTTTCCTGGACAAGCAATTCCGGCATTTATTTCAACAAAAAGGGCCTTAATAAAATTGCAGTCATAGAAGACATCAACCTTGATAAAAACGAAATAGTTGTTATCCCTACTTAAAATGAAAAGGTTTAAAAGATTACATAACATAGCGGCGGTTTTGCTCGCGCTTATATTTTTAAATCTTACGGCGGTTATTAGCGGCGTTGGCGGTAATGCTTACGCCGCCGAATCCGTTTCCAACGTTCTGGACGATTTGCGCAAGGATACCGCTTTCAACTTCGCCGATTACCCCGAAAACCCGCAAGACTATTCGTTGAAAGTTATCCAAATTGCAGAGAGCACGGACGGCGAACTGTTGATTTACGTCTACCAGCCGAGCGGCACGCGAAAGAATTTGCGCGCAAGTACAATCAATATTGCGCGTGAACCGGACAACAGCGACGATTTAAATTTTACCCCTTATTCCCTCAGGCTACAAAGCGCAAACGGCGTGTTTTTCAAGTACAAAGTCCTTAACTTTAAGATAAGCCCCGCCGTCGTTCGCTTTTATAATATTTCCAACATTTTGCGCCCTTTTGACGAAGCGATAGACCACGGCAACGGGAATATATCCGAAATTCCCAACAGGGTTGCGCAGTTCTGGACGGCGCAGACCATTGACGGAAACGTTAAGTACACTCTGGATACAACCGAAGTTATCGAAATAACCCAGAAAGTAGTTGGGTATTGCTATTACGACGACGGTTTAAATCTCGGCTGGGGCGCTATGGAAGGCGCTACAAAAGCGTATTTCGTCGCCTTCGATACCAACAGACCGATTGAAAAACTTATTAGCGCGGACTTGACTTTTTGGGCGTCAAAGGCACATTGTAAAATTTGTTGTAACCCGTTCCATACAAACCACGACTACCTCTACGACTTCAAAGACCCCGAGTATATCGATTACGGCACAGGCGTTTATAATACCGAGCCGCTGACGATTACGGACAAAGAATATTGGGGCAACCAGGGCGGCGGCAATATAAGGCCCGTAACTAAGTTTTTGCGCAAGCGCATTCGTACGACTTCGGAATTTATCGCGGACGAAAACAATAAAGACTACGAACTTGTAGACGGCAACCAACTGAACGGCACGAAATGGGTTTTGAACTTTTACGAGGCGCAGGACAAATATAAAATTAATAACGTCTGGCTGTCGTTTATTCCCTGGGTGACCAAAATCCCGGGCATTTCAGACGGCGAGGCAGAAATTAACAACGTTTACGACGTGCAAATACTCAGGCTTGAATTTAAAACGGACGGTGATGTTTACAACCTGGGCGTGGTTGACAACAAGCAATCGCCCGACGACGAGCCGATTAATAATAAAAAGGGTTGCGGCGGCTGCGGCTCCTGCGCCTGGTTAGCCGCATTGCCCTGGTGGGCTTGGTTATTGATTATCTTCCTCGCGCCTGTTATTATCTTCCTTTTACTCAAATTGCTTATATGGCTTGTCACTCTACCGTTTAAAGCAGTTAAATCTAAATGGAATAAGCGCAAGGCCGCGCCAGCAAAGCCAAAACAATCCAACCAACGCAAGAAACGAAAGAAACCGAGGAAAAAGAAATGACCGTATTTTTTATAATCGCCTTTATATGCTCGCTGTTTGCTCGGATTCTATTCGGCGCGTTCGTTGACAAGGTTAGCGTTTTTGAAAGGCTCCTTACGCCTTTAACCTGGGTTACCGTCGGTTTTGGCGTTCTCGCCGCCGTGTTTATTGCTATTAAAATTTACAAAGAGATTAAACATAAATGAGCGAAATACATTGCGTATTCGGAGAACGCGGCGCCGGTAAGAGCGTTTTTTTGGTAAGTAATCTTGCGCAGATATATTTCGAGCGCGGACAAAAACTTCTGGAACGTTCACGGCGGATAATCGAAGAGCAAAACAAAAGCCGCAAACACAAACTTACACCACCCGACAAAGTCCCGATTTATTGTAATTTCAAAGTTAAAATACAAAATCCAGACGGCAGTATTTATGAGCCGTACTATATAAAAGGCTCGGAAATAGGTATTGGCAAGAAGTATAAAAAGATTTATCCGGGCGCAGTGATTTTCATTGACGAGGCCCAGAACGAGTTCAACTCAAAAAATGATTTACCGCGCGCGGTAAGCGCATTTTTCGAGAAGAGCCGGCACGCCGATTTTGAAATCTGGCTGGCCTCGCAACGTCCGATTTTGATAAATAAGGACATACGCGACCTGTCCCGCCACTTCGTACAGATTTACAATCTGGAAATGACAAAAGCCCCGTTCGACATAATTTGCGGTTTGAAATGGCATTGCCGCGAGTTCGACAGCCGCGCCGACGTCGACGAGTACGTGGACCTTTCTAAAAAGGGTAAAGCCGATATTGTAAGTTATAGGGAAACCGTATACAAGAGCGGCGGCGAAGTTCTGGACTATTACGACAGTAAATCATATCTAACCGATTATTTACCCGACGAGGGCAACAACTATGCGAATTAAGAAACTGAGCAAGCGGCGCGGACGGTATTTACCGCTTACGGAAATTCAAAAAATCGACAGTGAGTTTTTGAACGAAATGGAACGCGTTAAAACACGCCTGGGTTTTATCAAGGACGAGGCTATTATAAAAGCGTTTCAGGAAGTGCTTTTAAGCGCGTATACCGCCGCGATAGAGTTACGTACAAGCGAATGTGAAGTGGACTATGAAATTAAACTCGCGCAGATTAAAGCAAGAGAAAAAGAAGAAACGCCCTGGCGGCGGTGTTGGCTGTGGCGATTACTCTTCCGCCCTCTCACTAACCGCGCACAGGATATTATCGAAGAGCGCGCAGAACTTAACGCAGACGTTATCCATACGGCCGCTGAAAAGGAAATCGAGGCCGAACGCAATAAACAGCCTGAAACAATCAAAACGCCGTCTAAACGTAAGTTAAGGCGTGAAATGCGCAAAGAGTTAAAAATGATTATAAAAAGAGCCGATAACGCCGACCTGCGCGAAGCGTTTGAAGAACCGCAAGACGTTCCGGAACCGGAGAGCACAGAACCCGCACCCTGCGCGCCGGAAAAGCCTGCCAACACCCAGGAGCCGACAAAAACGCAAGACAAACAATTGCCCGGACAAATGACGTTGGACGACGTACAAACACCGGCACAACCGGCACGCAGGCCACGACCGCCGCGGAACTGCCGGAAACCGCCAACGTAAGGACAGTGAGCGGCATCCAGACCACGGCAACACCTTTTTATTAGCAAAAAAAGGAGAAACTGACCGGCGCGCCCGCATTGGCAGGGGGCGCAGCGACAAGGCGGGCGCGCCGGACTACTTCTCTAATTTTCGGGGTGTCGGGGGCTTGCCCCCGCCATTATTAAAAATGGTCGTCAATTTGCGCACCGTGAAAAATAACAAATCAAAAGGATAAATTATGGACGAATTTGAAAGAATTGCAAAGCGTGCAATGTGCAGCGGCGAAGGCGATTGCGAGAACTGCTCCTGTTGGGGCAGTTGCGAATACGGAATAACACTGCCGGAAGAAAACTATTGCGACGAGGACAACGAATAATGGGCGTTAGATGTTTCAACGTGCCGACGTTCTGCTGCGTATGCGACGAGTGCGGCACGGTGCGCGACGTTGAAAAAAACTTTGACAAAATATATAACGGCGCGCAGGCTGTGCGCTCGCTTGGTTGGAGTTTCGGCAAAGATAAACGCGTTTTATGTGATAAGTGCCGAATTGACAATTACCAATATGCCGCGCGCTACAAATAAAAATTACCCGGTTACAAGTAGTAAGACGTCGTACTACTTGCGCCGGCATAAGTAGTCAAGCGCGAAACCACTTAAAAGGGGGTAAACAAATGAGAGCAAAATTATATATCTGCGACGATTGCGGGCGCGAGGACGAGTTCACCTCATACGTTAAAGCACGGGCGGCCTGTTGGGCGGTTGCAAAAGATTATAGCAAATGCTATTGCCCTTCCTGCGCGCCTGAACACCGCAAGGGCGGCGCGAACGGCAAGGCCGCAAAACCACGGCCACGGCCACCGCGCGGCTTGCAACAACTTAAAATAGATAATTTAGGGTGAAATGTCCGCGGACATTTCACCCTTTTTACATATACCACAACATATAGTATGTTTAATTTTTTAATAACACAATATATTGTGCTATTACATATGCCTGCTACTAAATAGCGGGTAAATCCGAAAAAAATTTAATACTTTTTGCGAACTTCAAAAAAATAGACCTTTTTGAGGCTTTATAAAAGTACGCTTTTTTCGGAGTAACAACTCCATACATACGACCGCGCAGCAAGTCGCAAAACTGCTGGGAGCAGGGCACTCCAACGCTAACATAAAAAAATGCTCGCAGGGCGTGGCTGGCGTCCTTAATAAAATCAAGTGGCGGACTTCTGGCGCGCAAGCGCGGGAATTTACTGCCGTGTTGCTCGGGCAGAAGTGAGCAAAGAAACACGGCGGACAGGCTTTTTTCGGCGTACGATGACGAAGGAAGGCGGTTTTCCCCTTTCTAAGGGGTTAACCACGCTTTAAAGCGGCACCAATTCAAAAGGATAGCCACGGTTACCGCGTGCCTGGGTTCCCACTCCTCCCCTTCCACTGCCGAAACGTAAGCGGGTAGGGGGAAGGGGGTTGCGAGGGGAAACGGGTTAGGGCTGCAAGCCCTCCGAGTTTCCCTAAGCGTATCTTCGCAATGTATTCTTCTTTGCACGTCAGCACCGTTTCAGTTGACTTTCCGCACCGTTTATGATATTCTATCCTTATGGTGGTAGCCCACCCACAGCAAGGGCCCTTTTAGGCGGTTAGCCCCAGCGGGGGAATGTGATTAAATGGAATTTGACTTCCTGCGCTTGCTTCTCCGTTTGGTGGAGTTCGGCGCGGTATACTCTTTCAGAGTTACAAAGGACAAAATTTACATAATCATAAAAAAATAACCGCCCTGCTTAGCACTCAGATAGCGGTTATTTAATCGTAGTCGGGGCTAACCGTTTAAAGTTAATCCCTTGCTGTGTTTTTATTTTATCACCGTTTGCAACAATTGTCAAGAAGTTTTCTTGACTATAAGTTGTTAATATGATATTCTAACTTTACGATTTTTGGTAGTGCACCGCCCAATTTAATAAGTGTTCAAACAAGTGTACGTGCAAAAAATAGCCCTCAAAATGCGCATTTTTATTGATTTTACGCCTATTTTTTCACGTCCTGTTGCTACTCTTAATCAGTGGGCCCAGGGTTCGAGTCCCTGAAGGTGCACCAAAAGAGTATAATCCGAATTGTATCATCATAACAGGTGAGTGGTTCGGATTTACTTTTTATATTTAACGCTGTATTGTAGAAAATATCTTTTAAAAATCGGGGCGGAGTTTTCAACCGAAAACTTCGCCCCGATTTGCTTATTATTATATTTTGAAAATAAGATATTTAAATTTGTCATTAAAAGGCTGCCAATTTACTGTATAATGCCCTTTAATGTTTAATTCATCAACCCGATTTTTACCGACAGTAGATTCTTTTACTTCATCTTTCCAATTCCATTTTAACGACGTATTGGGAATTTCTCTTTTATTATACAATGAAAAATCTCTATAAAGGGTAGTACTCCCTTCTCTTTCCCAATAAGTACTGTCATTTGCTAATAATACAGCATACCCGCAATCAAGTTTTTTATTGGGATTATTCTCTTCAAAACTCTCTATTCGCATAACGTCTTTTAAGAAATCATATCTTCCCAAGTCCTGAGCCGCTTGATTTTTCAACTCGACAGCAACCCCGTCATAATACAAATCCGGTTGATCTTTTGTTTTATATTTAAGCTCTATAACACAATGAGCGTTATCTTTTCTAATAACTATATCGTAACGCTTACGGTCTTTATCCTGCGAAGGATATTCCAAGAAAACGTGATAATCGTTTTTCTTCTGTAATTCAAAATACTTTTTTAATTCCCAAGCCAATTCAAATTGAAACTGAGCTTCACAAGAATATGTATTTCCGGATTTTGCTAACTTTTTTAAAATTTGTTCAAGTTCTTCTTTTGAAATAATCATAATTTTTAACCCCTAATGTTTTTTTTGTTTTTATCGGCTATACCGAAAACTTTTATTTGCCAATTTCGCCGTCCGTGCAAACTACTGTGTAGTTGCCTGTGTTGTAATTCCAATAAGAACCTTTACTTACGCTATTCCATTGCGCTTTTGTACCTCCGTAATTTATTTTTGTAAGTCCGCTGCAACCCTCAAAAGCACTTTGACCGATAGAAGTCACGCTGTCGGGAATTATTATGCTCGTAAGTCCGCTACAACCATAGAACGCACCTTTATTTAACCCTGTTAGAACACCCCAATAAGTTTCTTTTGGTATTAGTTTGGTTGGGTTTAGCGATCCCCGTGATTTTCGCCTTTCGTGGTGGCTGACGATAGCACAGTTCTCGTAAATGTAAACCTCGAAAAATTATCGCCGAAAATACGAAGTTATGGAAGTCGGACTAAAAATGTTTGGCTTTTTTCTTATGCCCTAAAAGCAATAATTTTTCGGTTGCGTTACGGAAACGGTTGCCTGCGGTTTACATTTACGGCGTGATTGAAACTAATGCCGCCATAACCCGAACAGTGCTATCTTGCCCCTGCCGAAAGGCTAATGAAAATCACGGAGGTATAAGAAAATGCAAAAAGTAGTTTACTCGATTTCGAAGGTAAACAAAGACGAAAAGTTGAAGGGAGTTGGTTATCTCGTCGAAGGTAACTTGC
>CAJTUI010000024.1:0-2962 GCA_910579705.1 uncultured Christensenella sp.
GCTCCTCGTACAGCTCGGTTATAGTCTTGCTGTTGTTGAACACTATTCCGTCGCGCACTACCGTTATGTCGTTTTCGCCCTCGCCTGCTTCCGCCTCTGCCGCCTCGGCTTCAACTTTCTTTGCAGGCTTCTTCTTTTTCTTAGAAGCCTCCGCCGCGGCTGCCGCCGCTTCTTCCTCAGCTTTCGCTTCCGCCGCCAACTCTTCCTCGGTTACTTCTTCAACCTCGGCTTCGTCTATTTCTTCGGGCGCTTCTTCGGCTTCAACCTCTTCGGCAAACGCTTCCTCTTCCGCCGCTTCGGCTGCGGCGGCTTCTGCCGCCGCCTCTGCCTCCGCTCGCGCCGCCGCCTCGGCTTCACGCTTTACTGCTCGCTCCGCCGCCCGCGCCGCGCTCTTCTCTTTCGCGTCCGCCAGCCATTTAAACAGTACCCCCGTCAGCATCAGCGCCAACAGTACTCCCGCTATTAAAATGACGAAACCTTCTACGCCTATGCCTACCCAGTATCCCGTCCAAGCCATCACTGCGCTTATCATTGCTCACCTCTCTTCTTTTTCAGGAACACCAGTACGCAAGCTACTATCAGTCCCGCCGCCACTACCGCGCCGATACTTACGCCTACGATTAACCCTACGGGTACCGTGCTGAGCTTTTCGCATATTACCAATCTGCCCAACGTCTCGGTGCTGAATTCCAGATAATCTCCGTCCAGCTCCGCCTTTAACTCCGTCGCCTTGCCGTTTTCGTCTACAAGATATACCTTCAAATCCGTCCTGCCTCTCAGCTCTTCCGCTATCAGCAACCTCACGGTTACCGCGCCGTCGGGCTGTATCTCCGCTTCGCCGTTCTTCAATATTACCTTGTATCCGTCCAATACGTTGTTCTTGCTTATGCTTATTCCGCTCAGCTCCTCTATCCGCTCTACTTCCAGCTTCGTGCCCGGCGCGATTCCGTTCGTTTCGTCCTTGATTTCTACCAACGTATTCCCGTCTTCGTCCTTGACTTCCGAACTTATCCCCGCGCTGTTGATGCTGAACTTTACCGCTTCGCTCGTTACTTCCATAAAGTTCGCCGTGCCTGCCACGTGCGCCCTTACGTAGTACGTTCCCACTTCCGTAGGCTTCTGCTCGCTCCATCCCGTCAAGCCGTCCCGGCTGTACTCGTACGTTACTTCGCCCTCAAACTTCATATCTACCTCGGGCGTTACTTCGCCCTTCCCCGACACGATGCTCTTAACGCTTACCGTAGCTTCGTTCGCCGCTCTCTCGATTTCGTAGCTGTACTGATACGAGTCTATCTCTATCTTCCCCAGCTCCTTGTCGTTGTACATTACCTTGACTGTTACGTAGTAGATTCCTACGTTCTTGATTTCGCTCGCCTCTTCTCCGTTGTAGCTTATGCTGTACTCGTACGTTACTCCGCTCAGACTTACGCTGTTTCCGTTCAGGTCCTTCAACGCGCTTACCGTCAGTCTCGGTATGCTCATTACTCCGCCAGTGTACTCTTCCTTTGTCTCCTTCGCAGGCTTGCTCTCGTACTCAGGCGTATAGAAGATGTCCGTTACCTCTATCGTGTAGTTGACTGCCGCAGTTATGTTCGTATACCTCGGATTGGTTACCGCAAACTCTACCTGTACGTAATAAGTTCCGACTCTCGTCAGCTCGGTTACTATCGTTCCCGCCGCGCTTCCGTATCTTATCGTATACTTCGGCGCTACGCCCTCTATGCTGTCCTTGACTTCGCCGTCCTCTTCGTACTTGACTTTGCACTTCTCCCAGTCTACCGCCAAGCCATCGTTGTATCCCAACCTGTTCGTCTTGTTGTATACTACCGTCAGCTCTTCCTTACCGCGTATCTCTATCTTGATTTTTACGCTAAGTCCCAGGAATTCGAACGTCAGCTCCTTCTCGCCTATGTCGCTTTCCCCGAGCTTTGTGCCCATTTCCGCGCAGCTCATCGCCTCGCCCGACATATTCGTCTTGCTTCCGTCTGCGTAAGTCATCTCGAATATAAGTCCCTTTGCACTAAGAGTTTCGCCTACGTACCATACGCTCTTGAACGTGCTCTGGCTCTCGTTGACTTTCATTCCCGTAGGTATTTCTTTCGTCGTCGTTACCTGCGCGCTGCCCTTGCACTTCCTGTAAAGCGCCATTACGTCCAGCGTGCCTACTCCCGTATTCGGGTCTATGTCGCTATCCTGTACCGTGTACGAGTTATTCCCCTCGATGGGATAGCCCTTTACCGTGAACGTTACTCCGTCCGCGTCGACTTCCTCGTACCTGCCGTACCTCACTCCGTCCTCTTCGTAGTAGCTCGCGTACTTCTGGTATACTTCCGCGCCAGCTACGTTGATTTTCGAACCCAACACAAACTGCTTGATTAACAGGTCTACTATAAGCGAGTTCGTTCCCGTCAATGCTACGTCCGCTACCACCATTACAGTTATCTTTCCCTCTTTGACTTCGTAATTCTCTTCGTCCTCGGGTATGAATCTGTAATTGATTACGTACGTGCCCGCTTCGCTCAGGTCTATATCGCTTCCGCTTATTACGATTGCCTCGCCGTCTACGTCCAATTCCAAGTTGCCGTTAGCGTCGCCTTTCAGGAATACGAACCTGCCGCGTACCGCCGCGCCGTTAAACGCCGCTACCACTTTGTCCTCTCTCAGTCCGCGCGCTTCGCTCTCGCCTACCACGTACGTGATGTTCGTTGCGTACTCTTCGTACGTTACTCCCCTGATTGCCGGCGCCGCCTTCTTGATTTCAAAATTGCAGTTTACGTCGTTGAACGTATAGTTGCTCAACACGTCCAAGTCGCCGCCGAACTCCGGGAGCGCCTCGTACTCGCCTACGTTGACTACGTCCAATCCGTCCTTGTTCTCGCTTCCCTGCTTGAACTTCAACGTTATCGTTATCTTCGCTTCGTCTTCGCTTACGATATTCGTTGCCACTATCGCCGGCGCCTGG
>CAJTUI010000024.1:2972-7262 GCA_910579705.1 uncultured Christensenella sp.
GGATTTCCCGTATATCCGAACTCCGTCTTATCCCACGTGATTTCCACGTTCAGTCTGTCTATGCTCCACTCGTAACTGCCGTTCGTCAGCTCGTAGTTGTCCGCATATCCGCTCTTCAATACCGCTACCGCCTTGTAACCGTCCGCTCTCGTGCCCTTGTTCCCGCTTACGTCTATAAGCTCCGCGTTAGCGTCGTCGCCCACTCCGCTCACTTCGCCAAGCAACTCCTGCTCGCTTCCGTTATACGTAAAGCTGTCTCCCTCGCCGTACTTCCAATCTATCGTAAGCCTCTTCTTCTGCACGATTAAGTGCGAAAGCACCGTTCCGTCCGGCAACCGGTAGTTTGCCAAGCCCTCGCTCAGCTCGTACGTCCCCGCATTCTTCACCGCTACAACGTCGTTGCCCGTAAGCAGCGTCGCCTCCACCGGTATGCTTATGTCGCCGTCCGCTACGTATATCCTCAGCTCGTACTCGCCGCCCTTGTATTCCAGTATCTGCGCCTCCGGCACATTTACCCAATTGCCTTCGCCGTCCTTGTACTGTATCTTGTAACTGCCGTTCGTTACCTGCGCCTCTACCGTTAGCTTTATCTCTATATCCTGTAACGCATAGTTCGGGTTCGCCGTCTGCTGCGGCGCCTTCAACGTGTACTCACCCGCGTTCCTGATTTCCTGCACCGTCCAGCTCAGCGTCTGCTCGCCCTTGCCGTCCCCGAGGTCGTACTTTACTTCTACCGTAGCCCCCTGGTCCGTTCCGTTGTATACCACCGTCGTCTCGCTGACTTTCTTCCCGTTGATATACCACTCCGCGCTCACCGACGTGTTCTTGTTGATTTTCAACGCCCCGCTTAGCTTATCTCCGTTCGCCGCCTCGAATACGTAGTTTCCCGAGTTACCGGCTTCCAACGTGTATGCGTTTGCGCTCGCGTTTAGCTTATACTCGCCTCCGTCGCCCGTCGCGCCTTCGCCGCGCACCGTCGCCGGCGCGTACGCAACGCTCTTGTTGCCGTTTTCGTCTACGCACTCCGATACCGCCCTGAACGTATATCCGCTACCGGAATACTCGATTCCGTCGCTTCCCAACGTCTTCCACGTTACTCCGTCCTCGCTGTATTCCCAGTTGTCTACTTTTACCAGCCGCTGCGTTACGTTGACCTTCTGCTCCTGCTCTTTTCCCAAAAAGCTGACTCTTACCGTGTACTCTCCTACTCTGTCAAACGCTACCAATAAGTCCGTTCCGCTGCCGCCGTCGTATATAAGACTTCCGCCAAGCCAAGTTTCGTCCGTGAACTCTTCCGTGCTCTCCGCTCCGCCGTCTACGCCTTCGTACCTTACTACGATACTCTCGATATTGCTCTTGTCAAAGCCTTCGCCTACCCAGTACTTTCCGTCCGCTTTCAACGTTACTTCTATGCTCTTTACGCTGCCCGCTGCTATCGAATAGTCGATTACCACGTCCTCGATTTCCGCATAGTTATTCCTCAGCTCTTCGTCTACGTAGCTGATTTCCGCAGTCAGTCTGTAATATCCGGAATCCTTTAATCCAGGGTACGTGCTTATTGCTCCCGCGTCGCCCTTGATTACTTCCGAATACGAACCGCCCGCCAATTTCTCGTATGTGTAGATAATTCCGAACTTGCTCGCGTCGTTCAAGTCCATTACCACGCCGCCGGCGTCGTCTTTCACACTGCCGTCTATAAGTATGATGTCGTGCCTGTCGGGGTCGTAGTTCAGACTCATATCCTTGAAGTTGCCCAAAAGGCTCTCTTTGTCGTACGCGTTGAAGAACTTCTCCTGGCTGATTGTAAGCACGGCTATCCTGTCTTCCACTACCGCAAAGTTACCGTCTGCGTCTTCGAAGCTCAGCGTTATCGTGTACTTACCCGCCGATATTCCGCCGTTGTCCGTTCCGTCCGCGCTCGTGTAATTGCTGTTGTTCAGCTCTACGCTTATTTCGTACCTTACCGTAAGCTCGTATCCGTTCTTGTCCTTGAACGTTTCACCGTCCGACAACGCTACGTTTCCGACCTTCATCTTCAACTCGTGCAGCTTCCCGTCGTACGTTACCGTTACGTCCTCGAACGTTATTCCGCTTAAATCGTGCTCAGCTTTGAGTATCCTGTATATTACTGTCGTGTTGTACGTAGCTTTCAGCTCGTAGTTGCCTGCGTTCGCCCCGCTCAACGTGCCGTCCAGCGACGCTTCGTAGTTCCCCACTTCCCGCGCTTCGTTACTGCTCAGCCCGAGTACGACTTCGTCTCCCGCAAAGATATCCGTTGACTCCGCCTTCACCCTGTACAGCTTAGTGTTGTATACGTTAATAAAGCTCGCCTGTCCGTTTTCGTCCTTGACTTCTACCTCTTTCCCGTCGGCTCCTACGCTGTACATCTTGTAACTTACTTCGTATATCCCCTTCCTCTTGATTTCGAATATACTCGTTATGTCGTCTATTGCCAGATAGTTGCTGTTTTCAGGCATCGTGAACTTAGCCGTTACCTCGTAACTGCCCGCGTTCTTCATTCCCTCTACCGCGCTGTCGTCATATACGTAACTGTACCTGACAGCTATCCAGTCGTTCCTGTTGCTTCCTATCTCGATATAGTTCTCCGCGTTCTTCCAGTCTATCTGTCCCTCCGCGCTCTTTACCTGATACTGCACGTAGTGCTTCTGCAAGTCTCCCGTATACTCCGAGCTTCCGCTCTCGAATCTCATTCCCGTATACTCCGCCTGCTTGATGACGATTTCTATTTCTCCGCTGCCCGACGCATACGTCGTTCCGCCGATATCTCCCGACGCCGTTAGCCTGCACTCGTATACGCCGCTGTCGCTTACGTTAGTTACTCTGTATACCACCTGCGTCCAGTCCGTGTACTGCCCCGCGTCTACGCTCGAACGCGTGATTCTGTCGCCAACCGGCACTCCGTCCTTATACCACTGGTACTGCAAGATTACCGGCAGACTGCTCCCCGAATAGTTGTAGTACGGCTTCGTCTTAATCGTATACGCCGTACCCGTGTACGTCGCGTCCGTTGCGTCGCTCTCCATCAACAGCTCCTGGCTTCCCTCTACGTGCCATACCGCAAACAGGTGGTTGCTGCCCGTGTTGTAGTCCGGATTGCTTTCTCGCTCCGCCTTTACCGTGTACTCCGCCTTCCCGTAAGTCGCCTCGTCCGTAGGGTCCGTTCCAACAGGCACTGCTATCGTCCTGCTGTCAGGCCGCGTTGCCCAACCGATTAACACATAGTTGGCTACGTCCTCCGTCTCTACCGTTACTACCGCCCCAGTATATACGTGGTCGCCGAATATGTGGTCTACGTCGCTGTCGTCCGCCGTCATATTCTTGTGCAGATATACCGTCAGCTTGACAGGATTCCACTGCGCCACTAACGTTACGTTCCGCAACGGCTCGTTTCGCATTGCCAACGTCGCCCTTATGTCGTTTACCGTCGCCAACTGCTGAGTGCCGTTCAACAACTTCCAGTTAGTAAACTCGTAGCCTATCCGCTCTACCGCGCTTCCGTCAGGCAACGCCGCATCGTTAGAATTTACAGTATAAGTCTTGACAAACCCGCTCTCGCCGTTGATTGCGCGTCCGCCCTCATATGTGTACCTTATCGTATAAGTCTGGGGATTCAACACCGCCTCGATTACGATGTCCCCCATTACCGTCTTCGTCGCGTTGTTGACTACCAACACTCCGTTCTGTCTTATACTGCCTACCGTGTATCCGCTATTAGGAACTACTTCCAATCTCACTCGCGTCCCGTACAGGAACTCTTCCCCCGCGCCCGCTTCGTGCTCGCTTCCGTCCGCTTCTATTACGTATACCTTCAACTCCCCGTAAGGCGTGCTTCCGCCGTTATCCGAATAGCTGATTGTATAATTGTTCTCTTCCCAGCCCGCGTACAACGTTATGGGTCCCTGCAATACAGCAATGCTGTTTACACTGATTTTTCCGGACAACTCCTGGTTAGCCGCGTCTTCCGCGCTTACATACCAGCCCTTGAAGTCGTATCCCGAACGCGTTGCCACTGGCAGACTTCCGTACGCCTTGAAGTTGCCGTACGTCTTTGTCGTAGGCGATACCGCTCCGCCCTGCGCGTCGAACGTTACCAGATAATTCTCCGGCTGGAACCGCGCCCACAGCTCTTTGTCCCCTCTCGAACCGCGCTTGACGCTCGTTACCTTTATGCCGTTCGCGTCGTACCAGCCAAGGAACTTGAACCCTACCGCGCTCGGACTTCCGATACTGAATGTCGCCGTTGACCTCTTATAACTCTCAGGATTGTTC
>CAJTUI010000025.1 GCA_910579705.1 uncultured Christensenella sp.
CTTCGTGACCTGCGGTAAGTTCGTCCGTAAGCACAAGCTCTCTCGAAGTGTAACGGATTTTGAAGTCGAAGTTGCGTTTTGCTACTTCCGAAAGAGTTTCGTACTCTTCTACCGTGATTTCCTGTTTTTTTCCGTCGTTGGAAAGATAATAGGCCTCGAAATCGTCGAACGCGTCTGCCTTGCGCGTATCTACTACCAGATTGTAGCCGTTCATTGCGTATTCGGACGAATCCGCCGCGACGGAGAAGGTGTCCACAATCACGGGGGAAGAAATTTTACCCGAGCCGACCCGCAAATCAATCCCGACCACCGCGTTGCGCGCAAAGGCCGAAAAGGAAGCAGAGTTTTTATAGTGGGCCGAAAACGGCAGCAAGTCCGCCGCGAGTATTCCGCAAAACAGAAACGCGAGCGCCAGAACAGCGCCGAGAACGAAGTTGGAATAACCGCGCCTGACCGCTTGTTTTGAAATTTTATCGGAGAAAAAACTCAGCCCGAAAAATTTAATCCACTCTTTCATAGTTGCGTTTAATTTCCGACTTCCCTGCTCATTACCGACTGCTCTGTTTCCGCGTCGAAGAGATGCACGTCGCTCTCGTTGAAAGACATATAAATATCGTCGCCCTCGCAATAACCGCTGCGGCCCGACAGGCTGACTATGTAATCCGCGCCGTTTTCTTCCAGTCTGACAAACAGCTGGGTGGTCTTCCCCAAAACTTCTTTTATCACAAGTTGGGATCTGAGCGCGTTTTCGCCCTTTTTATCGCTAATCGAAATACTTTCCGCCCTCATTCCGAGCGTTAATTTATGCTCTTCACCGTCCAGATACTTCTCGTCTATTTTGCGTAAACTGCCCAGCCGCAAGTTCACTTCCTGCCCTGCCGCAAAAAGAGTTACAAGCTTGTTGCCGGATTTTTTAACCGTAACGTCGAAGAAATTCATCTGCGGCGTGCCTATGAACCCCGCGACGAATTTGTTGTCGGGATAATCGTACAAATTGGTCGGCGTATCGATTTGCTGAACTATGCCCGCTTTCATTACGACTATTCTCGTGCCCATAGTCATTGCTTCTATCTGGTCGTGGGTTACGTAAATAAAAGTGGTTTTAAGCTCGTTATGCAGCTTAACTATTTCCGAACGCATTGCGGTACGCAACTTCGCGTCGAGATTGGACAGCGGCTCGTCAAGCAGGAATACCTTGGGGTCGCGCACCATAGCTCTGCCAAGCGCGATACGCTGCCTCTGCCCGCCAGACATTTCCGCGGGCCTGTTGTCAAGCAGTTCTTCTATATTGAGTATCTTTGCGGCCCATTGAACTTTCTCCGAAATTTCTTCCTTGCTCATATGCCTGTAAGTATAGGCCTGCACGGGCGTTTCGATATAATATTTCAGGTCGGTTTCAAGCTGGCTTTTGCGCGCAAGAAGTCCTTCCTTGAATTCGGGGTCGTCCGCGGCAAGCAATTCCTTTTCGACCGTCTTGATTTTTTCCTTTAATTCCTTTATTTTCTTTTTGTCGGTTTCCAAAACGGGATTGCCGTCTTTATCTTTCTTTTCTTCGGGGATTTTGCGCAGCTTCAAAGCAAACTCGATTATCTGCTGCGCCGTCATATGCGGATAAAGGGCATAGCTCTGAAACACCATCGCTATATCCCTGTTTTTGGGGTCTACGTCGTTGACAAGCTTTCCGTCAATGTACAGTTCCCCGCTCGAAATATCTTCCAGCCCCGCAATCATACGCAAAGTTGTGGATTTACCGCAGCCCGACGGGCCTACAAACACAATAAATTCGCCGTCCTCGATTTCCATATTGAAATTTTTGACTGCGACGAAATTGCCCGAACGCTTTTCAACAGCACCCGTCTGCTGTTCCGATTTTTTAATAATGCCCTTTACGGTTTTTATAATTCCCTTCTTCTGCGTGTTTCTGCCAGGATACACCTTATATATATTTCTTAAAGACAGCCCCGCCATTGTCATACCCCCGTTTGAAAATCTCAATCTAAAAATGTTATAAATTAACTTTTGACTGTATTATATCACGCGATTTCTCAAAATGCAACAATTTTGGAAACGTTTCCAAAAAAAATTTTAAAATATTATTTTTCGCATTTCCGCTGCCGTTTCAAGTTAAAAAACATAAAAAATCAGTCCTGCATCTTAAAGATACAGGACTGAAATCAACACAACGGCTTGTGTTTTGATGGTGCACCGTTTGAAAACAAGGTTGAACTTTCGAGTTCTTCAAGCGATACAACTTCTTCTTTACTGTTAGCGTTATAAACGATTTTCATATAAAAGCGTCTACCCATTTATTTACTACTTCTTTCGGACTTGGCATATATTGTTATCCTCCTTTTTGATTAGAAATGCTATCACGTTTTACCTTTTTAAGCCTTACTATCATTACCATAGGAATTTCTTTGTTGTTTTTGAAACATTCTTCATAAAATCCATCAATGACAAATCCAGCTCTAAAACAAAGGTTAAAAATATCTTGTATGGAACGATGATAATAAATCTGCTCCTCCGGTTGCCCTTCAATCGCTATACCATAGTAACTGTGCGGTGTCATATATTTTTCAGTCAACGTGATAAAACAAGGGTGTTGCGTTGCAAAGACAAAAATTCCGCTTTCCTCCAACAGTTCATAAACAGCCATAAGAAGTGGTTCAATATCCGTAATATCCATAATTGCCATATTAGAAACTGCTTTCGTAAAGGCTCGATTTCTTTTTAATTCTAATATACTTTCTCTATTGGTCGCATCCGCTACACAAAATTCAATTTGTTTTGCATATTGTGATTGCCGTCTTTTAGCCAATTCTATCATTTTTTTGCTGTAATCAAAAGCGACAATCGAAGCGCCTCTTTGTGCAAGATACGAAGAATAATTTCCATTGCCACACGCAATATCCAAAAT
>CAJTUI010000026.1:0-463 GCA_910579705.1 uncultured Christensenella sp.
GTCGAGGATGACTCAGTTATAGTTACAACGGTGTTGCATCTGGCGAGAGATTTTTCCGCAATTAAATTTGAAGATTAGAATTGCATAAATGTTAGGTTTGCGACTTTTTGCGACCACAAATTTTTTGTTACTAAAAACACAATATATAGTGTAATTGCTATTGCATAAAGCACTACATATTGTGTTTTTTGCTTATTTCAAGGGACTTAAAATCCCTCGGTAGAGATACCGTGCCGGTTCAAGTCCGGCCACAAGCACCAAAATCTGGGTAAAAATTGCCCAGATTTTTTGTTTTTGTTGAGTTTTGTTGAAAATTTTTTAGCGCAAAATTGAAAATATACAAAAAAACGTATTAATTATGAATATTTGCATATAAAGATTAAAGCTTTACTCAACGCCAGATAATGTCATCTACAGAATTAGATATAAATTTAGAATGTTTTCCTCCAGCATCACCTAGATG
>CAJTUI010000026.1:473-734 GCA_910579705.1 uncultured Christensenella sp.
CCTAGATGTTTATTAATATTAAACATCTTATCAGGTCTAGCTTTAAATGCTGCATTTGAAGCAGCTTTTAAAGGACTGTAAGTCAAACCTCCTATTGTTCCTCCAATAACTGCGCCTATCAAAGCGCCACCGGTAAAGCCGATTGCTAAGCCGGTCCATAAGCCATCTATACCGCCTACAGCATATCCGATTCCTGCTCCAACAGCTGCTCCAACAGCTGCCCCTATCAATGCTCCTTTTAATGCACCCACAGCTATAGCG
>CAJTUI010000027.1 GCA_910579705.1 uncultured Christensenella sp.
TATTCATTCAGTGTCAGTTCGGTATAATCTACTTTGCAGAATTCGGTGGTATCAAGGGTTGGTTTGTTGCCGAAGACTATTGCAAATGGAATAGCTAAGCCTGTACCGTTCGAAAACCCTGCGGGGACACAGTTTGCGGATGAAGAGCTTGTCAAAGATATTCTTACTTTCAGAGAAAGCAAAATCGGCAAATAAACCGTTTATTGCTATACATAAAGATGAAGAAAGAGCCGGCATTTATGTCGGTTCTTTTGACTTATTAAGGCAAGTTGAATTTGACTTCAAAGAGTAAAATTAGCGAACGCTAAAAAAACTTGTTTTTTTCGTAATTATATGCTATACTAAAAAGCGATTATTTTAAGGAGATGCGGAGCTATGGCTATTAGTTACAAGAAACTATGGAAAATGCTCATTGACCGTGATATGGGAAAGAAGGACCTTGCGCAGATTGCGGACCTGAGCGGCTACACTCTAAATAAGCTGAAACACGGTGAAAACGTCAACGCAGATACGTTGGCGAAAATTTGTGTTGCGTTGAATTGTAATTTCGATGATATTATGGAAATCATCCCGGAGGAATAAGGAGGAAAACTATGCCGAATTTGTTTAACGAAGATAATACGATAGAGCAGATGGTTATTGCCGCGTTGAAAGGGAACGGCTGGAAGTATGTTCCGGCAGAAGAACTCCTGCGCGATTATTCGGATGTGCTGGTTGAGCCGATGGTCAAGGA
>CAJTUI010000028.1:0-286 GCA_910579705.1 uncultured Christensenella sp.
GGCCAACTATTCAAATTCGGTGAAAATCGACGATCCGAAAGCCGAAGCCGAGGAAGAAGAATATGAAACGGTTAAGGTAACGCCTGTCCGCCAGCAGTCTCCTGTAATGCAACCGGCGGAATACCGTCAGCCACAGTATACTGCGCCTGTTAGTGCGGTTCAGCAGAAAGCGGAAGATAATAACCCTTATTCGCAGAAAAATCTCGGCAGGAAGATATTATTTGAAAATAACGAGTTTAATGCCGAAAGTTATAAGCGGAATATGATATTTAACGAAAATTCGTAT
>CAJTUI010000028.1:296-631 GCA_910579705.1 uncultured Christensenella sp.
TCCTATAACCGGCAATAACGATTATCTCAGTAACTTTTCAAGCAGTAAGGTCAATTCCGTTCCCGAAAAATCTTACGGTACAAGCTATCAGGAAGACGTTTTGAATCAGCCCGTTTCACAGATGCCGTCGCATTACGTTTACGGCGACAAACCCGTTGAACAGCTGAGCGGTTATGATCAGGTTTCTTCGGGTACTTACCCTGCTAAGCAGGAAGAGGAAATTAAGATAGAATCTTCCGTATTATCGGAACCTGTAAAAATTCAGGAAGAACCCGTCGCGGAAGAACCTGTGCGCCCTCGTGAAATTTTCAGGGAAACAAGCCGTGCGGAAGAGC
>CAJTUI010000029.1 GCA_910579705.1 uncultured Christensenella sp.
GGGTTTGAGCGACGGCTTTCTTATATGTCTGTTATTGCCCTTTTCGGCGTTTGCCTTTACGGGCAGACGCTTGTTCGGGTTTTTGCTTTGATTTCTTTTATCGGTTCTGTTTGCCGTCTTTACCGGCGGTTTTACTATTTTTCTGTTGATTTTTTTGTTCTGAGTTTTATCGTTCTTATTTTCCAAAATGTTACTTCCTGAATTGATGTTTTGTGATTTGAATGTCTATACCTGTTTATCTTTAAGTTTATATCAGGCGAAACATCGAGGGGTTGATTTTTAGGAAAAATCAACCCCCCTTCCTTTCCTTATCTTTGGTTACTTCTTTCTTACGTCCTTTACAAGACCGTCTTCGATCAGTTCTTCTATGGTTTCGTAAGGATACATTGCCGCGTAATCGCGCTCGGGCACGTCGCGTTTTTCGCCGTCGCGCTTTGCAAGCATTTCGTCTATAAGTCTTATCGCCTTTCTGACGCCGAGAGGGGATTTGACCTTTATCATCATCGGCGTGCCTAAAACCGTCTTATTGTCGGAGACGTCCGCGTGGTGATAAACCGAAGTCTTGTAATCGTTGGGGTCGAGCGCAAGATATATT
>CAJTUI010000030.1 GCA_910579705.1 uncultured Christensenella sp.
GAATAGGGCTTATCATTATATCGTTCGGTATTGCGTGTTTACTGTCGCTTAAAATCAAAAAGATAGCACCCAAAAACTTGCTTGTCGGCGAATAAGGAAATGTTTTTACGGGGATTTATTATTCAACGAAACCTCTTAAAAAAGACAGTTCACTGCCCGTTTATGGGCAGTGAACATTTTGCACCGATATATAGTCTATGATAAAATACATTCTGTACCGCGATAGAGTGATAAGCGGTATTGTACCCTTTTCGGGTAGAAGTTCTGTGGTGGACGTTAAAGAGTTAGTCCATAGAAAGCAGAAGGTTTTGAGCGTTATGACCGCCCGCGCCTTAGCTTACGGATAGAGCGTAGGTTTTATAGTGTTACGCCTTTAAGGGCTCCCAAAAAGTATCGAAGAACTTTTTGGGAAAAGGAAAAACAACGTAGCGAAATTACAGTTTGCGCTTGCACAAACTGTTGAAAGCGAAGTTTGTTTTGACGCGCCGTGATAGGCTTTTATAAGTGTACAATTTTTTCGGTTAAGGAGTGTCTTTTGAGCTAAATATTACTAACAATTCAATAGAATGGCTAACCACC
>CAJTUI010000031.1:0-257 GCA_910579705.1 uncultured Christensenella sp.
GGCGTTTTCTGCGTACTGCGATACGCTGGGCGTAAAGCTTACTCCCGATACCGAAGTTGCGAGCTGGGATTTGATGAAGAAGCTCGCCGCGAAGGGTATGGGCGTAGGGTTTATTCCGCGCGAGTATTGCAGGGAAGAGCTTGCAAGCGGCGAACTTATTGAGATAAAGGTGACGCCCCGCCTGCCCGTGCGCGGCGTGGGTATTGCAATTGCAAAGCACGTAAAGCTTTCCTACGCGATGAAAGAATTTCTTGCCG
>CAJTUI010000031.1:267-552 GCA_910579705.1 uncultured Christensenella sp.
GTTCGATTGCGAGTAAAGGTTGGTCGGCTATGAAATATACTGAACTTAAAAAATCGATATCCGAAGGCGCGCAATCCATTTATTTGCTCGAAGGTGACGACGCGTATTTCAGAATGAAGGGCGAAGAGCAGATTAAAGACGCGTTCTTGCAGATGCCCGAGCTTAATTTTACCGCGTTCGACGGCGAGAGCCTTAAAGGTAACGCGCTTTCCGAACTCGTTGCCGCGCTTAAAAATTACCCGTTTATGGCGGAAAAGCGCATCGTCAAGGTTACTGAATTTTACC
>CAJTUI010000032.1 GCA_910579705.1 uncultured Christensenella sp.
GCGCAGAAAGCGCACCGCGCAAAAATTAGGGCTGCCCGTATTGCCGGTTGCCAAGGACTTCAAGCGGATACTTTACGCGCTTATGATAGCAAAGCCCGAATATATAACGCACGCCGTAAACAAGATAAAGGAGTGTTGCGGCAGCGTCGTTGAATACTGCAAACAGTGCTTAGGTTTGACCGACGACGATATAGAACTGTTAAAAAACAAATATCTGGAATAAAAATTACGTTAATTTTAGCCGTCCGCGGATATCCCGCGGGCGGCTTTTATCAATTAGATTAATCAAATAAGTAACCGAGGGTTGCCGCAGCGCAACGCCGTATTTCGAAGCATATATGTCCTTTTACTCTACCGTTACGCTTTTAGCAAGGTTCCGCGGTTTATCTATCTCCCTTCCGAGTACCGCAGCCGCCTTATAGGCAAGCATCTGCACGGCAACGCCGGATAAAAGGGGCGACAAAAATTTATCGCACGCAGGAAGAGAAATTAACGGCAATTTACCCGCAAACCTTTCCTCTGC